>JBCCGK010000071.1:0-65195 GCA_039029315.1 Bacteroidota bacterium | reverse complement strand
TTCAAACAGTCTCTTAGTTTGACTATCTATCACTCATTTTTTGTATGCGTCTTTTTTCCTCATCCGGCGGCTTTTTTTGTTCCCATAGCACCACTATGAGAACAAAAAAGAGCCTTGTCTGAGAAAAAAATACCCCCTAAAAATTCTCAGCACAGATTCCAAAACAGTCTCTAAGGAACAGTCAAAAGAATAAAGGATCATTCTATTTTTTATCCACTGACATTCTCCACCACTGCTTAATTTTGGCTCATCCATATGTTTCTACCCAATTCTGAAAATGTTTGTGTAGAATCGGCAATCCTTCCATCAAGGCTGCAGGTCCGGGTTGAAGAATAATGTCTGAAGGAACTTCATACACTTCATCGGTCTGTATCGCGGCAATAGAAGACCAGTGAGGCCGGGCGAGCATTCGATCTTTCTTGAACATTTTTCCACACCAGGAAGCGAGAATCACATCTGGATTTCTGGCGACAACCTCTTGTGGATCTTCGATAATTCTGTTTTTGGCAAGGGAGGCTCCCCGATGTTCAGGGAAGATATCCTGTCCTCCTGCCAACTCAATGAGTTCACTCACCCACTGTATTCCGGAAATCAAAGGATCATACCACTCTTCGAAATATGCCTGAGGCTTTCTTGGCCATTGGTTGACAGCCTGCTGGACCTGTTCGATAGTCGCTTGAATCTGACGAACCAAATTGAGTACTTCAGAGCCCCTGCCTACCAAGGTACCCAATTGCACCATCATCTTCAAAATATCCTGCACACTGCGGTGATTGTTGATCCAGACCGTGATGCCTTCTTCAATCAATTCTTTCGCGATGGTCGCCTGAAGATCAGAGAACCCAATCACAAGGTCCGGATTCAATTCCTTGATTTTGTCAATCCTGGCATCCAGAAATGTAGAGATCGTCGGCTTGACTTTGCGCACGCCAGCTGGCCGAACTGTGAAGCCGGACACCCCTACGATTCGATCTTCTTCGCCCAGAAGATAGAGCAGTTCTGTGCTTTCTTCTGTCAAACAAACAATGCGCTCGGGGTAAAAATCAATGGCCTCTGTTTTTGTCATTTCTTTACAATCACAATTAGACTTCCCCACAAATATCGTGAATCCTCCTTTTTCATTACCTTGAAGTATATCTTTTTGTTATGGCACAGCATGAAAATTCTTTCTTTCTTGGCAGCAGTCGCCTGTCATTCATTGTGGCGGGCATATGGATTCTGGCGACCTTGCATCCTCTATCTGCACAGCCTGGGACCAAGGAATATCCCTTTTGCATCAATCAACTATATGATCAGGCCTTGAACCCTATTGATCCTGGGAACAAAAACCTTGATTGTCATCTGTTCATCCTGAAAGATACCAGTTTGTATGCGGATATTGTCCAGGAAGTCTATGGATTTCAGCCATTTACTTTTCATGAGTATCTATACCGCCAAAGAGGCATTAACATTGGTCCTGATTATCTGTTGGGAAGAAGACTGTGGATTGTATACAAGCAGGATACAATGGTGGTAGATCTACATGGGGTTCAGCCTACAGAAGTTCCATTTTTTTATTCCATCCTTGATTTTGTTCCCTGTTGGATAGATTCGCTGGTGTTTCGTCCCGGCTATCTACGCGTATTCCTGGATCCAACACCAAAAGTCATCAAGAAAGGAATCCACGTATATTTTCCTCTGATAAAACAGGGCTTGACTCCTTATACGATTCCCAAACTGGAATTCATGGGAGCATGTAGACATTCCAACTATTTGGCTCAGGTATACCCAATTCCTGAGAGATTACCCGGAAGGTATTATTTTGCCAGAGGACATGAAAAAATCAGGGAATCACAGCGGGATGATGCTCTGACAGATTTTGAGATTGCATTGGAAAAAGGATTGGAGGATGGTGCATTGATGATGGAGACCCAGTTTCAGATCGCCCGGATCTTTGCCTATCAGGGAAAAAATGATGAGGCCATTGATATATTAACAGAATTGATCAGTCGCTTTTATTCGCATGAATCTGGCACGGAATTCACGAGTTTCTGTCCATATTTTTCTCTGAGGAAAAGCTTATATGAAAGATTAGGAAAAAACGATCTGGCAGAGAAGGACGATCAGGTATTGGACCGATTCAATTGTTCAAAGAATCGGATGGAGAAAAAATAACTATCTCTTTCAGGAATTTAATTGGTGTTCTTTCAGATGAATGAGAGCCAGACAAAAAACACTGCAAAACATATAGAATCGTAGAACACTGATAGCTTTATTGAGAGAGTTGTTTCTGGAGAGTTTCTGCCTCTTTCATTTTATAATGTCTGGATCGTTGTAGGATGGTTTGCAGAGAAGCTTTGGTTTTGTCGAGATTCCCTATTTTCAACCATGCCAAAGCAGTAAACCACATAGACTGATCCCGGAACATGCTCTGAGACAACTGTTCAAATTGATGAGCCGCGAGATCTGCTTGATTCATTTCCAAATAGCATAGCCCCAGAAAGAACCGGGCACGATCCTTATATCGCATGGTGCTATCCTCTATGATCTCTTGGAAAACAAGGGATGCCTGATCAAATGCCTGTCCCTGGTAGTAATTTTTTGCTGTTTCCCAAAGCGGAGCGGTATCTACGCCTCTGATTTCCGGGATACTTGCTTGTTCATAGTATTGGGCAAATATCTCATTGGTATCAATTGATGGAGTGAACAGCCAGGATCGCAGACCAAACACCAAGAGTATCAGAATCACTGCCGCGCTCAGATAATACCAGGGCTTGATGATCAATCTTTTGCTTGGTATTGAAGTCTCTTTTTGCTGCCAATAATGCGCTTTGAGTGAGGTAGTCAATTCATCCTTGGCGGTAGATCGCGCTAGATATCGCCCTGCTGCTCTTTCTTTCACAAGTTGGGCAAAGTGCTCATCTTCATCTATCCGAAGATGGATGTCCTGTTCCTGTTCAGGACTGAGCGCACCACTCAGGTATTGCTCTATGAGTTGTAGGGTAGCATTTTCCTCAGACATGAGTTCCCATTTTTTTGCGGATCAAGACCCGCAATTTTTCCATACAGCGATATTTCTGGGTTGAAGCTGATCGTGCATCTTTGAGGCCCAATTTCTGGGCCAGCTCTTTCAATTCAATTCCCCAATATTCCGTATCCCAAATCAGGTGTTTGCATTTTTCTCCTAATTGATGGATCAGATGTTTCAATTGAAGAAGCGTCTCAGTCTGAATCATTTCCTGAAGCTTATTTCTGGCTGCATCACTCAGTTCAGGAAGCTCCGAGGTCCATAGTTGTACCAGTTTGCTTTTATGAGTCGTCTTGCGACGGATTTTGTCAACACATTTGTTCGAAAAAATCTGAAATAACCAGGTATGGACTTGGCTTTTTCCTTCAAACGTACCACTCTCCAATTGTCGGACTCCAGCCAAAATCGAATCTGTATAAGCATCTAATGCTTCTTCCTCGGTCAATCTGTGTTTTTTCATCGCCTGACCAACCCAGCCAACATATTGATCAAATAATCGTCGGGCCATACGTTCTTTTTCCGTTCCTCCCTGGCGGATTGCCTGAATGATGTCCTGATCTGAAATCCCCATTTCTTTGTCCTGTCCCAAAGAATTTTCAGCAAAATAAAAAAAAAAGATGACAGCCGGTTTTGGGCCGCGACAGATACCAATGACCTCCTACAACATGACAGTTGATCTGTCACCACATACAATTTCAACCAACAAATTGATATGATGAATTCTCTTCACACCAAGGTAAGCATGTGCATGTTCGGTCTGTTTTTCCTACAAATGTCCGAACTTCTCTCCCAAACAGTAGATAACATTTCTGATGCAGATGGAGATACACGAGTGGAGACGGAGTACAGTCCTGATGAGGATAACATTAGATTCATCATTGGTGGAGATGAAATAATGAGATTGGGGAAAAATGTTTTTGACAAAGGCAAGTTGGTTCTTCCTGCCTTGCAGCGAAACTTACTGATTGCATCTGATACAACTAGCTGGAACCATATTTCCGGGAAAAAAAATGTTGCGATAGGCAATGCAGCTACTTCTTCCCTCATGTCATCAGGTTCTTGGAACACTTTTGTAGGAGCAGATGTACATGTTGACCCCAATTCTGCGTACAATACCTACATTGGCTGGGAATCCGGCTCTCATGAAGGCGGTGCCCAAAATACCTTTGCAGGAGTTTTTGCAGGCAATAGCAGTTCTGCCAGTCGAACAGTTGCCATCGGATACCAGGCAGGAAGAGCGATGGATGGGACATTGAGTGTATTTCTTGGAGAAAGAGCCGGAGAAAGTTCTGATACCTGGAATACGGTAGGACTCGGTTTGAGTGCCGGTGCAGCCAGTGATGGAAAGGAAAATATATATGTGGGTAAATATGCCGGGGCGAATGAAATAGGAGAAAGAAACATTGGACTAGGGACAGATGCAGGCCGTCATTCCGAGGGATCAGACAATGTTTTGATCGGGACTGGAAGCATGAAATATGCAAATGGCTCCTTCAACACTCTGCTAGGGAACTATGTCCTGGCAGGTACTGGGGCTTCCTATGGAGATTACAGAGCAGCAGATTATACAGTATCGATTGGGTATGAAACTGGCTTTCAATCCAAGGGGGGCGACTACAATACCTTTTTAGGAACCTGGGCTGGATATTCTAATACTACTGCAGACTATAATGTTTTCACAGGAAGGAGTGCTGGATATAATACCAGCATTGGCCACAGAAATTCATTTATTGGATCATTTGCAGGTTCAGGAAACACCACAGGCAGCTACAATGCTACATTGGGCTACTATAGCGGCTATCATTTTAAATCTGGCAGCTACAATTCTGCATTGGGAACATATGCCGGGGTCAGTTCTTCCAGCAGCAATTATTACTATTCCACAGCTTTAGGCTATTATGCGCGTATTACTGCTTCCAATCAAGTCATGCTTGGAAGGACCTCTACTGCCTCTATTGGTGGCTACCAGGGCTGGACCAATTTCTCTGATGGTCGATTCAAACTAGAGGTCAAAGAAACTGTCCCCGGATTAGACTTTGTCATGAAGCTCCGTCCTGTGACCTACAAGATGGACATCAAAGGCCTCAACCAGGAACTCTATCAGATTGATGAGGAAGATTCTGAATCGGCCAAAGAGATGAGAGAGGAAGTGGAAAAAATGAACAATGATCCCATTGCCAACAACACTGTCCATACAGGATTCATTGCACAGGAGGTGGAAGCAGCCGCAGAATCCCTGGGATTTGACTTCAATGGCGTTGATGCGCCACAAAATGAGGAGGATCATTATGGGCTGCGCTATGCGACGTTTGTTGTGCCACTTGTCAAGGCTGTACAAGAGCAACAAACTCTGATTGAACACCTCCAGGCTGAAATCAAGGAACTCAGATCTCTGGTACAGGAGGCTGATATAGAAAGAAAAGGTTCAACATCAAAAAATCAGAATTCCTTCGATAAGGAGATCATCATCAGTCCCAATCCAGTCAACGATCAATTGAATGTCCGACTGAATGCTGTAGAAGCTGGACCTTTTTCTTACACCCTCAGCAATCTTCAGGGCCAAACACTTCTTTCACAGGCACTTCACCTCACAATAGGCTTGAATCAACTCTCAATCGACATGAGTAGTCTGGCCAGTGGCACCTATTTGCTTCAGTTTCCAGATTCAAGATTCCCTTCTCAGAGAGTGATCAAGCAATAAAGTGTCTTCCAGTCCAAGCTGAATATGAACACAGAGACACAGAGGGAATCTTCTGATTGACAATCATTTCGTGTCTCTGGGTTCTAATCCTAAATCTCATTAATCCAACAAACAATGAAATCCTATCTTCTTTTTCTCATCATTCTTTGTCTGTCCCCCCTGCTCCTGCTCTCTCAGGATGGCATCAGCTTTCAGGCCATCGCCAGGGACAATGCTAGCGTCCCTCTAGCCAACAAGAACATCGATGTCCAGTTCACGATTCACCGCGGTACGCCCACAGGAGCAGTAGAGTATCGCGAGCTTCATTCACTCAGCACGGATGCTTTTGGTCTGTTTTCAGTGAGCATTGGACAAGGAAGTCCTAATCATGGGGCCTATAACAGCATTTCCTGGGATGACAATCAGTCGCGTTTTGTGCAGGTGGAGATTGATGCTGGTGCGGGCTATGTGGACCTGGGAACTACCGAGATGATGCGGGTTCCTTTTGCTTACCATTCGGAGACATCGGACAAAGCGATTGATACCTATTTGGGGGAATTACAAGATGTAGGCTCCATCACACCTTCTCTGAATGACGTACTGAAATGGACTGGCTCAGCCTGGACTCCTTCTACAGATGTTGAAGGTCATTGGTCGAATATTGGTAACAGGATCTATTACAATGCAGGCAATGTTGGAATCGGGACAACTAATCCTCTTGGCAAGCTACATATTCAAGGCGGTGATGCCAGGATTTCCTATGCCAATCCTGGGACTGGTCCCAATCTTTCAATACAAAATCACAATGGATCATACATTTCAGGACTTGCAGGAAAGACAGGAATAATCAGTACTGTAAGTTCACATTCAACGGATAACAAATATGGAATCCAGTCTCGCGTAGAAGGAGACGCTGGTGATTTATACGGGGTGTATGGCTGGGCTGAAGGAAACACTCCTGATGGGATTCGGGGAGTATATGGAAGAGCCGCGACATCATCGGGTTCCGGCAATCTATATGGAGTACAAGGGGTTGCAGCCAGTGCGAATGCTGGTCAGAATTATGGTGGGCATTTTATCTCCCTTGCTTTCAATACTGGAACCAACTATGGTGTTTTTGGATCGGCAGACTTTGGAGCAACAAACTATGCAGGTTATTTTGCTAATGGGAATGTGGCAATTGAGAACCAATTGAGCATTGGAACAGGGAATGCTTTGGGAGTTTTGCGTGTCCAAGGACCATCTGGAGAGGGGAATCCTACCTCCTACTTTACCCCCGCTGCACTTGGTGGTGGAGATTCAATCACAGTTTTTTTAGCAGAAGACCAATCAGCGTCTTTTGGTATGGGCATCCGATATGATGGCCAAGGCAATGAGCTGGAATTTTTTGGAAAAACTGGCAGTACCGAATATGGCCCTCATTTGATGATAGAAAGAAATTCTGGAGATGTTAGGCTGACAGGAGATATGACACTGAGTAGTCTTGCAGGATCTGGAACTAGAAGCCTCCGGGCTGATGCGAATGGTACAATAGTCGCAGGAGGATCAACCACAAAAAAAGAATCCATTTCATCTTATAGTTTCAAGGGTTCCCATACGACTACCGATGTTCTTTATAGTGTTGGCAGGATATTTCCTTCTTCTGGCCAAGCCTCAACGATCAAGCTTGTTGCTCCGGTGAATGTCCCAGATCAGGCAGTTCTCCATTCTTTTACCATCTACTACTTGGACAATGTTTCGGAGGACTTTGAAGTGAAATTGTATCGAAGGTCTCATTCGACAAATATTTCTTCTTTAATTGGTATAACTCAGACCAGTGGGTCATCTGGCAATGGCTCCAATACCGATGGAACACTCAATTCTTCTACTGTCGATGTCGACAGCTTCGGATACTACCTGGAAATGAACATGTCATCAGGCTCAAGCTGGCCAACCGTTTTCCAGCTAGGTCTCTATTCTGTCGTCATCGAATACACCCTGCCCTAAACATTCCAAAGATGAAATATATCTACTTTCTATTGCTGATTCTCTGCTCAAGTGAATTCAAAGCCCAAACCCTTGGCCGGCTTCATATCGGCACCTCACATGCTCAGGGCCAAAACGGCAACATCTCTCTCACGTATTCGATGGGAGAACCGATCATCGGAACCCATCAGGGAAGCTCGATCATCCTCACCAAAGGCTTCCAGCAGCCTGATCCTTCTAGTTCTTCCTTCCCGGTTGAGTGGTTATCGCTGAGTGTTGTGCAAAAGGAAAAAGATGCCCTCCTTCAATGGACCACCGCCTGGGAAGAAAACAGTGCCCACTACGAAGTCGAAAGATCCCTGGATGGTCGAACCTTTGACAGCCTTGCCCTGGTAGCTGCAGCTGGCAATTCTCAGTCTGTTTTGCACTACCAATTTCTCGATCCTGATATTACCAAGCTAGGAGTAGAAATCTTGTATTATCGTCTCAAACAGCTTGATTTCGATGGTCGGCATCAATATAGTCAAGTGCTCCAATTGCCAATCACGCGATCCAATGATCTGTGGCTTTCGGTGTTCCCCAACCCGACTTGGAATCAAGTACATATAAGTTACCAAATTCCAAACGGGACAGAATCCAGTCTGGAATTGGCTGACATACATGGCAAAATCCTAAAGCGCATTCCTATTCAGCAATCAGTGGGAACACAGATCTTTCAGGTAAAGGAGCTAGCCAGAGGAGCATATTTGATTCGCCTAAGTGGAATCCAGGGACAACTCTCTAGAAGGCTGATTGTTCGTTAAGGTGTTCAATATGAAAATGAATATTCCCTTCAAACCCCTTGTTGGGACTGATTGCAATCTGTCCCGACAAACAATTGAACTCCCGGATATTCTGTAAATTCAAGCAATCATGCAAAGACTGATTCAGCATATTGCTTTGCTAGGCCTGATTGTGGCCAGTACAAGTTGTGTACTGGCGCAGGAAACTCAAGCAGATTCGACTCGTGCGATGGACTGGGTAAATATGGCAGCATCTTTTGCAAAAAATGGGCAGAAAGACAGCGCGCATACCTATTTCCAGAAAGGAGCTGATTTGTTCAAGCAGGCAGAAAATTGGCGACGCTATTGTATCTGTCAGAATCAGCGGGCCAATTTGTTTCTCAGAGACCATCAATGGGATGTCTCAAATGAATTGTTGAAGGAACGGATTCCAATTTGTCTACAAAAATTGGGGAGGATTCACTCTGTAATCCGTGATGCCTATACGATCAGAGCGATTAACACCATTTCTTTAGGAAAGTTGAATGAGGCCAAAGACTTGTTTTTATCTGCCTTACACATTTCAGAGAATCTGCCTGGCCCTAAAAATACCCGACTAGCCGGCTCTTATGGGAACATGGCCAGCCTTTACTCCAAATTGGGAGATTTCGATTCGGCTGATTATTACTATGAAGCCGAAATCAATACGTTAGAAGAAATTGAGGCCTATTCTCATCCTTTTTTTTCGGCGACTTATCATAATCTGGCCATTTCTTTGATGAATCGGAGGAGATATCAAGAGGCACTTCAACATCTTGAAAAAGCCCTGCACATTGCCCTCGAACATCATTCAGATGACCATAAAAAGTTGGTCAAGCTGTATAATGATCTGGCCATCTGTCATGCCAGGATGGGAGACAGTGGCCATGGAAAGCTATGGTTGAACAAAGGACTGGAAATCATTCACAACAATCCGGAATCCCTTCGTCAGGAAGCGATGTATACACATACCAATCTGGGGAACTTCTTCACCAAAAACAAAGAATGGGATCAAGCCATTCATCATCTTCAGCAATCCATCACATTTTCGCATCAGCTATATGGAAGACAACACCTTCATTCCGCATTTAATCAAAGTAAGCTCGGTGATCTTTTCGAAGCCAAGGGACTTATTCGACAGGCATTAGTAGAACAACAAGAAGCCGCCTCCATTCTCAGCAATATTGAAGATACTGTTAACCTTGAAAGCAGCGAAATCCTGTTCAATCTGGCCTTCAGTTACTTACACAATCATGAAATAGACAAAAGCCTGAAAGCCGGACACAGATCCCTGTCTATCCTAAAACAGTATGTTCGCGCACCCTTTCATCCTCATATAACCGTCGGAATATTGAAATTGAATCAGATTTATTTGGAAGCAGGGAAGGATCGTGCTGTGCTTCAGCTTTGCCAAGATGGCTATCGAGGTATTTTTCCTGATTATGTCCCAGAGAATATGTACTCCATACCTCTACAATGTCTGGAGCAGCCACATAGAACCTGGGAATTGCTCCTGCAACAATCACAGGCCATTGAAAGCTTGGCAAAAAAAGGGAAAACGTCTCTTCTGCCTGCTTTGGATATCGCATTGAAGAGTGTACAGGCTATCAACCAGAGTCAAAATCGGCATTTGTCCTCTCCTGCCAGACAACAAGCGCAGGAAAATATCCATCGGGTATACACACACAGCATTCATCTTTTATTCGAACTATACCAACAGGATAGTGATCCTGTATTCGCCCAGCAGGCTTTCATATTCAGTGATCAAAGCAAATCCCGGTTTTTACGAGCTTCCCTGCGCGAGGATCAAGCCACGCGTTTCGCCGGAATTCCTGACAGTATTCTTTCACAGGAAAATCAGTTAAATGCAGAAATCAGATTCTATGAAAAATCCATCTTTGAAGAGAAGAATGGCGCACAGGCAGACACAAGCAAAATCAGACGTTGGGCCTACAAACTGAATCAGCTTCAGGAAGCTTCCAGGACGCTTATTCTGGAACTGGAAGAAAAGTATCCCGATTATTATCGATTAAAATATGACAACTTCTCTCCGACCATTGAACAAATACGGGAAGGACTGCCAGATTATCAAACCAGTCTGGTTCAATATTTTCAGGGAAAGCATCATCTCTATCTCTTTGAGTTGCGTAAGGATGGTCTTCGCTTTAAGCGTCTTGACTGGACAGCGCAGGAAGAAACACAACTCCAGTCTTTTTTAGCATCTATACAATATAGGGATCGAATTGAAGCGCAAGGGAATAATCCCGCGTATTTGCGCTCTTTCGCCTCGCAATCTCATCACTGGTTTCAAGAGCTTCTTGCTCCGGTTTTTACTGAATCTTCAGAAAGAATGATTGTTGTTTCAGATGGAATTCTCGGCTATCTGCCCTTCGAAATATTGATCAGCCAACATCCTGCACCCAATCCAGCATCCTATGAAGAAATACCATTTTTGTTGCAGAAGGTTTCCATTTCATATGCGTTCAATGCAGCCTTACTGGTAGAACCATATTCTTCTCAAAATAGAGCTTCAGAAGATTATTTGGGATTCGCTCCCAGCTATCCGCCTTCTTATTTGACAGATTCATCCGGAAATACATCTGCTTATGTTGCTCAACATAGAGCCAATTTTGGTCCCCTGCGACACAATCAGGAAGAAATCATGGCTTGTTCTGAATTGTGGAATGGAAAAGTAGTTCTGGGAAAAGATGCAAAAAAAGATCTATTTATTCACGAGGCAAACAACTACCGAATTCTGCATTTGGCCATGCATGCCTTCATTCACGATCTACATCCCCTCTTTCATGGGTTGGTATTTTCAGGAGCTACAGCATCCGTACTTGAAGCTCATGAATTATATAGCATGCACTTGTCAGCAGATTTGGCCATCCTGAGTGGATGCAAAACTGGCCTGGGGGAGTGGAAGAAAGGGGAAGGGATCATGAGCATGGCCAGAGCTTTTCGATATGCTGGATGTCCAAGCATCACGATGAGTCTTTGGTCTGCAGATGATGAATCAACAGCAACGATCATGCAAGCCTATCTTCATAATCTGAAACAAGGCAAGCCGAAGGATCAAGCCCTTCAGCTAGCAAAAATTGACTACTTGAATTCTCAGCCCAATAATCATCCTTATTTCTGGGCTGCATTTGTACAGACCGGAGATTATCAGCCTCTTCAGAAGAGAAATAAGGATTTTTATGTGTGGGGTCTATTGTTCATCAGTTGCATTGGTCTGGGCATCTTGCTGTATAGGACCAGACTGAAAATTCAAATAGAGTAAAAGAGGGAACAGACAAAGACTCAAAAATGGATGAGTACAAATTTACTCTTTGTGTCTTTGGGTTCATGTCAGAATCATTATTTGTCCTGTATCAACATGCTTTTGGAATTCCTCAGGCCCTCATCATCCATGACGGAGATCCAGTACAGTCCTTCAGGCATTGTTGGCAAATCCAGGCGATACTTCTGACCTTCTATCATGCGAATGTTTTCTTGAATCAATGTCTGTCCTTGTACATTGAATAAGCGGATATCAAAAGAACCCGTTGGCAAACCACCAATTTGCACATGATCAGTACCTGGATTTGGGGAAATCTCGAGATTCCAGCTTGGCAACAAGTCTTCATTACTACTGACCACCAACATCTCTTCTTCTCCTGTAGTGTATCGGATACTTGCAGGAATGGGCTTCCTGATTTGAATATGGTCGAGATAGATGGTTTGGCTCCCTAAAAAAGAGGAAATCATGAAATGAAAACCACTCATTTGTTCTTCTAGGAGTTGATATATTGTATCGCTCACACTCCCATCCACAAGATCTTCGTAGCGATAAAATGTAAGCGTATCATTTTGAATTCCTACTTGAAGCGTTGCATCCCAGTATTCGTGTCGGGGGAATCGAACCACTGGATACATGCCATTGACTTGATATCCATTGTCCATGGTATCCCTCATGTATGCGATTTGGCTCAAAGTATCAAAGCCATAATTTCCTACATTCTGGCGAATCATGAGCCGATGGATGAGTGTGTCAGCACTGCTGAACCCTATGCCATTGGAGTTGCTGATCTTTGCTCGATAGTCAATGTTGACTTTTTCGGAGAAGGACATGGCAGACCGAATAAATTTAAATCTGGAACCATCAGGATGTGAGCCATTGCTGGAATATTCCAAAATTCCGTCTGCGACTTGGATGCTTGTATAGCCTCCGATGGCTTCCCATTTATCAGTATTCAGACTTCCAGATTCAAAATCATCAAAGAAAAGAAAGGTTTGGTCTCCATTCGCAGCTGGAGTAGCACGAGGATGGCCATAATACACTTGAAGTTTGACACTATCATTCGCTGGGAGAGAAGGCAATTTGACCCAAACAGATTTGATACTATCTGTAAAGGACATATTCATATAATACTGTACAGGATTACAATGCTCGTCCAGGACTCGGAGATCCGCAGCATTTGCTCGAAGCTTACCATCGCGAATCAATTCATCAGCATTGAGCTCAAAACTCACCTGAACATCTGTGAGGTG
Source organism: Bacteroidota bacterium (assembly GCA_039029315.1). Taxonomy (GTDB): domain Bacteria; phylum Bacteroidota; class Bacteroidia; order J057; family J057; genus JBCCCJ01. The sequence goes on along the minus strand of JBCCGK010000071.1, from coordinate 52,210 downwards.
TTCTGCGCTTGGATTATGAATGGTGACAGGTAGGAAATAAGCCCATCCCTGACGACAGTCTTGTGCTTGTAGGATAGATGTTGACAGTAAAACAAAAAGGAATAATTTCGTTTTCATTCAAGAGGAATTAAGGGTGTAAACTCAATATCAGTAGTGGTTTAGATGCATGGGTTGAAACAAACATCGAAATGTTTCTTCCCAATTGAGTCACCTGATTGGGTGATATTTGTAATATTGGTACTTTCAGTGAGGCAGGCCGTAACATGCAGAATCATATTTTTGGGTTGGGCGAGAAGAAGGTCCAGAGGAAATCCTGTATATTGTTCTTCATGTGATATGTTGAGACTTCTAATCTTTAATTATGCGTTACTCATTACTACTATTTGGATGGATATGGCTAACGAACTCCTGTGTTTTTGCACAGGGAAATGAATTTGAAGTGCGTTTGCAAAGCAGGGAAAAGGATTCCAAGGGTCAATTTCAGATAGAGGAGAGTCCGGAGATCTGGCAAGCCAAACAGACAGCCCTGATTATCTGTGATATGTGGAACCTGCATTGGTGTCCCCAGTCGACAGCCAGGGTAGAGGAATTGGCACCTTTCATGAATTCAGTGGTAGAAAAAGCCAGAGAGATGGGCATCATGATTATCCATGCTCCCAGTGATGTGACGGATTTTTATGAAGGACATCCAGCGAGAATTCGTGCCCAAAAAGCCCCCAAAAGCGCCAACCTACCACCGGAGATTCAGACATGGTGTTCCTGGTTAGATGAAGGGGAGCAAAAGGTCTATCCTATTGACCAGTCCGACGGAGGCTGTGAATGTCAGGATTGTGATTCCTATACCGCCTGGACAAAACAGGTGGAGAGTATTCATATCTATGAAGAAGATGCGATATCGGACTCCGGAGAAGAAATCTGGAACCTGATGGATGCCAATGATATTCACAATGTCATGCTGGTAGGGGTTCATACCAATATGTGCGTGCTCGGAAGACCCTTTGGTTTGAGAAATATGTCTCGCTATGGCAAGAATGTAGTTCTCATCCGGGATTTGACCGATACCATGTACAATCCCAAGAGTTGGCCCTATGTAGATCATTTTTCCGGGACGGATCTGATCATCCAACACATAGAATCTTATGTGTGTCCAACGATCATCTCTACAAGTATCACAGGTCAAGAAGCTTTTCGATTTTCTCAGGATCGTAGAAGTAAATAGGGACTGAGCAGGAAATGTTTATAAAGCACAAAAGGTCTGTCTTTCTCAGGCTTGTTTGTCGGTTCATGTGTTCGCGGCGGCGATCATCGAGAAGTGATAAAAGGATGAGACATAACATTCGCTTTCCCGCCATTTAAGTTAATAGAAGATGAAAAAAATACCTCTAGTTACATTGATATTCGTTTTTTGCATTATCAACTCCTCATATAGTCAGAGTCGACAACTTTTTAACTTGGGCTGGAAATTTGCCCTGCACGAGCAAGAAGGAGCACAAGCTACCGATTACGATGATAATAATTGGAAATCGGTGATTCTTCCCCATGATGCCAGTATTAGCGGAAAGTTTGACCGTCGAAAATCTACGTCAGCAAATGGTTGGCTACCCCACCAGCAAGGCTGGTACCGAAAAACATTCACTCTACCTGAAAATGAGCAAGGGAAAAAAGTTTTTATTGAGTTTGAAGGTGTTTACCGGAATTCAAAAGTATGGATCAATGGGCAACTACTGGGAAGAAATTTGAATGGTTATTTGGGTTTTGAATATGATTTAACACCATATATTAAGTTTGGTCATAAAAACATAATTACCGTACATTTTGACAATCGAGTGAAATATACTTCGCGTTGGTACACCGGTGCAGGAATCTATCGCAATGTCTGGCTGAAGGTGGTCAACCCAGTTTATGTAGCATACGATGGAACATACATTACCACCCCATTTGTGTCCGAAGACCTTGCGAAAGTAACTGTCGAAACAGATGTTGTCAATGAAAAAGGTAAAGAAGGAGAAATTACGGTGGAAACAAAATTAATTGATCCTAAAGGTGTTGTGGTGGCTACTAAAACAGACGTAGTATATCTTCAGTTTCTCAAGGATCATACATTTCATCAGGAGTTTACAGTAATTAAACCGGAATTGTGGGATACCAAGTCACCTAACCTGTATTATGCGAAAACAAAAATATCATTCAATGGAGAGTATCAGGGGGATTATCAAACCCGTTTTGGAATACGCGATATTGAATTGACTCCCGAACATGGATTGTTATTAAATGGCAGTAAAGTATTTGCCCAGGGCGGAAATATACATCATGACCTTGGTTGTTTAGGTGCTGTAGCTTTGAAGGAAGGGTATCGTTATCGATTAGAAAAATTAAAAAAAATGGGGTGCAATTCATTGAGGCTAAGCCATAATCCTCATGCACCAGTTTTGCTTGACCTCTGTGATGAAATGGGCATATTGGTCATATCAGAAGCATATGATAAGTGGACTTCACAGTTTTATGGACGTGAAGTTGCATTTCGGGATATATGGAAAAAAGACATGGAACGTTTCATCAAAAGAGATCGTAACCATCCGTCAGTTTATATCTGGAGCGTTGGAAATGAAACAAATAAGCAACTTGGGAGGTTTGAACGTAAATTCGAGACCAAAGAGGATGCAGCAATGCAAGGAGCCGATGTCCTAAAAGAGCTGGTTGCATTCGTACATAAACTTGACCCTTCCCGAAAAGTAACAGCAGCACTTTACCCGGCGAGAAAGGATGTTCTGTATGAATGGGACTACTGGGATAAACGCGAGGAATTTATGAAAAACTTACCGCCTGCAATGGCTTTTCATATGGACGTAGTAAGTTGGAATTACAAAGGCGATTTTTTCGGTATTGACTATAAAAACTACCCCCAAATGATGTTTATTGCATCAGAGGCAGGTACTAATCTTGACTTTGGATACCGAAAAATATCGTGGGTGGAATTTGATAAAAAGAATATTATTGGCCACTATTTCTGGACTGTGGCATCGTATCTAGGCGAGTCGTTTTGGCCGAATAAAAGCTGGGAAAGAGCTTTTTATGGCATGGACGAGCAAATAAGCCCGATAGGTCATATATACCAATCATTGTATAACGAAGAACCCAAGCTTAAAATCATGGTGAAGGAACCGGATACAATAAAGTATAATAAATGGGATAAACACTTTAAAATCAAGCGATGGCATTGGTATCCGATGCTTGATCACTGGAACTTCGAAAATGGTGTCAAATTGGAGATCCAGGCTTTTACAAATTGCGACGAAGTTGAACTTTCATTGAACAATACTTCATTGGGAAACCAGAAACTTGAGAAAGGAGAGGAACCTATTCTATATTGGGATGTAAACTACACGGAGGGAGAATTGATTGCGATTGGCAAACGAAACAATAAAGTTGTTGCAAAAGACACGCTTGTTACATCCGGCAAGTCAACCCATATTGTGCTATCCCCCAACAAAAAAACACTAAAAGCCAATGGATCCGATTTGGTATATGTTCGGGTTAGCCTCCAAGATGACAAGGGGTATATCGTTCCTGAAGATAAGCGAATCAGTTTTGAAGTAAAAGGTCCGGCAACAATAGCAGGAGTAGCCAATGCGGATATCTTCTCCGACGAATTATGGCAGGGCAATGAACGAAGTGCAATTAACGGGATTTGTCTTGTTGTGTTGCGTACAACTAATCATAACGGTATGATTGAATTGATTGCAAAAGCAGAAGGACTAAAATCAGGGAAACTTGTACTCAATGCGACAAAAGACAACTAATTGCAATATAATTAGAATTACATCCCTAATAGATCATTCCAGTTTTTTTACCCTTTTTTCTCCATTTCCATTTACGATTTCAATAGACTCGACTTGTGGAGAGAGGCGCAGAAATCGACCATTCTGGGACAAAAAGCTATTACCATAGTACAATTCCTGTCGATAGCTACTGCCATCCTTCAAGCTGATCCTGGCAAAAGCATCCTCCGCTTGAAAAGGAAGAAATTGAACATCTGATCGGGACAATTCAAACACCTGGAATTGTCCCTGATTCTGCCCACTGATCCAACGTGCTTTGCCAGAGGGACTATTCAGAACCACAAGTGATTTCGCATCTCCGGAGATCGCGATTCCGCTTTGATGGGGGAGAAGAGGATGAAACTGCTGATCGGCATTGCCCAAAAGAAGCAATCCATTCAAGGCATCAGCACGTCCTTGAGATACTTCTGTTCCAAAATCATTGCCGACCAAAAAGAGATCTATCCAGCCATCTTCATTGAGGTCATCTGCCTGAATCGCATAGACCGGGGCAAATTGCGCCTCAACTGGAAGAGGATGCAAAGCAAATGTCCCGTTCCCCAAATTCTCCACCCAACTGCTGCTGAGATAATTGGCTGTGAGCCGAAGGGCTTGTTTGCGCTGTTCTGGACTAAGAATCTGCTCAATACTGGCTCGCCCAAAATCCGCATGCAAAGGGAATGCTGCCCGAACAGGTAAATACTGTTTGATCAAATCAGCTCTCCCAAAAAAGGGGAATTCACGTCTGGGGGCATTGACAGATGCTTTGAAAAAAACCGTAGGGATGGCATCATAGCCGCCATTGTTATCAAAATCCATCGCATATATGCCCAATGGCTGCTCATCAGATCCTTTGTTAAGCGTATTCCAGCCGAGATTGCCAAGGATATAATCGGTATCTCCATCCTTGTCCAGATCAGCGCCAGCCAGACTGTTCCACCAGCCAATCTGGGAAGCAATTCCTGAAGTGCTTGTCACATTCTGAAGCTTTCCTTCATTGTTTTTGAGGAAAGTAATAGGCATCCATTCGCCAGCAAGGATCAGATCCACCCAGCCATCATTGTCAAAATCTGTCCAGAGGGCATCACAAACCAGTCCTATGTCAACCAGATCCGCGGCAATCTCGGGACCAGCCAATGAAAAGGAGACGGTCCCATGCTGACTCTCATTGATCAACAGATAGCTCGATACAGCTTTGGGATACTGCCAGGGATCGACCCGTCCCCCGACAAAGAGATCCAAATCTCCATCTTTGTCAAAATCCGCTGCTTTCACATTGGCACCACTGCTCAGAAAGTCAGGCAAGGCATCTTCAGCCCACTCAAATTGGCCTCCTCGGTTCAAAAACAATCGATCTGCAAACTGTCCATGTTCGAGGGTGTATTCATATCCTCCGCTCACTACATAGAGATCCAGATCCCCATCTCCTTCCACATCAAACAGGAGAGAGCCCAACTCTTCTTCTGGGTAACGTTGGTCGCTATTGAGGGGGGCGATTCGCTGTTCTTCTCCGCTGGCAGAAGGATGCTCATCCGACACGGGATCTGGCAATAAATCCTCTGCCCGGAATGTCCCATCTGTTTGCTGAATCAGAAATTGTCCTTTTTGAAAACTGGAACCGCTGAGGTATACATCATCCAATCCATCCTGGTTGACATCTCCGACTGCCATTCCCGGACCATATTGAGAGAGTTTGTGTGGCAAAAGATTTTGGACATTGAAGTCTGTATAGTCAAATTCCTTATGCGCTATCTCCAGCTGCAAAGAGTCTGTGAGTTCTGTGAAGAGGGGAGAGGGAGGAGAATTGGGGGGAAGAGGCACAATTTGGGAAGGCATCTTGAGTTCCAATACCTGATTGGCGGTCACATTGGTCATCACTTGCATGTGCTGATTGGGCCAAATGATACGGAGACTATCTACAGTAGCGTGTGGTCCCAATCCCATATGGGCGATGGGTTCCACAGAAGACAGGTATCCTCTATATGGACTATGCTCATATATCCATTGAGATCCATCACTAAAGGTGGCTTCTATGATTGTCCCGAGTGCATGAGGATTTTGTCCTTCTCCTGCAAGTTGTATTCGAAGCCAATTTGATGGTACAGTCTGGAGTTTCTCGCTATTATTTCGAAATACAAAAGCAGAGTCGTTGATATTGTTCACCACATAGTCGAGATCTCCATCATTGTCGAGATCAGCATAAACCGCCCCATTTGAAAAAGAAGGGATATTGGTTCCCCATTCTGTGCTGACATCCTCGAATGTAAGACTGCCAGTATTGCGAAAGGCATAGTTGGGAATTTTGACAGAGGGAATGCGAGACAGCAGCATCTTCTGTGAGGCCAGTCGGGCAACATCAGCAAAGTAGTCGATGAAATCACTGTCTGTCACATCCTTGGGGAAGCCATTCGTGATGATGATATCCCGGAATCCGTCATTGTCAAAATCAGCAACAAGTGGGGTCCAACTCCAATCTGTTGCCGGAACCCCTGCCAGCATACCGATTTCGCTGAACAGGATGTTGTCTCCCTGAGGATGTTTTCCCTGGTTCAATTGAAGCGTATTCCGAACATATTGATAGGTATAGCCAAACTGCTCATTGTTTTTGTAGCTGGTATAATTATTCGGCTGGATCATGGTTTTTTTTCGAAAATTGTCCTCCGGCAGCATGTCTACTTCTATCAGATCTACCAGACCATCATTGTTCACATCCACCATGTCATTGCCCATCGCAGAATGACTGCTATGCTTGAAGTATTCTCCCCCTTTGTCCACAAAAGTGCCATCTCCCTGATTGATATAGAGGAGGTCATTCGTCAAATAGTCATTGGACACAAAGATATCTTTCCAGCCATCGCGATTGATATCAGAAATGTTCACTCCCAGGCTAAATCCTTCAATGAGGATACCAGCCTCAGCCGACACATCTGTAAAAACAGGATGGCCCAGTTCTTCTGACCAATTGTTCTGATACAGACGATCTGTTCGGGAACTACTACCATCCACAATTTTTTTTCTGTATTTATTGGGTAGTTTGGTTTCATCCAGTTCATCCACAATCAGAAAAGCATCCAAATCTCCATCATTGTCATAGTCAAAGAAAGCAGAATGCGTGGTGTGACTGGAGTCTGCCAAGCCATATGCTTCCGACTGTTCTTTGAAGATAGGGACCCCATTCGCATCCAATCCCTGGTGAACAAACAAGGAATTGGTTCGAAATCCAGTGGCATAGCGATTGGTAGCCGCCACATATAAATCCATCCATCCATCAGCATTGATATCTACAGCCGCCACACCCGAGGCCCATCGATCTTCCATGCCTACTCCTGCCTGTGCTGTGATGTCCTCAAATCGAAATTCCCCTTTGTTGAGGTATAGGCGGTTGCCAACCATGTTGCCGGTAAAGTAGAGATCCATAAGGCCGTCATGGTTCATATCAGCTACAGCAATTCCTCCTCCATTGTAGATGTATTCATTCTCCAGAACATTGATTGAGTCAGATTCTGTGATGATATTGGAAAAATGAATACCTGATTCTCCTGCTTCTATTTGTTCAAAGAGGGAGGAATTGGGTGTGCAGGAAACACCTAGCCCCAACACACAACACATGATCCATAATGCTGGTCCTTTCATTGTATTATTGCTCTCTAAATAGCATGATTTCTGCATGATTCCGGCCAACCAGGATCGTCTTTTTCTGATTGGGGTTCTGAATCATTGTCAAATCCCTGATTTCTCCCTCCAATCGAATTCCTGATTGTTGTGGGCTAAGGTATTGAAATTGTCTTGTCCCTTTTCCCTTCAAAAATATCCCATCACTGGCATCCATCCTTCCGATCTCCGGCTTGAGGCCGTACAGATTTCCTCCCAACAACAGATCTGTATGCCCGTCATTGTCCAGATCTTCTGCAATGATCCCATATATGGGAGATACCTGTGCCTGCCAGGGAAGAGCTTCTAGCTCAGCCCCATTATCAGTCAACCATAAGATCGCACTTTGGAGATTGCTGGCCGTATAATGCAGGGCGCCTTCTCGCTGCTTTCGAGTAAACAGGCTTTCATAGGTTTGAGTGGCATATTCTGAGTATGTGAGTGCGACCTTTTTCATGGACGGCAGTTGGGCAGCCAAATCCATTTTGGTGAAAAAGATTGTGGCTTCTTCTTCCAGTGGGGGGTACCAATTGAGGATAAATTCTGATTTTCCATTGTTATCAAAGTCTTTGACATAGAGATCCAATGGTTTGTCAGAAGAAGCCTGAAATTTGCTATTCAACCCCCAATTTCCCAGGATGAATTCGTCTCTTCCATCCTTGTCAAGGTCTGCTGCTTCAATGGCATTCCACCATCCTTCGGTGCCCTTGATGGTATTCTTTTTGTCAATTTTTCCGTTTTCATTCTCAAAAATCGTGACTCCCATCCATTCTCCCACCACGATCAAGTCCAAATCATTATCTCCATCGATATCATTCCAAATGGCATCTGTAACCATGCCCAACTGCCCTATGCTTTGGACAGTTCTGTTTTCCCAACTGCCATCCCCTGTATTTGCAAGCAAAAAACTCGCAGGAATCAACCCATAGTTCCCAGGAACAGCACGTCCCCCAAGGAATAGATCGATGTCTCCATCCTGATCATAATCCGCAGGTACCACACAGGATAGGTTGCCTCCTATAGGCGGAGCCTTGGAAGGAGATTCCCAAAAGTTGCCCTGTCCGTCATTCTCATACATATACACAATGAAATTCTCTGTACCCTTGTAGTACTCATTGCCTCCATGTCCAATAAAGAGGTCCTGATCTCCGTCGCCATCTGCATCAAAAAAAGCGCCACAGGTAGATTCATTGAGGCGATGCTCTTCAAAGTTTTGCTGGCGAGAGGGACGAAAACTTCCATCCACCTGTTGAAGGTAGAGTTGATTGGGAACCTCCGCAGCACCCAACAATAAAAAATCTTCCAACTGATCTCCATTGACATCTGCAGTGAGAATCTTGGGGCCTTCTGTTGACAGCATGCGAGGAAGCAGGCGTTCCTGATCGAAATCATTGAAAGTATTTTCCACATGAATGGGTGGATATGTCCAAATTTCCTGGGTGATATTCTCAAAAGGGGTTAGCTTCGGAGAGGGGAGGAAAGTTTGGTAGTGTCCGTCTGCCGCTTCATAAGAAAGCGAGAGGGTTTGATTGCCTGCTATCTTGGTCAGCAGTTGGCGTTTTCGATCCGGCCAGACGACGAGCAGGGAATCTATATGAGGATTGGTTCCTAATCCAAAGATTAGCGCTTGCCCAACACTGCTTTCAAACCCTCGGGAGGGATAATACTGGAGGCTTTGTTGTTGTCCATCTGCATAGATACTGACCTGTGTCCCAACTCCAAATGGGTTGTTGGAAGGGCCATTCAGCTCAACTTTCAAAAATCCGTGGGATGTTCTGTCTGTGCTTTCATTTCGGTAGAGAAAAGCTGGCATATTCAGATTGTTGACAATCAGGTCGAGATCGCCATCATTGTCCAGATCGGCATAGGCGGCTCCATTGCTAAAGGAGGGCTTGTCCAGGCCCAATTCAGCCGCTTCATTTTTGAATTCTGCCTTGGCTTGATTCACCAATGCATAGTTGGAGAGGGGGGTGGAAGGCATATGGGGCAGAAAATCGCGAAAGTCCGCTCGCCTGTTACTTTCTACCGTCTTTCTGACCGCTTCATTGTCTGTAATATATTCGACAAAATCCAGATCAGTCAAATCTTTGAGGATGCCATTGCTGATAAATATATCTTTCCAGCCATCGAGGTCCATATCAAAAATCAAGGCTCCCCAACTCCAGTCTGTGGCGGCTACGCCTGTCAAATGTGCAATTTCCTGAAAATTGGCCGCGCCATCATTGAGGTGAAGGCTATTTTGGAGAAATTGATAGTGATAGCTGGCCTGATTCTGAATATTTCTAAGAAAAAAGGGCGTAAACTGGGTCATGGTTTTAAGGCGAGCATTGTCCCCAGGTAGCATATCTGTTGTCATGATCTCCGGAGCTCCATCATTGTTGAGGTCAGAAATATCTGCTCCCATACTGGACATGGAGCAAAGATTGGTGCGGGCGGTGAGTTCCTCCGAGAAGGTGCCATTTTGCTGATTGAGGTAAAGATAGTCCCGCTCCCAGAAATCATTGCTCACATAAATATCTGGCCACATATCTCCGTTCACATCACTCACTGAGACGCCCAATCCAAATCCGAGATCACTGCTATAGATGCCTGCAGCTTCTGACACATCTGTGAAGTGATTCCCATCATTCCGATAGAGTTTATCCCCCCCTTCAGGATGAACCTCTTCTCTGGATGTTTGGTATAATTCGATTTTGTCTGGGCTTCGAAAGCTATTATTCAATAGATAGCAATCCAGATCGCCATCGCCATCATAATCGAAAAAGGAAGCATGAGTGGAGAAGCCTGTATTGTCTAGTCCCCATCCCGCGGCTTCTTCTGAAAATCGAAGGTCTCCCTGATTGATGAATAGTTCATTTTGTTTGTTGTCTCCTGCAACATCTCCTGAATTGCACACATAAATATCCAACAATCCATCCGCGTTCACATCTACCATACTCACCCCTGTACTCCAGGCCCTGCTTCCTGAAACCCCCGCTTGTTCTGTGATGTCTTCAAATTGCCAGTTCCCTTTGTTGAGGAATAGGCGATTGGAACCCATATTGGCAGTGAAGTAGACATCTTCCAATCCATCCTGATTGATGTCTCCAATGGCTACGCCCCCGCCATTGTAGAAGTTTCTATAGGTGAGAATATTGAATGCCTCTCCATCTTCCACCTGATTGGTAAAATCCATACCACTCTTCTCGGGAGGGATCAGGGTGAATAAAGGGGGAATATCAGGCTGAGAAATCTTTGGTTTAGAGGTGCATGCCAGGAATAGTGCACAAAGCAGGCAGATCAACCATCCATATCGATGTTGCATATAGGAGAAAGGGCTTAAAGATCAATAAAGGTAGAACACAGAGACACAGGACCAAAGAGCAATGATGTCTCTTTGTGAGTCTGCATCTCTGTGTTCATGTTCCAGTGCCTATAGCTTGTCTATATGAGTGGCACCGTCATGAGGTCATGTCCAGGGATTACCATCCTGGGTTTTGTACCAGTCGCTGTTCTCCATCGACAGTACTCAACTCAATCTGAGCAATGGGTAGTGGATAAAGATCATGACGATCTTCGTAGGCACTTGCACCTGTCAGATAGTTTCTTCTGGTTTTTTCTACCTCGATGTAGTCATTGAGAACTTGCTTGGCGATTCCCCATCTTCTGAGGTCAAAGAAACGATGTCCTTCCATCGCAAGCTCCAATCGACGCTCCATGCGGACGGCATCAAGGGCTTCGTCTTTGCTAGCAAATTCAGTAGCATAAGGCTCAACTTTGTACTTCGCCCAGGTAATACCGGCATCATCAATGGGCACTTCGACAGCAACACCATCAGGACCCTGTGCACAGTTTCCAGCTCGCTCGCGGATCATGTTGACCAGTTCACGTGCTCTACTCAGGTTCCCCAATTCCGCTTCAGCTTCTGCCAACAACAAAAGAACATCAGCATATCGAAGGAGGTGCATGTTCATAGAGTGAAGTTGATAGGGTGCCCAACCAACCTGACTCCCAACACCAGATGCTTGTTCGTATACATTCTTCTTGGGACTATATGGTCCAGCCCAGGCACGGTCACGAATCCAGCTTGGTCCATGAGGGCCCCAATCCAGATAAGGAACATCATCACGGCCAACTGTCCAGTCCAGACGAGGATCGACATAATCATCCACGGTTACGTCTGAATCATTGTAAGATCCATCCAGGAAAGGCGTTCCGTCGTCTTTCACTTTGTAGGCGTTCACCAGGTTCTGAGAAGGCTGGTGGAATCCGCAGCATCCAAATGGGCTACCAGAGTGTGGGAAATTCAAACGGTCATTTCTGTTTCCGTTAGATCCACCTCCATCGCCATCATTGGAAGATGCCTGATACGCCAATACAGTTTCGGGACCATTTTCTTCAGCAGCAGAGAAAGCATCATGGAAGCAATCTCTCAGATCATAGGGACCATTGTTGACGACATCATCCAGGAGAGACTTGGCTTCAGACCACTCATTGTTCCAGGCTTTGATTTTGCCCATATAGGCTTTGGCTGTCCACTTGGTCACACGGCCAATTTGGTCTTGGGATGTAGGAAGCAGATCGATCGCTGCCTGCATATCATCCTGGATCAATGGCATGGCATCTACATTGTTAGGCTTCCGAAAATCTTCGTCAACTTCAGTGTAGTAAGGGATATTTTTCCAAATTTTGAAGGCGTCAAAATGATAATGCGCGCGCAAGAATCTGGTTTCTCCTTCGATTCTCTGCTGATCATCTCCGGAGATTCCTTCAACATTCGCCATCAGGTTCAAAACAGCATTACAACGGCTGATCGCCTCATAATCTACCTTCCACTTATCATCAAAATAACCGGTTACGTTCCCTGTACTCCACTGATAGAGCTCAACATCTGTCATGGGTTGCTGATCACCAGGTTCTGAGCCTTTATAGGCGTCATCTGATGCCATACTTCCCAATACGTTATTACTTCCTGCTGCAGCCCAACCACCAAAGTTGGCAAATCCATCCAGCATGGAATAGGCAGCAATCAGTGCTGCTTCAACTCCGTTTTGATCACTCAGGATATCAGCATCCAAAGATCCTTGTGCGGGAGCATCCAGGAATTCCTGACTACAGGCCACCATGGTCATGACAGCCATGACGAAAGCAGCAAAATATATAGTGAGTTTATTCATTTTTTCTCGAGAATTTTAAAGATTGGACATTAGAAATTGGCATTCACACCAATAGAGAGAATTCTGTTGGCAGGATAAGTTCCTCTATCGATCCCGGCGGTAAAGTCTGTAACGTTTACACCATTTACATTCCTGTTAATCGCTGGAAGTGCCGGATCAACATTCGAATAGTTGGTCAATGTGAAGAGGTTCTGTGCCTGGAGATATACTCTGATGTTTCCTCCGACTTTGCTAGCGACACTCTGAGGAAGGGTGTATCCCAACTGCATGGTTTTGGCACGCAGATAAGAACCATCTTCCACGTAGTAGCTGCTGTATGCACTACTGAAGTTGTCATTCTGATCCAGTTGTGGGAACTCAGTGCTTGGTCGGTCAGGTCTCCATGAATTGGTCAACATATCTGTTCTTACATTGGTGTTGAACAGACGGAAGATGGTGAATTCACGTGTGATATCGAAAATATCATTTCCGTAAGATGCAAAAAGGAAGATATTGAAATCAAAGGCTTTGTAATCAAATCCAAGATTCAAACCAGCAACAAAGTCTGGGTGATAGCTACCAACGATTTCTTTGTCTTCTGCATTCACATTCCCGCTTTCGTCCAGGTCGGCAAAACGAATTCGCCCAGGAGCCGCTCCGTCCTGTGGTGGATGTGCATTTACTTCCGCTTCACTCTGGAAAATTCCGTCAGCTCTCAAGGCATAGAAAGAACCAATCTCTGATCCAACTTCGTTGATGACAATGTTACCGAATCGACCTCCAAAGTTTCCAAAGAAGAAGTCCTGTGCACCATCAATGTTGAGGATCTCATTCTTGTAACGGCTGAAGTTCAAGTCAGCATTGAAGTTGAAGTCATTTCCAACTTGTCCATTGTATCCAACAGTCACATCGATTCCTCTGTTCTGCATTTTTCCAATGTTCTGGAATGGAGGAGCAGCGTTTCCTGCTGTTGCAGGCTGAGGAGGATTGTAGAGCAGTCCATCAACCACACGACTATACACATCAAGAACGAAGGTAACTTTTCCTGTAAAGAGGGTCGCATCAATACCGATGTTGGTAGAGGTGTTTTCCTCCCACTTCAAGTTCGGGTTACCGATAGAAGTACGGACAAATCCAGCAACAATAGAGGTGTTTGCACCATTGATGTCGTAGAATGATCGTCCTGTTCCACCACCATACAAGTCAGTCAAGCGACCATTAGGAATGGCCTGGTTTCCTGTGATTCCATATCCAGCACGGATTTTCAAGTCGTCCATCCAGGCAGCACCAGAAAGGAAAGATTCGCTAGAAACCCTCCATCCAACACTAACCGCCGGGAATACACCAAATCGGTTGGCTTCACCAAATCGAGAAGATCCATCTCGGCGGATGGTACCACTGACGATGTATTTGTCATCAAAGGTGTAGTCAATTTTACCGAAGGTGGAGACCAACTGGCTGAATCCACCATTACTGAATACGTTTTTGGTTCCTGGGTCTGCCAGGGCATCCTGGATGTACCATGCGTTCACACTGGTAGAAACAAAGTTTGAGATACGACCTTCCATGAAGGTGTTCTGGTTTTTGATGGCTTCATAGCCTGCGAGCACACTCAAACTGTGAACATCAGCAAATGTTTTTTGGTAACGCAAGGTATTTGTCCAGGTCCAGGTAGTTCCCTGAAAGTAGTTTTCTGTCAGACGTTCCTCTGTCGCAGGCTCAGAGTTTTCTGGCGTTGGGAAAGAGAATCGCTTGTCAGCATTTGCATCATACTGCACACCAAAATTGGTTCTGAAGGTCAGGCCATCCATGATTTCCAATTCTGCAAATACATTACCGAGCAAACGGTTTGCAGTGAAGACATTGTCTCTGTCTTTGCCGAGTCTTGCCAATGGGTTACTCCCATTACCAAGTGTATTGGCTTTGGCACCAGCCCAATAGGTTCCACTTACGTCCCATACAGGGATGATTGGCTGCATCTTGATGATCTGACCGATGGCTGTTCCTTCTCCCTGGTTGCCGAATCCACCATCAACATTTTGAGATCGAGCGATGGAGACATTTTCCCCAAACTTGAATCGACCGGACTTGAATTCACTGTTCATTCGGAGAGACCAGCGCTTCCACCAGGTTTCTTTCATGGTTCCGTCCTGATCATAGTATCCAGCAGAGAGGTTGAATGTTCCATTCTCTGTCCCCCCAGAGATGCTGAGGTTATGGTCATGAACCAGAGAAGGATCGAAAACCTCATCCCACCAGTTGGTCCCTGGGCTGGCACGCATAATCAAGTTGTCAGGGAAAGAGTAGGTACTCTCATCGACATTGTTGATTGGCAGCTCACCATTTGGCCAAATGTAAGTGGGAAGCACAGGATTGGTTGCCGCATTGGCACCATAGATGTTGGTCGGAACTTCCAGATTCGCATTGATATGGCTTTCGGACACAATCTGCGCATAATCCAGGGGATCCTGAATCAAGAAATCGTCCATTCCACTAACTGGAGTCTGTACGCCGGCATAGCCATTGTAGCTGACTCTGGTTCTTCCTGCTTTTCCTTTTTTCGTTGTGATGATGATCACACCATTGTTGGCACGAGATCCATAAATAGAGGCGGTTGAAGGATCCTTCAATACCTGCATGGTCTCAATGTCATTGGGGTTGATCATGTTGTTGAAGTCGTCCTGTACAGGTACGCCATCGATGATGTAAAGCGGGTTGTTGTTTTGGAACGAACTGACTCCACGAATACGAACGGTAGAACGCCCACCTGGAGCACCACCAGTGGTTACATTCAACCCAGCAGCACGGCCTTCGAGTTTCTGAAGGAAACTGGCAGCGGTGATGTCATTCATTTCCTCAGCATCAACAATCGCTACAGCACCAGTGATATCTCTCTTTCGCTGAGAGGTATATCCTGTAACAACAACTTCGTCCAATGTGCTTGGAGCAAGTGAGATATCCAGAGTTCTTGAAGTTCCAACAGTAATTCTTTGTGTTTGGAAGGTGATCATGGATACGACCAAGACATCTCCCTGATTACAATTAATGTTGAAATTTCCCTGATCATTGGAAAGGACACCAGTCGTAGATCCTTCCAGGATAATTGTGGCACCTGCAAGAGGCGATCCATCCTCATCAGTAACTGTTCCAGTCAATTGATTTTGGGCATAACCCGAGATAGCAAAGCCTAATACCAAAAGAGTAGTAAGGAATGCCAGTTTCCCCAAGGGTACCAGATTCCTTAGTAATTTAAACGCCTTTTTTTTCATACAAAGTAAAAGGTTAGAGATTCATAGACTTAGAATAAAAATGTAAATAACAACTACTAGTATAATTTTTTATCCAGTATAGTCCTTTTAGCGGATGCAATTTAGAGAGAAAATTCTTTTCAGACCTAAAAACCCTATTCTTTTTGCTTATCTTTCACATTTGAAAGTGTTAACGTTTTGTGTGTATGAAGGGATGCCTAATTACATTATTTTTGTCCTTTTGTCTAGTATCTGGAGGATTTGCGCAACTTCAGTCTGTGGAAGTTGGAATAGACGGCCTGACCTGCTCGCTCTGTGCCCGCGGGGTAGAGAAAAGTATTCAAAAACTGTCATTCATTGAGGAAGTTAAGATGGATTTGGCTGGGACAAAAATGAATGTACGATTTCTGGATCGCGAAAAAGTAGATGTTCATTTGATCGCAAAAAGTGTGGAAGATGCAGGATTCTCTGTTCGATATCTTACCGCAACCCTGTTGGGAAAAGAATTATTGCCTCTGGCGTCTAAAGGATTTTTGTATGAAAATGATTTGTACCACATGATTGGTCCTGATCAATTACTGCCTCCCGGGTCCTTTTCTGTTCGATTTATTGGAAAAGCCTATCAATCAAAAAAAGAATTCAAAAAATGGAAGACTTCTTTGGAAGATGCGATGGCTGAAGTCAGTCCCCTGTATTCTCATATCTATTTTATTACGCTATGAGGTGGGTATTTGTCCTATTATCTGTAGTTCTGACCCAAACGATGGAGGCTCAGGAATTGTTTATTCGTACTGAACCAGCAAGTAATCTTCCCAAAGGAGTATTGGGTATCAGGGGAATTGCCGAGTATTATCAGGAAGGCGCAATCACCAGAAGTATGTATGCCTTGCGGGCACTGTATGGCGTGAATCCCAGGCTTACAGTTTGGTTGCAGGCCAACATCTCCAATCACCATGACAATCAGTTGCCCGATGACTTGATCGATGATGAAGGAGGCATCCAGCACACCCACGATATTGTGACGACAGAGCCATATCCCATGATCTTCAATGGCTTTCATGCCTATGCAAAATATTTATTCCTCAAGCACGATCAGCAGAATCGGCATTTTCGGATGGCAGCCTATGGAGAAGCTTCCAGCTCCCTGACGGCACATGATGAAGCAGAGCCCAACTTTATGGATGACAATGCAGGATTGGGGGCAGGGATTGTGGCCACACAGTTGGTAGATCGATTTGCGGCTTCCTTGACGGTGGGTGCTGCATTTCCCTTAAGATATGTGGAAAAGGACAGAGACATCACCCTCTATTATGGAAGAGCAGTTAGCTACTCACTCTCTCTCGGATATCTGCTACTCCCTGTTGCCTACAAAGATTATACGCAGACCAATCTCAACCTCTATCTTGAATTCATTGGGCGAGCGAATGAACGGGCAGAAATCTATCTGGAGGAAGAGCGGGTATTCATCGGGCAGGATACTCCGGCGCTACGTGCAGGAAATTATGTCGAAATTCATCCCGGCATACAATTGATTCTCAACTCTACGACCCGCATCGATATGGGCATGGGTTTCCGTATGTGGAATACCTCCTATCGCCATCCATATCCTTTATACTTTTTTCAAGTGCAGCATTATTTCTTTTGAAGCTGATGCCAAGATTAGGTACAACAGACTCTTTCAATCAAAGGAGGGAATCAGTTATTGAGAAGTTGGTTCGGTTATTCTACTTAACATAAGGAAATTTATCACCTGGTTTCGGCGCCCCGGAGAACTGCCACCGGCGGCAAGATGTCGGCTTTGAAGAGTACGGCATACAAAAGCATTCATTGTCTTAATACCCCGCAGGGCTGCCACCGGTGGCAAGTCGATCCATTTGATATATCTAGGTGCTTCTTTACCCCTCACCGTCTTAATACCCCGCAGGGCTGCCACCGGCGGCAAGACCTTAACGATAAGGATATGGAGTTTATAGAAACAGATAGTCTTAATACCCCGCAGGGCTGCCACCGGCGGCAAGTCTTTATATGAAGTCTATAAACGTACTCTCCGGCTTATGTCTTAATACCCCGCAGGGCTGCCACCGGCGGCAAGTAGAAATTGGCAACAAGACAGTTTTTGTCCACACTTTTGTCTTAATACCCCGCAGGGCTGCCACCGGCGGCAAGAATGTACCATTTGTGTCTATTCCCGTGCGAACGGGGATCTGTCTTAATACCCCGCAGGGCTGCCACCGGCGGCAAGGCATTCATCCTCAGTTCCTTGCCCCATTCTGCCTGCCTGATCCAACTGTGGTCAATCTACACAAAAGCCCTGACACCCACAAACTTAGGCCCCTACCTTCGCAACAAGTCCGAAACGAATAATGCCAAACTGCCGTGACGGGAGCTTTGAAAAAGTTAATTATCTGATAACTAACAAATTATCCCTCAATCTACTTTCGCAACATCTTCAAAAAAAATTCGAAAGTTGAGATGTTGCGAACATAGCAAAAAAATGGGTACTGATTATCAGGGACTTAGCAGAGGCAAAATGGGCCTACTTTCGCAAATGCTCCTGGACTCAGGGCAAAAAATAGCAGTTGCGAAAATAGAAGACACAAAAAAATCGACCTGTTTCCAGGTCGAAATCAGTTAAAGTATTGATAATAAGAGTCTTAATGTTTTTTGGTTACTTTCGCAGGATTTTGGGGGTCGCACATGGCAATCTATGACATCTACTCCCCTGTCAACCGAATGAGTTCTTCCCTTGTCCATGACAAGGCCTGCGCGTCGGACATCTCCCTTTGGAGGGAGAGCGAGAGGGAGGAAGACAGCAACACAGCCATCCCCTATCCCTGCCCCACTAAGAGGAGAGACTCTTCGAATACCTACCTGATAGGAATACATAGATGTTGTCAACTTATGTCATTCCGAAGCATTGACGATCGTCGAGGCGATATCGCCAAAATCCCAGCTCAAATTGTTCCGGTTCAATAATCTGAACATTCCCCCATCATCCCAGACGATGGTCAGTAGCTCCCGCTCTGCTGCTTCTTTTGCATAGAATTCGGCATACGCGATGCGGGTTTGCAGTGGATTTGAGTCAATCGATCCCCATTCCCCCAATATGACAGGGCGCTTTTCTTCTATGATCCATTTCTGTCTGATTTTGTCCAATTCTCCTTCCAGAGCGGTTTTGTCCTGCTCGGTTCCCCAGGGAATCGCTGCCTCTCCTGCAAATGGCCAGGGAAAATAACTATGTAAAGAAATAATGATTTTGGGGTCATTATTGGGGATCTTCAAATCGGTCATCGCAGCGGGCACCGTGCTTGCTGCCCAGGTCGGGATCATGATGTGCCTTTTGTCATTATTGCCGCCCGTTGCTCTGATGGCATCGACTGCCGCCTGATGGAAATCGTTGATGAACCCACGCCCTTCTGGAGTTCCGCCAGACCATTCCTCCGGAATCCCCTCCAAACGGGGTTCATTCAAGGTCTCAAAAATCAGGGAATCATTGTATGCTTGAAAGAAATTGGCAAGCTGGGTCCACAAGCTGCCCAGGCGATCCTTCGTCTTCTCGGCTTCTGAAGCATCAGGCTTCACCCATTCATTGTCATGATGCACATTGATGATGACATGCATCCTGTTCTGAAATCCAAAGTCCACCACCCTTTTTACATCATTGAGATAGGTCTGCTCGATTGTATAGGGAGCATTTGCGTTTTGATGAAAACCCCAGGTAATCGGAACTCTCAGGGTAGTAAATCCCATATTTTTTACCGCATCAATCACGGCCTTGGTGGTGATGGGATTCCCCCAACTGGTCTTATCCCGGGAGGTCACATCAAAACTGTTCCCCAAATTCCACCCGACACCCATTTCCGCAACCAGGTCAAAGGAACTGATATCCCGCGCTTCTCCTATCCCGGACATATCGGGATCACTGACAGGAGGATCAGGTTCTGGATCTGGGACAGTTTCTTGCTCCTTACAAGAAAACATGAATAACAGGCTGATCACACAAAAGATGTGAATCAGAGAGTGTGCGGACACTTTGGAGTGTGGGAGGAAGGGGATTTTCATGAGAAGATTGAATTATGCGTGTCCAAATCTAGTCAATACATAAGCAACAAAAAAACAGACAGAGGCTCCCAAATAGAAGCCTCTGACATCCCCTTTGGCTTGTACAAAGCCCCCTTCTGTTCACAACAACCTACTACTCACCTATATTACTTAATCACAATCTGTTGCGAAAACCGGTCCTGTGCCATGCTGGCATGAAGCCAATACACACCTGGCAAGATCCCCAGCTGCATGGGCGCAAATGATGTCCGGATGTGGACACTGCTTGTTTGCAGTTCTTCCTCCCACAGTTGTTGCCCAAGCGTATTCATGACCCGCAAGGTGAGAGGCTGACCAATTCGCTCTGGAGATACTTCCACTTCCACCTGACACAGATGCTCGACAGGCATGGGAAAACACTGCATCTGCCGAAATCCGGAACGATGCAAATCGATCGAATTGGCATTGTCCTCAACCACCTCGAACAATTGATTGATGGTGACACTGGTTTGGGTATTGATGATGCCACTTGGCCATTCGATGATCAGAGAATCGACCACTGTAGCATTTCCCAGGCCAAAATGAGCAGTCAGACTGTTTTGCCCACTATATCCACTTTGGGCAGAAACTTCTCTCAATTGCCAGACGGCTTGACCATTGATCTGGGCTTTGAGTCGGATTTTGGCCCCAATCGCTGCTCGGTTGGACAGTACCCCTTCCAGATGAATTTTCACCCAATTGTTGCCATTTCCATTGTTGAGATAGAGAGAATTGGCAGGTGAGGTAAATGCTTGCCCGTTTTTGCAATTGGCCATCATCAGATCCAAAAATCCATCATTGTTGATGTCTCCCCAGGCTGCTCCATAGGAGCATACAGTGGGGAGATTGGGAAGTTCAGCATCAGCACGTACGAAGGTTCCATCTCCCTGATTTTCGTAAAGGAAGTTTGCCAACTGACTATTGCAATAGCCATTGCTGACAATCAAGTCCAGGTCTCCATCGTTGTCGTAATCTCCGAAGTTCGAGCCATAGGTACAGCCCCCATCTGTAACCACGGGATCGGCAGTAACTGTGATATAGGAATCGCCATCTCGCAGGTACAAGAGATTGTTTTGTTCCTGAAAATACCCGGCATTCCCGACAAAGAGGTCCAGGTCTCCATCATTGTCTACATCCCCCCAACTGCTGGTCATGGAACTTTTGGCAGATCCCAGCACAGGTCCTCCTACTTTGATAAAAGCACCAGTTGAGTCGTTCTTGTATAAATCATTGGGGCGATTGTTCTCATTGGATACATAGAGGTCCATATCTCCATCCAGGTCATAATCAGTCCAGTTTGCATTGCGGGAGAGATCTGTCTCTGTGGTCCAGTATCCTGTATCGATCCGGCTAAAACTTCCCGCGCCTGTGTTGCGGAAGACAAAATTTTTCTTATCGCCATCACTATTTGTTACATATAAGTCCACAAATCCATCTCCGTCATAATCCCCCCAACTGGCAGTTTCTGAAAATGATCCTAGAGAAGAAAAGAAGGATTTTTTGGAAAAGTGGCCTGTTCCATCATTTTCATACCATTGATTGACCTCTCCATACCAATTGGTGACATAGGCATCCAGATCTCCATCATTGTCCCAATCAGCGAAGCTCGCGCCTACACTCGGGCTGTTGTCTTTGCCAATAGGATTGTCGGCTTGGAGGGAGAAGGTCCCATCTCCCTGATTGAGGTATAGCAGATTGTCCTGTCCGCCATTCAGACCATTGGAGATGAAGATGTCTTGCCAGCCATCATTGTTGACATCGACGAAGTTGACACTTCGGCTATCTGCCAGGGTCGTGGCAATGCTTCCACTTGTAACTTCCGAGAACAATTGGGCCTGAGAATAGAAAGGAAAAATCAGCAACAAGATCTGTAAAGCGTATACTTGGAGATTCATATCAGTCTATGTTTGAAGGTTCAAAAAGTCCTTCAAAACTATGTCAGGTTGATATGAGATATTCGTAGGTGCGCAGGAAGAGGGGGAACGAAGGTCAAACAGAGGACATCCCAGCCCATAAAACGTTCGTCAGTCGGAGGCGGGTATTGGGTAGGAGAAATCAATCATTCGTGCGTTTTTGTCGCAAAACTCCTCTGATTTTCAGAACTTTGGATGGATGAAGAGACGTTTTGTATGGCATATTGCCTTTTGGTTGATGTATACGCTGGTGTATGCCTATCTCAGCACAAGTTTTCCAGCCCCTTCAGATCTGGAATATAGCTGGCCCATGCGTTTGTGGCGCTTTTGGCAAAGCGAGCTCATCTTGTTGCCGGTCAAGTTGCTGGCAACCTATGGATTCTTGTACTGGATCGTTCCACAATTCATCCTGAAGGGAGGCTATTGGAAGGCATTGCTTGCCCTCTTGCTCTTGCTCCTCCCACTTACTGCCTTGGGTCGGACCATGGCCTATTATGTTGCCTATCCTTATTTATATGGTGACTTCCCAACCTATGAGATCATCAGTGGCCGGCGAATGCTGTATTCTCTTCTTGACATTGCCTCTGCCATGACCATCGCTTCGACCTTTGCGCTCTTGCGCAGACGGTTGGATGCACAAAGACGAGAGGAGGAACTTACCAAAGAGAAACTTCAATCGGAGCTTAATTTTCTCCGGGCGCGAACCAATCCACATTTTTTGTTCAATACGCTGAACAATATCTATGCCCTGGCCCGAAAGCAATCCGCCCAAACCGCGCCCGTGGTTCTACAGTTGTCCCAATTGCTTCGATTCATGTTGTACGAATGCAGCGAACCAAGGATTCCTGTCGCCAAGGAAGTCAAGGTCATACAGGACTATATCCAGTTGGAACAATTGCGCTATAATGACCGATTGACTGTGCACTTTTCAGAATCCCTGGACAAAGCACACACAGAGATTGCCCCTTTACTATTGTTGCCACTGGTAGAGAATGCCTTCAAGCATGGGGTGAGTGAGACCAGATTTGATGCAGAGGTCAGCATCACCATCGAATTGGCGGAGGGTCAGCTGACTGTCACCATCATCAATGCCCAGGCGCCAGATGACAAACAAGCCAAAGAAGGAATCGGCCTGACCGATGTCCAGCGACAATTGGCACTTCTGTACCCGGACGCCCATACCCTTGAAATTCAGCATATTGAAGGCTATCACCATCTTCAACTCCAAATAGATCTACGAAAAGAGGCCATTCTATGAAACGACTGAGTTGCATTATCATTGAAGATGAACCCCTGGCAGCTGAGGTATTGGAAGATTATGTGGGCTCTATGCCCCAGCTAGAATTGGTCGCTACTTGTCCTGACGCCATCTATGCCCTGGAGCTTCTTCAGCAACGATCAATCGATCTGATGTTTCTGGATATTCACCTTCCCAAACTCAAAGGGCTGGATTTTCTTTCCACCCTCCCCCACCCTCCCCAGGTGATTCTCACAACAGCCTACCACCAATATGCCTTGAAGGGATACGAATTTGATGTAGTGGATTATTTATTGAAACCCATTTCCTTCGCCCGATTTGTGAAAGCCATCAATAAGCTTGCGGCTGCTCCAAATCCTCAGCAGCCTGTAGCCCCCCCTGCTTCTGCATCCAGACATTTGTTTGTCAAGGTAAACAAACGGCAGGTAAAAGTAATTTTGGGAGACATTTTATATATAGAGAGTTTGAAAGAATATGCCCATATCCACACAGCAAGCGAAACCATTGTCACCAAAGCCCAATTGACTGAATTAGAGAAGCGATTTCAGGATAACAATCTCCTTCGAGTGCATCGGTCCTATCTGGTTGCCAAAGACAAATTGACTGCATTTTCCAGCACAGAAGTAGAGATCAAGGAGGTAAAAATTCCCATAGGGAGAAGTTATAAGCAACAAGTCCTAGGGGTCCTGGAGGTATTATGACAATTACCCAAAAGCTGAAAATGCCTGTGATGTCAGAATCCTGATTGCTCCAGGAATCAACCGCTGGACTCTACCTCTTCCTCATTCGGCTGGAATGAAGCTTTCCAAACGATTGCAAGCCTTGATTCACCTCCTATATTGACTTTGGAGAAGGATTTGTAGAATTTAGTCTGCCTAATCATGAAGGAGACATGAAACTATTTTCTATCGTCCTGTTTGGGCTGGCCGGGATCTTCGTCCTGGGCTGGATCATTATCAGCAACTTTCAGGCAAAGCAGCATCAATCGGCTATGGATATGCATCCCGCCATGTTTGAGAAACCCGAGATTGAAATGACAGGGGCTGCTGAGATGTCAGAACCAGAACCAGAAGATCTACCGACTTTTGACCCATTTGCTGATGCTTCTTCAGATTCGATTACTTGACCAACAATTACTCTATCTACATGAAACGAATTCTCATTCTCACTGGTGATGGTGGCGAAAGTTATGAAACGCTTTATGCCAAACATCGATTTGAAGAAGAGCAATATGAAGCCACCATAGCTGCTCCCAGCAAAAAACTCCTCAATCTGGTCATGCATGACTTCGAACCGGGATGGGATACCTATGTGGAGCGCAAAGGATACTATGTAGAATCAGACATTGCCATTGCAGATGCCAAGGCGGAGGATTATGATGCCATCCTCATTATTGGGGGTCGGGCACCAGAATTTTTGCGAAATGATCCGCATGTGATTGCGTTGGTGCAAGCCTTCAATGAGCAGGAAAAATATATATTTGCCATTTGCCACGGCATTCAGGTCCTGGTTACAGCCGGATTGGTCAAGGACAAAAACATTACCTGCTATGAGCATGTGAAGTTTGAGGTTACTTCCTGCGGGGGAACTTTCATTGGCAAAGACGAAGCTGTACAGGATGGACGAATCGTAACTGGTCAGACCTGGCAATCCCATCCAGACTTCTATCGCATGGTGATGAGATGTTTGCGGGAAAAGAGTCTTGCGTGAGGAGGGTAAAAAGATCAATCTTTTGTTGTTAAGGAACGTAAGTAAGTGGGCACAATCAAATTGTAGGATCTTGTTCCTCCCCCAGCCCCCTCAAATCGTTGATTCCTGGCCTTGTGGGTTGATATCTCCCGCTGGCGGGAGAGCGAGAGGGTGGAAGATGATTGCCAAATATAAATGTGTCCCCTTACTTATTATACTCGTGAGATTGCTTGAAGTGGTGAGGAGGTGCCTGATCCAGTTCAAGTTGAAACGCTATTTTCAATCTTAGCTGTTCGGCAGTTAAGTCATGAGCGGAAAGGGGCTGTGTTTCCCATTTGTCCTCTCTGACATGATAGAATCTGCCATCATTGTAGAGCTTGTAATCCTTGTTGCGGACAAATCTGCCATAATAGCGTTTGTTGCCGCCTCGCCTTAAGGGATCATAATGCACAAAAATCGTCTCTCTTGACTGATGGGAGGTGCCGTTCAGAATAGGATAAAAACTTTCCCCATCTATATAGGAAGGTCTAGGAATGCCCGCAGCCTCCAGAATTGTGGGCAAAAAATCACTGAATTCGATCAGCTCTTTGTAGATGACTCCTTCTTGTCCCCCATTGGGCCAGGAGACAATCATAGGGACATGATTGCCTGCATCCGGCATGGTGCCTTTTCCTCCAGGAAATGGACCGGAAGTGGTTTGGGTCGTCAAGGAATAGTGGGTGCCATTATCCGATGTAAACATGAAAATAGTGTTATCCCGAATGCCCAACTCATCTAGCTTATCCGCCAGTTTCTTCACAATTTTGTCGGTATAGGCCATCATATCAGCAAAGAAGCGTTTGTCTCTTTTTTGGCGGGTTTTGGGATCAGCCCACTCTTCAGAGTCCGGTGTAGGAACAAAGGGACCATGGGTGAGAATCATGGGATAATACAGAAAAAATGGCTGATCCTTGTTTTGTTCCATGAACTTCACAGCATATTCACTGACGATATCAGGGCCATAATCTTCTTCCGTCGTTTCTAGTTTTTCTCCATTTTGATACAGCAAAGGGTTCGCATATCGTCCTCCTTTTCCAATAAAATTCCACACACAATACTCATCAAAGCCAAAATGATGGGGACGATTGACATATTGTGCATCAGGCGTTCCTTGCTTATAACGATTGAGTTGCCACTTACCGACTACGCAGCTTGCATATCCAGCTTCCTGGAGGTAGTTGCCGAATGTTTTTTCATTCACATCCAGATAGCCAAATGCCTTGTAATTACGATAATTGTATCTCCCGGTCATGATTTTGACGCGGGAAGGGGTGCAGAGTGGCTGAGAGTGAGCCTGGAGGAAATGGATATTTTTCCTTGCCAGTTCGTCCAGAAAAGGTGTCTCGTAGGACAAACTTCCGTGTATGCTCAGGCATTCAAAGCCCATATCATCTGCCATGAGCAAGACGATATTGGGTTGTTGGTGCGTAGGAATGGTCTGGCTAAATCCTGTCTGAACCAAAAACAGGAACATGAAAGAAAGGAATCCAGCGGAGAAGTAAAAGCGATTGGGTTTGCTCATTTTATGGAATGTTCAAGACAATATTGTCTAACATACAAAACTCTCATAAACTACTCGTGTTATTCCCCAATGCCATTCACACATATCTGATCTTTTTGTTGGTGACTGTTGGGCTCCTTCATCAAGACCTATTTGCTCAAGAGACAGATGATCGAAGAGATATCAGCCTTCTTGTAACAGATGACCATAACCTGCCTTTATCAGGGGTCAGCCTTATTGCAAAGGGATGTGCATTAAACACCTTGACTGATGAAGATGGGCGTTATAATGGAAAAATACTCTCCAGCATTCAAGAAATCATTGTTTCTTACTATACATATCAGTCCGTCGGCGTCCAAATTACAAATAAGGACTTTGTTCATGTCGTATTGAAAAAAAAGAAAGGCAGATTTCGATTATTCCAACGCTTGAGAAACCTGTTCTGGACAATTAACTGGGAATGGTGAAAGAAGCGATTTTAGTGAAAAGGATTCTGCGCATCACGATTTTCCTCCATAAACAAACACTTTCCCATGTTCCTTAAGTAATTGCTTCGCCTCCTTCCAAGCAGGAAGCTGATCCGCATCAAAGGTATAGGACCTGATTTCTTTGGAGATGCCAGCTCCTTTTTTCATCGCATCCAGATGCGCCCCGCTTTTGACGAAGTCTCGCATTTGCTCCTCATTTTCCCAAAGGGTCATGGTATAGTGCATGGTCCAGATTCCTTGTTTTTTGAATTCCTGACAATGGGTCGTTTTGAGTTGCCTGAGGATATGAAGAGCAAACAAGGAGAGAGGGAAAAACTTGAAAGGAGATCTTAGCTCGATGGAGGTGATGGAGACTTTCATCCTGTAGATGGTTTATGAAACTTTCTGAACAAAGCTCAATGCTTGTTTCCTTGACAAGGCTACTGGAATGACCTACTTCTCATTCGACAAAGACACAAATCTCGCCGACAAATCCGGATCTTCCATGTCTTTGTCCAGCGGAAACATAGGCCGATGGATGCGCTTGTAGCCCAATCTTTCCAAATCCTGGTCTACGCCCCCTGGCGTCAAGGCCATCAGCCAATCGGCTCGCATATCATAGAGTTCAGGCACCAGGTAGCCGATTTTCACGACAACGATATCAGTCTCTCTGGGGGTCAAGCCCAAGCGCGTGAAATCAGCTTCCCTGTGATAAGGCTTCCGTTTTTTGGTAACGATGACATGCACAGATCCAACTTTGACCACCACTTCTGTCTCAGCATGTCTGTCTCCATGCTCGATGGCCGTTACCGTGCCCGCCAATCGAATTGGAGGCGCATAGCGATCATCCACAGCCGCACCAGCGAGAGCATCGACCTTCCCTCCTACCCCAAGCTTCACCGCTTCAGCAACCAATTCCGGTCCCGGAATCGAAGCATATATCAGAGACGGGCCATTGTCTCCACCAAATTCCGGACGAGCAAAAATCTCCTGAAGCGTCCAGGTGACATCTCCTGCACCACCAGCAGTCGGATTATCGCCCATATCACTGATCATGAAAGGCTGTTTGTCACTGGCAATCGCCTTATCCAGACTTTCTTTCAGACTAGTGGTCGGCGCCACAAAGACAAATTCATGTCGCACATCCCAAAAGTGTTGGGCCAATTCTTCTGCGGCTTGTCCTACGGCTTCTTTCTCATCTCCATAGGTCATCACCACTGCATGGTTTCTCGGTTCATCGGCCCAGGCATAGCCCACCCAAATTGCTGCATCGGTCACGCCCGCTCTCTCCGTGGCTGGCTGTACTTTGGCATACAGGCTCTTGCCTGGTTCAATACGGGTACTGGTCTTTTCTCCGGGCAGCAAGATTGGCACAGGAATCCAGGCTTTGTAGGCAGGTCTGCCTTTGCCAGACTCTAGCCTGTCCAACAGATTGGTTACCGCACGCCTTTTGGATTCGATGGCATCCTCATGTGGCGCCAAACGATAGCAAGTGATGAGGTCGCTCTCTTCTGCCAGACGCATGGACACATTGCCATGTAGATCCATGGAGGTAGAAATCAGGGTTTCTTCTCCAATCACTTCGCGGATTCGGGTGATCATGTCTCCTTCTGGATCATCCAGTCCAACCACACTCATTGCGCCATGAATGTCAAAAAACAAGCCATCATAGGGACCATTTTCTTTCAGCATGCGCAAGGTTTTTCCCATCAAGGATTCATAGGCCTCTCGGGTGACGATCCCCCCGGGAAGAGAATGTCCCTTTACTGTCGGAATCCACTCTGCCCGATTCCGATTGATGGAATCCTCCGAAAAAAAGGGATAGTAGGAAAAAATCGCTTCTCCGGTTCTGGCATGAAAGGCTTCTTCATGAGTCTGGGCAGGGGAAAATGTGCTGGATTCAATGGCAAGTCCGGCAATAGCGATGCGGGGGAGATCATCAGAATCAACATTGGCATCAGGCGCACATCCGAGAAATAAAAATGGACAAACAATAGCCAGCAGAAGAGGGAATGGTTTCATAGTAGGTAGTTCGTAGAAGTAATTTTGGCATATCCAGAATCAAAGATACAGGAAAATTGTCTGCTTGTTTTGACTTTCAAAACAATACAGGCCCGTTTTCTCTTCCCAAGGCCAATCATTTGCCCTCACCCTCCATTTACTTGCGGCAATGAGTGGTTTCCTCTATCTTATTTCGCGAAACCAATTTCTTATGAACAGCAAGATATTTCTCATACTCAGTCTGTTGAGTATTGCCATTTTCTCTTCAGGTTTTTCACAACAAGAAGTCTCAATTCCATCTGCTTCCTCTGTGGAAGTGTATAAAACGGTGGATGATGTTCAGCTCAAGGCCTGGATCTTCAATCCGCCGTCCCACAAGGCAGGAGACAAGCGACCCGCCATCGTCTTCTATTTTGGGGGAGGTTGGCGACAAGGCACGCCTACACAGTTCACCAAGCATTGCGAATATCTGGCTTCCAGAGGCATGGTTGCCATCACCGTGGATTATCGGGTAGCCAGCCGCCACAATGTCAAGGCCAACAAATGTGTGGCAGACGCCAAATCAGCTATCAGATGGATGCGCAAAAACGCCAAACGATTAGGCATTGATCCCAATCGCATTGTGGCATCTGGTGGATCTGCTGGCGGACATCTGGCTGCAAGTACCGCCTTGCTTCCAGGACATGATGATCCAAAGGACAAAAAGAAAATCAGTCCTGTCCCCAATGCGATGGCCCTCTTCAATCCCGCACTTGTATTGGCCAATATTCCTGGAAAAATTGATATGCCACAAGCGAGAATGAGAGCCTTGGCTACTCGAATGGGAGCCGAACCCGAGGATATGTCCCCTTATCATCATATCAAGACCGGTATTGGCCCCAGCATCATTTTTCATGGAACAGCGGATAAGACCGTTGACTACCAAACTGCGGAGGTGTTTGAAGCAGCCATGCAGGAAAAAGGAAATTCTTGTACCCTGGTCGGGTATGAAGGAGAAGGACATGGGTTTTTCAATTATATGCGCAATGGCAATCAGGCTTTTTTGGCAACGGTGGCGCGTCTGGATGAATTTCTGGTTGAGATCGGTTATTTGAAACCAACAGTAATTAGCAAAACTTACAAACGTGTTGACACCACTTATTTGGGTATGGATATCCTATATCCGCCTTATGTGAAAGAAGGAGAGACATTGCCAGCCATCATCTTTTTCTTTGGTGGGGGATGGAAAGGTGGCAGCATCGATCACTTCAGGCCCCATGCAGAATATCTCTCGTCAAGAGGTATGATTGCTGTCCTGGCCGATTATCGGGTAGAAAGTCGACAGGGAACCACGCCATTCGAGGCTGTCAAGGATGCCAAATCTGCCATTCGTTATCTTCGGCTTCATCAGGAAGAATTGGGAATCGATCCAGACAGAATCATTGCGGGCGGCGGATCAGCTGGTGGACATCTCGCAGCTGCAACAGGTACTGTGGAAGGCCTGGAAGAGAAAGGAGAAAAGCTCTCTGTTTCCTCCAAACCCCAAGCCCTGGTTCTGTACAATCCAGTCTACAACAATGGACCAGGTCAATACGGACACGATCGCATTGGGGACCGATACATGGAGATTTCTCCCAGACACAACATCAAAGAGGGTAGTCCCCCGACCATTGTATTTTTTGGAACAGAAGATCCCCTGGTCAGTCCAGAGACGGCTCAGGACTATGATGCGGCCATGGAAGCCGTCGGAAGCAGATGTGAGACCTTTCTTTATGAAGGACAAAAACACGGCTTTTTTAATACCAGAAATCCTCAGTACTATCGGGAAACCTTGTACCAAACAGATAAATTTCTGGCTTCTCTGGGCTACTTGCAGGGAGAACCTACCATCAGTCCCAAAATCAAGGTGGTGGTTTGGGATGAACAACAACTCAAGCAAAAGACTGCCTACCCCAATTTCCTCGGAAATCAAATTGCTGACCATCTCAGAAAAAATCCTGCTTTAGATGTGCGTTCCGTTAGATTGGATGATCCTGCTCAGGGCCTGTCAGAAGAGATCCTGGAAGAAGCGGAAGTCATTGTTTGGTGGGGGCATGTGCGCCATACAGAGATTTCCATGGCAACAAGCCGAAAGCTGGTAGAACGAATCAAGACAGGAGACTTACAATGTATTTTCCTGCATTCAGCACATTGGGCCAATCCATTCATCGCAGCCATGAATGAAGTAACGCGCCAAAGGACTGAGGCGAAATACGAGCATATGGGCAACAAGGTCGATATCACCTATGCCTATATCCCTGATAGCATGCGATTTGAGACACCTGAGTTAGGAGATCTCGTCAAACCAGCTACCTATGAGCGCAAATTCCCTGATGGGACCGTCAAGGTAACCGTCGATATGCCGAATTGTGTCTTCCCTTTTTATCGCCCCGATGGAAAGCCGAGTACCATCGTGACCATGAAGCCTGATCATCCCATTGCCAAAGGAATACCTGCTTCCTTTACCATTCCCGAGACAGAAATGTATGATGAGCCTTTTCATGTGCCTGATCCGGATGAGGTCATTTTTGAAGAGAGATGGGCACCAGGTGAGTGGTTCAGGAGTGGAGCTGTTTGGAACATCGACAAGGGCAAGGTTTTTTACTTCCGGCCTGGGCATGAGACCTATAAAGTCTTCTATGAAGAGTATCCATTGAAGATTGTTGAAAATGCTACCTTATGGCTTAGGGGCTATCAGTGACGGTGAATCTAACACTTCGGTGGCAACAGTCCTTTGTTTTCCAGCATCATCATTTGTCTCTCAGAGACTGTTTGGGAATGTGTACTGAGAATTTTTAGGGTGTATTTTTTTCTCAGACAAGGCTCTTTTTTGTTCTCATAGTGGTGCTATGGGAACAAAAAAGCCACTGAATGAGGAAAAAAGACGCATACAAAAAATAAGTGACAGATTTCAAAACAGTCTCTCAGCTTCCGTGCGAAGTTTCATGTACCGTGCTTCAATCAACATGGCATTGATTGCTTCCATGTTTGACAGGACCATGAGTTGCTCTTTTGTGGCGAAGTCTCTCATATTTCCCTTTTTACCTCCTCCAGATAATTTTCCCTCCAATCAGAGGCTGTCATCCCGAACACAACACTGTTCAACATATCTGCTTCGCTGGAGTATGCAAATGATTCGGGCTTTTCTAGTCTTGGAACAATGTTTTCTTTGATCGTTTCTGTGAGAATATGATAGTTGACTTTCGACAAGAATCGGCTGAATGTCCATTCCGAATTGAGTCTTCTTTGTTCCTCCGTCTTGAGTCTTTGATAGTCCTTGCTTACAAATAATCGAAAAGAAGGTTCAAGCCAACCTGCAAATTCCAGAGCGATGTCGAGGTGAGCAAATGTGCCGCCATACCTCCCGGATTTAGAGACAATGCCGATGGCCCCGGTTTCCTTAATGTAGCCTTGGGGCGTAATTAAGACCCTATTGTCTGATGCATTTTTTCTAAACCCATGCATATCCACTGGTTTAAAATCCGGGTTGTAGATCTGCTCCCAGGTTTCAAGAAAATTGATAGTAGACGTATTTCCAGTCCTTGAATTGTGATTTTGTTTGCCATTGGATTTTCGAATCAGATAGGGTAATTTTTACGATTAAGAGATCCTAACGATATAGCCCATTTTCGGATTCACATCTCCGGAGAGCATATTCTGATAGAGGCTCTGCAAAGCTGTATTTCCCTCAACATAGCTGAGTTCCATCCAGGATTGAATCTGCATCACAAATGCCTGCATAAGTTGCCCGATCTGTAGATTGGTCTCTTGCACCCCTTTTGCCTTATACATCTTCTGCGCTTGTGTTGGGGCAAAGAAAAAATGAGAGTTTGGATGCCTGAATACCACTGATCCTCCTTGCCAATCTGTCAAGCCAATACGAGAAATATACAGCAATTGCTCCCCCAATTTCGAATGAATGTCTATCATCAACTGGCTGTTTCCTGCAAAATCTACAATGATTGATCTCTGAGTTGGTAAGTCATCAGACATCTTATCATAAGCAATGACCAGGTCATAAAAGCCTGTTTTCTCAACGAACTCCTTGTTGCGGGCACTCGTCAGACCAATGATCTGTTTCTTATCTTCTGCCTGCTGTTGCTTGAGCATAAAAGCCAGTCCCAGAGCAGTTTTCGAAGAGGCACTTGTCAGAAGGATATTGTCCGTTTGGAAAAAAGCCTCATCCTTCAAAAAATGATAACTCAGGAAAGAGGTCGCAAAGAGCGGGCGAATAATCGGAATATAATCTTCCCATTGTGGGTGAAAAGCGGGATCATGTGCTGTACTGGTGTAAAAATTGTAAATAGCAGCCATCTCCTGTCGATGTGAGGTCATGTCTTTGAAACCATAAGGCGTAACCTTATCCGCTTCCACGACCAAATAGGAGCTCATAGGGAGATAGCCATAAAAGCGCATTCCCTCTTGAACATCTGGATGTTTGGAGGCAACTACCTTTGCATATCCCCAGGCAGGGACGCGTCCCCAAGGCTTCTCAGCAGGAAAGAATTTCCAGTATTTCAATTGGTGCCCTGTTACGGCATAAGTGATGTTGTTGCTGGTAAAGGCATATTTCTCAATCTGAAACAGGATCTGATTGTTGTCCAGTTCGGGGAGTTGTTGACTGTCAAATTTGCTTTGTGAAAAGTCCTGGGTGTGAACGAGAAAATTTGTTGTCTGCATGTGAGGGGATAACAATGGTGAATCAAACGGCTGACAAATTACACAAAAATCGATGATCCAGATGATCGCACGCTCAGGGCCAGTTGGTAGAACCTTGCGAACAGGAATAGCGTCTGATTTTCAAAGATCCAATGAAAGGTCCATGTGTGGGAAGTCGTTCTTTTTGACGAACTTTTCTGTTAACCACTTTGCCTCTTTCCCCATATCTCCACAAAAGGATCCACCTATCAAATACACATGAATATGAAACGCTTTCTCCTCATCATTTTCTTTCTCAGTATATCCATGTCTCTCTCCTTTGCCCAAACACCTCTCAAAATTGGTCTGAAAGGCGGAGTGAATTTCGCGACCTTGTTTGGAGACACATATAGCAATCTTGGTCCCAGAACAGCTTTGCTACTAGGTGGATATGTACAGGCTCCCTTTCTTCAGGGCACCAGCATACAAGGCGAGTTGAACTATTCTCAGGAGGGTGCCAGAAATGCGAACTATGACTTTAGCTCTTTCTCGGATGTGATTTACGATCAGAAATTGAAGTATGATTATATCAATATTCCGATTCTGATTGGCTATGCCCTGAACGAACAATTGAGTTTGCAGGCCGGACCACAAATAGGTGTACGATTGTTTGCCAAAGAAAACCGCAAAATCAAAAGCGGGACCCCTTCTCCTTCAGATAATTCTGCTGGCACACGCAATTTCAGCAAGCGAATCAAGCTGATTTATCCCAGCCTGACAGCCGGCGCTACCTATCAACTGATGGACAAGCTGGCCGTACAGGCTCGGATATTCTCAAGTATTTTTGACAATGTCACCCGAAATGGTGGGGATTCAGAAGGAACCTTTCCCCTTATTTTTCAGCTGACAGTGAGCTATGAAATCATGGAGAAGACTGATTAATCTCACCAATATTTGCAGCAAAAATGGGCTGCCTCAAATGGCAGACCCGCCTCTTTCTCCTGTTCTGATCCGGATACAATCTTCCATGGGGGTAATGAATATCTTCCCATCTCCAATTGCTCCTTCCCCATTCGGCCCGGATTTGGCAGCCTTGAGGATGGTATTGATGGTAATATCTACGAATTCGTCATTGACACCAATCTCCAGTCTGATTTTGGGAATCAAATTGGGGATGACCTTCCGCCCCCGATAGATTTCTTCACGCACTTGCTGACCGTGCCCGGACACGCGTGTAACGGTGATTCGTTCGATTTCAGCCTCAATCAGGGCTTCACGCACCTGATCCAGTCTTGTTTCTCTTATGATGGCAGTAATTAATTTCATGGGAGTAGTCGTCTAGTTTGGGTTAAGCATTCCGTATCCTCTTTCACCGTGATACGCATCGTCGAGTCCTTTCATTTCGCTTTCATCGCTGGAGCGGAGTCCAATGATTTTTTCAACCAACACCAACAATCCATACGTCAGAGCTGCAGCATAGACTATCGCAATCAGGACAGCAACAATCTGAATCCCTAGCTGCTCAAACATGGTCCAACTTCCTCCAGCAGCTATCGCCGCTTCTTCCATCCAGCTTGATCGAATAAAGAAGGTCAGGAAAATTGCTCCGACTATCCCTCCTACACCATGAATCCCAAACACATCCAATGTGTCATCATATCCCATTTTGTTTTTCAGCAAAATCGCAGAATAACAAATCCCGGATGCCAATATACCCAATACCATGGCTCCTCCTGGCTGAACAACCCCGGCAGCAGGAGTCGCTGCAACCAATCCTGCCAGAATCCCACTGGCAAAGCCAAGCGCTGTCGCCTTGCCTTGATGCATCGCTTCTATGATTACCCAGGCCAAAGCCCCCGCCGCAGCAGCAGCCTGTGTTGCGGTAAGAGCTTGAGCAGTACTCAGGCCACTGGAAATACTGCTTCCAGCATTGAATCCAAACCAGCCTACCCACAGCAAGCCTGCTCCCATTAATGTCATGACCAGATTGTTTGGTCTGAAAACCGAAACCGGATAGCCTCTTCTGGCTCCTAAATACAAGGCAGCAACCAGACCGCCGACACCAGATGAGATATGCACCACTGTCCCTCCTGCAAAATCAATCGCACCATTCGCCCCCAGATTAAAGAGAAATCCGTCTTCAGCCCAAACCCAGTGGCAAAGCGGATTGTATACCAGCAAGCCCCATAATGCAATGAATATACAATACCCCTTGAAAGTCACACGCTCAGCAAAAGCCCCTGCAATCAAGGCAGGTGTGATAATGGCAAACTTCCCCTGAAACATTGAAAATACGTACTCAGGGACGCCTCCTTCCAAAATCGAAGTGTCAATTCCTTTTAAGAAGACAAAATCGGAATTCCAGCCAAACCAGCCCCCAAGAACATTGGAGCCGAAACACATACTGTATCCACAAAAAACCCATAAGACAGTCATGATTCCCATGGCCACAAAACTGTGCATCATGGTTCCCAGAACATTTTTGGATCGGACAAGACCGCCATAAAACATGGCCAGGCCCGGAATCATCAACAAGACCAATGCTGTAGAAGTCAACATCCAGGCGGTCGCCCCGGAGTCAATTTCGATTGTGTCGGCAGCGAAAACATTTCCCGACTGTACCAGCATAAATAGGAGGAGAAGAAAAACGTACCGCCCGCTTTGTTTGTACATATGCGTGTTAGTTAGTAGTAGATTGAAGAATTTTCGGATAGGATGATCTGCGATTTTCGGTAAAATGTTGAAAATTTTCAAACATTTGTGAACATTTTTTGCAAATTTCGACACGCATGAAACATTTTGATGAAAAAAAAGAAAAAATTTCTTTTCATCTCCAAACCAGATTGCTTAGTACAGTATCTGTTTTTAGGTGTGGGTCCAATACCTGGGTTGAGATTACCTGATCACCATCTTATGCGCAATTATATGGTCATCCATTTTCATGACCAACAAGTATATGCCTGAAGCGAATTCATCGGCCTGAAAGTCGAGGATGTGATTCCCGGCTGCTTGAGGTCCATGAAATAGTTTTGCAACTTTTTTTCCCGTCTGATGATAGAGAATCAATTCAAGTTGTGCAGCTCGTGGCAAATAATAGTTGATATGTGTGGTTCCGCTAAATGGATTGGGGTGATTGTTCATCCATGCACTGTCAGTGGTTTGAAGATCCTGAATGGAAGTAGCAGAAGTATCTGCAAAGGCAAAATCAGCCACTACAGGCAGATGATCTGAAGCAGTGATGACATCTTCTTGCAGGAGTTGATAGTGTGTCAAGCTATCCTGCGGAAGATGTCGGCTAAATAAGACAAATTGATTGGACATGCTCATAACGGAGCCTGAGTAAACGATAAAATCCAATCGTCCCGGGCTGAAACTGCTGCTTTCATTGAACCAGGTGAAATTCATCGGCAAACCGCTTGTCAGCGGTTGGGCATCTTCCAGAATGGTGCTGTCCCAGTCCGGGTGGAAATCAGATCCATATATTTGCTCATTCACGATATCGCCCGTCAGGAGGGTTCGCAATTGTCTCTGAAAACCAACCAGATTCATGTCTCCAACAATGACGATTGGGGTTTTTGCGTCCAATTGAAGTGGCCCAATCCCGGCTTTTGAATCCCTGACAAAGGCCATCATGGCATCGATCTCGTTTTGACGGCCATCATTGTTGCCACAACAGGGAGTATGTGCCACGATGAACAACAGTTTACTCCCAATGACTGCATCCATATCAATCAGGAAAGCTCCATTGTTGTCAATGGCATATTGGGCCAAAATAGGATATCGACTGATGGCAATGATATCAGAGCCCTGCTGTTGGTGGTACCATTGTTCACCCGAAGCAGAAGGCAAGATGCTTTCTATTTCATTGGCCACTTGCAAAGAACTACTATTATAAATCTCCTGGAAGCCAATCAGGTCTGGATCGAGTGCAGCCAATACGCGTGCCATCGCAGCTGATCTTCCAGGATCAAACAAGCCATCATTGAGAACATTATAAGACAACACCCGTACATCTTCCGCTTGTTGTTTGGCAATAGAGTAGGCGGGTAAAGTAAAGGGGGAAGCATGTGTAAATTTGTAAGGAATTCCCATGGGTGAATTGGGCAGTAGGTCCCCAGTTGTGCCATCACCGAAGGCAATGTGAATGCTGTCTCCAGCAAACAACGCCTGGCCCAAAAAACTTCCGCTCTTGCTGATGACCACTTCAAATTGGTCAGAACTTACGGTTGGGGAACTGACCAGATCGATGTCGCTATGATAGATCGTCTGATTACTGTTGCCGAGATAGATCATTCCCTCCCGATCTCCAAACGTATAGGTCAATTCTGCTCCCAGACCATGAAAGGACAATCCGGTTGAAGCATCATGATCTGTATCAATGTACAGGCTGATGTCATTTCCTTCCTGCATATTGATCTCCTCCCCTACTTCAATATTCAAGTATAAAAAATCGAGATCATCATGAACCCATAGGTTGGCAAAATCTATTTGAGAGCTTCCTGCGTCTCCCTGAGTATCGATAAAAACTGGCGCACTTGTCCAGTCATCAAATGTGCCATCAATCAGAATCTCTGGTTGAGCTATACCTATTTGCATGGTCAAAAGAAGAAAAAACAGGAAAAAATACTTCATAGCTAAAAAGAGTTGACGGTTCAATTTTACAAGATAGAGAAATTGCCGGACTCCCACGGAGGGGAAGGGTCTGGCTGAGCATCCAGTATCAGGTCTGCTCAGTCAAAAGCGATCAATCACCACCATACCTGTATGGGCAAAATGATCCATGTGTTCGAGTTCATCTTTTGCTTCTTCCAGACTCACGCACTTCCCAACCAATTGACTCGGACTGAGTTGTCCGCTTACAATCATGTCCATCATCGTCGGATATTGATGCGCTTGCATGCCATGACTGCCAAGAAGCTCCAGTTCGTGGGAAATCACCCTGCCCATTGGGAGAGGTGGATCAGCCTGATCTCCTGCCAATAATCCTACTTGCACATGCCTCCCCCGTTTTCGAAGGGACAAGACAGAGTTTCTACAGGTTTCGTGGCTTCCCAATCCATCGATGGATACATGAACGCCCCCATGCGTCTGGTCCAGGATGTCCGCAGTCAGAGAATCCGTTTTTCTTGCATTCAATCCGATTTCAGCCCCAAGTTCTTTTGCCATCGCCAGTTTTTCCTCCTCTATATCCACTGCGATGACCCTCGCACCCAATGCCTTCCCGATCATGATTGCAGACAGGCCCACCCCCCCGCACCCATGCACGGCCAACCACTCCCCTGCTGCTAGTCTTCCCTGAGCTACAACAGCTCGATAAGAGGTGATAAATCTGCACCCGAGGGAGGCTGCTTCTACAAAGCTCATTGAATCTGGCAATTTGACCAGATTCACATCGGCATATCTGATGTGGACATATTCCGCAAATGATCCCCAGGCCGTAAATCCTGGCTGAAAGTAATGGTCACAAATTTGCTGATGACCAGCACTGCATTGCTCACACTTCCCACAACCAACTGAAAAAGGGACCGTGACCCGATCACCTGGAGCAACTCGTTCGACCTGGGCGCCTGTAGCCAAAACAACCCCTGCCAATTCATGGCCTGGCACATGGGGAAGATGGATGTCGCTGTCATGTCCCATCCACCCGTGCCAATCACTTCGGCAAATACCACTCGCCTTGACTTCTATCACAACTCCATCAGGTGCAGGAGAGGGATCTGGCAGATCAACCAGTTGCAATGGTTGTTGAAAGGAATCATACATCAGGGCTTTCATATGCTTTTTTGAACAAGTTAGGTAGTCCTGTTTCAAAACGGAAATCAGAAAAGAATTCTGATATCTCACCATCCAAGCAAGAAAAAGCATTGCTCAATAGGATCTCCCAGCGATCCCTTCATTTCTCCCCGTTGATCAATGGCCCTTTAGCATCACCCCAAAAATGAAGATCATTGATTATTCCATTTTAATGACGATCATTATGACAATTCGAACACTGATTATCGTTTTTGCATTTTTTGCTATTGCCTGTCAGTCAGAAAATATCCTTCCTGAGACCATAGATCCTTGTGAACAATTGGAGATACCAGTTATGGATCATTCCATCAAATTGTTGGGCTATCCAAGAAAAGTCCCCTTTCTATCTATGCCTGAGCTGACCTTTGTGGAAGGAGATAGTCTGCATCTCACCTTCTCGCCTCAATACATGGACAGTGCAGAACAGCGAATTCAGAGACACCATTTAGAGATTGGTGGCGATGGTCTGGAAGTTCGAATGGACAGTATCGCTGGAGAAGGTTGGTGGAGTGATTTTCACCTTCATGCACAGGAATCAGGTATTTATACCCTTAGCTATTCGGCTGAGATTGATCGCGTATCGGTCAGGGACAGCAGTCAATGTGGGACCACCAACTCTGAAGTCATCGTCCTGACCATTGAAATCATCAAGAAAGTACAAGTGGTCATTGAATCGATCACCATTGATCTCCCACATGCAGGATGTGATTATGATATTGCTAAGGATGATGTCAAAAAATGCCCAGATGTAGATCTGGAAATCAGATCATTGAAGGTATATTCCAACACCAGCTGGAACTACAATTTCCAGAAGGATGGTCCCTTGACCAAAATGCTGGGGGATACGGTTACGGTGGTAGAAAATTATTGGCAACCACATTTGCTTGTCATAGATGAGGATGGCTTGATCGGGCACAATAGGGGCATGGCTGGGTTTGACATGGTTCCTGAAGAAATGGGATTTTGGCAAAGCGGAAGGTATCTCCTCAATAGCGATGTACAGAAGTGGGAAAGTGGCACAGCCG
This sequence comes from Bacteroidota bacterium, assembly GCA_039029315.1. GTDB lineage: Bacteria > Bacteroidota > Bacteroidia > J057 > J057 > JBCCCJ01. The sequence goes on along the minus strand of JBCCGK010000071.1, from coordinate 11,936 downwards.
AGATTGTGATCAAAAGGCTGGAGTAAATTTTTGTTTATCTTTTGGTCCAAATCCAAATGCTTCTGCTATGAACCTGCTCCGTTTTCATCTCTGTGCTGTTTCTCTTTTCCTAGGACTCGCATCAAGTCAGCTATATGCCCAGATATCCGATTGGACAACCTATGTGTCCGGCAGGCAGATCAGTTGTCAGATTTCTACCCCCAACTGGATATGGGTTGGAACATCGGGAGGAGGATTGGTTCGAATAGATCCTGTAAGCGGAAGCTCGACCATTTTTGACAAAAACAATTCTCCACTCCCTGACAATTTCATCACAGCGATGGCCTATGCAGGAGGAGAGACATTCTGGATTGGCACGAATCGAGGGCTGACCTATTATGATGGAACAGACTGGATCAATCGGATTACCGCAAATTTACAATCAGGATTTATCCAGTGTATGGCTGTTGATAGCCAACAGCATGTCTGGATTGGGACGTATGGGGCAGGAGTGGTAGAATACGATACCAGTATAGTTGCCAGATATGATACAGCCAATTCTGATCTGCCGGGCAATTATGTTTTTTCCATTGATATTAGCGAGACAGGCAAGATTTGTGTGAAATGTGATGATCAGGTATTTGTACCACCAAGCGGAGGGGCATGCTTTGATGGAACCCAATGGATCGATCTCAATCTATCGGAACCGATTTGTGGACCGACTCTTATCGATACAGCGGATGTTCTTTGGACCGGGGCTGAAGGAGCCTTGTGGGAATTGAGTTCCCCTTCTCCCACCCTCTATACACCACAGTTCCCAATTCAATCTACAGATTGGGGCTCTGCTATGTTTGAGGATGCCAATGGGAAATTCTGGCTGGGGTGGGGAGATCCCTGGTTATTTGGCTTACCTGAACAGGGAAAACTGACAAGCTTTTCTCAAGGTCAGTTTTCCATCATTTTTGATTGGCCAGGGGATTATATCACAGCCATTTCGCAAGACAGCCAAGGAGATTTGTGGCTGGGCAGCAGTACGAATGGGGTCTATCGATACGACCAACAAAGCTTTGTGAATTACTCGACCAATCCCTCTGGCCTGCATGACAATCGCATCAGAACGATCGCTGTCGCACCAGATGGCACCGCCTGGGCAGGAATGGGGTCCTGGCCCGCTATTTTTGGCAATGTTGAGGAGGGGGTCTCTTTTTTCGATGGGCAGTCATGGACGGAGCTCTCTGTTACTAATTCTGACTTGCCCAATAATGATGTCAAAGATATCCTGATCGACACAAAAAATCAGACCTGGATTGCTACAGACGGAGGGCTTGTCTCCATCGATGACGGGATCTGGACTACTTTACATACAGGGAACTCCGGTCTTGCAAGCAATCTCATCACAAGCCTTCATGAAGCAGAAGATAGTATGCTTTGGATTGGTACAGACGGATCTGGAATTCAACAATATGATGGCAATAGCTGGACCACTTATTCCAGTACAAATTCAGCGCTTCCCAGCGATGGAATTCTCTCTGTGATGACCCTTGATGAGGAGGTATGGATTGGAACCAAAGACAGTGGTTTGGTTCGCTATGATGGAATGGACTGGCTGCATATGCATAGCGGAAATTCCAATCTCCCTGCCAATCAGGTCTTCGATATCGCCATTGATTCTTCCCAATATGTCTGGATCGCCACTCGTAACGGATTGGTATGGATGATCGGATCTGTCCTGACCATTTTCACATCAGACAATTCTCCCCTGGAGTCCAATTACATCTCTGCACTGGAGGTAGATACTGATGGTGTCCTCTGGATAGCCACAAGATTTAATGGCCTGGCATCCTTTGACGGAAGCAATTGGATGCTGTACCACACAGCCAATTCAGGACTGCCACACAATACCATCCAGGACCTTGATATAGATTCCCAGGGGAACATCTGGATGGCAACCCTGGGAGGAATTGCTGTTCTGCATCGGGATACAATTCAGACCTCATTGGAAGACAAATATCTTTCTCCGCCTTTTTCCTGGAAGATCTACCCTAATCCTGCTTCCTCCCCCATAACTATAGATCTATCTCTCCAACAATCTCAAGAAGTAGACATTCAACTTCTCCATCTCAATGGCCAACACACAATGACCCATTCCCTGGGGAAAATTGCGGCAGGTCTGCATCAGATCCCACTACAAACGATGGATCTGGCAGCGGGGATGTATCTACTCAGACTTAGAGTTGGCGATTGGACAGAAGTCAAAAAGATTATTCTGGAATAGGCCTCTATGCCTACTTATATTGTTTTCCGTGTTTGATCACAATGTCCACATCTTGAAGAAGTGAAATGTGGCGCAGCACATCTCCCTTCACTGCAATGATATCAGCATACTTTCCCTCGCTGACAGTTCCAACTTCATGATCTACCCCCATGATTTTGGATGGCCAATAAGTAGCTGCCTTGATGGTATACATGGGATCTATTCCAAATTCATTGACCCAGACATCGAGTTCGTGCCAGGTGGATTGGCAGTGAAATTTCATGGGAATGCCACTGTCAGTCCCAATCAGCAGGACGACTCCTGCTTCCATCAATTGTTTCACCTTTCGCTCCAGGGTTGGTCTTCTGCTAGGAGTCAACTGAAAATATGGCAAACGGCCTGGCTGTTGAATAGATTGTTCGATATCATCAATGATCTCCTGCGGCAAGTCCAGATGCCAACAATCATTGTCCAATGCCTCTGGATTGTCCCGAACATATTCATAATTGTATAGCCCCTCGACAGTGGGTGTCCAGTACAAGGGGCCCCGATTCATCTGAGCTGTTCGTTCCTTGATCATCCTGAGAACATCTTCTGGATACTCGGGAGCGGAAGAGAGACCTGTATGTTCAAAGCAATCCACTCCCGCCATCAGTCCTCTTCTGATTTCTTCTGGTCTGTGAGAATGACCAACTACAGTCAGATTGTGCCTGTGGGCCTCATCCACCACAGCGATTACCTCTTCCATTGTCATCTGGTCCTGATCGATAAGTTTGATACAATCCACACCTGCTTCCGCTAGTTTTTTCACTTTGGCTCTTCCATCTTCTTCATTTTCCACTCCCCAGCGAAACAATTCCGTCCCAGGATAGGGTTTGTGCTGAATAAATGGACCAGACATATACATAGTCGGGCCAGGAATCTTGCCATCATTGATCGCGTCTCTGACATGAATGCTGGCTTCTAGCGGTGCGCCAAGGTCTCGGGCACTGGTCACGCCTGCCAATAGCAACTGGTGCGCTGAGGATGGCATAATCACATCCTGGAACAACTGCGGATAAGCCGTATCCCAATGGGTATAATCGCTATGACCATTGATCATCAAGTGGACATGCATATCCCACAGACCCGGCAAGACACTCATGCCTTCTGTCGAAATGATTTCCGCCTTGCGGGGAATCGCCAATTGACCTAGCTGGCCAATAGCGGTGATTCGCTCTCCTTCAATCAGGATGACACTATTCTGGAGAGGTGTCCCACCAAACCCATCGATGAGGGTTCCTCCAACCAATGCTTTTGTGTGTTGGGCAAAAAGTGAGGGACCCATGATCAGCAAACATATGAGGGAGAGACTGAGTGTAGTTTTCATAAATAGAAGCCTTGAAAGTTCTGATTGAAGAGAAAGAAGAAGGGAATTTAGGAACAGCTCAACAACAAATATGTAATTTTGCTTAATCTTTTGCACCTGTTCTCCGTCATAAAAGTCTTGATTGGCCTACCAAACCCGCTTTCCCTTCCTCGATTTGGTGTAAAAATTACGGCTTATTTATTTTTGTTCGTGTGAGAAAGAAGCAATCACTCAGTCTGCAGTGATTGAGACCTCCTTATTTGGCTCTTTCTTTCTCAAAAGCATGGTCGAGATAACGATCAGAACTCCCCCGGCAATCATATTGGCGGTGAGTTCTTCTTTCATCCAGAATACGCTGAAGCACAATGCGCTAATGATTTCGATATAAGCAATCATGGAGGCTGTGGATGCTTTGAGCCTCCGAAGGCCGTAGAAAAAGAAGCTAAAGCCAATGATTCCCAGGAAGATGGCATGTGAGCCTGCAATGGTGATATCGAAGGAGGTAGGCAGAGGTTGATTGATCAGGATAAAGGGAAGAAAAATGAAGGCACTTGCAAAGTTCTGGTAAAAAATCAATTCCCATCGGGAATAATTTTGACTTTCCTTTTTGAATAGAATGACTGTTGTCGCATACACTGCCGCCATCCCCAATGCTGCTGTCATCCCAATGAAATCTCTGTTTTCAAAAGTCAAAGGTTTGTTTGCATACACAATGATGATGCCGACAAAAGCCATTACAAGCAGCATAATTTCCCTTTTGCTGACGACTTCTTTCAAGAATATGACGCTGAGGATGGTGACAAAAATGGGCCAGGTATAGCTGATGATAACTGCATTCCCAATTGAGGTGTAGATATAGGCAGTAAAAAACAGATACATCCTCACAGAATTCAGGATCGAGGCCGACAACATCACCCGATAGTTTCCCCTGAAAAACGGGATACTCTTCCACATCATCCACAGGCCCAGAATCAAAGTAGGGATTGCAGTCCGAATAAAGCTGATGGAGGTCGCCGGTATGTCAAGATATTTGATAAATACCCCACTACTGCCGGCCATCAATGCACCAACAATTACGGCAACGAATGCTTTTTGATTCATAAAGTGTCGAAGGTAGCCATTTGCTACGAAACCAGAAGGGAAATTCTCAACAATTTTACCCTTTGGTGTAAGTTTTTTTTAAACGCGACGCCTTATTGCCCAACAAGCTTAGCAAAACTGTACTATGTCCTTACTTCTATTTGATGATTTCCGCAAAAGATACGGTCCCAAGCTCATTTTGTCCATTCAGGAGATGAGTTGGGAGCCAGGCATTCATGCTGTATTGGGTGCCAATGGTTCTGGAAAATCCACCTTGCTCAAGGTGCTTGGAGGTCTGATTCCTCATGAGGGCAAAATATATCTAGAAGACCAGATAGAATTGGCCCGACAAGTTCGAAAACATCGTGAGTTGATTAATTATTGTGAGGCTGAACCAGTGTTCCCGGATTTTCTCAGGGGGAATTACCTCATTGATTTGTATGTTAAGTACAAATCCGCCTCTCATGAGCAAGTGTCCCAACTCAAGGAAGCATTAGGAATTACTGATTATCCCACACATAAAATCAGCACCTATTCCTCCGGGATGAAAAAGAAATTGGCCCTGCTCCTCGCTTTCCTTGGAACGCCAAGCCTGATTCTGCTCGATGAACCCTTTGCCACACTTGATCGACAAGCGCGGGAAGGCCTGGTCAAGCTGATCTTATCCTCCAGAGAAAGAGGCGTCAGTTTTGTGCTCACTTCTCATCAGGCCTTCCATCCCAGTCTTCGGATTGATCAGTTCTGGCACATTTCTCAACAAGAACTACATCCCGGAAAACCAACCCTATGAATGCTATCAGGCAAGTCCTCATCGCAGAATTTTACCGACGCAACTATTTGTTTTTTTTGTTGTGTGCGACCCTATTGGTGTTTGTATTTCGTCCCCCTACCCTCTTGTTCAGTCCATGGTTTGTCCTTCCAATGTTAGAGGATTATCGATTTATGGGGATTGTCCTTGCCCTCTTGTTGGTTTATGAACTCAAATGCTGGCGGGAACTCTGGAACATCCTCCATCAGAAGAATCATTCCTTCATCCGAATTCTGGCCATATTGCCGTTCCATCAGTTGACCTGGCTCATGATCCGCCAACTATTGGGAGTGATGGCTCCGGCTATCCTGTATGTATCGGTCATTGCTGGATACAGTGTGTATTCCCAGACCCTGGAGTGGATTCCGCTTCTTTTGGGACAATTGGGAATTCTGCTTCTGGTAGGTATCCATCTGGCACATGGTATTCGCAGTCCAAGAGAAGTCACCATCCGCAGTGGATGGCAAGCCCATCTGGAACGGCAATTCAAGGAAAGTTTCTCCTTTATTTCTCTGCAAACGCTCCTGCATTACCACACCCTGGGAATTCTACTTACCAAATCCGTTGTTTGGACATTGATGGTTTTCAGCCTGATTGCTCAGCAGGAATCCCCTTATCCAGACAAATCCATGAAATTGATTCTCCTCAGTCTGGTTGGATTGCAGATCATGCTGGCCTACTGGCTTAGAAGGTCAGAAGATGGGCTTATTTTCAGTCTCAGGAATCTCCCTATTCTTCCGCAAAAGCGCTTTGGAGCCTATGTTTTGACTGCGGTTATTCTTTTTCTTCCTGATTGCCTGATTTGGCTGGGCGCAAATACGCAGCCGCTTGGCACAGCCTTGCCCACGCTCTTGTTTTATCTGGGCCTCGCTACAGGAAGCTTTCTGGCAGGTATTGCTCTTCTCTACTACAAGGCTCTGCCAGTGATCAAATATCTACAAATCGGATTTTTGGCGTATTTGATTTTGTTTCTGGCGATCTTGTTCCAGATTCCTGCATGGATTCCAATTCTTGTCTTGCTCGGGCTGTCCAGTCTTATTTTTTGGGAAGAGTATTTTCAATGGAATGGCTTTCATCAAGACTAGCGACCAGTTCTCTGGCTTAATGTGTGCTGGCATATGTCATCAGGCCTTGTAGAATCCGTTTTGCCGTAAACTTTGCCAGGAAATCATAGCCTTCAGGGAGGAAATGCACATTCTTCGGTTTCTGGTATTCTGGTTGTGTCAGGGATGTTCGATGTTGATCATCCAGCATGATTTGTGGATAGTTGGCCAGGACCTGAAATGCCAATTCGTTGTACAAAATTTCGTCTCCCTTGATGCGTCCTTGTGCAGAATCAGGAACAACAGTTGTGGTCGCAAAAATCAATTGAGCATCTGTTTCCAGGAGTTTTTGGATCAGGGTATCCAGTTTTTGCTTGTATTCTGTAGGGCTGACATAGCGATCACCACTGCTATCAAATTGGCCATTGACCAATCGTTTGAAATCATGCAGCCCCCAATTGAAGTGAATCACTTCCCATCCTTTCCCGCCAGCCAACCAGAAACTTGCCTTGTTCACCCCTTTGCGGATGTCCCTTCCATTGTCAGGAATCCGGTACACATTGGCTTTGCCCGCCAAAGAATTCCGGAGAGGAGCTGTGTATCCGATAGAAATAGAATTCCCCATCACCAATACATCCGGCAAGTTTGTATCTCGTTGGACAAACTGATAGGCTGGCTTCCCGATATTGGTTGATGCCAGTGTATTGGTCCAGATGATAGAATCTGTATACAAACTTCCCGGAGGAGTGTTTCGCCATTTTTTGGGAGGTTGAACCCAATCAACCAGCAAAAAAATCATGGGAATCATCAAAAGAACAGGAAAGAAGAGGTATCGTTTTTGCATGCCAGGGTTGAATGTTGGAAAGTCGTGTTAATGTTTTTCCTCAAACTCCGCACCACAATTTTGATCTTCAGCATTTTACGATGAATTATCCTCCAAACCTGCCAAATCAAGGGAGCAAACTGTTCCTGTTCCAGTATGGACAGTAGCTGATTTGAAGAAAGAATCTGTATCTTTATTCCAGTGAAAAACAGTAACCCCCTGGATTTGCCAAAGCTTAGTCCTTCCCTCAAACGTCTGGTTCTTCAATTTGGCCTGTTGGCCATTGCTTTGATTCTATTGCTAGAGTTAAGTCAATATTCCCTGCTGACCTATGGCTGGCGCAATGAGTTGACTGTGATTGCGTTTGGGGTAGGTTTCATCGCTTTCGGCATCCTGATTAGCCGCTATGTTATTGGCAAGCAAACAACTCCTCCTCCCCCAAGTGTCACTCCATCCATTCTCCCATCTGCTGATCTGCTCCAACAATTGGGAATCAGCAAAAGAGAATATGAGGTGTTGACAGAAATTGCTCAGGGAAAATCTAATCAGGAAATTGCTGACAGCCTCTCCATTTCTGAAAATACTGTCAAAACTCATGTGTCCAAGCTTCTGGTCAAGTTGGATGCCAAGAGACGAACACAGGCAATCTCTCACGCCAAGGAAAAGGGCCTCATTCCATAGATGGGCCCTCATTCTTTTGGATGATTTTTCTTTCTAGCTTCAAAATAGTCCTTTCGGATGAGTGAAATCTGCTTTCCACTACCGTCCTTGCTCTCAGTTTTTCATTCTAACACATCAAGATTATGACTTTGAACTCTCTCATTATCCGCTATGGATTATATGCCGCAGCTGTCATTATTGGATTTGGAATCCTCAGTTTTTTGTTCATGGGCGAAATCAACATGGAGAATATGAAGATGGGGGAAATCACAGGCTATGCCAGCATTATCCTTTCATTGGGAATTTTTCTGTTCCTCGGTCTTCGAAAATTTCGAGATGAACTCAATGGTGGCAATCTGAGTTTCCTCCAGGCACTCAAAGTAGGAGTGATGATTGTACTCATTCCATCCATAGGATTTGGTGCCTACAATCATGTATATGCTGAGTGGCTTGACCCGGACTTTACTGAAAAATACTACCAGCATCACATAGACCAATTGGAAGATCAGCTGAGTCCAGCAGAGTTCCAGGCTGAGAAAGCCAAGCTGGAATCCCAAAAAGACATGTTCATGAATCCATTCCTGAGTTTCGTATTGATGTTTCTGACAGTCTTTTTGATTGGGGTGGTTCTTACGATCCTCATTGCTTTCATCCTGAAAAAGGAGACGGTCGAAGTTTCCTCCCTTGCTTAGAGACTGTTTTGATGTTGGTTTTTGTCTGAAGAAGGCAGGATTTTTGGGTTCTGAGAAGGAATCTTTTTGAGGAATACCAAGGTCTTTCGAAAAAAAATGAGGCACTCAGGTTCCAAAAATCCAAATTTCCTTTGGGAAAAGAGAAATCAAAACAGTTTCTAATCATTAGATATCATCTCCCTCGAAGAAGATGACTGCTTGAGGCAGATCATCTTCTTCTTTGTTAGATCGGTTTGTAGGGGGTGCCTAGATCTTGTATGGGAGGAATCAGCCTGAGCAAGAAGTGGCCAGATACAAAGAAAGAGCAAAAGGGCCAGGAAATACGATAATAAGTGCTCAGGATTGCTGATATTTTTATTCTTCTTTCATTTTCACAACGATATCTCCTTCTATCCGGTAGCCTAGCTCTGCTGCATATTCAGTCTCCGTCAGATCGGTTTGGTGAATCTCTTTGTGAAGTTCATACATTTCTCTAAATGAATCGTAACTGGTCTGAAAAGGCTTTTGCTTGGGCTCGGGTCTCAGTTTTGGCTGATCTTCGAATACATTGAGTTGTGCTTTTTCCGCTTGCAATTTTTCATCCCGCCTTGTTTTCACTTTGTCAATATACCATCCTTCATTGAGGACTTTCAACAAATAGGGACCCATTTTTCGAATAGGTTCAGCGCCTTTCGTCCGATTTTTGATTCGGTAGGTCTCTTTGACCAACTCAATTACTTCGTTCACATAGTCCTCGGTCCAGGGGAAACCTGGTCGGAGTTCTTCTCCCAAGGCAACTTTTTGTCGGATTTTTTTGACTTCGCGAGCATGTAACTGATAGTTGGCAAGGATATGCTCAAATTTGTATACCTGCCCAAGTTTTAAGGCCAAGGTCTGTTGCAAATCATTGTTGAAGTGCAAGGTGATGGCTTTGACGGCCCCTCCCCTCCCCCGCCTGACAAGGGTGTATTCAAATTCTACCCAGGTGCCGCGAAACTCCTCTTTGACAGGATTCAGGACTTTGGTTTTGAAATTCTGGAATGCCTTGTACTTGCCTGCACAGCCCAGTGCTTCTTTGAGTTTGTCGATTTCCAGTGAGATTTCTGACTCTCTCCACTGATTCTGGCGAATGATCCAGTACAGTCTATGAGAATAGGTATGTCTGAATGTTCTTAACAAATCCACATCTCCCTTGGTAAATCCAATCTCCAGCCGCACCAGGATTTGCTTGAAATGTGGTTCGAGATTGATCTCAAATCCATTGTCTTCATAGGTGATCAATGGAAAGGGAACCAGCGTTGCCGGATAATTCTTCCCAAAGTGTGTCTTCATGAAATCTTCATCCAGATCAAAAATCCGCTTTTGCAACTGCTTGGTCAATCGCATGAATTCCCGTTTGGCATTCTTGCTTACATCTCGTCCCTCACTGCTGGTAATTGACTCATAGGGAATAAAGTACTTGAGTTGATTGGGATTCTCTCGATGATTGAAGTTCAATAGTTCCGTATAAATCCTCAATTCCAACAATTTCATTTCCGAATTGGCCCCAATAAGGACATTGGGTTGAAAAACGGTATAATGAATCGGATGACGTCTGGCAATAGCCATATCCTTTGTGAGTTATGCCGACAAGACCTGATGGCCAGTCGAATCCATGAAAAAACTTCTATACATTTGGTTTTCAATACAAGATTACGACATAATCTCGACAAAGAAAAATACTTTCCCAAACAAAAGTATCGAAGTTTGCCTGCTGTTTCCTGTCTATTCGGAGAAAATCTACTCCGTAATAAAGTATCGAACTTTGGCAAAAAGTCGGGATTTCAATCTTCTGGTGGTGCTTGCTTTGATGACAAACAGCATCATTGGTGCACGGATTCAACTGATTTAGGTCTTCTGAAGTAGGATTTCGGCGGAGGATATAGAAAAAACGATTAGCCGTAAAAAAGTACTCTAGTTGACAATTTTGAGCCGTAAAAAAGTATTGAAGTTTTACTTACAGTCTCCTCGAAAAATCTCAATACCAAGGGGGCGGTAGTCTGCTTTTGGCCTAATTGTCAGGCTACTTATCCACATTGACGTAAAAAGGTATTGTTCTTTCAGGCACTCATCCGTAAAATGGTATTGAGCTTCAAAAAATGCCCGTAATTGAGTAGCGAGCTTTCTTCATGCTTGTCGTAATTGGGTAGCGAACTTCGAGCTTCCTTGCCGTAATGAAGAAGCGAAGTTCATTCATAATGTACTGACAAACAATCTGTTATGAGGCACTAAGAATGTGACTAATAAGAAAGTCTTAAGTTATTAAAGAATGCAGGTTTGTATTTTTTTATTCAAATGGAAAGAAAAAATGGCTTTTCCTGCTATTCTTCATGGTCGAAGTACAGTACCAAATGACGGGATGGGCAGTCTGAATAAACACTTATTTTGAGATTGCTCTCTTTTTTGAAGAAAAGTCGGAGTTTTCCACAAGGCCGTAAAAAGGTATTGAAGTTTTAGGGAAACGTTGCCGTAATTTTGAATCGAACTTGAGAATATCTAGTTGATAATAAGAAAATTAACATTCAGTATTGGCAGATCCTGGAAAATGAGTGAGTATCTCTTTTGAAAAGGTTTATTGTTTGTTCGGGACTCTTCCTTTGAGTTGGGGCCTATCGGGTGAAGAGGACAAAGGAAGAGAAAGGAATTGATGACAACAGGCCAACAATCGACCGATCCTGCTGAATGAATGAAAAAAGATGGGAACCCAAAAAGTGGGTCAAGGCAAGTGAATGTGATGTGAACAGAATTGAGCAGAGCAGATCCTTCCGGGAGGTCATAGCTGTTGGGCGCCCCCACATCTATCAGATAATAAGTAAGGGGACACAATTAAATTGTAGGAGCTTGTTTCTCCCCCAGCCCCCTCCAAAGGGAAATCTGCGATTTCTGGTCTTGTGGGTTGGTGTCTCCCGCTGGTGGGAGAGCGAGAGGGTGGAAAATGATTGCCAAATATACATTTGTCCAAATACTTATCTTGGATTTCATATTTAAGTATTTAAATGATTAAGTATGAAAATGCCTGATTTCAGAGTTGTTCTAAGTTTGACTTTGTCCATTTTTTATAGGAGAAAAATCCTCCCATATGCTCTGGAAACCGTCTTTTTGAATTAATGAACTTCGCTATTTTTAGGTGATGTTGATTAATTCTCATTGAAAATTTATTCACAACCGTACATTTTTTATTTTCCTTTGTTTTTAGATTTCTTTGCAACTTTTTGCCGCCAAAAAGTTGCG
>JBCCGK010000070.1:0-65661 GCA_039029315.1 Bacteroidota bacterium | reverse complement strand
GCAAGATATTGAAGACGAAGAGGAAGTGGCCAAGCAGTCGAGAAGGGTCCTGCAAGTGGTTGAAGCTGGCTGTTACTTATTTTTTGTATGCGTCTTTTTTCCTCATTCTGCGGCTTTTTTTGTTCCCATAGCACCACTATGAGAACAAAAAAGAGCCTTGTCTGAGAAAAAAATACACCATATAAATTCTCAGCACTGATTCCAAAACAGTCTCTAAAGGATTCATGATTGTGCTAAAATGCGTATCCAGCATGGACCTGAACTGTTGGATAGGCTTCATAAGAGTTCCAGGAGGATCCCCCGTCTAGGCGGAAAACAAGTCCCTTTTTTCCTCGATATTCATATCCTGCATACACATTATTGAGAGGATATCCCGATAGCGTAACACCTGCTTCTGCCAGGAAAAAATGTCGTTTTTGCCCAAGCTTGATATTGTAGGCCAGCCCTGGAGTACCGCTTTCAGCAAAGTATGCATCTCCAAAAATTCTGAGAGAATGCCGATGATATTTCCTTTGGGCAAGAAGGCGTTCATAGCTGACAACTGGGGTATAATAGCTTGTTCCAACCATGATCGTATTTTTTCTTTTTGATTGAATCGGCCGAACGGCATCCTGCCTGAGCTGGATTCCATAATTGAACTTCGCAGTTCTCAGGCGATGTGTGGACAAGTCAGAGGCAGGATACAATCCCTGAATCAGGCTGGTGTTGGCAAAAAGAGTCAGCCATGGGCTCAATTGATAGCTAAGGCCGATCTCTGCTTCTATCCCTGGCATCCACTTTTTGACTTCGACATCTGCATCTACCTCCCATTCTTTGCCTCTTTCTGCCTCAAAGTATGCAAACTCAAGATATCTGTAGTTGACTTGCATGGCAGTGATGCCTGCAGAAGCAGTTACCTTCAGTCCATATGTTTCCAGCAGGCTTCTTCGGATCACGAATGAATGATAAGCGTCCATGCTGTAAGAACTTCTATGGGAGCGCTGATACAGAGCTGGTTCGCCCCAACGCCCCATCACCGATTCTCCTTCCCGCTGGGCATTGATGTATCGGACGCCTTTCTCGAAATTATTGCTTGTGCTTCGAAGGCCAATGGCCCAGCGAGGACTTGCTTGATAAAAGATCCCTAACTGATAATTTTTAGGTTCATGATCATAATAGCCAAATCCGTCTTTGGGTTTTAAATTATAATCCCCAAAATTGGACAGAAGAACACTGGACCCATATTCAAGGGTAATGGGGGAAAGCCAATTTGCTTGTGCATGTGCTACGGTAAGGGAAAGAACGATACTCAGGCCAAGCAATAAAAAAATCTTGCTGCCAGCCGACATGCTTGTGTGTGAAAAAATCATGGATGAATTGTGTTATGGTTAATTGTGCTTGTACAAACATACGGGAATGTCCCAGACAGGTAAAAAGGATTTTTACCTGCCTGGAAAGGAAGTTTACGGATTTGTACTATTTTCTCTAGAATCTCAAAAAGGTTTGGGGTTTTTTGCCAAAAACTAGCCAAAAGGCTTGCAGCTCAAGGAATTTTGGCAAAAAGAATCCGGACCCAATAAAATCAGAAGCCAATAGGGTGGATCGCGAATGCCGTTCCAAAGAAATAGGACTCAGCTGTATTCATCTTGTAAAGATAGACAGAACCAGCCCTGAAGTCGGCCGAGAAGGGGTTCCGAAATGGGCAGGAAGGAAAGCCGAAGCTAGGCCTTTCTCATGTTTTTGTAGGCATTAATCAAGCCATTGGTCGACGCATCATGACTGCTGACTTGTTCGTCTCCTTCGAGTTCTGGCAGAATCTTCTTGGCCAGTTGTTTGCCTAGCTCTACTCCCCATTGGTCAAAGCTCAGGATGTTCCAGATCACACCCTGTACAAAGATTTTGTGCTCATACAGAGCCACGAGACTTCCGAGGGTTCTGGGCGTCAGTTGCTTGAAGAGCACAGAATTGGTAGGTCTGTTTCCCGAAAATACCTTGAAAGGAGTAAGGTAAGCGATCTCTTCCTTGCTTTTGCCTTGTGCTTCTAATTCACTGACCACTTCCTCTTCTGTTTTGCCCATCATGAGGGCTTCTGTTTGAGCAAAGAAATTGGCCAGCAATTTGGGATGGTGATCTCCAATGGCATTGTGCGAGACCGCCGGTGCAAGGAAGTCGCAGGGAATCAGTTTGGTCCCTTGATGGATCAATTGATAAAAGGCATGTTGCCCATTTGTCCCTGGTTCTCCCCAAATGATGGGACCTGTCTGATGAGAGACGGGTTCCCCATTTCGTCCGATCGACTTGCCATTGCTCTCCATATTGCCTTGCTGGAAGTAAGCAGCAAAGCGATGCATGTATTGGTCATAGGGAAGAATGGCTTCTGTTTCGGCATTGAAAAAATTGTTGTACCAAATCCCGATCAAAGCCAGAATGACGGGCAAATTCTTGTCAAAAGAAGCTGTCCTGAAATGCACATCCATGGCATGCCCACCATCAAGAAATGCTCGAAAATGATCAAATCCAATGGTACAAGCGACTGAAAGCCCTATCGCTGACCAGACGGAATATCGGCCCCCTACCCAATTCCAAAACCCAAACATGTTTTGGGGATCAATCCCGAATGCTGTTACCCCTTCTTCATTGGTAGACAATGCGACAAAATGTTTGGCAATATGTGCTTCCTCTTTTGCCGCATTCAAAAACCATCGCCTGGCAGTGTGTGCATTGGTCATGGTCTCTTGTGTTGTGAAGGTTTTGGAAGCGATCATGAACAAGCTAGATTCAGGAGATACCCGCTTTAAGGTTTCGGCGATGTGGGTTCCATCTACATTGGAGACATAGTGCACATTCATTCCTGGCTTCCAATACGGCCGCAAAGCTTCCGTCACCATCACAGGCCCGAGGTCGGAACCTCCGATGCCAATATTGACGATGTCTGTTATGGCTTGGCCTGTATATCCAAGCATCTCCCCACGATGAAGGCGATTTGCAAAATTTTCCATCTGAGTCAGCACGCGATTCACTTCAGGCATGATATCCTTTCCGTCCACCACAACAGGCGTATTGGATTGATTGCGCAAGGCCGTATGAAGCACTGCCCGTTGTTCTGTTTCATTGATGATGGAGCCAGAAAACATTTCCTCAATCCCGGCTGCTAATTGCGTCTCATGAGCAAGCTCAATCAGGAGAGAGAGTGTGTCTGCCGTAAGACGATTTTTGGAAAAATCCAGGAGAATATCTTCAAACTGAACTGAAAATTGAGCGAATCTGTCAGGATCATTTGCAAAGAGGTCCTTGATCTGAACTTCGCGCATGGCCAGCAAGTGATTTTGCAATTTACCCCATGCATCTGTATGGGTTGGAGAGATTTTCTGCAGCATGGGGCGAAGGTAGAAACACCGATTGGAAGAATCAATAAAAAACGCCGCCAAACGATCAGTCTGACGACGCTTCCCATACATACACAACTAACTAAAACCAGTTTCTTTATATATGTTTCTGTGTTTGTTTGTTGATGAAGTGAGATACTTTTTTACTAAAGGATCTTCACTTGTTGTAACGAGATAAACGCGAAAAAGGTCAAGAGAGTTTGCTGAAAATGAAAAATCGCAAGATGAACCGGGGAAAAAAGAGTTTGAACCGGGGAGCAAGCCTCTTTATATTACAGCTTGTTTTTTGGAGAATGGTAGATGTATCCATTCACAAATGCCTGAAAATTGTCGTCTTTCAGGGAGGATGAATACGATTGTTGTCCAAGCCAGGTGTTTCACTTCATTAAGATTCCATGTCATTCATTTCCGCCCAAATTGTTGATCAGGTCGCAGATTGGTTGTTTCATTTAGAAGATGAGCGAGAAATTATGTCCCTGATCGATCAGCTTGCTACCGAACAACCGTTGATTCTCGCCTACCTCATGGCAATGGGAGAAGGCGATTTTGATCAGGATGAGCGCGAGATTTTGTTGTTTTTTGGTGCGGGGATCTGGAAGATGATGTCTCATTCCCCTAGCCCACTACCGAAGGTCAGTGAAGAAACACTGGATCAGGTAGAAACAACCAATATGGCTATGCTTGAGTATTTGGCCATCGAATCCGAGGAGGGCTTTTTTGAATTTGCCCAGCAACTTCAATCCAACTATGCACAGCCTGCCATTCTGGGATTTGTGATAGAATCTGTCATGGAAGATGAAGCCATTCAGGATGAAAACAAAGGAATGATGATGATTTTCCTGAAGGTGGTCATTGATTGTTTGCAAGGATGATCGTGAACGAGGTTTCCTGAAAACATGCTTGTGCGGCACCGCCTCCTTTGCTGGCCAATTCATCTGTCATGGGGAGAGAACCTGGAGATTAATCGTATCTTTGCCCTATGCTGAAAAAATCCCTTTTTCTCCTCCTCATTCTGGTTTTGACAGCCTGCAACAGCCAGACCCAACTATCCCATAGTGGAGATCATGTCTATACGAATGCGTTGATCAATAGCAGCAGCCCTTATCTGCTTCAGCATGCTCACAATCCCGTCAACTGGTATCCCTGGGGCGAGGAAGCATTGCAGAAAGCCAAAAAGGAAGATAAATTTCTCATCATCAGTGTAGGATATTCTGCCTGTCATTGGTGTCATGTGATGGAGCATGAATCCTTTGAAGACACAGCAGTTGCCCGGCTTATGAATGAGCATTTTGTGTCCATCAAAGTCGACAAGGAAGAGCGACCCGATATAGACCAGATTTATATGAATGCTGCCGCCATGGCTACAGGCAATACAGGTTGGCCACTGAATGCTGTTGCCTTCCCGGATGGTCGCCCATTTTTTGGCGGAACCTATTTCCCTAAAGATCGTTGGACACAATTGCTCAGTTATTTTGTTCGACTGAAGGAACAAGAGCCCGAAAAACTTGAAGAGGCTGCAAGCCAGATTACTGCGGGTATCCAAAAAATGGATGTCCTGGGAGTGAATCCCAATGAGGTGACTTTCTCTGCTGATCATGTGGACGAAGTATTTGCGAATTTGTCTGCCAATCTCGATTACAAAAAAGGTGGCCTGGATAGAGCCCCCAAATTCCCCATGCCCAAGATCCATGAGTTTTTGTTACAGTATTATGCTATTTCAGGAGAAGAAAAGGCATTGAAAGCTGTAGAAGTAAGCCTGGATGAAATGCTTGCCGGAGGGATTTATGATCAAGTTGGGGGAGGATTTGCCCGCTATTCAACCGATGCTGTTTGGAAATTGCCCCATTTTGAGAAAATGCTCTATGACAATTCCCAATTGGTGAGCCTCTATGCACAGGCATGGCAATTGACCCGAAAAGATGCCTATAAAAGAGTGGTGTATGAAACCCTGGACTTCGTTGAACGTGAATTGTTGTCGGAGGAAGGAAGTTTCTTTACTTCTTTGGATGCAGATAGTGAAGGAGAAGAAGGAAAGTATTATGTATGGACCGAGGCCGAAATCACGGAGGTTCTGGGAGCCGATGCTGCGGCATTCAACACCTACTTCAATGTATCTGCCAAGGGAAATTGGGAACACAGCAATATCTTGTACCAAACCAAATCTCATGCGGACCTGGCCAAAAAACTGGGCATGGAAGAATCTGACTTGACAGACCTGATTGCCCGAAGCAAACCTAAATTGCTGGAAACCAGAGCAAGGAGGATTCGTCCAGGATTGGACGACAAAACCCTGACAGCCTGGAATGCCTTGATGATCAAAGGATATGTGGATGCCTATCGGGTTTTTGGAGAAGAGAGATTCCTGCAGACAGCCAAAAGGAATGCTGCCTTTCTCCAGGAAAAGATGCTGCGAGAAGATGGCGGATTGAACAGAATCTACAAAGATGATGTATCCAGCATCAATGGCTTCCTCGATGATTATAGCTTTACCATCGAAGCCTTCATCGCCTTGTATCAGGCTACATTTGAGGAGCAGTGGCTGTTTGAAGCCGATCAATTGATGACGTATGTCAGTGAACACTTTTTTGATGTGTCTTCGGGAATGTACTACTTTACCTCTGACCAGGATGAGGAATTGATTACCAGATCTCGTGAAATTCCTGACAATGTAATTCCAAGTTCGAATTCCTCTCTCGCCAAAGGCTTGTTTCTGTTGGGAACCTATCTGTATAAGCAGGACTATATTGACCGCGCCGAACAGATGCTCAACAATGTGTATCCTGATCTTCAGCAAAATGGTGCTTTCTATGCCAATTGGGCCAAACTTCTGGCTTACTTCGCATATCCTCCCTTTGAAGTGGCAATTGTGGGAGAGCGTGCGGTGGAGCTTCGAAAAGAATTAGATGAACACTTCTTGCCGCGGATGTTTGTATTAGGAGGAAAAGATGAAGGCAAATTGGAACTTCTTCAATACAAACGAGTTCCGGGAGCCACCTTTATCTATGTCTGTCAAAACAAAGCGTGCAAATTTCCTGTAGAGGAAGTGAGCAAAGCCCTCGAACTGATGAAATGAATGTTTGGGATCAGATCATTTCATTAAAGCTAACTCATTCCATAACCGATATTTCCACTGAATCAAGAGAGCTTTGTGCCGTGATTTTTTTCATGGACAACAAGCTGAAAATGTTCTCTTGATTCAGAACATGTTGCGTTCAACACGCATTCTGATCATTGGATTGATCGGATTAACAAACACTGCATGATAGCCCAGGCTATGATCTCAAGGACAGGCAAAACCACCTTGATCTGGAACTTCAACAAGAACATTGTCAGTACATCGCAGAACAGGAACCTAATGTCCTGGGCAATCCTGATATGTCAGAGAATGAGTTCATGAACCCCTTTGGATTTTATGAGAAGAGCCGTACAGGGAATACTTCCTTGAAGTTCCGTTTCGGATCAATTCGCCAATCTCTTTAGTATTTACATGTTGTGCCATGTTCCCAAAAGAAGCCTGCTGGAATTGTGGTAGGCCGTTTTTTGTTATTCAAAGGAAATCTATGCTAAAAAAGTAGAATTATTACCAATAAAATTTGCTTTAACTAAAAATGATAGTATATTTGGGTGTCAATCAAAAAAAAGGAAGCTATGTTGGCCACTTACACATTCAACTCACAATATCAACCTACCAATCTCAACGAAGTCCGTTTGCCCGCTCTTCGCTTGTTGGAAGGAGGGAAGTTTCATGCAGATCAATTTGCCCCTGTTCTGATTAAGGAATATGAGCAATTGAGATTGAAGTTTTTTCGGTGGGGATTGATTCCTGCCTGGTCCAAGCCTTCCCGTCCCACAAAAGGACGACCCTACGCAGCAGCAGATCATCTCTTCAATCATACTGTGTACCAAATCCCTGTCCGTCGACAGCGATGTTTGATTCCTGCCGATGGATACTATGTTGAGGCCGCCAGCATTCCTAGCAAACAGACATTCAAATTAGCCAGACCAGATGAAGCGACTTTTTGTTTTGCAGGAATCTATGATAGTTCCCGACAAAAAGATGGATCTACTCTTCATACCTTTTCCATTGTAACCACTCCCTCCAATGGAGAGATGACGCGATTCGGATTACAAATGCCTTTGGTTTTACCCAAAAAATATGAAGCCCTTTGGCTCAATCCCAATGCCAATCTAAGACGTATCTCGGACTTGCTATATACATCAGCCAATCATGAATTAAGCATCCATCCCGTGCGCGAATTACAGCTCCACGAGATGGAAAGATTCGAGCAGGTTGCTGCCTAAGCCCTTGTGGCTTGGTACATTTGGTTCTTCTCTCGGAAAGGGCTGGCCTTGGGTCACCCTTTTATTTTTTTATGGAATTTTTTCCCCCTTCTTCCCTAAAACAGGAAAGCATACCTTTGAGATTCTAGCGGGTCTATTTAAGAACAATCAACGAGCAAGAATGATTTTATTGCTTGCCAGACACTTTTGAATCGTTATTCTTCTTATTTTTGGGTATGTCCCGGCTTTCCTTACCTCCTCAAATCCTCTTCTCTACCTGTTGGATTATAAGTATCCTCCTGGTGAAAACTTCATTTTCGCAACCCATTCGTTGTGCAACGAATGAAGCTGAGTCCTGGAATCAACAACATTATCCAAATTGGCCCAATAGAGAGGTGCAAGAACGATGGATGCAAGAACAGATGATTCATCACAGCATCCGTGATGATGGCGTCCTGACCATTCCAGTGATTGTTCATATTGTCCACGATGGCGAACCGATTGGATTTGGCACCAATATCTCTGCAGAGCAAGTTCAATCCCAGATCGATGTTCTCAATGAGGACTATCGCAGGCTGATTGGTACTCCTGGCCACAACACACATCCGAATGGAGCAGATATTGAACTTGAATTTTGTTTGGCCGCAGTCAATCCTCAGGGGTTGATTCTAGAAGAGCCTGGAATTCACCGGATTAATCGAAATGATAAGAATTGGGGTGAGCCTCCCTATAGCATTGGCGAGGTAAAACAACAGATGATGGTGCAGGAGTTCTGGGACCCCGAGCAGTATATGAATGTGTGGACTGCTGAACTCTCCAACGATTTTCTCGGATTTGCACAACTTCCCAATTTTTCAAGCCTGCCGGATCTGAGTCCCAATCATGGACCTGCCGCTACGGACGGAGTGGTCATTGCCCCTACAGCATTTGGACGAATAGGCTCAGCTCGGGCGCCATACAATAGAGGTCGGACAACCACTCATGAGGTGGGACATTGGCTTGGATTGTGGCATATCTGGGGAGATGGCAACTGTGACGTGGATGATTACTGTGATGATACTCCCTTAACAGATGAACCGAATTATGGTTGTCCTGATCCAGAAAGCCCTTGTGGCGTTTTGGAAATGGTGAACAATTATATGGATTATTCTGACGACACCTGCATGAATATGTTTACTGTCTGTCAGAAGGGCAGGATGCGGACAGCGATGATCCATGCTTCGAGACGGTTCTCTCTATCCGAATCCAAAGCATGTACAGGAGAGGCCCCTCCGATCGCTCAGTTTGTGAGCAATCGCCAATTTGTTTGTGAAGGAAGCACTGTTCGATTTGAAGCAAATGAAGGAAATATCCCCTCTTCCTTTAGTTGGCGCTTCCCAGGAGGAAATCCTGCTACCTCAACCCTATCGAGGCCCGTCATCAGTTATGACAAAACTGGCATGTATTCTGTCGAACTCATTGCCAGGAATGATTTTGGCACTGACACCCTTTTTCGTGAGGCTTATATCGAAGTGGATACCACAGGATCAAAAACCATCTTTTTTGAAAATTTCGAAGAGGGATTGTCCCGCTGGGAAATCGAGAATCCAGACAACCGGATTACCTGGGACCTGGAGTTGATTGATGGGGTTGATTCCGGGCAGGTTGCGATAGGGATCAATTTATATGACTACACCATTTCAGGGGAAAGAGATGGCCTGATATCTCCGGTCCTTGACCTGAGTGGATACAAAGGAGCAGTTCTGAGTTTTGGCCATGCCTATCGACAGACCAGCATTGGAGACAGAGATTCTTTGATCATTTATGCCTCTCGTGATGGAGGCCAAACCTATCGAGATAGAATTTTCGAAGCCAGAGAAGACGGATCGCAGATTTTTGCAACCAATTCGGCGCTAAATGAACGCTTCGTCCCTGACAATCGATCCGATTGGTGCCAGGAAGGGAGTGCCTGGGCTGATTGTGCGACGATCAATCTTGCTGGTTTGATCGGGACGAGTGAGACCCGACTGAAATTTGAGACCTACAATGGTTTTGGAAATGACATTTATATCGACGACATCACCATTGAAGGCTCATGTATACCGATCTGGGAGGAGCCGGAGGATACTGTAGGACATGATTTTTTGTTCACTCTCTTGCCCAATCCCAATGATGGAAATTTCAAGGTGAGGGTCTTCATGGATCGAACTCAGGATATCGAGATATATCTTTTTGATATCAGGGGGAGGCAATTGCAACACAATATTTATCAAGGCATTCCGGACGTATTTGAGGTGAATGTCGAAACAAACAATTTGCCCAATGCAGTCTATCTTGTCAAAATCCAGATCGGCCAATCCGTGAGGCATACAAAGATGATTATTTCTCACTGACAACCAAATCGTCTACCTTCTGGCGAACCGCTTCTTCGGTCGCTGGCAGGGCGTGTGCATTCAGCAAGCAAGTAGATCCACGTTCGATCAAATAAGGCGTTCCAAGCGCTTTATGAACAACAGCTTGCAGGGAAGCAGTAGCAGGGCCATATTCAGATTTTTTTTCATACAAAGCCCAGCCCGTTTGGCAGGAATCCAGACGAACCTGTGTGGCATTCAGACTAGAGTGATCTTTGATGGCCATTCCTGTGCGCGAACCTCCAATGAAGAGTTGGTGTGCCTCTACCCGTGAATCTTCTCCTATGCTTATGCCTTTGTCCCCAGCCCGTGAGATTGTGAGTCCAGCAAGAAGCACCGTAGAGCCAGAGATATCCAGAGCATCGTTCCCTGAATTTCGCAACCAGCATTCCCGGATCTCTCCTACACAAAAATCGATATCCAGTGCATCGGATTCCGATTCATCAAAATAACAATGACTTAACTCGAATGTCGACCGGATGAGATTTAGCCCATCTTCTCCCCTACAGGATTGCCAATGGACATCCTCAAATAGCACATCAGACTCATAGAAGCTGACAGCTCCACTCAATCCCCAGGATGCCTGTCGAGGGGGCGACAATTGTGAGAAGATCACATGAGACAGCCGGGAGCTGGAATCTGCTTGAAAGACAAAGATTCCTTGCCCACTACTATCCGAACTGAGAAGCCGTATAGGACTGTCATTTGACCCCTGCCATATCAATGGGCTATGACTCAGAATAGAAGCCCCATTGAGAAGATCCAGCTTTGTCTTTGGCCCCATAACGATCCGAAATCCTTTTGGCAAAATGAGGTCCTCAGTGAGTTCCCAACTCCCACTTTGGAAGACGATCTGCTTGTTAGGGACATCAGTGTTGATAAAAGGAAATTGAGTCTGATTGGCAGGCGCATGCATCAAGGATTGGGGGTGCGGGAAGGGAACTTCACGCCTCCAGGGAGCAAGCTGGGTGATTTGCTCCTTGGATATTCCCAGGACACTATATCCCAGCCGAAGGGAATGCCATAGAGAATCGTGCCAGGAAATATGTGCAGGTAGCTTAATCGAGATTCGCTGGTATCCTGGTGTGTATGAGATGAAATCCGTCAGAGCTCTTGGGAGAAGGAGATGTGGAGTGGGAAGTGGGACAGTCAGACTATCGATATAGAGAGTTTTGACTTGTTGTGGAAGGGTATGAACATTCGTGACCTCAAGATGAATTGTCCTATCTACAAGGGTGTCCTGAAAGGCAAGAACCATATGTTTGAAGGGATGCAATTCCGTTTGGATGAATTGCTTTTTTTCATAAAAAAAAGTGTTGGAAAAGAAATGCATATCCGGGCCATACCAGAACAGATGATCCGCCTCAGTCGGATAATCAGAATAGATCCTCGAAAGATTCTGCGACAATTCATCTTCTACTTCTTCCCAAAAATGGTCGATATATTCTCCTTCAGAGAATCGTTGGAGCGCCTGAATATATGCAGCGAAAAATACTGGTTCTACGGTATCTTTTGGAAAAAATACATGATCATACCAACTGGACCCTTCGCGATGGAAGGGAATATGGGGCCGCTGGCTCGATTGAGCTGCAAGAAAAAAACCTGGTGCCACTTCTGGTTGAAAATGCCCATCAAATCCGATTGGTTCAAGTCGATCCGAAAGAGGGTTGTAATAGAAACGAATGGATTTCCAAAAACTCCCATGCCGTACACTAAGTACATCTGTAATGGCAAAAAATGTTGCCATTTTATCTAGATCGAAGACTTCTGCAATTCCAGCTTCTCCTCTTCTGAAATGTTCGAGCAGAGAACTGGCACGTTCAAGCATGGCTTTCTGTTCAGGAGACGTCCATTGCTTTTGCCGAAATGGTCTGCTCACACTCATGTTCAAGACATCGCCTGTCAGGTCTTCATCAAATTTGAGGATTGGACCTTCCCTGAATTGCCTGTGTTCAATTAGTCGTTTGTCAAAATGCTCTTCCATTGCATAGACTCCAAGAGATTTGCCATTGAGTTGTACTTCAACGAACTCATACCTCAGTGCGACAAAGCCTTCTTTTTTGAGAAGTCGGTGGAAGAGCCATTCGTAGAGATAATTTCTTGCCCCTGCCCGATGTAACGAAAAGTATTTCATCCCCAGCAGCGATTCTTCTCCTTTGATATGAATCCGAAAAGACCACTTATGTGGATCACTGATATGAATATATCGGTCTCCTTTCAGACGAATGTTGATCGGAACTTTTTTTTGATCCATCAGAAGTGAACCAGCAACAAACTGGAAATCAATGTCCTTCTCTTCCATGAAAAACTGATGTCGCTCAAATGCCATCTTTTGAAGATTCAGATGTTTCACATTCAGGTGGATGATAGGCATGTCTGCCTGAGAATGCTTGATGTAGCGAACAAGTGCTCCTGGTGTTTGAGAAACAGCTGTAAGAAATTGCTGATATCTATGTGGGGAGGCTCGTTTTAGCAATCCCAGGCCAATCATGGCACAGATCAGACAACTGATACAGAATGTTCCGATAATGAGCACATACGGTCGCCAGATGGTGCGCTTGGTGGAAGTCGGAAGAGGCTGTTGTTTGAATTCCACAGGGAAAGAGATTATAGATCAAGAGAAGTAAAAGTGAAAGATCAGGGAATTGTCAAGAGACAGGAAGCAGTTTTTGGTCAAGGAATTGGAGTCGGATGGCGGGCGCTTTGGTCCGTAGGTCCGTTTTCATTGCAGAGAGTGCCTGCACATTGTTGAATACCAGCACAAAGCTCATGTCTAATTGTCCAGGTGTTTCATCTAGGCGTTTGAGATGAATAGAGGAACAATGCCTATCCAGGATCTCCAGAACTGTCTCCAGACTCAACTCAGAAGGCAAGGGGATACCAAGGAGAAGCAATAAATCTTGTGTATGTTTCTTACGGTTCAGACTGCCTCTGATGACCAGAACAGGAACAATCATTGCAATCGCTCCAAGAGTAGGCCACAATTGATCTGCCCCAAAGCCCAGGCCAATAGCAATGCAAAAAAATAAATACACCAGCTCTTCTGGCTCCTTGATGGCTGACCGAAATCGGACGATAGACAAGGCCCCAACGAGGCCGAGAGAGAGAGCAAGTGATGATTTTACCACGGAGATAATCACAGTGGTAGTCATGCATAGAAGAATGAAGTTTTGGCTGAAACCATCTCTATTCGAGAGGACCGTCCCATACCGACGATAAATCCAGCCTAGCCCCCAGCCGGCAATTCCTGCCAATGCCAGATGCAGAAAAAATCCCGGAAGCGATAAGGGGACACTGTAGTTGGCGATAAATTGTTCAAAGCTTGTGTTCACAATCTGAAATTTAGCCTGAGAAGAAAGAATCCCACAATTTGGGAAGATAGATAATGCCCCACACACATCCACAGATGATCACAGAAATCAAGACTGCACCAGCTGCAACATCTTTGGCCTTCCCGGCGAGAGGATGTGGGTCTGGCGATACAAGATCCACGACAAACTCTATTGCCGTATTCACGCCTTCTGCAGTCAATACCAGGGCAATACAGATCAATATCAGACACCATTCGACAGGACTGAGCTCCAGCCAGAATCCCAGGCCTACAATCAGAAGAGTAGCAACAAAATGGACTTGTGCATTAGCTTGGGTGGCGAAGAGTGTACCGATGCCCTTGAAAGCATAACCAAAACTTCGTATTCGGAGCTTGAGAAATCGAATTGGACTTGCCATGAAACGAATGATAGTTATCTGATTGTACAATTTACGCACAAAGGTACATAAAAACAGCCCGCCGGGAGGGCAGGCTGCACCGAAACAAAGAGAAGTCTCACCTATTGTTTATCTTCATTTATCTTACGTCAATTCGAATTCCAGTTTGGAAAAACCCCATCTGATACACTTGAGTGAGTTTGGGATTTTTTCGCATAAAGGTATTGTGATCTGCACGCCATGCAAGAAGTTCGGGAAGATATTGTGTCACGGATCGATCCCGATACATATTCTTGGCCTCGTTGGGATTGCTGGCCATCCATCTCAAATTCCGATGCAGAGATACCGTTACCTCAGGATGTTGTTTCATCCACATTTTGTCCTTATAGACTTTCGAAGCCAGATGTTGGTTTTCGTACAACCATACAAGATTCCCAAACAGATCCTGAACCAATTCAGGATTCCTTTTGAGATACTTCACATCTACTTGAGCCAGATATGGATGTTCTCTTGCGAGGGTTCGCAGTTTTTTTCGTTCCAGATTGTATCGATATATGTTTTCTGATTTGGCTCTGCTGAGTGTCTCATTAAAGCTGAGAAACCCGTCCTGGTTTTTGTCTGAAGCTTTGAAGGTGTGATCTTCCAAATAGTAAGCAAACTCATTTGGAAAGCTTTCCAGTTCTGCTTTCTCCAGAAGGGCATCATCGTTTTGGTCTGCCAGAATGAAACGTTCTTCGAGGAACCATATGCCAATTCTCTGTGCCTCAGGGTCTAACTGACTAAAGGCGGAGGAGCTGGAGAGAAGAAAAATAAGCAAGGGAAGGAAGCGGGAGGACAATAGGTGCTTCATGAAATAGGAGTCAACGGTAGTCTTGGTAATAAATATATTAGCAAAAAGGAAAGATGCTACCAGATAGGATTAATTAGTGTTGTCAATCAGGTATGCAAATATAGGTTTCATGGGATTGTATTCAAGAGATTTCTGATTCTATGTAAGAAATAACGGGCTTTTGCAGGAATAATTGACTATTAAAAGGGAGAAATATACTTAACTGTACAATTATCTTACTCAGTGGATACTTAGCTGGGAAGAATGGTTATTGAGGCGGGATGTTTGGTCCTCAGAAAGAAGAAACAGACTTTTTGATCAAAGGTATGATCCAAGTCTCCGTTCAATTTGCGAATTGAAACAGAATCTAACACCGGATAAGTGGGTTTGATGTATGATTTATGAGTAGGATGCAGCAAAATGATCGGCACTTGGCTGAAAGAAATCTTGATTTTGGAACAAAAAAATAAGGATAGCAAAAGCTATCCTTAATGTTTAGGTAGTATAAATTAGTGTTTATCTTGCAATCCTTGGGGGATGGGAATCATTTGGCCCGCGCCCAAGAGATGAAATAACATAATCGTTGTACTTCATTGGGTCATTAGACCATATTCTACGGCCTAAATCACAGATGCTTTGGAGGGCTTCTTTAATCTCAATTTCAGCCTGATTCGTTTCTCTTTGCTTGGTGAGTTCAACTTCATAATGTTCACATTTATGCGCTAGAGCGACGATAAAGCTTGCATTAATGCCATTTTTTGTGAACTCGGCAAGATCACGGGCTGCGCAAACCATCTTTTCATTGCAGAGTCGGATCAACTCATGCCTGCCTATACGGGAAAGAAGTGGTTTAACATTTGAATCCATAAGTACCAAATATTAATGAAGATAGATCTACAAAAAAAAGAACATACATGGCCGCAGATAAACGCCCCCTTGTTGAATAAAAATGACTGTCTTGTAGTCATCTCTTAATCAAAAGAGAGGGAATGTAAGAGAATACCATTTATTTGCATCCCATATCTTATGTATACAATGTTAATGAAATCTTATGGAAAAGACAAACCATAATGCAAGAATTCCTATGTTCAGTTTGATCGTCAATTGAATCTAGAGATGTGCTGATTATCAACTAATTTAGAAAGAGATACGGCCAAATATTTCGATGATTCATACAACATTTTACATGACTCATATGAACAATTTTACCTTTATTCTTCTAACATTTAGCCTGATTTCTAACATGCTGTTGGGGCAGACCGATGGTTCAACAAACCAGAGTCTTGGTCCCATAATTTGCGTAGCTGAATTGGCAACTTTACGAGAGACACCCGATCCAAATGGTAAAAAAATTGCAGATGTACATTTTGGAGAAATGCTTGAAAAGCTCGGAGAAGAAATCATCCTGACTGGCACAACTGATGCCTACTGGAGAGTTGAAACAGCAGATCACCTGACAGGCTGGCTGAACAAAGAGCAATGTGTCAGGGATGGTGCACTCGCAGTCTTTCTTGCGCCCGCCCGGATCTATATCAGGCCCCAAACTCCCTCAACCATCACCACACAACAATTTGGGCCTGGAGAGGTCGTCATATTGGCCAGGACAGCAGGAGAGTGGGGACAGTTGATTGCCAAAGACAGACAAAAGGCTGGATGGGTTCGAACTCTGGAATTCATCAGTATCGAATCCATAGACATAGAACTGGCAACCTTGATGAACGCAACCCTAACCGAAAAGAATCTGGCCCAAAAACGTCGCCAATGGACAGCACTTTTTCGAGAAGCCAAGGAGGAACAAGCGGAGATGTATGAAGTCTTGCTTGCCTTTTATGAAGCAGAATATCCAGGGGAAGCTCCACCCTCAAGTAGTTCTATGGTTAGGTCGAGGACGATCCCGTCTGCTTCTCCCGCTCCCAATCCTCCTCCCAGGCCTGCAGTAACTGTTAGAACTGAGCGTTTTTTTGATCAGGGATCCAACAAATGGTATACCCAGACTCGTGAATCTGGTCCTGTGCAAGTGATGTCGAACTTGTCTCATTCTGGCGAATCGTATCTGGTCGCACACAAATCCTTGAAAAAAGGCACCAAAATTCTGCTAGAAATCCCTGGCAACCAGGGATATATTGAAGCAAAGGTAGAGATGAAGCTCAAGCAGGATGTCCCGGAAATTTTGGGAATCTCCCCACAGGCAGTTCGCCTGCTTTATGGAGATATTCCTCCAAACGAAATCACCGTTTATTATTTGGTAGAATAATATCACAGGTACTAAAAGCGTTGCTGTAAGTAAAGTTGTATAATCAAGTCAAAATCAGACAATAACAATTGATTATTTTTTTGGAAAATCGAAAATATATTTTACTTTTGATTCCAAAATATTTGATGAATAGCTCCGAAAGTACAACATTATCTTTTTCGTAAACACGAGTTCAAGAACCAATGAGTATGCTAGTTAATTGTTTGCGTATTTTCTGCTTTTGCAGTTTGCTTGTAATTTCAGGGACTATGTTCTCTCAGGGAGAAGATTCCGGCGTGTACTATGAATATACTGGTGCAGGTCAGACTTCAGTCTGTGCCTACAAGTCCATTATTTTGCATGAAGCGCCAGGAAGAAATTCTCGAAAGATGGGAACCATCGTCTTCACTGAAGAGATGGAACATCTAGGCCAGGAGGCACTCTTGAAAGAGGAGCGCCGCAACTATATTCTTGTCAAAACAAGAGATGGAAAAGAAGGATGGGTAGATGAAATGTTCATTGTCAAAGATGGAGGAGTCGTTGTTCTCCTCGAAGACAGCAGAGTATTTGAGCGTCCTGCAACCTATTCTTCCTCTACTTCTGATTATTTCAGAGCAGGAGAGATTGCTATCCTCACTGACTTTCAGGATAATTGGGTGAGAGTGGTAAGTTATCGAAAAGAGGTTAATGGCTGGATCGAAGGCTATGACAAACTCAGTGCTGAAGATTATGATATCGAAATTGCTGCTATGTTGGCAAAAGCACTGGAGATTCCCGATCCCAGTGTGAGACGACAAGAACTTGCCAAAATTGGGTCTATGCGCGGATTTACCAGCTCAGAAATGGCTGGCATTGTCAATCGAACATTGAACATCATTGATGAAGCCAATCACAGACCGCTGCCTACCGATAGTGAGATCTATGTTGACCAGCCCAATCAGGGAGCAGGTCCCATTGAGGGAGAAGATGCCTTTGCAATTACAAGCCCTTATCGGAATGATAGATTCGACGGCCTGAATCCAGACAATCAGCGAATCAATCCTGTGTATGTACCCGATAACAAACCTCGGGTTCAAGAACGGGAAGTGGTGGATATGACAACGGGAAGAACCTATCTTCAGGTAACAGAGACGGGTACCATTCAGCCAGTGAAAGCAAAAAAACCCAAGAGTATCTATTACTGTTATCACAAGACCTTGCCTGTCGGCTCCAAAGTATTGCTGGAGATTCCAGGACAACAAGGATATGTACCCCTGGAAGTTGTCGCAAAATTACGTGCTGACAATCCACACGTTGTCGGTCTGGGAAGTGAAGTGATCAAAGCAGTGTTTGGGGTAGTGAAAGCCAAGGAGGTCGCAAGTGTTTCGATCTCATATCCCAAACGATAGAACAAATATCTCAGGATAACAGGAAAAATGGATGATTCTTGATCATTCCATTTTTCCTTTTTCCCCTACCCTCCAATCCCTTTGTGTCGTATCCATGAGGCAGTTCGGTCTACTCGGTAAATCTCTGGGACATAGTTTTTCCAGAAAATATTTCACCCAAAAATTTCAGGACGAAGGTATCGAATCAGAGTATCATCTGCACGAGCTGACAGACATCTCTGAGCTTCCTGCCCTCCTGAAACAGTATCCCAATATCCGGGGACTCAATGTGACAATTCCATACAAAACAGCAGTACTCCCATATATGGATGATTTGTCTGATGAGGCCCGATCTGTCGGGGCCGTGAATACCATCCGGGTAGAGCAAGATCGACTCACTGGTCATAATTCTGATGTTGTTGGATTCAAACGGTCTTTGGAAGAATTTCTGGCCGATGCTGTGCCTGCGCAGGCATTGATCCTGGGTACTGGTGGGGCGGCCAAAGCTGTCGAATATGTTCTTCTCCATTATATGAAGATTCCATTTCGATTTGTATCCCGAACTCCTGCTCAAGATCAATTTGGGTATGATGAGTTGACCAATATCGATATGAATGATTGGCCCCTTATCATCAATACCACTCCTTTGGGAATGTATCCCAACACAGACCATGCCCCTACCCTTCCCTATGCCAAGCTGGAACAGAGGCACTTTGTCTACGACCTGATCTATAATCCCGCCGAGACCAAACTCATGACCCTCGCCAAAGCACAAGGAGTAAGTGTATGCAATGGATTGCAGATGCTGATCCTTCAGGCTGAACGTTCCTGGGAAATCTGGAATGAGATCGATGAATCAGGAGAAGAGACTGTTTGAGCCTAATCTTGGCTGCTGACCTCAAGTCGCCCGCCGCTAGGGAGCTGAACTGATAATGGGTTCCTGATCAGTTGTTGCCATTTCTCTCACATGTGTCTGGGTGAGGGCATAGTAATCGGACAATTCTCCTAATTGAGCCTCGAACTGAAAGCGGAAAAAGACATAATGATTCGCTTCATATGCTTCCAGAATTTGATGAATTCTGGGAATGACCTCAAAACATACAATCTGATAGAATGCAAGGTAATGTTGTTGCTGTTGGGGGGGCAAAAGGCGGAGTTCTTCCACTGAGTGCAAATGCTGAGAGAGAGTTGTGCGGAAGAATTGGAAGTCTGAACGAATTTGAAGTAGATTTTCAGGCTCAAGTATTCGAATTCGTTCAAGAACTCGATACAACTGTTTCATGTCCGTTTTCATCTCTACCCACATCTCACCCCAAGGCTGCTGACGCATCCATGAATCATAGGAAGTTTCTGCCAGGTTCTGCAAAATGCGATGGAAGCTTTCCTGACGGATTTTGACGATCTGTATCTGATGGAGGAGGCCATTGGTAAGCAGATCGATGCGGTCTATGTGTCGCCAAAATTGATGCTGCTGTTGACTGAGAGGGGACAGTTGTTCCTGTATAGACAATAGTTTTCCCCATTCATAGGCGGCATTCATGATGGAGGTTTGAGCAGCCAAATCATTGACATATGGAGAGACTGAATGTTGCCATTGATCAATGGTGGAACGAGCAGGTAAGGAATAGGTGCCTATTTTTTCGAGGGTGGCAATGGCAGAGACCTGCTGCTTTGACATTTGTCTATCATATTGCTCGATCAATGATTCTAACCCTGACAATTCGGAGGAAAAACTGTCAATAACAACCATTTGATCCTGACAAAATTGTAGAACCTGGAGTGAATGATCTGGATAGGTAGCGGCAAACTGTATGTGTGGAATAGCGAACCAGGCAAGAAAAAGCGCATGGACGACTTGCTTCATCTGGGTGATTTTTCTGCAAGATATTCCAAGTAATGAAAATTGCGACTTGTGCAATCCCCCCATTCTTACATATGTAAGGCTACAGGCAGAAGCTCAGGAATATGTGGAGAGACTTACAACAGTTGTTCGGCCACCAAGAAGCCAAGATAGGTGCCCAGCCCATTGCCAAAAGA
Source organism: Bacteroidota bacterium (assembly GCA_039029315.1). Taxonomy (GTDB): domain Bacteria; phylum Bacteroidota; class Bacteroidia; order J057; family J057; genus JBCCCJ01. The sequence continues at coordinate 45,451 of JBCCGK010000070.1, read as the reverse complement.
GCCTACGAGAATGGCTGGTAACATCAGATTGGGTCTTTCGAGGCTTTTTGCCAAAGCAATTGCGGTCGAACTTCCTCCAATATTGGCTTGAGAAGCAACGGAGATGAGGGACCAATCAAGTTTGAGCAAGGCACCAATCCCATAGATTGTTAGTGCATGGGTAAGTGCCAAAATCAGCACAAATATCATCAGATAGATTGCTATTTCTCCCATTTTTGACATGGCCGCAAGCTCACAGTAGGCCCCTATGACAACCAGAAAAAGATAAATACAGAACATGCCCAACATGCGAGTACCTGCCAGTTTGCTGATATTTGGGATTTGTGCCAAAATCAGAGCGATCGTGGTGAGGATAAGAATAGAGGGGATGTTGATTCCCAGCGAGCCCAGGCCTTCGGTCAGAATATCGGAGATCCAGATCACGGCCACCCCAAGCCCTACGAGCAAAGCAAGTCCAGCGGGCTTGATGGAAGCTTCCTCCGATTGTGTAACCACAGCGGTCTCTGTACTGGCCGAATAGCTTTTGCGTGGCAGCCAGGCTTGAAGCAAGCGCGGAAGCAGGATGGATGCTACCATCCAGAGGGCCGTAAGAATATTATCTACTGCCACTGAACCTGCATACAATACACCATCAGTCATGACATCGTAATGAAGCGCAATCGCATTGAAATTGACACTTCCACCAGTATAGGTGCCAGTGAACATTCCGCCCAATGCAGCATACCTCTCTCCGAATACTTCCGAACCAGAAATTGCACCCATCCCAAGTAGAACCCCCAAAACCGTTCCCAAAGACCCAACGACAAACATCAAGAGCATCGGGAGTCCTGCCTGTTTTAGATTGGCTAAATTGACTTCCAGCAGTAGATAGAAAATCGATAAGGGAGCCAAATAGGTGAAAATGCCACCATATAATGAAAATTGGTCTGAAGCGGAAGGAATCACCCCAAGATTGGCAGCAATAGCCCCCAAAACGATGACCAACAAAGCACTACTCAAGTGGCGAAGAGCGGTATGATTGACCAACCATTCTGCAAACAGAATTAACAAACAAAGAATTGCTAGTACATAGGTTGGATGATCAAAAATAGCCATATATTGAGCCCTGAAAGATTGTATGACGGTTTGTTGAAGAGTTGTGAAAATTATTTATATTTGGACTAAACAACAATTAAAAGTTGTTATTCGCTTTTTCCCCCCATTTTTTCATATTTAGCAGATACATTTACTATGCAACGATTGTTTTTGATTGTATTTCTTTGCTTACTCTGGTCTTGCGCCTCAGAAGGTCAGTCTCACACTAGCCAAAATCAGACCCAGCAAGCGCAGAAGGAGAACAAGGAAGAAGGACCGGAGAAAGATTACACGATCAGCGAAGCGGATAAACAACAAGCTGCAGGAAATTATCTTGTGCCATCTCCAGGCGAAATCCTGAGTGCCCTCAACAAACTCGATCGAGTAGATTGGACGCAACTGGCATCATTTAACCAAAATGCTAATTACGAAAACAAATATGCGCGATCTCTGAACCTGGGCGTGCGTGTGGCAGATGCCTTCGTTGCTATCAATGCTGAAGATGCCGAGAGTTTTGGCGAAATGAGCACCATCATTTTTGACCTTGGACAAAAATTAGGGATTGGTCGTGTCATTTCAGAAAAACGTGCTGACCTGGATGAATTGGCTGGCCGTGGTGCCTGGTCTGACATGCGGGCAGAGCTAGATAATGTACAAACCGAGATTCAGTCTGAAGTAGAAGCGTTGGGAGAGTCTGATTTGGTCGTTCTGGCTTCTCTCGGAGGATGGCTGGAGGGCCTGCGCGTGGTAAGCGGACACCTCAAGGATAACTATTCAGAAGATAACTCAGAGCTGCTCAATCAAGGAGGATTGATTGGCTATTATGCTGGCCAACTCGACGGTTTGGGATCCGATGCGACCACCAACCGGTTGGTCAGCGCGGTAAGAGATGGCCTAGAGTCCATTCAATCCGCATTGCCTGAAGGCGAAGCCGCTAAAGTCTCTCAAGAAAGCGTTCAAGAAGTCAATGATGTATCCTCTGCGCTCATCTCATTAATAGAGAAAGGCTAAATAAATCGCGTATTTCCCACATAGATTAATCCCAGGAATTTTCAACCCCAACTTTCATGAACTCTTTCTTTAAACACATATTGATCGGATTGACCACAGTGATGATCATTGGGTTGTGCATGATCCCCCAAAATGGATATGCCACACTCGATGAAGCAAAACGCGCCGCAAGCAAAATCTATTATCAATTGATGTCTCTCGGATTCAATGTGCGTGATAGCTATTCTACAGGAACACTGGATGATGGAGAATCTACCACCTTTTCCAGAACCTTCTACAGTGGAAATGACTACGCAATGGTTGTCGGAGGGTGTAGCTATGCAAGAGATATTGATGTCTATATCTACGATCGATACTGGAACCTCATTGACAAAGATACAGATACAGACCAGGTAGCAGTTGCAACTTTTACAGCCTGGTATACCGGTACCTATTATATCAAGATCCGCATGTATGATGCAACAAGCGATGGGGTCCACTGGGCTTTGCAGTATGCCTATCGCTAACAGATGAAGGTGAGTTCTGGAAAAAAAATAAGCATAGATAAGCAGGCGCTCAGTCAGACCTTGCTCACGGAAACAGTCAAATTGTTTTCTCTGATGGCAAAGGTTGATGGGGTGGTGTCTGAGGAAGAAGAAACCTACGTCCATCAGCATTTTAAAACGCTCTATCCTGAAGATTTTGCAGATTTTTTGAGCGACGAATTCTCTGACTACGTTCAAAAAGATCTCGACGCCTCCATTGTAGCAAGAAGTCTGAAAGGAAGACTGGGCTACGAAGAAAAAGTATTCCTGCTGGTCAAGCTCTTTGAGCTGATGGCTTCTGATGAGATCGAAGAGGCTGAAATGCAGCTTCTCAGTACCATTAGTAAGACGATGGGTGTATTTGAAGGAGATCTGGCCAGTCTGGGTCGCATCCTCCGCCCTGATGTCAATTCCGATAAGGATAGAGAGCCCCCTCTTCTTGAGACAACGATTAAGTGCATCCACCTGACAGATCAACCAGAGGGAACTGTACAGCTGCCCTTCCCTGAGCTGGATGTGATCATCATTCGTGTCAATCGAAGACTCATCCTCATTCAGAGAGACAAACAAAACACCATTCGACTGGGAGATTTAAAAGTCACCCCGGGTTTTGCGCGCTTGATTAGACAAGAACAAGCCATCAGAATCAACGAATCCTACACCCTCACCTATCAGGATCTCAAATACTATTTCAAGCATTTGCAAGCGCCCAAACGGGGATGTCTTTTGGTTCCCAAAGGCAAAGATTATTCAGTCGTCAGCGGTGCAGCTGAACAGGCATTCCTGGAAGTGGAACTGGAAGGTTGCACAATTCGACTTCGATTGCTGGCAACTCAGGATGAGCTCAAAGTCAACAACCAACGGCAAGGACATGCCTGGACCATTGTCAATTTGGATGATCTGGTGATTGCCGCTGGGCGATTGATCAATATCCGGACACTGGTGACCCACCCCTTGCTGGAAAGAGAGTTGTTTCAGATCAGTGGATCACTGGTCAGTTTCCAGATTGGCAATCAGTTTGAACATGATATCACCATTGATGATGAGTTGGACCAGACCTGGGTATGTCCCATTGAGCTAAAAGGAGATACCTTTCTGATTAGAATTGAGAATTGTCCCTACCCAGTATATGTCAACAACCGCCAAGTCAAAAAGAATCCGCTAGTCACACGCAAGGATTACATCCGCATCAATAATTTTATCATCTTCTGGAATTCGGAAGAAGAACAATTTGAGAAAGTAGATGCAGGTTTCAGACGATTTTCTGCACAAGGTCTGATGTTCACCTTCAGTGATCGAACCAAAGGAGTAGATGGAATTTCATTTGATGTGCAGCGAGGAGAATTGGTTGGAATATTGGGACCGAGCGGAAGTGGCAAATCCACCTTGCTGAACCTGATGAACGGATTCTATAAGCCGCAGGAAGGAAGAATTCTGATAGACAATTACGACTTGCATGAGGAATATGAACGTCTGAAGGACTTTATCGGTTATGTGCCGCAGGATGATTTGTTGTTGGAAAACCTGACCGTATATGAGAACCTGTATTTCAATGCCTGCCTGCGATATCCCAATGGGACCAGAGACATCGACAACTTTGTCAATAAGGTGCTGCGGGACATTGGGTTGTGGGAAAAAAGAGATGTTCGGGTAGGCAGTCCCCTCAAAAAGGTGCTCAGTGGAGGAGAACGAAAACGTGTCAATATTGGTCTGGAACTGCTGTCAGAGAGCGATATGTTGTTCCTGGATGAACCTACATCAGGCCTGTCTTCCAAGGATTCCGAAAAAATCCTGTCCCTCATTCGGCAATTGGCGTTTCGAGGAAAAATTGTCTTTGTTGTGATCCACCAGCCCAGCGCACGTCTGTACAAGATGTTCAACAAAATCATTCTGTTGGATCAGGGAGGACGATTGGCATTCTTTGGAAATGGATTTCAGGCCCTGGAATACTTCAAGCCCTTTTCGGAAGATGTAGACCAAAGCATTGATTTTACCCAACCCCAAAATGCGGACCCGGATCTGCTATTGGATACCTTAGAGCAACCACTCAAAGATATCGATGGGAAGCCGCTGCCCGTAAGAAAATATTCTCCGGGATTCTGGCAGGAAGAATTCCGAAAGCAAATTGGGCAAGACGATGAGATGGAGGTCCCCCCCCAGGTTGATTCTTTTGGTATTCCAGAATTGCCTGCGCGAAGTATGTGGGAACGATGGAGTCAGTTTCAAACCCTTTTTGTCAGAAACTTCAAAAACAAACTGCGGGACAAGTCCAACCTGATCATTACCTTCCTCATTCCTCCCCTCCTTGGGATTATCGTAGGATCAATCCTTCATTATAGCCGGACAGGTCCTGAATACACCTTGTATGACAATGTCCATCTGGTGACCTATATCTTTCTCGCAGTCCTCATCTCCATCTTTCTGGGAATGACCAATAGTGTGGAGGAAGTCATCCGGGACCAGCAACTCTTGTTAAGAGAACGAATGTTGCACCTGTCCTATCGAAGTTATTTTGCAGCAAAATTCCTGACTCTGCTGATTTTTGGGATGATCCAGAGTCTACTGTTTTTGGTGGTGAGTTTCCCCATATTGAATTTGAAAGAGTTATTTCCTTTCTACTTCATCTTGCTCACCCTTGTCTCTATGACCGGGATTTCCATTGGCTTGATGATTTCTGCCATGCCGGGCTTGTCCAGCAAGGCGGCGATAAATCTGGTTCCTGTGATTCTGGTTCCTCAAATTATTTTTGGGGGAGCATTGGTGAAATACAAGGAAATGAACCAGCAACTGAAGATGTTTACTAAAAGCCCTGTACCTGAAGTGTGCCAGATCATGCCTTCCCGATGGGGATTTGAAGCCATCGTAACCCTTCAGGGGATGTACAACAAATTCCATCCGACAGAAGATTCCATGCAATATCGATTGGATGATTTTCGCTATGCCAGGAAGGCATTGTTGCAAGAATATGAGGCAGATTTAGGCAGTGCAGAAGCTGCTGAAAGGCAATATCTCCACATGCGTGATTCCATGCAGACAGAAGTGGATGAATTCAGGAAGGGATTCCAAAACAAATATGGCAACTCAGCCGTAAGTCAGGCAATGCAAAGCGGGGTCAATGAATACAAAAAACTCCAAAAACAGGACAGATTGTTCTTCTTGCCATTGTTTGTTGCACAAAAACCATTGTTCGGATTTCCCGTGTCTACTCCTGTCTACAATTCTTTGATTTTGTTATTGATAGCAGGGATTGTGTCTTTGGGAACGCTGGCCTTGTTACGCGTTCGTTTTCGGTAGGATGGTGACGTATTCGATGCCTTCCCAGACGCCATAAGTATCCTGAACAATCAGATCCTTTTCATACAGACTGATGAGTTGACAGAAGATTCTGATTTTTTCATCCATCGGAAGTTCGGAGACAATGTCGTGCTTCATCAGAAATTGAAACAAGTCCAACCGATTGGTCAGAAACAGATTTCGAATCGCCTGAAGGTCCGGCGAGGTGGATTGCTGGTTTTCTTCTTCCAGGTATTCAGCCTCAATTTTCTCCGCCAGATTAGTCGTCGGACGCGTATGCTGCCCATGCTTACGAGCAACCTTCTGTACAATCGGTAAGGCTTCATCTGTTTCAAAAAAAGAGAGAGCCACCGGGAGATTGAAAGACAATTTTTGATCGAAGAGCAAGGCGTCTTCCCGCATCAGAACCTGATTGATGTTCGTTTTCTCCCTTATTTCAAACTGGTCTTTGAGATATTTGAGTTGCTGCAGCTTTTCATACAAAGCCGACTGATGCCGAATTCTGCTCAGGTAGAGAATGATTTGCTGCTGGATTTCGAGCAGGCTTGTGCGGACTTGCCTCAGATGATCAAGCAGATCAAAAGAAATGGACTCCAATTCTGGGTCGATCAGAATCTTGAAGAAGGGTTCATGCTCAATCAGATGCTTTAATTGTTGAATCAGCGTTTCCAGACCATCTCGTTTCTCGCGATAATCTTCCAGCTTTTTCCGTTTAATGGTATAGTTGGATTCTGTTTGGTATACATGCTTGACATTGCGGGAAAGAGCAATCATATTCCGAATCAATGTCTTGTCGATCCGTCTCAGGAGGCGCTTGACTTGATGGAGATATGGTTGCTTGCTCACGCTACTCGTAGCATCCTCATAATAAGAGATTGCCTTTTTGAGCTGATCGAGCGTATCGTGAACATAAGCGACACTTACTTCCTGATCTACTTCCAAAAAAGTCTCAAAGAACTCCAATAGGCGCTCATCCAATTCCAAAAATCTGCCGCTACGAACCAGGATGTCACGCTGAATCAATCTGTGAATTCTGTCAGGATCATCATTGACCAGTGCCAAAAGACCTTCATGGTTTTCACTTATCCGACTGTTTCGTTTTTCGAATAAGGCACTGATTAATTTTCGCTCACTATTGAGCAAGGACAGCAGCTCTTGAAGTGAAGCGAAACCTGGCATAAGGAGGGGAATTGTTCGTTAGTTTGCGTCTCCAACTACAATCACAGACAAGCCCATCTGCCGGAAACTTAGCTTGTCAATCAAGCGAAAAACGGGAACAAGGGTATTGTATAGTTTCATCTGTCCTGAAGGGATGATCTCCTTCTTAAGCAGACTGCCCGAGACGAACCATCCTGCAATCCCGATCAGGTTGAAATGGAAGGCCTGGAGAATGTTGAATTCATTTTTCCTGAAAACTTCCGACATCGTTTTTCTCGTATAGCGACGAAAGTGATAGAGGTTTTCATCGAATTTGTTGTACAACCATTGATAGGCAGGAATAAGAATCACAATCCGCCCATCGGGTTTGAGGAGTTTTTTACAATTGGCGAGAGCCAGCACATCATCCTCAATATGTTCGATGACATTCAGCGCGTACAAGTTGTCAAATGTGCCGAGATATTCCTGGTATTCCTGCTCAAATTCTGGATGGACGAGATCGAGTTTGACGATATCTTGTAATGAGTCGTATTGGCTAAAATTCTCCTGGAGATATCCACAGTAATTTTCCCGAATATCACTCAGGGTGAGGGCTTGTTGGTTCTCCAGAAAATAACGGGAGATATTGCCGATTCCGCTTCCAACTTCCAGGATTGTACCAGGTTTGAGGCAATTTGATACGGTTTCATACATCCAGCGATTGAAGTTGTCCGCAGCCGCAATGGTTTCCAGGGTTTCGAGGCCTTCCTGGTCGAGTTCCTTATATTCAAATTTCCTCATGACTTAAACAACTTGTATTTCAAAATACAATAGATCGCGCGAACACCATCTTTCCAGCCGATCTTCTTGCCATCTTCATAGGTTCGTCCGTAATAGGAGATACCGACCTCATAGATACGGACTCCCGGAACACGAGCGACCTTCGCCGTGACTTCTGGTTCGAAGCCAAATCGCTTTTCTTGCAGCTTGAAACCCTGGATGATATCTGTGCGAAACATCTTGTAACAAGTCTCCATATCTGTCAGGTTCAAGCCTGTCATCATATTAGAGAGGAAGGTCAGCATCTTATTGCCACGTGAATGCCAGAAAAATAGAATGCGATGGGGTTTGCCACCCAAAAACCGAGACCCATATACCACATCGGCAAAGCCTTCGATCACAGGTTTGAGCAACAAATTGTATTCTCTGGGATCATATTCCAGGTCAGCGTCCTGAATGATGAGATAATCTCCACTGGCCTGCTTGATACCTGTATGGAGAGCCGCGCCTTTGCCCTGATTGACTTCATGGGCATAGTATTGAATATTCATCTTGGGATGCTGATCCCGATAGGCAAGGATTCGTTCCTCTGTATTATCCCTGGAGCAATCATTGACAATGATGATCTCTTTGCTGATCCCATTCAGCAGCTCCACTTCGTCGATTTTGTCCAGGATCTGATGAATGGTCTGCTCTTCATTGTAAGCAGGAATGATAATAGATAAGGTAGTAATAGGCATGTTCAATCGTTCCGAGTCCCGAGCCAAGAGTAGAGAGAAGAACAAGGACTCAACACTCTCAACTCGGAACGCTAGTGGGGGGTATATGAAAAAGCTTCGGGTTGCTGCACAGAGATTTTTTCCTCATCCTTTGTTATTTCCTCCTTCCATAGGTCAACTAAATGAGGATAATTGCAGCAAAGAAGAGGAAAAAAAGGGCCATAACAAATCCATAGAATCAAATTCAAACAATCTCAAAGACCCACTAGACTATTTTTATTTAAATTTTCTTTTCTTTTTGGCAGAGCCTTTTCGCTCTTGTGCCCGTCTCTCACTTCTAGACAATTTTCGTTGCGGTCCAGCACCTGTCGCAGCCATTACGCGCTTTTCATCTTCCATTTTTTGCCTACGCTCATTTTCGACCTGGCTATGGCGGGTACTCATTTTGCTAAAATCCTTCCGCTTATTATCCATGTTGCGGTTTTGTTGTTCTCTGACGAATAGATCCGCCTTGAACAGAAGAGTCAGAACCCGTTGGTTGATTTCATTGAGCATCTGTTGGAACAACTCAAATGATTCAAATTTGTAGACCAGGAGAGGATCTTTTTGCTCAAAGACAGCATTCTGGGAAGAAGTACGCAATTCATCCATATCCCGCAGATGCTTCTTCCACTTATCATCGATGATGGCAAGTGTTGCGACCTTTTCGAGTTCATCAATGACCAATTGTCCTTTGGAATCGACGGCCTCTTGCATATTCACAATGATTCTGAGCTGGCTGGCTCCATCAGAGAAGGGAATCAGGATTCGTTCATCCTGCGGATTGCCTTCCATGATTTTTGCGATACCGTTTGCGAGAGTTTCTGCAAGTCTGGAGGATTTGCGGTTATATTCTCGTTTGGCATTTTCGAATAGGCGCTCAGTCAGTGTCTCCTCACTGTCGTCATTTAGATCCCCTTCTGTGATTTGAGGATCAACACCCAGATATCTCAGAGCACTCAATTGCAATCCAGCAGCATCTGTCATGTCAATGTGGGTAGCAATCAGCGTCCCACAGAAGTCATAGAGCATATTGTCAAGGTCGACCTTGACGCGATCACCAAATAGGGCATTTCGCCGTCTGGTATAGATGACTTCCCGCTGTGCATTCATCACATCATCATATTCCAACAATCGCTTACGCATGGCAAAGTTATTTTGCTCGACCTTACGCTGGGCATTGGAGATGGAGCGGGAAATCATTTTGTGCTGAATCACTTCCCCTTCCTGTAGCCCCATGCGGTCCATGACTTTTGAGATTCGCTCAGACCCGAAGAGGCGCATCAAATCATCCTCCAGAGATACATAAAACTGAGATGCTCCCGGATCACCCTGTCTCCCGGAACGCCCTCTCAACTGTCTGTCAATTCGGCGGGATTCGTGCCGCTCCGTACCGATAATGGCCAATCCGCCAGCATCCTTGACACCTGGTCCGAGTTTGATATCCGTCCCACGACCGGCCATGTTGGTCGCAATGGTTACAGCGCCAGGTTGTCCTGCATCTGCAACAATTTCGGACTCACTTTGGTGATGTTTTGCGTTTAGGACCTTGTGTGGGATCTTGCGCATGCGAAGCATTCTGCCCAGGAGCTCAGATACCTCGACAGATCGGGTCCCGACCAATACTGGCTGTCCGGCGTCCCTGAGAACTTCGATCTCGTCGATGACAGCATTGTATTTTTCTCGCTTGGATTTGTAAACCAAATCCTCCCTGTCATCTCTTGCGATGGGTCTGTTGGTTGGTATGACGACTACCTCCAACTTGTATACTTCATGAAATTCTGCCTCCTCCGTTTCTGCTGTTCCGGTCATCCCGGCGAGCTTGTGGTACATTCGGAAGTAGTTTTGAAGAGTTACTGTCGCGAATGTCTGTGTGGCAGCTTCTACTTTTACGTTCTCTTTTGCTTCAATCGCTTGGTGAAGACCATCAGAAAATCGTCGTCCAGGCATGGGACGTCCCGTTTGCTCATCTACAATGACAACCTTGCCGTCCTGAACAATGTATTCGTCCTCTCGCTGGAAGAGTGTATAGGCCTTCAATAGCTGCTGTATGGCATGGAGTCGCTCTGATTTTTCTGCATAGTCAATGGCCAGTTCATCCTTTCTTTTCAGCTTTTCATCATCATCCATCTCCTGATCTCCCTCAATTTCTGAGAAAAGGCTGGTGATATCTGGCAGAACGAACAACTCGGAATCTTCTCCCGCTTGTGAAATCAATTCCCGACCTTTGTCGGTCATTTGAATCTGGTTGTTTTTCTGATCGATGGTGAAGTACAATTCATCATCGGCTATATGCATGTTCTTGGAGTTATCCTGCATATAGAAGGCTTCTGTTTTATTCAGAACAGCTTTCATGCCGGTTTCTCCCAGAAAACGAATCAGGGCTGTATTTTTGGGGTTTCCTCTGAATGCTCGAAACAAAGCCAGACCTCCTTCTTCATTGTCTCCTTGTTCAATTTTTCTTTTGGCCTCACTGAGCAAATTGTTGGTCAGCGTCCGTTGTTTTTTGACAAGGCGATCGATCCGTGGCTTGAGTTCATTGTATTCGTGCTTATCCCCACGAGGAACCGGACCTGAAATGATCAATGGCGTTCGTGCTTCATCAATCAGGACAGAGTCAATCTCATCAATGATGGCGTAATAATGTTTTTGTTGGACAAGATGCTCGGGATAGGTGGTCATATTGTCCCGGAGGTAATCAAAGCCAAACTCATTATTGGTTCCGTAGATGATGTCAGACATATACGCTTGCCGTCGCTCATCAGAGTTGGGCTTGTACAGGTCAATACAGGCGACAGTCATGCCGTGGAATCGGTAGATCGGAGCATTCCATTCTGCATCCCTCCTAGCCAGATAGCTATTGACGGTAACTACATGCACACCAAGACCTGTCAGGGCATTGAGATAGACAGGCAAGGTCGCAACCAGCGTTTTTCCTTCCCCTGTTGCCATCTCCGCAATTTTGCCTTGATGCAGGACTGCCCCTCCAATCAGCTGTACATCATAATGAATCATTGCCCAATCAATGGTAGCATCTGCAGCTGTCCAGGAGTTTTTCCAAATAGCTTTGTCTCCTTCGATGCTGATGCTGTCATAATCTTTGGCCAGCTTTTGATCATATTCATTGGCCTGGACAGTGAGTTGGCCATGTTCGGTGAGTCTACGGGCTGTCTCCTTCACTACAGCGAAGGCTTCTGGAATCAATTGGGCCAGAATTTCATCGATCTGCTCATAGTGCACCTTTGTCCGCTCATCTACTTTCTGATAGACCAGGTCTTTGTCCTGCACATCTACGGTCCCTTCTGCCTCTGTTTTCAGTTCATCAATTTCGGCTCGAATATCAGCCGTATGAGTTTGAATACGCTCTTTGAATTCAACTGTTTTTGCCCTCAACTCATCATCTGACAGGCCTGTAAGCTTGGCATATTCCTCATTGACCTGATGCACATACGGCATGAGTTCTTTGAGATCCTTGTCCTTCTTGGAAGGGAAAATCGCTTTAAGAAGATTTTTCATTATCGTTCAACTCTTGGTTTTCAAAGTTACACATTTCCAACAACATCATGACGGCCAAGATCTGATTCTTGAATAAGCGCCATAAGTTGTTCCTGAATCCGACCATTGGTCGAAACTATTTTGCGTTTAAAAAGAAAATCCTGGTCGCCTGTAAAGTCTGTGACCATTCCTCCTGCCTCCAGCACAAGGAGTGCTCCGGCAGCAACGTCATATGGATTGATTTTATATTCAAAGTAAGCCTCGTATCTCCCACAGGCAACATATGCCAGATCAAGGGCTGCACTTCCCATTCTTCGGAGCCCATTGGCTTTGTCCATCACCTGCATGATGAGGGATACATATTCTTTGCGCCAGGGATGATTGGCATAGGGGAAGCCTGTGGCGATCAGGCTAGATTGGATCGAAGAAATCTCGCTCACGGATATGGGCTCGCCATTCAGACTGGCTCCTTTGCCTTTTTCAGCGCGAAACATTTCCTGGTGGACAGGTTCGTACACATACCCAAGGATCAATTTTTGATCTTTTTGCAGGGCGAGACTGATGCTGAAATGCGGGACTCCGTGTGTGAAGTTGGTCGTTCCGTCTATGGGGTCGATGATCCAGACATATTCATTTTGACTGACTTGATCATCAGACTCTTCTGTGATAAAGCCCGATCCTGGAATCAATCTGGAACAGGCTTCTGTGAGCATATTTTCTACAGAAACATCCACAAAGGTGAAAGGGTCATTCTCTGCCTTGAATTCGACCTGATTGAATGAAAATCGCCGAAACTCTTTGACTGCAAATTCTCCTGCCTTGCGGATACTTTGCTGAAGTTCCTGGTCCAGGTGGTCTAGATCGATGGATTTGTTGGTTGATTCCATGTTGTTAGATTCTTGTCCCAATTTGTATTCCATTCAAATGTCTCACGCCTTAATTACGGAAGAGAGAGAGTTGAGATGCCAAATTGTCAGCTTTTTCCAGCCAAAACAATGACGATCTCTCCTTTTATCTTGCCCTGTGAGAAATGTTCTGCGACTTCTGCAAGACTTCCTCTGATTTGTTCTTCATAGATCTTGGTGAGCTCTCGACTGACGGATACGGCTCTTTCTTCGCCAAATACATCGATGAACTGACGAAGTGTTTTGTGCAAACGATGTGGAGACTCATAAAAAATCATGGTTCGACTTTCGTCTTCGAGGGATCGCATACGCGTTTGCCGACCTTTCTTGATTGGGAGAAATCCTTCGAAGACAAATCGGTCGCAAGGGAATCCACTATTTAGAAGTGCCGGGATACAGGCTGTGGGACCTGGTAAGGCCGAAACCTCTATTCCCTGCTTGATCGCTTCTCTTACAAGAAGAAAGCCTGGATCTGAAATGCCAGGACTTCCTGCATCGCTGATGACTGCGAGATGAAGATCTTCTTCCTGGATTTGAGTGATGAGTTGAGGGACCCGGTTGTGCTCATTGTGCTGGTGGAGGGCGACCTTGGGCGTATCAATATCATAGTGTTTCAACAGAATGCCTGAGGTGCGTGTGTCTTCTGCTGCGATCAAATCGGCTTCCTTGAGTACTTTGAGCGCTCTCAGAGTGATGTCCTCAAGATTACCAATCGGGGTCGGAACGAGGGTGATTTTAGGCACTGTTGGGAGGGATGTTGGGTGTGAAGGGGTAATGGATTGGCGAATCAAGGCTTGATGGCTGAAATCTTCTGGTTTTATTCGGTCCTATTGCTTTGCAATGACCAAGAGTGAAACTCAAACACAAGTGCCAAACTCAAGATCAAGATTGTGAATGAATTCAACGCTTGATTTGCATAAGGTTACAAGTAAAATGTAAAAAAGAACGAAGGATTGAATGAAAAGCAAATGTAGCTAAACATTCAATCCTTCGCTATTGTCTTTTGGAGTTCAGCATGCTTGAGATTTGTTTTGGACAAGAGTTGATGAATGCCTATCTTCCATCAAGGATGCCAATACAAGCTTAATACTCACACAACCAACATTTTTTCTACATGTCGCGACTGTTATTCATTTCCACCATGAAGGCTGGGCAGGAGCTTGTTGTCTCCTTTTTTAAATCAGAAACCAACTCTAAAGTGCTTCCCCCCCCAGAATTATTTTATTTTCAGGACTATTTCTCTTCTCGATGATGGGCCTTGCTCAGACGCTTGTGAACAGCAGTTGGAGCACCACGACTGGCCTGCCCCTGCCAGATAAAGAATGGGCGGCATCAGCTCTAAGGTCTGATGGCAGCTTGATTAGCCTGGGCCATACGATCAGCAGCGTTGGGCATGCAGATGTTTTGCTCACCCGTTATGATCCTGACGGACAGGTTCTTTGGCAACAAACCTATCATCATACAGGATTGAGTGAGGAATTTGGGATCGATCTGGCCCTGACAGCGGAGGATGAGATTCTGGTCTGCGCAGCTAGCATGAGTGATAGCACTTCAGATGCCGATTATCTGGTGCTTCGCTTTGATGTCGAAGGACAATTCCTCTGGTCTTATCTCTATGACGGACCTGCTCAGGGCGAAGACGTTCCAAGTTCTATCGTCCTGGACCCAGACGGTTTTGTCTACCTTACGGGAAGTAGTGAAGGCAATGGCACAGGCCAGGATATAGTAACTATCTGTCTGGACTCAGAAGGGCAGTTTCAGTGGCTGGATCGATATGACCGATTGGGCTATGAGGATATCGCCGCCAAGCTGATCTATAGTTTGGAAGGGGAATTGCTGATCACAGGAGGCAGTGGAGAGAGCACGGCTGATTGGGATTATGTGAGCCTGAATTATGAGACGGATGGGACATTGAGCAAGACCTATGTTGATCCCAGTCCCGGCATTGGTTTGGACAAGCCAGCAGATCTGGTACAAGATGGATCGGGCAATCTCTACATCACAGGGGCAGCCTCAAGCAGTGGCAGCAGCTATGATATGCTGACGATCAAACTGGACACAGCTTTTCAGCTTGTCTGGTCGCAGACGCATGGCCTGTCTGGTGTAGATGATGCTGGTCTGAGCATTGATGTGGATGCTCAGGGCAATGTTTATGTGGCAGGGTATGAGAGCGATGCCAGCGGGAATCAGCGATTCAAGCTGATCAAATACGATGCTTCTGGCACACTGCTTTGGGAGAGGAGTTTGCCACCTTCGGAACCAGGGCAGCAGGGTGTAGCCAAGCGTGTGATGCTTGATAGTGATGGAGAGGTAATTGTGTTGGGGGAGCGATATGGGCTCGTTGAGACGGAAATTGTTACGATGGGCCTGGACGCTGAGGGCAAGACCAAATGGCAACAAAACTATATCCATTCAAGTCTGCCAGGAGAACATCCCTTAACCCTGGCCCTCAACGCCTGGGGAGAGGTATTTGTTGGGGGAATCACCATCGTAGTAGGTCAGGAGAGATATTTGAATCTGAAGTATGAACGATTGGACAGAGATTTATCGGTGGTCTATGGCAGTTCGGGGAATGCTTTGCAAATAAAAAACGAACTCTTGATTCGATTCTCACCACAGCTCGTGGATTCAGGATTTGTGGATGCGCAACATCTGACATTTGCCTCCATGGATGACATCATTACAGATCCGAACTTGATCAATGAAATGGACGACAAACTTCAAGCAGGTGGAAATCTGGGAGATTGGATCGCCTTTAAAGTTCATCCACATTTGACAAGTTCTGATACGCATGGCATCTCCCGATCTGGAGAGACTTTCCGGATTCCTCCATTGTGGGCCACATTTGTTTTGCGGATACAAGAAGCCATTCCTCCTACAAGAAGTGGGCAAACCGAACTGGATTGGGCAGATTCGTTGAATAGCATATCCAAAGAAAAGATCCGCTTTGCTTCTCCTAATTGGACGGCAAGTCCAACCGGAAATCCCAACGATCCACTTTGGGCTGAGCAAAGATCTCTGCGGGGAGATGATTGCGTAACAGGCATTAATTTCGATGATGGTCATATTTTTGTTGGAGAAGCCTGGAATTTTATGGGAACACATCCTAAGGGCAAAGCATCGGTCAGAGTTGGGATCATGGATTCAGGCATCAAGGCCAATCATCCTGACTTGAAGGGAGATGGAAGTTATGGAGGGATTGAAGGCTCTGTTGTTGATCCTGGATTTGATTGTCTGAATAATCCAGCGACAACGGTAAACTCCGCGGGAGCGTTCAACCATGATCATGGAACCAAGGCTGCCGGGATCATTGCTGCGCTTCGAAACAATGCTACAGGCATCTCAGGCATTGCAGGAGGCGATATAGATAGCGACAGTGCGGAAGGCGTACATGTGCTTCCGATGATCATTTCAGATCAGTTTGGCAAAATTCCCATTGATGCTGCTTGTCGTGCCTTTTCGCTGGCAGCGACTGGCGGTCCCAATACCTCTCCTCTATTTGACATCATGAACAATAGCTGGACCTATTCTCTCGAAACAGAGTGGGATGCCACGATTTCCTATTTTGAATTGGACCCGGCTGATGTTGCAGCACTGAAAGAATGTGTTCGATTGGCCTACAAATCCGGGATCATCATGATCAACTCACGAGGGAATCACGATGAAGCTTGGGGAAATCAGACGCTAAATGATCCCGATGCGCCTTCTTATCCAGCCACTTATCGGGATGATTGGGGAATAAGTGTTGGAGGAGCAAATGAAGATGGAATACGCGAAGGGTATGGGGGTAATCTTTCCGACGATTTTGTTTCATACTATGCCTTGGACATGGATCTGCTTGCACCAAGTAAGCGTACAGCCCCTTATCCTCCTTTTGCAGGAGAGTTTGATCTGATCCGAACATTGGGAACCCTACCAAGCTTTACTTATGATTATTTTGGCAGGACCTCTGCCAGTGCTGCCCATGCTGCTGGAGTCGTTGCGCTACTGGAAAGTTATACCAATATCAACTTGTCTCAGGAAGATGCTGAACATTTACTCGAATATGGAGCGACTGATAAAATCTATTTTAAACTTGTACCAGATAGCATTCAATTAGCTTTCCCTGGCTATGATGATGATTCCGGCTGGGGCATACTCAATGCACTCGAATCGATCAAATTAGTAGAAAGAGGGCCAAGAGCTGTTCTGCATTTTAAGAGTCAACCCCAGGCATCCACTGCTCAATTGCTGAACACCGGGGTAGATATTGAATTATTAGATGACTATGAGCTTCCTTCTTCAGGAACAGTGATTGGCAAAGGAGTCTATAACAATGTGAGCGTATACAAATATAGTTCTACTGTCAGCCACCAGCTCAATCCAAGTGCCAGTTTAATTGTCATTGACAGTGTTCGTCCAGGATATTGGCCTCGAAACAGCGCATCCAATCTTTGGCATTATCCTTCAGGAACAGGAACCATTCCCATTGAGCCAGAGGATCAGATCAGCTTGACTGCGGACATCAATCAGGCAACCGTAGAGGGCTATTATTTTGAACTCAGCACAGGGGGCCAGACTTATGTCATTCCTGAGGGAGCCAATGTTTCTCCCCAAATGACCTATTCTTTACTGGTAGAAGATCCGATGGGCGTAGACAATGATGGCGTATCAGAAGACCTCTTTTCTTTCCAGCTCTATCCCAATCCAACTGCCAACCAAGTGTATATTCAATACGAATTAAGCCGTCCTGAATTGACAGAGATATACATTGTCAATCTGGCAGGACAAAAGCTGATCTCGCAAGCCGCAGAATCCAACACTCAAGGTCTTCATCGACAGGCCATACATTTGGATGTCCTTCCATCAGGCATGTACCTTGTACAACTCCATATTGGCAATAGACAATATCACCAAAAACTGATCAAACAATGAACCATTCCTATATCTTCCTCCTCCCCATTCTCCTCATCTGGGCCTGTAAACCACAAGCTCCTGGACCCATCCAGCCGAGAGCGGGAATCCCGCGCCTGGAAATCGGCCCTGATCATTCGATCTTTTTTCAGGATGATTCATGCAGGGAATATGCCCTGAGAAACTGCAATATCGCTTGTCCTGAAGAATGGGATGATGATTTGGTCTATATGGTTCGATTTAATCCTATGGATGCCAGAGAAATCCTGTATGCGTATAGTCCTTATCCTTCTGCAGGGTTTAATCTTTTTCGTCTGAACCTTGAAACTGGAGAGACAAATATGGTGGTTGAATACATTCATCAAGTCGCAGACTGGAGCATAAAAGATTGGATTGTGTTGGATCGACATCCCTTGGGAATCTGGAAAGTCAAAAGCAATGGAGACAGTCTTCAATTGCTCATCAAATCAGAGAATTCATCCGAACAATATCGACATCCTATGTGGGATAGCTCTGGTACCAGAATCCTTGTAGGACAAGAAGGGCACAATGCAAAAATCCTGGATGAACAAGGAAATATCATCGATAGCTTGCCTATGCCAAACTTTCCAACTCCAGGAGTTTCGGCTAACTTTCGTTATATTTCTCTGGTTAGGGATAGCGTTTTTGGCTATAAAGATTTTCACACCAATATCTTCTATCCTCTTCGGACTGCCCTAAGGCACCCAAGTTGGACCGCATGGAGTCCTGATAATAAAAAACTTGTTCTGATGGGCATGCCGATGGACGGCTTACCCTGGCGGATTTTTGTCTTTGATATCGAGACAGGAACAGAGCGCACCCTCTATGCCCATGACTGCTGGAACTATTATTACAAATTTCCAGTCATCTCCTCAGATGGGCAGTGGTTGGTGATGCAGAAGTGGACAGTAGAGTTGAAGCCTGGGACAGCGATCACACGCTTTAGAGATGTGCAAGCCGCCTTTATGCATCTGGAGACAGGAGAGGAGTATGTGGCTGAGTTTAATCCTTGATATGAAGAGCCTTAGGAAAGTTTCAAACTTTCCTAAGGCTTCAAACGATTTTTTACACAAGATGATTGTTATCGAAAGATCGGTTTAAGAAATTGGAATTATCTCTTGTCTGGAAGAATGGGATAATGATTTGGTCTATTGGGTCAGATTCAATCCCATAAATGCCTATGAGAGATAGTCCAAATCCTGTTTCGGATTCAGGAAGACGATGATTTGAAAAGAAATTGGTGTACCAAGCATGGTCCTAGCCCCTATTTCCTCTAAAATTTCAACACCTGCTTCAGAATTTTAGATTTTTCTCTACTGCTAATGACTTCCTTGTCATTGCTGAGAATGATTTTGAATCGGTTTCCGAACCAGATGACAATTTCCTTGACATGCTTCAGGCCAATGATACAGGATCTGTTGACGCGGAAAAACATATCACTGGGAAGTTTGCGCTCAAAGGTATCGAGGGTATGATTGAGCAGATAGGACTTCTCTTTGGTATAGAGTCTGACACTTCGCTCTTCTACCTCGATACAGACAACTTCTGTGTAGTCCACCAATTTATATCGATCGCGTGTAGGGATCGGTACTTTATTGGCAAAAGGTGTTTTGATGTCTTCAGCCAGTTCTGACTGGAGGATTTTTGCGATTTTGCTTTTATCAAGAGAAGTGCCGCCTCTGTTGTCTTTTACTTTGGTGACAGCGGATCTCAAACGATCCTCATTGAATGGTTTCAATAGGTAGTCTTGCGCATTGAGTTCAAATGCTTTGATTGCATGCTCGCTATATGCTGTTGCAAAGACTACGGAGGGCATCTCTTCCAGATCGATGCTTTCTGCAACTTCAAGGCCATTCATTCCTGGCATTTCAATGTCCAAAAAGACCAGGTCAGGTTTGAGAGATTGGATATGTTCAAGCGCATCGAACCCATTTTCAGCAATGTGAACGACATCTACTACATCAATTTTTTTGAGCAAGCGTTTCATTTTGTTTCGAGCAGGTAGCTCGTCGTCTGCAATCAGTACGCGGAGTTTGGACATGTTGTACAGTTAACGTTTGGTTTTGGCTTGACGATAATCAAGTGATTGAGATTCTTGAAAGAACTATGGAAGACAAAGGAATAACGGAATTAGTGGCCTTAATATTCCCTTCTCTCAAAACTCATGCCTGAGTTTGGGGGATATATCCTCAGGAACAACAATTTCCAATAAGATTTTGGATTCCCCAAGCATAATGTCTTTAGATAATAACATTTCTAACACCAACGAATAATCCAAATGCTTTATTGAGCCATTTGAGGTTGATCTGCCAAAGGAATTTTCATTCTTACGTAGGTCCCCTCCCCCGTGTTCTCAAAGTACAAAAGATTTTTGAGATCGTAAATATTTTCCAATCTGGCAATACTATTGCTCAGGCCATGACTTTTGTGGATTCGTGTCAGATCGATACCTGGACCATTGTCTATGACTTCACAGACCAGATAGCCCTCTTCCTTGAATGCTTCAACTGATACCAGACCTTTCCCCAAAATTTTGGAAATCCCGTGTTTGATACAATTCTCAACCAGGGTAGACAGAATAAAGGCGGGAATCTGGACTTCCTTGACAGATGGCTCCATATTGATATGAACATTGAGCCGATCGCCAAATCGGAACTTTTCCAACTCCAGATAAGTGCTGATGAGACTCATCTCATTGCCCAGAGAGACAAAATTCTGGCTGGATTTGTCCAGCGTATATCGAAAAATATAGGCCAACTTCTCGACAGCTTGTTCAGCCAATTCGGCAGATTCATGTACCATTTCTCCGATAGAGTTGAGGGTATTGAAGAGAAAATGCGGATTGATTTGTGAACGGAGAGCAGTCAGGTTCGCTTCATATGTTTGCTGAATTAACTCTTTTTCTCGATTGACGAGATGCAAGACGTTCAGTGTCAGCTGTGTTTGTTGAATCAGTTGGGAAATTAATTCCAGGTCAGACAGATTGTATACCCCTCTTCGTTTCTTGCCTAGCTGGAGTAAGGCATAATTCTCTGCGTCCATGGTGATGGGACAGATCAGGGTGTAGGCAGATTTCTGCATCTGTTTTTCCAATTCCGAGTCTAATCTGAAAGGAGAAATCTCTTTGGTTTTGGACCAAACGGTATGGTGATCTGTGAGGGTGATATAGATATTTTCCTGCCGTTGGTAGAAATCATTTTCTGCTTCATTTTCTGGTAAGGTCTCCTTCCACCAGAGATGCACATTTTCTGCATTGAAGAAATCTGTCAGTTGCTCAACCAGATCGTAGCGAAGATTTGCAACAGAAGTATAGCGAGGGATACTGGCAATGAATGTCTTGAACTTCTGTAATTGCTGTTGCTGAGAGGAGACGAAATATTTATTGAACTTGTTTTCATTCGCCAAATAGGCCAAACGCAGGATCATCATGAGGAGTACGAAGGTGACAAATTCGAGGATTTGTCGGGATTGAATTCCCGGCCTGAGATACTCAAACAATTGGGTAATCAATAGATAGATGACCAAACTAAAAACAAACGCAACAAGATATTGAATACTCTTGGTGATGACCAGACTCACTTTTCCAAACTGCAACTGAAGAAAAGTTGCATTGACAAGCGGAAAAAACAGGAGAAGGGAGTAGCCGAACAGAATATGTTCTCTGTGAATCCATGAGACGGGATGAGGATGTGTATAGTACCAAATGCCCAATCCCGCCAATAAGGCAATCCCCAATAGGCCAAGAAAACTTCGGAGGGATCTTGACTCCCAACTTCCCGATATGAACAGGAACAGACCACCAGCGATGTGCAGCAAGAAGTACAAGATTGCATATCGCTCGATCAGATCCTGGTATAGGACTGCACGTTTTTCAATAAAAATGACCTGATATAGATTGACGCATAAGAAGATGCCTACTGCTATGGAAGGAATCAATACCAGAATATTGCGTGAATTGGATTTGAAATAAAAATAGCAGGCAGCATAGATAAGCAGGAGAGCGACATAGCTGATCAGAAATACCTTCTCGAATCCGATGTTTTGCAGATTATTCTCTACAATTAGATACAAATGCCGAATCAATTGTAGAAAGAAAAACACCAAAGCAGAGGATACGATCCCCAGGAGTGGGATATATTGCTTCCAGTTCCCGCGCATAATCGGCAAAAGAATCGCCAGCATAATGAGTGCAACAAAGGCACCCATGCCAACAATCCACCCTATAAGATGCCAATAGATCGCAATCTCATTAAATCCAAAAGACAACCTGAACCCATTAAAGATAAAGGTGGTAATCTCTTCTCTGGACAATGTAAAGGGGTTGGGCCTTTCCAGGACGACTGTAAACAAATTCTTCTCAGGATTGAGAACAGAGGTGATTTTGTCTGCTACTTCCTTCTTCAAAATGGGAGTTCCATTCAGAGAAAGAAGACGGTCTCCCGGCTGGATAGGGCTTTTGTCTAGAGCTTTATACTCTGGCAAGGGATGAACCCTTTCTGCAACGACACCTTTTTCTGTATTTTTCCAACTTACCCAATCACTTCCCGCAAACTCTCCCACGATTTCTGATTGGGAATACATATCCCGAATATGTGTTGCTTCTTGAAAGTATGTAAAAGTAATGACGGATAAGCTCAAATAGAACATACCCAGGATTACGTACCACACCCAACCAGTTTTTGTCATGTATAAAGTTGTGTTGCTGAGCGAGAATGAAAGGCAATATAACTTGAATCAATTGAATCCAAAAAACAAATAGAACGATCTCTGGTCACAGAAAAAACTAGGGGACTCAAATTCCACTAAAGGAATGAATCAACCCTAGCCCTTGCTCTTGTAATTCCAGGTTTACCGTCCTGTTGTGATACAAGTATACGGGCTTTTTTCGCACCCTCAGTACCATTCTGCGTCAATGGGTCAATTGTATGCCAGATTGGTTCATTCTTCTTCCTCAGTCGTTGCTTTCGCTAAGAGACTGTTTTGAGATCTGTGCTGAGAATTTTTATGGTGTATTTTTTTCTCAGACAAGGCTCTTTTTTCTTCTCATAGTGGTGCTATGAGAACAAAAAAAGCCGCCGAATGAGGAAAAAAGACGCATACAAAAAATAAGTGACAGATGTTCAAACAGTCTCTTAGAGTGAAAATGTGGGAATGAATTCTGCTCTTTGTGTTCGGAAATCATCAAAAAACTATAGGAAAAACGAATTCAATCCCTGAATCATTGCTTCACACCCTTCATGAACCATACATTTCGGGAGAAAATACTTTTTTGCTCAAGCGCATATTCTGCTTTCCTGCTAGGCAGGCGTGGAAGTCCAGGCTGCTGTTGAAAGCGCAATAGGGCAAAATAAGGAGTAGGAGGTGCATCTGTCCCCTTTCTGTCCTCTTGATCGGCGGCATGTATATGCTAAAAAAAAAATCCCAACCTTGTTCAGGTTGGGATAAAAAAAAACTAGGGGACTCAAATCCATATCGGATGAATCAACCCTAGCCCTTGCTCTTGTAATCCAGGATTATCGCCCTTTCGAGTACAATTATAATACATCGAGGTGTGATTGGTGCATAGATCTGTGCGAATGGTCGAAAAGCTTGCATGAATGGTTGTTTTTGGTGCGCGAACGGCAGGAGTGATTTTTGTTTACAAGGGTAATGTTTTGTTTATTTTTTTTGATTTGATTAAAAATTTATTTTTCCTCAATTAATTGTTTTTGAGCTTGTTAAAAACAGAAAATCGCTCTACCTAAATCCATTATTAGGTAAAACGCATTATTAAAAAGGGTAAGAAAATTTTGCTATTTTTTCAAAAAAAAATGCACCCTGTGCCAGAAACTGGCATGCAGCTGATCACACGATTAATTGTTTAAGATAAAACCCCAATGACAGTTGTGCTAGATGCACACTTGAGATTATCAAATAGTGTGCCATAACATTGAGTTGCTAAGGTTTCATCGCGAAACAGCCGGATTTTTAAAAATAGACCGGAAAATAGAATATTTTGAATCTCGCCGGATTGAGCGTTGTAGAGAAATAGAGACTGTATATGCCCCAGCCTCTAGCCAGAGATGGCGATCGCTGCATGAGAAAGATCTCATATGTGATTGATTCCTGCAGAGAGAAGGTCTGTTCCTAGCGGATCCCTTTTTGGTTCAGCATGTTGTGAAACTCCCTGGCATATGCGTTGTGTTGTGCCTGAGTTTCTGAGAAATGGTGATAGCCAGACCCATCTGCTCTCGCACAAAAATACATATAGCTATGGCGTTCTCCATTCAGAACGGCTTCAATCGAACTGATTGACGGTGTACAAATGGGGCCCGGAGGCAAACCTGGATACAGATATGTATTGTAAGGAGAGTCAGCCTGAAGATGTTTATTCAAAACTCTTCTGATGCTAAAGTCGCCTACCGCATATTTGACAGTAGGGTCAGCCTGTAGGGGCCATTTTTTCCGCAAGCGGTTGAGATATACCCCGGCGACTCTTGGTTTTTCATCATTCTTGTTGGTCTCTTCTTCAACGATGGAGGCAAGGGTCATGACTTCGAGTCGATTGAGACCGAGTTTTTTGCGTTGCTGATTCCTTGCTTCGTTCCAGAAGTTTTTGTATTCGCGGAACATGCGCTCAAAAAACTCTTTTGAGCTGATGTCCCAGTAAAGCTCATATGTATTGGGGATAAACACCGTCATGGCAATCTCGGGAGTAAGCCCGTTATGCTTGCTGAGGTATTCCTTGTCATCCAGCAGGGCAAGAAGGTCTCTTTTGCTCATCTCCAATTGAGTCCCTACATATTCTGCGAGTTGATCCTTGGTACGAAATTTTACAAATGTGAACCTCATAGGTTCTTGCTTTCCAGACCGAAGAAGGGTAACCAATTCTCTGGTAGTCATACCATCTTGAATGATATATCTGCCGGGATACACATGTCTTGGATAGTTCATGCGTTTGGCTACCCAGTGAAAAGCTTTCGCATCCTGGATGAGTTTATTCTCCAGCAACTTCTCCCCTACCATGAGATAATCAGAACCGGTTGAGATAAAAAATTCAAATGGCTTCCCCTCTGGCGTGGAAACATTTGGAGCGAATACTCGCTGATAATAAGGATAGACAAATAAAACTCCGAGAATAGCAAGGCCTATCCAAATCCAGGGACGTTTAAGAATCTGTTTCATGGAACCAAGTCCAACATTTGGGATGAATAATCATTTGTTAGACTCAAAAATACAGATTTTTATTGTCTATTTCACCACATAAGGTTGCATGACTGAATCATCTCCGTGTTGAAGATGAAAATAATACATCCCTTTGGGCCATTCCTGAGTTGGGAGGGTCAGGGTTTGCATATCAGAGGAAGGGAGAATCTCAATGCTATACATGGACTGCCCGCTCACATCTATTACCTCTAACTGACTTGGACCAGCAAAGTCGGATCGATACTGGACCGACACATAGGGGGCCGGACCCGATTCCCCCAGTTGAAGAAAAAGGGACGATTGAGGAATTTCTGTTTTGATTGTCAGAACCTTGCTATACGTCCATTGATCTGCAGCGTGAGAGGCCCGGACTCTATATGCAAGCACAGAGGATTCGGAGGGAGGAGGAGAAGGATCCAAAAATCTAAATCCTTCTGTAGAGGCAGGCGTATTGAGCATTGAAGACACAGACCCAATTCGCTCATATTCGATGCCATCTGCGGACCTCAAAATATCGAATGCTACTTCCTGATCAAGAGCTTTGATATGCCAGAAAAGTTCAACTTGTCCACCCTTGTGATCGCAGGAAAAATATGTCCATTGAATCGGAGACTTGGGAGGCGAAGGTTTTTGGTAGACGGGGATGAGAACTTCTGTATTGTTGGACAAAGAAATAGCCTGTGGGACTGCATGGACAGAATCCCCAAAGCTCTCAGGATCAACTGTGACCAATATCGGGAGATTGGGGACCGAATAGTGGATCACCAATCTTGCGCCATTGCCTTGCCGATTTCGCTCATGTAGCAGCCATGAGTTACCTTTCAGGAGTAAAACGATTGGATTCCCCATGTACCACTCATCTTGCTGAATAACCGACTCAATGAGGGCACTGATATCTGGACTTTCATACTTCTGGCCTTGTAAGCCCTCTGGCACGGTCCATGAGATGTGAGTCTTTCCAGTCAATCGTTGTGAAAGATTGGCTGTTTCGCTGCTGAAAGGTGCAGGGACAGACGCATGTTCTGCAAACATCTGATACGATTGAGACGCCTCTATATCTGCGGGAGCAGTAAACTGAATATATGCAGAGGAAATATAAGCATTGGGAGGAATCGAGACCTCTCTGAACCGGAGACCCGAAAAGCGCACACTCGATTCGGCCTGATGAACAGGAAGAAATTTTGACACTACATAGGATTTATCCTGATGCGATTCTTGCCAGGCATCGTCTTTTTCCTTCCTGATATGAGTGATAAAGGTTTTGCTCTGCTCTACATGCAAGAAAAAACGTCCATTTTCGTCAGTATTCGCATTTGCAAGTAAAAAATCGTCCTCCTCTATGCGATGATTCTGGTTGAGATCACTATAGGCAAGAATGTTGATGCCTTTTTTGGAAAGTGGGGAGAGTTGGGGATCAAATACGAGTTTTCCACTCAGATGGACAGTTGATTCGTGGTCAGCTTGATGCATCCATTGTATACCGCCAATCAGGAGCAAACTTAGAACCAATCCCGAAACGGACACTTTCTGGATAAGTAATTTGGAACGATGCCCGATCTGTGGCATCAGCAAAATTCTAGATTTTTCTGGCATGTCAATGTTCAAATACACAATTCCTGAACATACCAAAGATAGTCTGTAGAATGCTTGAATTCCACACTAAACAAATTCCAATATTACGTATATTTGAAATGCTGCCTCTTTCTATTTTTTCCGTTTGACAGCATAATTCATCATCTCCAAAAGAGAAGTCTTGGCAGTCGTATCGTCAAAATAGTTGAGCAGAGCTGCTGCTTCGTCAATATATTGATTCATCACTTCACGTGAATAACTTAATCCTCCCTGCTGGGAGACATAATCAATGAGGTAGCGAACCTTACCTGGATTTGTATTGTGATGTTTTACAATTCGGATCAACTTTCTTCGCTCAGCCCAACTAGCCTTGTTGAGCACATGAATCAGCGGAAGGGTGAGTTTCCGTTCCTTGATGTCAATGGCTCGGGGTTTCCCGACATCATCATCCCCATAGTCAAACAAATCATCTTTGATCTGATAAGCAATGCCCATTTTTTCGCCAAAAAGCCGCATGCGTTCCACGACCTCAGGATCTTCTGTGGCGCTTGCTGCTCCTGTTTCGCAGCAGGAGGCAAACAAGGAGGCTGTTTTTTGTCTAATGATGTCAAGGTATACTGCCTCATCGATGTTGAGTTTTCGCGACTTGTCCATTTGGAGAAGTTCGCCTTCGCTCATCATTTTTACTGCTTTAGAGACAATTCTGAGCAATTGGAAATCATCGTGTTCGATGGCCATCAACATGCCTCTGGACAAGAAGAAATCACCAACAAGGACAGCTATTTTATTTTTCCACAAGGCATTGATCGAAAAGAAGCCCCTTCTTTTGTCAGAATCATCGACTACGTCATCATGAATGAGTGAGGCAGTATGCAACAATTCCACCAAAGCTGCTCCCCGATATGTCGAAGGAGTAATTCCCCCACATAAATGGGCACTGAACAACACCAACATGGGTCTGAGTTGTTTCCCTTTTCGCTTCAACAAGTATCGGGTAATTCGATCCAGCAAGGCGACATCTGTGCTCATCGCAGAGCGAAAATATTTATCAAAGTGGCTGAGCTCCTTTGAAATGGGTGCTTGGATGGATTTAAGGGTTTCGCTCATAATAATTCCGGACAAAAATACAGTATTTCTTTGAGAAACAGAGAAGAGTCCTATTTATGCCTTTGTATGACTCTGATCAAATTGTATCTTGTCCGTTGCGGTCCCTGTATCTAACCAACCGAAGTAGGTTTTTGTTTCGTTATGCATTCACAATCCCCAAGCAAATAGCCATTTCTTTCATGAAGCGATTGATAGCGATAGTTGGTTGTATTATCTGCCTTGGAGTAGGCAGTTCTATAAAGGCTACTCATATTGTTGGTGCAGAGTTGTTCTATGAATGTACCGACAGCACTACACATACGTATACACTGACACTGAAGCTGTACCGCGATTGTATCAATGGTGTTGCAGGATTTGATCCAATTATCAATTTATTTGTTTTTAACCCTGTGACAGGGATTCGGGATACTGTTGTTCAGGCGTTTGCTCCTGCCAATACACCAGAGATCCAGCCCAATAACTGGGGCCCATGTGTGGCAGTTACCCCAAGTATTTGTGTGGAGGAAGGGGTCTACAAAACCACAGTGGTCTTGCCTCCCCGATCGGATGGATATGATATCGCATGGGCAAGATGCTGTAGGAATGTGGCGATAGATAATTTGCAGACGCCTTTGGAAGAGGGAATTACCTTCCTGGCTCATGTACCTGATTCAGCTTTGGCCCAATGCAACAATATGCCTGTTTTTGATCAGGTACCACCAGTATTTTTGTGTGCAAATATTCCGTTCATTTTTGATCATAGCGCCACGGATATAGATGGTGATTCCTTGGTCTATGCGTTGACTGATCCCTATACTGGACTAAATTTTCAAGGATTAGGAGCTGGAAATCCCACTGTCGGTGGCAATCCGCCAAGTGTGGACCCGGCAGGAAATCCAATGGGACCGGCGCCTTATAATCATGTGGTGTTCGCGCCTGGCTATTCTTTCACAGATCCTTTTGGGTCAGGCAATTTCATCATTGATCCCAATACAGGCTTCATCAATGTGACACCATTCCAGACCGGGATCTTTGTTTTCTCTATCTCTGTCTTTGAGTATCGGAACGGCGTCTTATTGAGTGAAAACAGAAGGGATTATCAAATTCATGTGTTGAATTGTCTGCCGCAGGGAGATCCTCCAGTGATTACGCACAACCTTTCTGGCCTGACCCATAGCAATGACACTGTTTTTGTGCTCGCTGGAGACAGCATGTGCTATGATGTGATCATACAGGACAGCATAGTTTCAGACAGCTTGGTTGGATTTACTGTCAGTGCACAGTTTGGAAATGGGCAATTTTTTCCGCCAGCAGCAACCTTTACTCAAAGTGGGATCAACCCTATCAATGGACAGGTGTGTTGGGAGCCCCCCTGCGAATATGAAGGACAAGTCATCCCGCTTATGCTGGGAGCCTTTGACAATGGAGATTGCGACAATGTCGGCAATGCACTGGATACTGTTTGGGTTAGTATTTCTGCCCCACCCAATGATCCCCCACTGGTTACCCCCGATTATACAGGGCTGACCCTCGACGGGGATACCATTATTGTCGATGCCTTGGATTCCTTATGTTTTTCTTTTGCCATCACCGACCCCAATACCGGAGATGTTCTGAATGCCGTTCCGATCAGCCCCATTTTTTCAGACCCCAATAATCCGCCAGTTTTTACTCCGGTTGGGACCAATCCCGTTACTGGAACAATCTGTTGGGTTCCAGGGTGTAATGTTGCAGGTCAAATTGTGGAATTGACATTTGCTGGGGTGGACAATCCCATGTGTATGGATCCCCTGTCGGATACGAGTACCATTTATATCAAAGTAGAGGTGCCTCCAAACCAGCTTCCTGGTATCATCACAGATCTCAATGGAAATTTGTTCAGCAATGATACGATCTTTGTCAATGCCCTCGACAATCTGTGCTTTAATTTTACAAGTAATGATCCCGATATAGGAGATGATCTTACCTTCTTTACCATCAGTCCGATTTTTAATGGTGTGGGTGCCCCTACTGTAACGACGAGTGGAACCAACCCCCTCTCCGGGACAATCTGTTGGACTCCAGCGTGCTCTTATGAAAATCAGGTTGTAGAGCTGGTATTTGGTGTGTTTGATCCGGGAGTCTGTGCCAATATTGGGGAGGCCCTGGATACGGTTTATGTATCGGTGTCAGTTCCGCCCAATGATCCTCCTCAAATTACCCATGATCTCACAGGGACGACCTTTAGCAATGATACCGTTTTTGTGACAGCATTGAGCAACTTCTGCTATACCTTTATTTCCAGTGACCCCAATGGTGCAGATGTGCTAGCTGCCTATACAGTTAGTCCCATTTTCACTCAGGCAGGTGGACCGACCTTTAGCACAACTGGCTTTAATCCAATAAGTGGTCAGATTTGCTGGACACCGGGTTGTGACTTCAAGGGCCAAATCATAGAATTGATCATTGGAGTAGGTGACGATGCTGATTGCTCCTCTCAGGCCGATGACCTCGACACAGTCTATATTAGTATTGCAGCTCCAGCCAATGATCCCCCATTGATTTCGCCGGATTTTGGGAATTTGCTGAATTCCAATGATACCGTATTTGTCAATGCGGCTACCCCTTTTTGTTTTGATCTACTATTCGAAGACATCAATTTGGGAGACACGCTCACACCGTTTACAGTCAGTCCCATTTTCTCAGCTTCCAATGCTGCCACTTTCACCTATACAGGCATTAATCCTTTGCAGGGTCAGGTATGCTGGACGCCTATGTGCGACAATGAGGGAGAAGTCATAGAGGTCATTGTAGGCGTGGAGGACAATGGAAATTGCGAAAATATCTTATTGGGATTCGATACTGTCTATATTGCGATCAATGATCCCAATACGATTGCACCCATAGTTGACCACGATCTGAGTGGGTTGAATGCGCCTGGGGATACCATATATATCGAGATTGGGGACAACGCCTGTTATGAGTTTTATATCGCAGACCAAACACCTGAAGCTGGTGTGAGTTATGTCCATCATTTTGAAAATATGTTTGGCCTGACCATTAATCAGACGTCACTGACTACCACTGTACGGAACGATTCCATCTTGGGAGTCGTATGTTTTTCCTCTGATTGTTCTAATGGAGGGACGGTATATCGAAGTATCATTACCGGGATCGATGATGAAATTTGTCCACCATTCCAGCAAGCGAGTGATACAGTATTCATAAAGGTTAATACTGCCTTTATGGCTTGGGGAGGAACAGATACCTCTTTTTGTGAAGGAACAGGGGGAGTGCAATTGAATGTGACACCCATTGGCGGAACGGCACCTTATTACTTTACCTGGTATTGTGATGATCCCGGAAATTGCGGCTTCTCCAATGCCAACAACAATACACAAGATCCGGTGGTCAATCCGACTGCGAATACAATCTACTCAGTCCAAATCACCGATGCCAATGGATGTACCAGCGAATTTGATGATGTTCAGGTACAGGTGAACAAATTGCCTATCGCAGATGCAGGCCCCGACAGATATATTTGCGAAGGATCTTCAGGCACAAGTCTGCACTGCACAATTGTCAATGCATCGGAAGCACCAGGACCCTATACCTATTCCTGGACACCTGGAGATGGATTGAATTTCGATGATATTGTTAATCCACGTGCCATACCAGATTCCACCACCATTTATACGGTCGTTGTGACTTCCGCGAATGGATGCAGCAGTTTGGCAACCACATTGGATTCCTTGAGTTCAGTGATTGTGACAGTAAGAGAAAGTCCGATTGCAGAGGCTGGTCCAGAATGGGATATTTGCCTGGGCGACTCAACGCACTTGCTGGGCTTTGCCAACAAAGCTGGACCGGAGTATGATTATATCTGGACACCTGCCTCTGGAGTGATCGATTCATCAGATCAGACACCGATGGCATCTCCGGATTTTACGACTACCTATTTTCTTGTGGTTTGGTCCAATGGCTGTCGTTCTGTGGCAGACTCTACCACCATTCATGTGCATACCTTGCCTACTGTCAATGTTGGGCTTGGCTATGAAATTTGTGCTGGGGATTCTGTTCGCCTCAATGGAATTGTGAGCGGAGATCCCCTCTCAACAGAATATACCCTGTCCTGGGATCCGCCATTAGGACTCGATCATCCTCATGCTTCCAAACCCATGGCTAGTCCCTTGGTGACGACCACTTATGTCCTGACAGCAGAATCAAATTTTGGATGTGGCAGTGAGAAAGATTCGGCATCTGTATCGGTCGAACCAGCTCCGGTGGCTTATGCGGGACTGGATACCTTTTTGTGTGTTGGAGATACACTTTGGTTAGAAGGCAATCATAGTATTTTGGGAGGCCCACTTCCTGCGAATCAGCCTATTTTCTATAGCTGGGACCCGCCGGATGGATTGTCTGAATTATTTATTAGAGATCCATATGTGGTTCCGACCAGAACAGAAATATACACCTTGACAGTCCAGACAGGGGCATGTGCAGCTGAGGATGAAATCCAGGTGGATGTGCTCCCGCTTCCCAAAGCCATTGCCCAGGCAGATACCTTGACTGCTTGTGAAGGGGATGCCGTCCAATTGTATGGCAGTGGGGGGGCAGGAAGTGCCACTTATAGTTGGTCACCAGCTATTGGGCTAGATCATCCTCAATCCTCCCACCCCATCGCCACGCCGGATACCTCAATCACATATGTCCTGACCGTCAAGGAAGGCGTTTGTTCTGCCGAAACGCCACTTCACCTGAATATACATCCCAGTCCTGATGTTGATTTTTTCAGTTCACTGGCGGAGGGATGTCCAGAATTGGAAGTACATTTTATTGAGAATGTGGAGGAACCTGCTGCTTTCATTTGGGACTTTGGGGATGGAAGTCCGCTCAGCAATGAATCCAATCCTGTTCATACCTATCCTGTAGTAGGTGAATATCCGGTGACATTGACCGCAACCACTGCCGGGGGATGTTCTGCGACAGAGACATTGTTGACAGTTCAGGTATTCGAGTCTGGGCAGGCGCTGTTTGAGACATTTCCTCTGAAAGACGGCATCCTTCCTCTTCCCGGAGCGGAGGTTCAATTTACCGACCAATCCCAACAAGCTGAAGCATATTTCTGGGACTTTGGAGATGGACAGGTGTCTACTGAAAAAAATCCGATCCACACCTATGAGCAAGCAGGCTCCTATATGGTTAGCTTGACCATTAAGGATGCCGGAGGTTGCCTGGATCAATATTCCTATGGTCCCTTTGAAGTCGCTATTCCTGATGTGTTGATTCCCAATATCTTCTCCCCGAATGAAGATGGTATTAATGATGTATTTCAGGTTCGGTATACTGGCGTAGAAACATTCATGCTAGAGGTGTTCGATAGATGGGGCAGAAGGATGTATGGCCCAGTAAATGCCAGTTCGATGGCCTGGGATGGGAGACTGTCGAATGGTAGCGAGGCACACGAAGGGGTGTATTACTACACTGTCAGGATTGGCGATAAGAGCTATACCGGGCATGTTACGCTGTTGCGGTAGGTTAAAAAGTATATAATATATGCAGTTTTGGGAATTTATTGAGGAAGCTTGGTCCATTATCCCTGAATTGAAAGGGAGAAGATCAGAATTGGCGCAAGTGAGGGGTGAAAAAGAACCTAATCAACTTGCAAAAACTTTTGAATCCGCCATAAGGGATATTGTCTACCCTGAACTCGAAAAGCACTTATTGCAAATGTCCAAGGATCAGTACAGTCAATTTTTGGGCACCCTCAAAAAAAGATTGACAGAATTGGATAAGAAAGAAATCTATAAATATGTCGATGGAAGTGATGATGGTTTTCTTTATTCAAGAGGCTTCATCATTGGAATGGGAAGGGATTATTTTCATGCAATTTTAAATGATCCTTCTTTGGGGACCTTGTATCTTGAATCTGAGAGATTTGGGTATTTTATCCAACATCTTTTCGATAAACGATTCAATCCTGAATATATAGATCCTTTGTTCACAGCAGTTCCTCAGAAGCCCAGCTCAAAAAGACCAAGATCAATTCATGGCATAATACTATCCGCATTTAGAAAATCTAAAGACTGATTTCCTGCCGAATGTTTCTCTAATTGTCGGAGGTAGATGATTTATCCCGAATGTTTCGGATCATGAAAAAAGCCAAAGGTCATTCCAGACAGCCAGGGGTGGGTCGTGCGTCTGTGCTGATCTGGAATCTCACCTCCTGCTCAGCATTGATTGCCCTTGGCAAATGAGGCGAAATCCTGAGCGTGGGATTCCATAGCGCACCAGACTCTCCCGTCGAGATCGCCCCACCCCATTCCCTCCCCTTCAGCGTCTGGAATGACATTTCACTTACAGGTGAATCACAACATTTGGTATCACTCTTTTGGCTAAAGCGGCATTTTGGAATACATCCTTCTGGGGTTCTACTTACTCGGTCTTGATCATCTTGTTGACCTCAACAAAATGATCATATGGATTTAGCTTATTGTTTTTTGCGGCCTAAATCTCAAAATCATAGCCATGCTGGGCTTCGAGGCGATCCCCAAGATATTTGAGGGTTTGGCAGTATGATCGACTAATCTCTGCGAGGAGTTCTATATAGGGTCTGGCCTCATCCTCAGAGTAATGCTCAAGCAGATAGTTCATGTCGCCCAAAACCTGAGTTATAAGGCTTTGGAGACGATACATTCTATCTGTAATGGGCTTTTTCATTGTTGACTAATTATCCGAGGGGGACTCTCCTTTTGAGCTAACATCCTGATCAATTGGAAGTTCCGAATCTTCCATACTTTCAGGAGGGTGATGGCCATTGGTTCTTTTTTGTGGGAGCTTGGCCTGTTCCTTTTCTAATTGTTGGCGTGCTTGATCAATTGCGTCAATGATTTGCGAGATGGCTTCTTGTGTTACTCGCCTGATGACATCATCCTGGGCTTGTTCACGCCGGGTTTTCAATTCTGCCAATCGTTCTTCAAGCTGATTGATTTGTTTTTCGATTTGTCGAACTTTTTGGAAAATATCCATAAAGAGAGAAAATAAAAGATTTAACAAGTGAACGAGCAAGTGCTAAATCATACATTGTGTAAGATTTTTTCCCTCATTTATGGCTTGGATTTATTGGTTCCGCTCAACTAAAAATAGTAAGAAAGAGTTTGGTTAACAAAATATTCTCTTAATAGTTTAGACTCGTTCACCATTATTAAATCGATTATGGGATGCTTCCACCAATTTCGAGGAAACATAAGTAAAGCGATTCATATCAATGTGTTCTATGCTGCGGCTCATTTACACCAAATTAAACTCAGGATTGCGAAACAAGGTCAATGAGATTCTTCAGTCTTTTCGGAAAGTACTAAATCATCTTCTCATTCTTTTCCGAACTTCTCTCCAGGGAGTTGTTTTCATTTCTCCAGATTTGATTTTCGCATCTATGTCATCAATATGTGCTTTAAATTCATCGGAAATAATAAGCGTATCAGGGGTGTCTTCTTCTTCATCCTGAAAAGATTCCACCAACCATGCCATCAGGACTAATCGGAATTGTCTGGAAAGACCTTTGACATATTCTTTCGTGATCTGCATACCTAAATATACAATTACTCTGGCTTTTGTTGGAATATCCCTATGTGCATATGTCCCCCCATAACGTCCTGCTTTGGAAATCAAGCCAATGGCTTTTGTCTCTTAAATCCATTCCTTCACTGACATACTGAATCGTACAGTTCCTGCTTCATTTCTAATTTCCTGAAATCTCAGGTAATTAAAATCTGGATTATTGATTCTTTCCCATTCGGTTAGGAACTCGATAGTACTGATTGTCTGAAGCCAGGTGTAGATAATCCTACTTGCCTTCCCTCCTTTACCAGCCATATCATTGAGTGAAAAATAATCTTTCATCTTCCTAAAAACCCACCCAATTGATCCTGAAAAAAATGATTCGAAGTCCCCTCCGAAAACCCCTGCTTCTCCCCCACTCTCTCCAGCGCTTCTCTTAGCTGAAAGCGCTTCTGATCAGCTACGTAAGCTATCCCTTTCTGTGCCAATACCTTTCCAAGGATCTCTTGCTCGGTTTGCCCGGGTGTTGGGATCAAAATCACCTGTTTCAGCCCTAATGCCTGATAATCCATCAAACTGCTATAGCCCGATCGGGAGATGATGACCTTTGATTGTTGGAACAAGAGTGATAGATCATCTGTATCCATAAATGAAATCTTCCAGATATGCCCGTCTCGGGAGCAGGATTTTGTTTCTGTTTTTCCACCCACAATCCAGATACTCCGGTCGATGTCCTTGGCCTGTTGAAAAATCATCTCCTCCAGGATGCTTCGTTGAGGTTCTGGCCCAGAGAGGACAACAGCAATATCCGGGCTTTGCCTGTTGAGTTCTGGAAAGGAATATTCGTTCCGTTCTCTGACATGCGAGGAAAATCGAGACAAAGGACCGATGAATTGTGCCTTTTTCGGAAGTTCGAATCGATGTGCAAGATCTCCGGAAAGATGGTCTTCCTTTCCTGAATCGGGAATCCAGATCTCATCGAAGTGCCGCATGGTGTATAGATGCATCTTGTAAATCAAGGGCTGAATGAGCCCCAAAACTCTGGGAAGCATGGGAGCCATCTGATGACACATAAATGCAGAAGGTACATCCCTGGACCAGACACCATATCGATTGTCTGAGATGATTTTCTGGATCTGATATTTGTTGATGAGGTTCTCAGTGAGTCGATGTTCCTTACGGATGACAGACAGTAATCTTGGGACTTGCCGCAAGATGATGGGGATCTGAGATGGTTTGTGGGAATAGCGGACATCGTAAGCAGGAAACTCCGCATACTTCAGATTGGGAAAATGACAGCGTAATAATTGGAGCGACCTGCCAGACGTACCGATCAATATATCAGCACCCTGGCTCAGCAATTCTTCAATAACGGGAATACAACGACTGGCATGACCCAGGCCCCAGTCGAGTGGAGCTATCAAAATCCGAGCAGAATTTTTCACATACCAAAACTACAAAACAAAAAGAACCTACTTGGGAAAGCAGGTTCGAATATTGGGAGTAATAGTAGTAGTAGGTATTTTGTGATGATTGTTGACGTTTTGCTTACATGAAATTAATAGTTAATTCTGGAAAATCCAACAAGCGTTCAAAAAATCAATAAAATCGCCTCCTATACTGAAGGAGGCGATCTTGTAGTGGTTGGAATATTTTTTAGGATTATAACTTGGCAAGAAGCTCAGTTTTTTTCGCGTTGAATTCTTCTTCTGTCAGGATTCCATTGGCTTTGAGCTCGCCCAAATCTTTTAGGAGCTTCATGATTTCATCTTTGCTCATTTCTGGCGCTGCATTGTTTTGAGGTTGCTCTTGATTAGATTGCCCCATCATATCTGCCATCATCTTGCCCATTGCGAGGCCAGCTCCCATATCCAGACCAGCATTTCCACCAGAAGGGTTTTCAGCAGATTTTTCTAACGCATTGGCTGCCTGAAATTGCATGAATTCCTTCATGTTTCCAACCATCTTCATTTGGGTATTCTTCCTGAGGTACTCCTGCAACTCCGGTGGAAGCGTGATGCTTTGGATAGAGAAGTCTGTCAACTCAAGACCGAATCCTGTAAAGTAATCTGCGATTCTTGGCTCAAGTGCCTGGACAAACTCAGACTTATTGGCTTGCATGTCCACAAACGAGAAATTGTTCTCGGCCATTTCAGCCACAATTTCAGTGAATCGATCGACCAATTTTCCTCTCAACGTCCCTTCAACATCACTTAGGGTAACAACCGGATTGGTCCCGGACAGCTCCTTGAAGAAGGTTTCGAAATTGGTAATGCGGAAGTTGTAAGAGCCAAATGCTCGGAACTCCACCTGACCAAATTTGCTATCTGGAATGGTTACAGGACTTGGTGTTCCCCACTTGTTGTCAGTGAATTGACGGGTATTGAAGAAATATACATCCACTTTGAAGGGAGAATCAAATCCATATTTCCATGATTTGATTGTCGTGAGGATAGGCATGTTGCGCGTGGTCAGTTCATGACGACCTGGCTCGAATACATCCGCCATTTTCCCCTCATTGATCAATACGCCTGCCTGAGATTCCCTGACAGTCAGTTGCGCGCCCATCTTGATTTCTTTGTCCTGATCCGGGAATTTCCACATCAGTACGTCTCTTGAGTAGTCTATCCACTCAACAATATCTATAAATTGTCCTTTGATGAAGTCAAATAATCCCATGGGTGTTTTTCTGATTAATGTTCTTTGTTGAGAAAATTACAATTTTTTTAGGAAAATAAATGGAATTCTGCTCATTTTCCTTTTTGATTACATAATAACGATACACAGATTTTTGCAAAGGTTGAAATAGTGCTCTTTTTCTTTGACGGGAGGAAAGCGGAAAAGTCTCTATTTTTGGGGATTTGATGCTGTATTTCTTTTGCTGAAAATGATATTCGGATTAATTTGCTGATAAGCCCATTGATCCATTATAATTCTCAATTTGTTACCAACATGAATATTCTGCAACCCTTTTACCAATCTGTCGAAACTGCAATTCAGGAAATCGGTATTCCTATTGAACAAACCAGAGATCCTCAACGTCCGGGGATGTGGCATATCCGCAAAGGAACAGCGAATCTAACAATTGAGATTACTTTTTATCAGCCCTCCCAGCGAGTTGTCATGGCTGTCTGGTCAATCATGATGGACATTCCCAAAAATAATGTAGAACGCTTGTCCCAACTCCTTCTGGAACTCAATACGGTTATGATGGGGCCTTCTTTTGCTTATAATAATGGGAAGGTTTTGCTTCGATCGGTCAGAGATGGAGAAGGTCTCGATGCCCAGGAATGCAAATATATCATTCTTCAAATGGGACATTTCGCAGATGAATACGATGAGAAGTTGCAACAAGATTTTCCACATCAACGCCCAATTGGATTTCAAGTGGGAAGTCAGCAATCCCCGGAATCCCCGGAATCTCAGAAATAATCATGCTATTATTTTGAAATAATCCCTGATCCACTGTTTACGGATAGAAGGAAAAACACATAAGTACTATTGACTTATCCTGTTTTACCAAATTCTATCCTATGAAAACAATCATTTACTATTCTATTCGATTGTTGGCTTTCCTTCCAGCTTTGATGTTGGGCGTACCAGATTCTGTTGGTCAGACAGCCAGGTGGATGCATCATTACGGAAGCACCACTGCAAATGAGAGAGGGATAGCTGTCGCAACGGATAGCAGTGGAGATGTCTTTGTTTATGGCACTTCGAGCATTCAGCCTGTCAGTTTTGGCAATGGGATCATGATTTCCCAATCTGGAAGATTTCTGGGTCGGGCAGATTCTCTTGCCAGTTTTCAGTGGGTACGATCCTACCCAAATGTTTTGTGGCATCGGCCTTTTGAAGTGGATGCAGCCGGAAATTCCTATCAAACCGGATATATCAATGGTCCTACACAGATTGATGGGATTTCTGTTACGACCGGTGGACAAAATAGAGCCTTCTTTGTGTCCAAACATGATCCAAATGGAATGGCGATATGGGTGGCAAGCATTCCCGGAGCAGAACAAGGAATGGCCATGGCCGTCGATGATTCGGGCTACGTATATGTAGGAGGGGCTTATGATCCAGCGATTACTGTTGCTGGGACTTCCTGGCCCGCAGCCACAGGAACTTTTCCGAATGCCTTTGTTGTCAAGTATTCACCTCAGGGGACAGCGGTCTGGAGTCAGAGTCTTCGTGCCAGTGGGAATCCCTCGAATCATCGGGTCTGGATTCATGGATTGAGTGTAGATCCCAATGGGGATGTCTATATCACCGGGCGCTTTCATCAAACCCTGCATGTAGGATCTCAAACATTTAATGGACTGGGGACACAAGGTGAGATTTATATCACCAAGATCACGAAAAACGGGGGATTTGCCTGGACGAAGCATGGGAAGGGAAGTGGCAATGATTTTGGGAATGATATTGCCTGTTCAGAAGATGGTACGATCTACGTGGTGGGGGGATATGGAGCCGACTTAAGCCTGGACACCTACCCGCTTGCTAACAATAGCAATGCCGAAGAGGCATTTTTTGTCCGATTGGACACAGCCGGTCAACTCTTGTGGGAAACCTCCATTTATAGTAGCGGATTCGCAGGATTGCTGAGCATCAGTGTGCCTTCCGCTGAGCGCTTGTATGTGACAGGATCTTTCTCAGGATCAAGTCTTTGGACTGATACATTGTTTTCATCACTTGATCCTTCCCTTCCTGGCAAATGTCTGATTTGCCGATTTGATAGCAGTGGTCATATAGTCTGGACGAAAGCCATTGAAAGTACAACGACTTCTGTGCTTACTCAAGATATCGTTGGAGATCAAGGAAATCGAGTGTATGTCATGGGGCGCATCTTCGGGATAGCCAATCTAGATACTTTTTCTGTCTCAAGCCCCAATAGTGGTGATATCCTCATAGCCTGTCTCATAGACAGCTTTGTAGAGGTGAGTCCTATCGTCTCTCCTGACAGCGTCTGGCCGGGAGATAGTAATCAGGATGGGATGGCCAATGTGTATGATCTGCTACCCGTCGGAGCATTTCAGGGAGGAACAGGATTGGCTCGCCCAAATCCTGCGACCAACTGGGCCCCGCAAGCATCCTTTGATTGGCAACTGTTGAATCCGGTAGGGAACGACCTCAAGCATATTGATACGGATGGAGATGGCGATATCTCAGTAGTCGATTCAATAGCGATTGCACTCAATTACGGAAATATTCATGGTGTACCTGATTCTAGTGCCTATCAGATTGATAGCATGGGAGTTCCCCTTTCCCTGCTCTTTGATCAAGACAGCGCCAGGGTTGGAGATACCATTTCAGCCAGTCTGTTTGTTTCTGCTGGGACGCCCGAAGTGATGCATGGGCTGGCATTGGAAATAGAATTTGATACGAGTCTATTTGTCCATTCAACAGCTGACTTCATGACAGATAGTAGCTGGCTGGGGCAAGTCGGAACAGACCTCTGGATGATGAAGAGATCAAATCCTGCCGGAATACTATCGCTTGCCTTGAGTCGCTTTGATCAACTGAACAAACATCCGAACGGATGGTTCGCCAATATTTCCTGGGTCCTTCAAGATACACTTAATCCCTTGCCCCAGTGGTTTGCTCCCCGATTTGTGGGAGCGCAGATGCTCGATTCCGCAGGGACTTCCATCCCTGTTTTTTATCAGGCAGACTCTATCCAGATTCTCCCTCCTCCATTTCCTCAAGATAGCGTTTGGCCCGGAGATGTCAACCTGGATGGCATAGCCAATATCCATGACTTCTTGCCGATAGGATTGTATCAAGGAGAAATGGGCGCTCAACGAGCCGATGCTTCTATCAATTGGACTCCACAAGCAGCCTACGATTGGGGATTGGCATTTCAGCAAAGCATCAATATGAAGCATGTGGACACTGATGGGGATGGGCTAATCTCTGCCAATGATACCCTGGCGCTGAATCAGAATTTCACCCTGATGCACGATAGCTTGAGTGCCATGTACGACAGCGATCCAACTGGGATTCTTTTGACTGTGCAATTTGATCAGGACAGTGCCTATGGGGGAGATAGCTTGTATGCATCTATACTTCTGGATATGGATTCCTTGCATGGACTTGCCTGGCACATAAATTATGATCCGCTCATGAGTGCCATGCCCGTACAGGTGGAAGCTTCGGATAATACCTGGTTGGGACAAGGAATGGAAGTATGGATCATGGAGAAACATCTGCTTGCAAATGAATCGCATGTTTTTGCCATGACGAGGACTGATCAACAAGGTCAATCAGGAACTGGTGAGATTGCCCGGATGTTATGGAAACTACCAGATTCTATTCCTGGAGGACTTCCGAGATGGTTTGTCCCAAAATTGCAAGAAGCTTCTGCTCTGAAGTCAGACGGCACTCCCATAAGATTTAGGTTCAAACAAGATTCTGTTTGGATCGACAGGCTCCCTTCAATGGACCTTTCTGTGATAGAAGGAAAACATCTCCTTCTCTTTCCCAATCCAGCGAATGAATCGGTCCAATTAGTGGCTCCTGAATCTTATGGTATATTCAGTTGGGAGCTGTACGATATAAGAGGGAGGAGAATGAGCAGAACCTTCGACCATCAGGGAACTGTCCGCATTCCTCTTCATGCCTATCCGGAAGGGATATACATGCTTCGGGTTTTGGTAGAACAGTCATATTGGATAGAACGGAAGTTATTGATCCGTCACTGATGGTCTTGGCCTTTTGTACAATGGAACAGTTGAGCATGGTTCGCCATAGCTCAACTTCTTTGCATATGGCATGAGTCGGCGCGTGGCTTCTACATAGATGCCAGCAGGGATTTTGATCTCACTACATCCTTTTACTACGATGGGCCGGTCAGCGAATTCAGAGAAGTCAATTTGGTCCAAGGCCGTCATCCACAACTGATGTTCCAGCTCTTCCAGTGTGCCAAAAACCACAGATGCAGCATATGGATGAAGGCGGGTTTCCAGCAGCATATAGGCCCAGACTTGAATAATGGTGTCTACCGAACAAGTAATGGCGACATGTTTGTCCTGGTATTGGGACCAGTCATGATCCTTGACCCAGCTGCGAAAATCCTTTTCACGAAGAATCATGCCGTGGAACAATTGATTCTTGATGTCCAATAACACCCGATCTCCCTGAGGATAATAGTCTTCTAGCTTAAAGGTAAGAATGGGACTATTGGCAATGCGATTCACAATTTCAGCCATTTTCTTTGAGTTGATAATATTGGTGCTGCTGGAGAAAGTGATGTGTTCCGTTATGAGATTTCTTCTGATAGGCAGTTACAAGCATCTTGACGAGCTGTTCACGGAAGGCGTCGACATTGATTTTTTGTCTGGCAGAGATACAAACTGAAGGCGTATTGGACTGTCGATACCAACTGTCCTCCAAATGCTTTTGGGCGTCTTGTTCCAGTAGGTCCACCTTGTTGAAGATTGTGAGGACAGGTTTGCCCTGAATGGCTAAATTTCGTAAGGTATCCTGAACATTGGCCATTTGATCCTCAAATTGTGGGTGAGAAGCATCTACCACATGCAAGAGGATGTCAGACTCTTTGGATTCTGCCAGGGTGCTTTTGAAGGATTCAATGAGGTGGTGAGGCAGTTTTCGAATAAATCCAACGGTATCTGACAGCAAAAAAGGAATGCCCTGAAGCGATACCTTCCGCACAGTTGTATCCAGAGTGGCAAATAATTTATTTTCTGCCTGAACCTGAGATTTTGAAATCAGGTTCATAATCGTGGACTTGCCGACATTGGTATACCCTACCAAAGCGATTCGGACAAATTGTGAGCGGTTTTTGCGGCGATTGGCATCTTGTTTATCAATTTTTTCCAATTGATTTTTCAGATGACTAATTCGATTACGAATGATTCGCCTATCCGTCTCGATTTCCTTCTCACCAGCACCTTTTAGGCCAATCCCCCCTTTTTGTCGAGAAAGGTGAGTCCACATGCCTGCAAGTCGTGGCAACAGATATTGATATTGTGCCAGATCGACTTGAACTTTGGCTTGTGCAGTCTGTGCTCGCTCAGAAAAGATATGCAGAATTAGGGAAGATCTATCGAGGACCTTGACTTCCAGTTCATTGCCAAGATTTCGAATCTGTGAAGGACTCAGATCATCGTCAAAGATGACCATGTCTGCATCTTCTTCTATTACTGCGAGTTTGATCTCTTGCAACTTCCCTGAGCCGACATAAGTAGAATTGATCGGTTTGGGAAGCTTTTGGATAAAACTGCGTACAGCTCTTCCTCCAGCCGTCTCCGTGAGGAAGGCCAATTCATCCAGGTACTCACTGGCCTGGTCAAAGGTCATCTCCCTTGTACAGACCCCTACCAGGATGGCAAGCTCCGTATGTTGCTTGTTTCCTATTGTTTGCCGTTCAATCATATATGGCAAAGGTACGCAAAAGCCTCAGATAAGTTTGGGGAAATCAGCAAGGAATACAGAAATCCCCAGGCCAATCTAGAATTGACCTGGGGATGATAAAAGATATAGAGAGTTGCTTAGTCTCTTGAAGCAAAACGATTTAGATAGTAAACCAGGGATACCATGGTGAAGAAATATCCATCATTGGCTCCTGAAAACCCTCTTTGCTCACCAGCCAGGAAAACATTGCCATCTGAGCGCTCTGACAACTCGACAGCCAGGGTTCCGCTAGATTCTGTAAGGGCACCAAAGT
Organism: Bacteroidota bacterium; assembly: GCA_039029315.1. Classification (GTDB taxonomy): domain Bacteria; phylum Bacteroidota; class Bacteroidia; order J057; family J057; genus JBCCCJ01. The sequence continues at coordinate 1,494 of JBCCGK010000070.1, read as the reverse complement.
CAGGATATACAGTGCTGACATCATCCAGATAGTCGGTCATGGTGATTCGGTAGCCAATTTCGAAATTGACACCGGCAAATTCAGACAGACGAAGGTTGACACCAGCTCCAAAAGGCACACTCGCCTGAATCAGAGAGTATGGACCAATGGGGTTGCCTGGAATATGTTGCCCTTCTGTTCCCAGAGGTTGTAATGCATACCAGACATTGTTATATCGGGCTTTGGGATTGAAATGGAACATGGAGATCCCACCAAAGACAAAAGGAGAAAAGTGTGGTTTGCCCACCCATTCATTCCCAAAGTTCCGGTCAGGGATAAACTCATATACCAATACCCCACTGAATTCAAGAATATTGCTCTTGAAGTGGAGATTTCGTAAGCGACGACCTGTATCATTGGCAGTCAGATCCTGTGCCCCAATTTCTCCATAAGAGACACCCACACGGAAACTAAACATTCGTGTGAGGTATTTGCTATAGCTGATACTACCAGCAGGCCTTACCAAGGAGTTGTTGAATCTGTCTGTCAAATCTCCATAGTAGTACAATGTGCCTACTCCAATGGAGAGCGCATGGGTACGTTGAGCAAGAGATTGATAAGAAAGGAAAGTAAAAAAGCAAAGGAGGATAGCAGCGGGTGTGAACTTCATAAAAAACAGTTCTCTAGGGTAAAGATATGACCAAAAAGTACCATGTTACGATTACTGCAATATGTGAATATTTTGCTTTGAATACAAAACAAGAACCAAGCCAGTTTTTTTGTCTCAATGGTAAAAAAAATGAGCTAAACGGATATGTTTCTTACATGAATATTCCAATTGCACTACTTTAATACGAGTTGAATTTATGGAATGAGATGATAATTTGCGCAAAAAATTCGAATCTCGCAAAAAAACATAGATAAATGCTTCAAAATCATATCACTGTCATCTTCCGTTTTTTTTTGTTCAAACAGAACTTTTCCTCCCTAAGAAATAAAAAATACATGATAGGATCTCACAATAAATGCTCTCAGATAGCAAAACCTTTGGTGTTGCGGATCTACATAAAATTAAAAATCGGATGGTCATACAACCATCCGAACGAATATCAAAAGAATTTGGGAGTCGTGAGTGAGGCAGGTGGCCAGAAGTATCCTTGAGTTTTGGAAAAAGGGAAAATGATCAAATGCCCCTTTCCCCTCCCTCCCATTACAATCTACATTTAGAAACAGTTTCTTATTTTGACTTTGGCCAAAATGGGAATTCAAATTTCTTTACCATACACTTTTACCAGTTTAGGCGAGCTGGCCCCCAAAATTCGGCAGCGCACCAGACCATCCGATTGGCAGCGCACCGGACCATCCGATTGGCAGCGCACCAGACCATCCGATTGGCGGTTTTTACGCAACTTTTTGCGAATGCGCTCAACTTCTTGGGGTAAATCAAGAAATGCTTCTCTCGAACAGTTCATTTCCGTATACATTAAGCCTTTTGGTTTGGGTTAAGCTGTTCGG
>JBCCGK010000069.1:0-66279 GCA_039029315.1 Bacteroidota bacterium | reverse complement strand
GTAAAAACCGCCAAAATTCTAAGCCCAACTCACAAATCCGCCCCAGTTCACCGAATTTTGGGGGCCAGCTCGCCTAAACTGATAAAAGTGTATGAAAGAAATTTGAATTCCCATTTTGGCCAAAGTCAAACTAAGAGACTGTTTGAGTTTTGTTAATGGAATTTGTTATAGGTCATTTTTTTGACCTTCAAGGCTGAAAAAGCGGAATGTAGCAGAGTTAGATGAGGATTCTTTCAACGCAGAAGGGCGAAAAAAGGGGCATAACAAAACCATAGGATAATATTCAAACAGTCTCTTAGGCCTTTATGGATCAGTTCCGCCAATTTATAGCGATCCTTTCGAATTACTCAAGAACACCCATATGCCTCCTGATGTTATTTGAGCTGCCAGCGACTTGCCAGACCCATTTCCAGCAGTCGGTTTCAGCATGACAATTTCACTTCATCAGGAAAGTCTAACAGTGAGTGAGAACCTTTTACCAGTATTTAAACATTTAAATACTTAAGAATCCAATTGCTTATTATGTCGCTGCTTCTTGGTCAAAGTTCATGGTTTCGGTCTGTGCAAAAATGGAAAGAACACGCCTTTCTAGCCGAGTGGTTTTTTGAGGGTGTGTTTTTGTGGCAAATGCAGGAATCATTCCTGATTATCCATAATAAAAGTTTACAAATATTTAAGTATTTAAATTCCCAGGAATTTAAATACGCGACATCCATTGTTCTCAGGCAGGATCATACCGAAATGAAATCAGACCTTCCCTTCCTCATCTCAGAGAGGACTTTGGCCAGGGATGAGTCAAAATTCATGAATCACATGGTTTTGAACCGAATACAAAGACTGATCGGCTCCCTAATGAAGATTACGTTCGATATAAGGGGAGATAATGTAAAAAATACCCAAGTACATTTCTGAGGAATTATCAGGCCTTAGACGGCTTGGTAACGGCTCGGCTGAAAGTTGGAATCTCAAGATACTCAGACTTCAAGCATTTATATATTCGAGTGTTTTTGTATTTAAGAGGTTGAATGCTTAAGTATTAAAGTACTTAAATGTTTTTATTCTTCATCTAAGCCGAGGTAAGCACGAATCGCTTCATTGATAAAGATGTTTTGAGAGCGAAGAGACTTGTGCGAACTGACGAGAGCCTGTCGCATGGCATAGAAGGTTTCGGTCGGGATTTTGAACGTGCTTTTGGAAAGCGGAACTTCTTCATCCCAATCTCGCTTTCTCCCTATTTTCTTGGGGGCAGGAAGTTTGGGTTCCAACTCGGCTTTCAATTCTTCTTTGATCCGCTGCTTGAGTTCTTCTCTATTCTGTGTTTCCTTTTGAACAGGAGCAATTTTCTTCCGCTCTTTTTGAGGGGCAGCGCCGAGATTGAGATTGCCTAGCAATGCTTTGGTCTTGTCTTTCTTCGAACTCATAATTCAATAATTTCTACGTCAACTGAACCAGGATCTCATTGGTCAGGTCTGCAATTTCATCATTTGCTTTTTGGTTTTGTTCCTCCTCCAGACTACTGAACAGTACCGACCTGGCATAAGCGATCCGATCTCGTACTTCAGTTTTGAGGACAGGTAAGCCTTCTGATTCCAGTTTTTCCCGAATCAGGGAGGTGAAATTGGTTCCGGGTTTGACCATGTTCATCACCAGAGAAAAAGGCGTTTCGGACTGTATGGCATCATCGATGACAGATTGGGCCGCACGAATGTCGAGAATGGAGGGCTTGACAGGAATCAACAAGAAATTACTCATGCCCAAAATTCTCAGCGTTTCCTCCGCCCGATAGGGGGGGGTATCCACCAGAATGAACTTATAGGGAAGATCTTCATTTCCCAAATCATCCACTTCCACAAAAGGGATGTTCTTGCCCAATTCTGTGATGGACTTCTGATAGTCTGTATCACAGATGGCACAAGAGGCTCCCAAGCCAGTGAGATACTGATAGATATTTAAGGTGAGGGTTGATTTCCCAACGCCTCCTTTACTATTAGAGATGGTAATGATGTTGGCCACTGTTTCGTTGTTTCGGGTTTATGGGCTGATCGATGTTCCTCTTATGGGGAGTTGATGTACTGCTTCTTTCTCCTGGATGGCATGTTTCCTTGGTTTGCCTTGCGAAAGGCCGATTTTGGTTCTCCAGGATACTAACAATGATCAATAACAAATTCCCACATATCAAAGATTCTGTCTCATGCAAAGATCGGAACCACATTTTAGAATTCAAATGTTTATCTTTTTAAGTATTAAAGTACTTTAATACTTTTTATTTTTCTGTTTCCCCTCTCTAATCCTGACATTGAAAGATAAAAATGTAGAAATTCTCAATACTAATAGGAATTCAAAGTATTTTAGCAGGTCTAAATGATCATACTCTCGAACCATTGACCTCAACCAAAGCAGTTATGCGTATTATAATTTCCACTTTTTCCGTCCTTAGTTGTTTGTTGCTCTTCTCTACCGAGCTTTTTGCTCAACCTATGTCTAATCCGTGGAGAAAAGTTCAACTATCAGAGATAAATACCACCAACGAACGCCTAATCCAACCTGCGAAAGAAAGCCTTTACTTTCTGGATTTGGATCAAATCCGGCAGACATTGAGTCTGGCACCATTGGAATTCACGCCCCAAGCACAACAGACACCGCTTTCACTGGCGATTCCAATGCCAGATGGTCGTCTGCAACAATTTCATATCATTCGCTCTCCGATAGCAGCTCCAGCTTTGTTGGCAAAATATTCGGGGATCCAAACTTATGCTGGCAAAGGTGTGGATGATCCCACAGCCACGATCCGACTGGATGTGACCCCAACAGGTTTTCATGGGATGATCCTGTCTGCACAGGGGGATGTATTCATTGATCCATATGCAAAAGGGACCCCGAATCATTACAGCAGTTATTACAAGCAGGACTTTCATACTTCTGCCAAGCAGTTTGTATGTGAAATGACTGACAAGGATTTTCCAGTAGATCCATTTACGCCACAAGCCAAGTCCTTTGGAGATTGTCAGTTTCGAACATTCCGACTGGCGCTCGCAGCCACTGCCGAGTATACGAGTTTCCATGGGGGAAAACCACAGGCCATTGCAGCCCAAATCACTACAATGAATCGGGTCAATGGAGTCCTGGAGCGAGATCTGGCTATCAGGTTGGTGATCATTCCCAACAACGACACCCTGGTATACACCAATGCTTCAACTGATCCCTACTCCAATGGGAATGCCTCGGTAATGCTGAACCAAAATCGCAATAATCTCAACAATGTCATCGGGGCTGCCAATTATGATATCGGCCATGTGTTTGGTGTTGGGAGCGGAGGAGTCGCCAGTCTAGGGAGCATATGCGTGGATAACCAGAAGGCAAGAGGGGTAACAGGCATTCAGAATCCGGTTGGTGATCCATTCGACATTGATTATGTAGCACATGAGATGGGACATCAACTTGGGGGTCGCCATACCTTTAATGGGACAGCTGGTTCTTGCGGGGGAAATATTTCTCCGGTTGCTGCTTATGAAACGGGGAGTGGATCAACCATCATGGCCTATGCAGGGATTTGTGGTTCTCACAATGTCCAACAAAACAGCGATGCCTATTATCACGCCTATAGTCTGGAGGAGATGTCCCTGGAAATCGTAAATGCTTCTTGCGCTACAATTGTTAGTTCTTCCAATAGTGCACCTACGATTCTTGACCCTTCTTTCAGCTATGCGATTCCTGCCAATACACCTTTCTTCCTGGAAGTTGCGGCATCGGACCCGGATGGAGATAGTCTGACCTATTGCTGGGAGCAGTTCGACAACCAACTCTCCACCCAGCCACCTGTCTCTAGCTCAGTAGATGGACCGAACTTTCGTTCCCTTTCACCTACCGACAACCCCAGAAGATACTTTCCGGCGCTTGATGATGTGATCAATGGAACCTCAACTCAATGGGAGGTCTTGCCTTCTGTGAGTAGAACAATGAATTTTATCGTAACAGTGCGGGACAATGCGTTGGTAGGCTGTACCGATTCGGAAGAAGGATCAGTGATCGTTGCCGGGAATGCAGGACCCTTTGTTGTTCTTCATCCAAGCACGACTGGAATTTCCTGGCAGGGCTTCTCGGCCCAACAAATCAGTTGGGATGTTGCAGGAACCGACAATGCGCCAGTGAATTGCGATAGTGTGGACATTCTCCTGTCCCTGGATGGGGGCTTGACGTATCCGATCACCCTGGCTACAGGGGTTCCAAATTCCGGGACCTATTCTATCAATGTGCCTGATACATCTTCTACCACAGCCAGAATTATGATCCATTGTTCAGATGGCATCTTTTATGATATTTCAGACAATGATTTTGCGATTACACAGAATTCTGGCCCTAATTTTTTCTTGAGCCTGACTGCCCCTCAGACGGTTGTCTGTGCGCCTGATTCTGGTGATTTTTCTCTTTCGGTCGGGGGCATATTGGGATTTCAGGATACAGTCGGCCTTACCGCTGTGATCGATCCGCCCTCGGCAATGAGTGCCAATGTTATCCAATCTTCTCTGAATCCCGGAGATAGTACCGTAATTTCTCTCCAAAATACCAGTCAGGTTGCACCAGGTTTCTATACGTTGACCATCCTTGGCGTCAGCAGCTCTCTTCAGAACCAGGCATCCATCACATTTGAGGTACTGGCAGGCGCTCCAGCGATTAGTTCTCTGGTGTTTCCGCAAGCAGGCATGTTGGGCGTTTCCCAATTTCCCGTATTTGATTGGCAAGGCAGTCCCCTTGCACATTCATACACCCTGGAAGTAGCAACAGACAGTTCATTCACCAATCTGGCGGCTCTTCAGACCAATTTGGATAGTCCATTGGTGGGGTTGCCGTATTCCCTGAATCCGTCCACCTTTTATTATTGGCGAATACGAGCGGAGAATCCATGTGGAACATCTGTGTCCCCCACACAGTTTTTCTTCACCCAGGGAAATGCCTGTGATACAAGTAGCAGTACAGATGTGCCCAAAACCATCGCTTCTGCCATTCCCAATGTGGTGAGCTCGACGCTTCAGATTCCTTTCCAGGGATCCATTACGGATATCAAAGTCAGCAATCTGACGGGTTTTCACTCCTGGGTCAATGATTTGACGATCTCCTTGGAAAGTCCATCGGGAACCTCGGTAACCTTGATGAGTCAGATCTGCGGAAATGAAAACAATTTTGACATTGAATTTTCAGATGGGGGAGCACCATATACAAGTATTCCCTGTCCGCCTGTTGATGGAATGACCTACCAGCCTTCTGAGATGCTCAGTGCATTTTTTGGAGAAGACCCTCAAGGGACATGGACGTTGAGAGTCCAGGACATAGCGCAGCAAGATGGTGGCTCCCTCCAAAGTTGGGGATTGGAAATTTGTTACAATCCTTCGACTTCTTGTTCAGTGCCACTCACTTCGCAGACCGTGGAGATTAGCTGTAATGGGGTGTGCGATGGGGAGTTGTCTGCAAGTACGAGTTCTGGATCATCGCCCTTGAATTACCATTGGTCTACAGGGCAAACAGATTCCTTATTGACTGGTTTGTGTGCGGGCAGCTATATCCTGGTCGTTCAGGATGCGATGGGATGTTTTGGCTCGGAGAGTGTGCAATTGGTAGATCCCCCGAGTTTTGGGGTAGCAACGAGTATCACAGATGCTTCATGTGCGGGTGCTACAGATGGATCAGTGAGCTTTGCTATCTCAGGAGGAGTGATGCCCTATACAGTAGACTTGGGAGGATTTGATACAACCGCATTGGCCGCCGGTCAATACTCCGCCTTGATCACAGATGATGTAGGCTGTTCTGATACTGTGGATTTTGAAATTCAGGAACCACCAGCGATTCTTCTGGATTTTGGACCTGATGGGACAGAATGCGAGGGAGAAACGGTCGTTCTGGATGCCAGCGGTCTTGGGCAAGGATTCACTTATTTGTGGTCAACAGGGGAAACCTCTTCCAGCATATCTGTGAGTGATTCAGGTTTGTATTGGGTAGTGTTGACAGATGCAGCTAATTGTACAGGGGGGGATTCTATTCACTTGGATTTTCTTCCACCGGCAATGGCTGATTTTACTTTCACGCAGACAGGGGGAATGGTGAATTTCCAAAATACCTCTTCAAATGGATCATATTTATGGACTTTTGGGGATGGAAATACCAGTACAGACATGGCACCTACCCATACATTTGGAGATACTGGGGTATACACCGTTAGCTTGATTGTTGATCCTCAAAATGGCTGTTCCGCAGATACGCTGTCCCAGCAAATCACGATCAGGCCTTCCACAGGGATCTCTTTGCTGGAGAAAGGAAGCGTTCAGGTATATCCCAATCCGGCGGCACACTCATTCATTGTTGAATTTGCTGATGTGTCCTTTTCCAGAGCGCGTTTGTCCCTCCATAATCATTTGGGACAAAGGATCGTGTCAAAGGAATTGGTACTCGAATCTTCTTCTCATCAGGAAGGTGTCTTGACGGAATCTTTGGCAGAAGGGGTCTATTATATGAGTTTAGAGGTGCAAAACCGAACCGTGTTTTCGGATCGGATTGTCATTCAGCGATAGGCACAACGGCAGACCATCTCACATGGAAAATTCATCGAGGATGTCGAACATTCCATCCGGGATTGATGAACATCTGAGATGGTCTGCCAATTCTTATACATGTGAGTCAAGACCATTCTCATGACAGGGCAATGATTTGCTATTGTCTATTGGGAAGGTTTTGCTTATTATTTGCCCCCAAGGTCGAATACACCATTCTCTTTTTCATTCTTTAACCTCTCAAAACCATGAAAATCCGACTTTCATACCTGCTATGCTTGTCCCTGTTGGGACTTGTTTCTGGTGTTTGCTGGGTGCTTCAGGCTCACCAAGCTTCTCATTCACTCTCTATCATTCAGCCAGAAACTGCTCAAAGCCCGCTACGATTTATCCAGAATCAGGGCCAGTGGGACGAACGCATTCAGTATAGAGTAGACATCAATGGCGGAAACATCCTGTTTGAGTCCAATCGGCTGAGCTATCATCTATATACCATTCCTCAAGCAGAAGGCCATGGACACAGACATGACAAACACCATTCACATACATCGGATCACATGGATCACCACGTCTTCCGAATGGAATTTCTCCATGCCAATGAACAGCCATCTCTGGTCGCAGATAAGCCCAGTCAGACCTATCACAACTATTTTTTAGGAAATGATCCTGCACATTGGGCAGGAGGAGTTCATCTGTATGAAATGTTGTCTTACGAAGAGATCTATCCAGGCATAGATATTCGTTTTTTTGGAGTGGGGGATGCCTTGAAATATGAGTTTATTGTTCATCCAGGAGCTGATCCCACACAGATACAACTGGCCTATCCAGGCCTGGATCAAATTCGGATTGAGGATGAATCCCTGATCCTGGAAACATCTGTTCGGACAATTGAGGAACTCCCTCCTGTTGCGTATCAGCCTACAAAGAAAGGCACATTCCAAGAAGTTGTGTGTCTCTTCTCCCTGGACAATGGAATTCTGACATATCAGCTTCCCAATGGCTATCAAGTTGATCGGCCGCTGATTATCGATCCGACACTGATTTTTTCCACCTATACGGGTTCGGTTTCCAACAATTGGGGCTTTGCTGCGACCTATGATTCGGAGGGCAATGCGTATGGAGCTGGAATTCAAAGGAATGGTACGGTTGGAGCAGGATATCCGATTACCACCGGGGCTTATCAAACGACCTTCCAGGGAGGCCTCTCGGACATTGTTATTAGCAAATTCAGTGATGATGGCAGCAGTTTGTTGTATTCTACTTATCTAGGGGGGAATCCTGGAGGCAGTATATTGGTTGAATACCAGGATCTTCCGCACAGCATACGGGTAAATGCTAACAATGAATTGTATATAATGGGCATTACCAATTCTCCTTCCTTTCCAACCACGATTGGAGCATACGACGAGAGTCCCAATGGAGAGTATGACATTTTTATTGCCACATTGTCTGATGATGGGACGAGCCTGTTAGGATCAACCTTGATTGGTGGGAGTGATGATGATGGGGTAAATGGAAATATAGAATTATCCCATTTCGACGGGACAGAATACAATTATGGAGATCAGGCGCGGGCAGAAATCGTTTTGGGAGACAGTGGAGAAGTATATGTTGTGAGCAGTACGAAATCTGGAAACTTTCCGATCGTCGGGACTCCTTTTCAAGGAACAAAAGGAATAGGTCAGGATGGATGTGTGTTGAAATTCAGCAGTGATTTGACCCAATTGTTATGGTCCACTTTTCTTGGTGGATCAGGAGAAGATGCAGCCTATTCGGTTGTCCTTGATCCCTCCAATCACGTTTTTGTGGCAGGAGGAACGCAGAGTACAGATTTTCCTGTTTTCGAAGGAATCCATTCTTCCTTTTTGGGAGGATCGACAGATGGCTTTATTGTGAAACTTAGTCAACATGGAGATTCCTTGTTATCGGGGACCTATATTGGAACAGATGCCTATGATCAGACCTTTCTATTAGATCTGGATCAGAATGGAAATGTATATGTAATTGGGCAAACTGAAGGGACCTATCCTGTCATCAATCCTCCAGAAGGGCCTGTGTATGCCAATACCGGGGCCAAGCAATTCATTTCAAAATTGAATCATGATCTTGCTTCCATCCTCTTTTCCACGACATTTGGCCCTGCCAATACCAGCCGTCCCAGCATCGCCCCAGTGGCTTTTGGCTTAGATCATTGCCACAACATCTATGTCTCAGGTTGGGGAGGAAGCACCAACCAGCACGGATCAACCAATGGAATGCCTACCACATCAGATGCCTACCAATCCACTACAGACGGAAGTGATTTTTATACATTAGTCCTGAGTGAAAATGCCCAGAGTCTGATGTATGGCTCCTATATCGGCGGAATGAATGGAAACGGACAAGCTGGAGATCATGCAGATGGAGCATCGAGTCACTTTGATGAGTATGGGGTATTGTATCAGGCCGTATGTGCAGGATGTTGGGGAGTCTCAACCTTTCCAGCTACGAATAGCGCATATAGCACCACCAATAATGCAACCACATCTGGCAATCAGGGGTGTAATCTCCTCGTCTTCAAATTTGACTTTGAAATTGCCAATATTCGAGCTGATTTCAGCTATACCGTAGCCTTTGATGAGGTCTCTTTCCAAAACAATACAAGTCCTGACGGGACTTATATGTGGGACTTTGGAGATGGATCGAGCAGCACCCAGATTTCGCCTTCCCACACCTATCAGGATACGGGCACCTATCTTGTCCGATTGATAGCTGATCTGGGAAATGAGTGTGTGATAGATACAGTGATTCAAGAAGTAACTATCTCTCAATTGGTGGGAATTGCTCCAGACCACTCCCTCAAAGTGAAGGTCTACCCCAATCCTGCATCAGACATTCTTGTGGTATCTGCTGAGTCTGCCATTGTCAAGGGAGAGATTCAACTGATGAATATTGCGGGACATATGCTCCGTGTTCACGCTGTAGACGGACAGGAATCGTCTTTTCGTGAGACGCTGGACGTCCGACAATTGCCGGAAGGGGTGTATATTCTCCGAATCCTGAGCAGGGATACGCCCATCCATCTTGAAAAACTCCTCATCCGGAGATAATCAGTCCAGCACACGAACAATCGGGAGAATGTCTCCCTTAGCAAATCGTCGGGCAGCATGATCTGCCCGGCGAATCGGTTCAATTTGTCGATAGGGGCCTCTGAGTTGGAACACCAGATTGGCTGCCTGGCTCAAGCTGATCAGATGACCAGGACTGACAAAAACAGGCTTGATATCGTCCTGCGTCCTCAATGCGATGCCTACAGCTTGTGTATCCAGCAAAATGCTCAGATGATTGCCTGCGTCCAGGCCAAGTTTGCCGGTATAGGGGAGCAAGCTGTCCTTGGCAACACCTATGCTGGCAATGCCGCTTTTCACTCCGACCCAACTTGCCAGTCCCAGCTTACGGGGATGTGCGATTCCATGCCCATCGATGATAAGCAGGGTAGGGGAGAGGTCCAGTTGAGCCTGGATATCCTGTAGAAGCTGCATCAATAAGGGGCCTTCTCGAAAGGCAAAAAAGCCCGGTACATATGGCTCGGTCACAGAATAGGCTTTCACAGCGATCATGTCTGGTTCGTCCTCCCATCTCATCAAATCAGCTGCGACATAGCCGATGTCTCCCTCATACTGGATATCCATGGTACATACCCAGTCTCCTGCCTGCACGGCTGGCTCTGTGGAAGCAGGAATGACCACCTGTGCAGCAAGCGCTTCTTGCAAGGCAATGAGTCGATCTCTTGACATATCTGATTCCATCACTTCTGCACAACAGTTCGAAGTTTCCAATTGTATTGCTGACCTTGATGCAGAAAATAAAACTCCCTGCTCCCGGAGGGCAATTGATAGATAGTATCGCGATCTCTGGACCAACGCGTTCCATCATAGATGGCAACATGGCTTGCTCCCAGAACCTTAAAGTGGTCTTCTTGTACCAAGATTCCAGTATTTTCATCCAGTCCGATTCCTAGGAGCTCCGGATGAACATCCAGAATTTCGAATAAATCAAACTGCCGATTTCGGGCCAGCAGATGTTGATCTATGGCAACATTGGGAAAGAATCCCAAGCCTTCTTCGTGATCTCCCATCATGATGGTATTGGTTTTGGTATCTCCACGTGCCAGATAAGATCCTTGAATGGTCGCTCCTGCAGAAGTGCCGGCAATAACCCCTCCCCTTTTCAAGAGTTTGTTCAAGGCCTCATGTGTGCGATTGTTCAGGTAAGAATCCGCCAAGCGCCATTGACGACCTCCGACAAACCATACCCCACCAGCAGTCTTCAGTGGTTTGGCAAATTCTTTCGTGTCAGCCTCTTGAGGATCACGTGTATGAAGGATGGTAATTTTGCCAAATCCATACTCCTGAAACAAAGCCCTGACCCGACTGAACGCTGAATCTCTTGCAATTTGCTCATCTCCCATTGCCGTCGGGATCACCACAATGTCAGCTCCCGGACCGCCAGCATGTGCCAGAAAGGTTTCAAAAAATACCGGATCGAGTCTTCCCCCACCTATGATCAGCAGTGTCCCTTCCACACCAGGGGAATCTTGATCCGCAGGTTGTGCCTGATTCAGGCTGCAGGCATAGATAAAGGAGAGGAGTACCGAAGGAATAAGTAAGATATAGATACGCATGGGAATGGTTTTGGGAGAAATATACACCAACAGAAGGCCGTAGACAAGGCCAATCCCCACACATTTTCCAGGTTCTCATGCCATTCATTCCAACCCATTGACTTAATTTGAGTTCTTCCATATACAGTGCGATCTCTATCTTCCATTTATGAATCCTCCTCTACAACCGATGGATAGCTGTATGAATTGTGGTCGATCCCTTGACCCTACCGATGCCTATTGTCCCTCTTGTGGTCAAAAAAATGTAGATCGCAAGGTTCCATTTTGGGTGTTTCTCGGAGAATTTGTCGGGAAGCAATTCCGTTTGGACGGGAAATGGTGGCGTAGTTTGAAACCCTTCCTGATTCGTCCGGGATTTCTGACCAACGAATTTATTGCGGGAAGACGAAAAAGATATGCGCCCCCTATTCAGTTCTTCCTCTTTATCGGATTCTTTTGCTTCTTATTGGTCAATAAGTACTTTGATCGGGAGGTCAGTCAGCAGGATATTGAAAAGGGAAACTTCAGAATCACGGTGATCGATAAAGAGGAGATCGACAATATGCTAGAGGAATATATCTATGAACAAGCAATCAAGGCTCAACAGAATCCCAAAGATTTTTTCCAGCAAATTTTTAAACAAATTCCTATTGTTCTGCTTCTTGTGCTCCCAATGTATGCTGTATTGCTTAGAGGATTCTATTTTCGCTCAGGAATTTTTCTGGTAGAGCATTTGGTGTTTTTGCTGCACACCCATGCCTTTTTGTTTGTCTTGCTCGGGCTAAATTTTTTGCTGGCAATGTTGGGGGTGTATCACGGGACCATCACTCTCATCTGTTTGGCCATCTTTCTCGTCTATCTCTTCATGAGTATGAGAAGGGTCTATCAGAAAAGAAGGTTGAAGATTGTTCTGCATCTGATTTTGCTAGGTTTGTGTTATGTACTGATCGTACCTTTCTTCCTGATTTCAGGCGGTTTTTTTGCTGGCTTGTTAAGCTAAACGGATGAGGCGCTTCTCTTAGGGAGAGCGACTGAATTTTCCTACCTTTGGCCTATGGCAAAGAAACTCCATGTAGAGAATCAGGAGATTCGCTTACGAAAGATACAGGATGATACCTATATCTCCCTCACCGACATGGTCAAGGGCCATAAAAAGGGAGCAAGCAGTGCGATCATTTCCAATTGGCTGAGAACCGTGGACACGCTGGAATTCTTACGGGAATGGGAGACGCATAACAATCCACTGTTTAACTATCTCGAATTCGAGATGATTAGAAATGAGGCAGGGCGTAGGAGTTTTTTCATCTCAGTTGGAGAGTGGATTGACAAAACACAGGCTACGGGAGTGATTACAAAGGCGGGGAGATATGGAGGGACCTATGCCCATCCTGACATTGCCTTTGATTTTGGTGCATGGATCAGTCCGAGGTTCCGATACCTGCTCTATCGCGAGTTTCAGCGCTTGGAAAAAGAAGAGGCCATGCGTCTGAATCAAAATTGGCAACAGTCTCGCCTTCTGTCCAAAATCTACTTTGGCTTACAAAATGAGACAGTGCGCCGCTACATCGCTCCGAAAGTTGACAAGGGAAGCAATCCGTATGCCAGTGAAGCCGATGTGATCAATGTGGCCTTATTTGGTCAAACAGCCAAACAATGGAGAGAATCCAATCCAAAACTAGCCAAGGAAGGGAATATGCGGCATTTCTCGACAGAAAGAGAGAATGCAACCCTCTCAGCACTGGAAGCGATCAACAGCTACCTGATTGTTCAAGGAGCAAGTCAATATGCAAGATTGGAAGTTCTGCAAAGAATGGCGAGATACATCCTGGAAGTATTTGATCAGGATGAGCGTCTTAGATTAATGGATCGAACATGAATACATCCCAACAACTCAGACAATTCCTTATTCTAATTATCTCGAATTCGAGATAGTTGGCACCAAGCCTCATGTCCATGTCCGGCCATTCCCCCTATTATCGTCAATTAGATGCCTTCAGATGTCTGGCAGTGATCCTGGTCTTGTTGGCACACTGGACTGCGGCAGATTGGCTGATTCAGATGCGTATGGCCAATTTTGGGATTGATCTGTTTTTCGTTCTGAGCAGTTTTCTCATCACACGAATCCTACTCACAAGCAAAGAAGCCCAGGAAAACGGGAGTCGAACCCTTGGCCAGAGTTTCAAGACATTTTATCTGAGAAGAACGCTCCGGATCTTTCCAGCCTATTATGTGGTGCTGATCCTGACATTTCTGTTTACCCCAAGTACCAGGCCCTCATTTGTCTGGAATGCAGCCTATTTGTCCAACTTCTATATCATGGGGCTAGACCAGTGGCCAGGTACGGTGTCGCACTATTGGTCATTGGCAGTGGAAGAACAATTCTATCTGATGTGGCCCCTGGTGATTTTCCTGATTCCACGAACATATCTGCTTCGGGTGATGGGAGCCATTGTTGTGATTGCGATTCTTTGGCGCGCCTATTGGTATGTGCAAGCGACTTCACTGATCACCCTCAAGATATTCACTCCTTTGTGCTTTGATGCCTTCGGATTGGGGAGCATGCTTGCCTATTTGAGCAAGTATCATGAAGAATGGCTCCGCCGATTGCTCAATCGTTCCGGCCTGGGTTGGACGATTTTTGGCCTATTTGGGTTGATTGCGGTGTCTCCATACTGGACTGCCTGGGGGGGATTTGAAGGGGTGGTATTTCACAGAACCCTGGGATCGCTACTTTCCTTTTTTTGGTTGGGAAAAGCCTATTTTGGCTATACAGGAGGCTGGAAAGGAATTCTGGAATGGAAACCCATCTTGTTCATCGGTCAGATCAGCTATGCGATTTATCTCTTCCACAACTTCATTCCCGGTTTCTTTTTGGGGGTGAAATACAGTGAAAATGAATGGTTGATGGTGCCGCTCTATTTTGTTGGGGTGGTGGTGATCAGCACGGCATCGAGATATCTGATTGAACAACCCTTCAATCGCTTGAAGAGGCGGTTTCATTATTGAGGAAGCTCATGGGTAAGCTTCCTCAATCTGTGTGTTCTTCCACCTGCCCATTCAGGCAGTTATAGGCTAAGATGATGCACCATTTCGGCCTTGTCTGCCTCATTCCAGCTGTTGTAGGGACTTTTTGACAAGGAGTTATTGAAATATCGTTTCACTGATGAGTCTTTCTCAAAATCCAGTTCCTTTCCAATCCATGAAGGGAGATTGTTTCTAATCACAGATTCTGCTTCCTGCTTTTCCTCTGTGGACTGAAGGTCATTGATTTCGATCTCTGCCAGGATTAGTCCTTCATTTTGATCGTGAAAGACATCGATCTCCCACATGAGGGTCTGGCCTTTCCATTGGATAGTAGGATCCATAAGACTGTATCTGGTTTTGGAAATGGGAAAGCTGCCTTCATCAATCAAGCCTGGATGAGCCAACATCTCGTCGGCATCCTGAGGTGGAATAGGATATTCCCATTCAGGATTTTGACTCCCGCCTGTCTTTTCTCCCTTAATGGTCAGGATTCCCTTGCCATCTTTTTTTCGAATTCGGACCACTCTTTTGTAAAAAGCTGAGAGAAAGGCTTGTTCAATGGTCTGGGCTTTGCCTTTGTCTGCCAGGGATTGCCAGGAACTTCCTTTGACCAGAAAACGGAGTTCGGTTTCTTTGTTTTTTGAATCTGCCATGAAAGATGAATTTCGGTTTGGGTTGTATCAAAGAAATACATTTTCTCATAAAGAACGTACCTGTGATGAAGGCTATTTTTCTTCAACCTGATGGTCCTTTGCAAAGGTTTTTTGTTGGATGGCTTTTCCTGATACGACATGATCGACCAGCGACTTCTTCATTCGTATACCGGAACTGATACTTGCACTGAATCCTCTGCCGCTTCCCCCGTACTGCAAGATATTGCCTTCCGAAATACCGATCTCTCTGGCACTATGGGTCAGATCGGCTTCAGAACTTCCGATGAAGGTAATGATCCAGGGCTTCTTTTTGCTTTTTTTCTTGTTGATCAGGCTTTTGACCTTTTCCAGGGAGTAGGTCCTCGAATCATTTTCCAAGCCATCTGTGATGATAGAGACAAGGACCCCATCCTGCTTCTTGGGAACCAACTCAAAGGACAAACCAATCGCATCATACAAAGCCGTCATGCCATCCGGACAATATCTATTGGCGATGTGCTGGTTTAGTTCTGAGAGTTTGTTGGTATTCACCAAGGCTCTGAAATACCCAGCGCTGGAGAATTCTGTGATAATGGTGGTCAATTCTACTTGATTGTCTGTAAGTGTTCGAGCTGCATCCTGAATGAATTCGCGGATGCCAAGTTTTACTTCAGCAGTACGGGATTGCATACTTCCTGAAGCATCGATGATTAGTAAATTTGTGATTTTTTTCATGTCTAGGTGTATTTATTGGTGAAAATTCGGAATAAAGGCCCATTACAATTCCATGAGATCAAATTCAGACAGCCTCTGAATCAGAGAGGTGCCTGATCCTCCTGGATATATAGGTTTTGACTTTGGTCTGGGCTCTGTAATAAGTGTTGGACACAGAGGCATAGGTTCTGTCCAGTTTGTCTGCGATTTCCTGAAAGCCAACTCCCTCGCGTATATGCAAGCAAAAGATCTCGGCTTGTCTTGGCTTCAGAGAAGCAATGGCTTTCTCCAGAAGCAAATGTTGACATGCATTTGTTTCATGTCTGATAAATGCCTCTTCATGACTGTCAGTAATAAACCGCTCCTCAACAATCTCGATATCTGCCAGAAGATGTTTTCGTTTTTTTACTTTGATGGCCAGATGTCTTGCACTTTTAGTGGCATAAGCTCTCGCATTCGCGATCTTGTTTTGCTCATGTCTGATGAGGGTTACAGCAGCAACTTCATGTGCAATGATTCGGGCTTCCTCGGTCTTGCCAAGGATAGACCGAGCTGACTCATAGGCGATTTCATATAATTGTTGATACAATTGCGTCAGATCTTTCCTCTTGTCAGCGTCTCTCGCTCCATAGAATAACAAGGAGGGGCCGTGATGACACTTCCTGGACTTCCTCCAGTCCACCTTTTTTGTCGTGGAAGATATAGGAAGAAGAACGGGATGCCACTCGACCAACAGGTATCCCCAAATTCTACTGTCTTTGTTAGCCTCAAATTCCAGAAACATGTGATTCATACAACCCCTTTTTCTCTTAAGATCCTGATTCATCCGTTTTTCCTCGTTTTTTGTGAAAAAAAGTGAAATTTTATGCCGATCGGTCTCTTCCTTTCACATACACAGTGCGCAAGTCACGGGATTGTCTCATCGGAAAGGATTTTTTTTTGAAAAATGAGGGAGTTTTGCCTTATTCCTGTTCCTTTATCCTTCTCCAATGACATCCATTCGTCTCCCACATCCTGACAATCAGACAGATGCATATTTGTGGAAAGCGTTTGCCGCTTGCAATGACAGGGCTTTGGAATCCCTGTTTGATCAGCATTTTGGACGTTTGATCTTGACAATCGAAGGAGTGACCAACAACAAAGAACTTGCCGAGGACATCGTATATGATGTGTTCAGAGGCGTTTTGGAGAAAAAAAGAGAAAAGTTGTATACAGGAGAAGAGGTAGAGAACTTCTTTTTGTGGATTCGACGGCATTGTATCAACAAATGGCGGTCAGACCTGAGAAGGGATAAGAACAGACGAAATATTCTGGAAGCATTGGGCAAAGAAAAAACAGAATGGACCCTGATAGACAGTGAACTGTCTGCCGAACAAATCCTGGAATGCATAGAATCCCTCAGCAGACCAGAACACAAGACAATCATCAGTCTGGTTATCCAGGGATATTCCAATCAAGAAATAGACAGTCAGCTGAACAAACCAGCAAATTTTACCAAACGCGAAAAAAATCGGGCAAGGAAAGAACTCAAAAATATACTGAGAGAAAGAGGGCTCTTGTGAACGGCAGGAAAAATGAATCATGACAAAGAACATATTGACCCAACAGCCTTCCAGTTTGAGGATTTTCTGGAGTATGTGATGAATCCGGACTATGCGCGAAAAGCGGAGATGCAGGCGCATTTGGAGAGTCATATTCTGGACCGAATTCTGATTGCTCAACTCGAATCCCATCGTGCACAGGGCAAAACCCGGAAAGATATCCTGGCAGATATTCAGACAAGCCAGGGACGACTGAGGGAATCCATTTTCAATCGGGAAGTCTATTTGCAAGCCCTTCCTGAACAGGCATTGGTTGGAGAATTCCAAAAAACGGGAGAGGAACAAATAGTTGTGGAAATGTTATTGAGGGGTCTTAACATTTTCAAAAGAGATTTTTCCACATATATCCGATCAGGCAGTTCCGTTTTTCAATTTGCCTCTGTGTTTTATTTTCAGTTGAAAAAAGATCTCCTGGAGCCCAGGCAAGCATTCGATTGGGGAGAAGATTCGTCCCTTGCCAGATGGATACGTCATACAGCCAATCAGCATGGATTTACCCTTCAACCTCCTGCGGAGATGAAAGCATCTTTTAAAATCAGTCGTTCCAGAAGCATAGGATTAGATTGGTCTCAAAAAAAGAGATCCTCTCCTGCCCCCGTTCCAGAATTAAGGCATGTGTATCTTGCCATCGCCAAGCTGTCCCAGCAAGAAAAAGAGTTGCTGGAGTTCGTCTATGTGCAGAAAAAATCCTACGCAGAGATTGCCAGTAAGCTGCAGCTAAGCGAGGAGACAGTTGAGGAGATGTATAAAGCGATTCTTCATCAATTAAATTCATGAGGGCCAATTAGCGGCATTGAGACCAAACCAATATGATCTTGTCCGCTTTGCACTTGATTAGCCTCTGTCTTCCTGCGAAATAGGATGGAACAGTTTCTCCGGAGCTTCTGTATCTTTGAGCTTTTACACTCAATCATATGTTCATGAAGAAAGTCTGTCTACTCCTTCCTACGATTTTCCTGATCACCCTCTCCCTTCAAGCGCAGAAGGCCAAGGAGAAGCTGATGAAACAATTGGATAAGCAAGCTGGCACCTATGCCAAGATCGCCAAACAAATCTGGCAACATGCCGAATTGGGCTACCAAGAGACACAAAGCTCTCACTTGTTGCAGCAGACCCTCACAGAAGCTGGATTTGACATGGAAGAGGGAGTCGCAGAGATTCCAACTGCTTTTGTTGCCAGTTATGGGTCTGGTAAGCCAGTCATTGGCATTCTGGCAGAATTTGATGCCCTTCCCGGACTATCCCAGGACACCATGCCCCAACGAGCAGAAATCGAAGGGAAAAAATCTGGTCATGCCTGTGGGCACCATCTGTTCGGATCTGCCTCTGTGGCTGCCGCTATAGCCATCAAAGACTGGCTCAAGCGCTCAGGCACAAGTGGAACCCTTCGACTCTATGGTACGCCAGCGGAGGAGGGAGGAGCTGGCAAAGTATACATGGTCAGGGATGGATTGTTCGATGATGTGGATGCAGTCTTGCATTGGCATCCCGGAGACCGCAATGATGCCAGTCCGGGATCATCCTTGTCCAACAAATCCGCGAAGTTTCGCTTCTATGGCAAGTCCGCCCATGCAGCAGGAGCACCAGAGAGAGGACGAAGTGCCCTGGATGCGGTAGAAGCCATGAATTATATGGTCAACCTGATGCGGGAGCATGTCAAGCAAGAAACGCGGATTCACTATGTCATAACACGAGGAGGAGATGCCCCCAATATCGTTCCGGAGTTCGCAGAAGTGTATTACTATATCCGACATCCGGATCGTGCGGAAGTGATGTCTCTCTTTGACAGAGTTGTGAAAGCCGCAGAGGGTGCCGCGCTTGGGACAGGGGTTCGGTTGGAGTATGAAGTGATCCATGGCTTGTATAACCTCATGCCCAATGAGGCCCTGTCGCGTGTGGTCTACAAAAATCTCCAGACGGTTGGAGGCGTGAGCTATGACAATCGAGAGACGACATTTGCCAATGAGATCAGAACCACACTTGGTACAGACATCCTGCCTCTGGCATCTTCTGAACAGATCCAGACCTTTGCCATCAAATCCGGAGGAGGATCAACGGATGTGGGTGATATCAGCTGGGTGGTCCCTACAGCTGGTATGAGAGCTGCAACCTGGGTGCCTGGAGTTCCAGCGCATAGTTGGCAAGCGGTGGCCTGTGGGGGCATGAGTATTGGCATGAAGGGCATGATGGTGGCTGCCAAAACGCTGGCGCTTTCTGTTTATGATCTCTTTTCTGATCCAGGGGCAGTCATTCCCAAGGCGAAATTAGAACTGGAAAGACGAACCGGGGATGAGTTCGAATATGAAGCTCTGTTGGGTGATCGAAAACCTCCGCTGGACTATCGAAACTAGAACGGGATGACGCATCAGGAAGCCGTCGCACTCATAGAACATGCTGAGATCCGTCCAGGGGAAAGCTGGGCAGATCTGGGAGCTGGACAAGGGCGTTTCAGTTTCGCGATGGCGGATTTGTTGGGAGAAAATGGGGTGGTATATGCGGTTGACAGGGATGGCAAGGCCCTTCAGAATATTTCTGCCCAGCATCAAAAAAGCTGGGCAGAAATACGCTTAATTGAGCAGGATTTCACTCAAGCCCTTCAATTCAAGGGGCTAGATGGCGTACTAATGGCGAATGCACTCCATTATGTGCGTGACCAGGCCGCCTTTCTCGCTCGGCTAAAACCGCAAACAGGCAAGCAAAGGAGAATCATCCTCATCGAATATGATACCGACCAAGGCAATCCCTGGGTCCCGTATCCTGTTTCCTTCAGTAAATTTGGGATGCTGGCAAAGCAAGCTGGATTGACTGCCCCTCAGAAGATCGGCTCCCAGCAGTCTCGCTATGGCTATCGGGAGATGTATGCAGCTGTGAGTGAATGGAATAATGAAACCATATAATAACTGAAAAAGGCCGGAATCTAATCTGTCATCCGAACAGAATAGATTCCGGCTCGGCTAGATGAAGCGGAACAGATGTTATCTACTCGTAATCGCCAACTGCTCTTTTTTCTTCTTGACCCCTCTCACAAAGGCCATATACCCAATCAGCATTTCTTCAAAACTCTGCTCTCCGAAGTAGACTTTTGAAGACGGATCAGGATTGTATAGGTTCTGTGAAGAATTGTCAAACACAGCATGAACGGCGATCTCAGTCCCAGCAGGGATGGCCTTGGGTTCTTTCAGCTTATAATATCGCTGCCAATTGAAGTTATAGTTGGGTACATTGATCAAAACTTCACTGCTCCCATCCGGATAATGTGCGGTATACTTCATCGATTTGCCTCGAAAATGCATGTGAGGGGACATGCCATAGAGGGTCACATCTTCTTCGAATACTTTCTTGGCATGAACATCATGGGCCTTGGTTTCAGGAGGAATTTCAAACTTCCAGTTGGCGGGACCAACAATCAGAAATTCTTTCTCGGGTTCTTTCTCAGCAAAGTAGATGCCCAGTTTGGAGGCATCTGTTTCTTCTTTCCCCGTTGTGGTATAATGTATCTGAAAGAGGAGTTCACTCCCAACAGGCAGGTAGCGGCCTGATCCTTCGGGGAAGACTTCTGGCTCTGCACCTGGCGCATAAGAAGCAAACAGACCATCAAACCATCGATTGGTTCGCTCAATAGGTTCCTCAAACCCATCGGGATAAGTAACACTGACCAACACATGATGAAGTGCTGCAAAATTGCCAGGTTTCACTTCTACCGCTTTGATCCATTTTCCTTCCTTGAGATCAGGTTTGATTGGGAAGTAGCGATACTCCAATACCCCTGTTGCGGGAATGCTTTGTGGCTCCAGTTCGATGACAAGATCCGGTTCACCCAATCCCCAGGCGTCACCAGTGGCTGGATGATTTTTCAGCATATCATCACCCTCTCCTCTGGGGGCACCATTTTCTACCCAATGCACGATCTTTTGCTGCTCCTCTACTGTGAGGGACAGATCATTGGAAAACTCTCCATAGTGAGGATCGGCTTGCCATGGTGGCATACGTCTTGTTCGAACGACTTCTCTCATCATGGGGGCCCATCCGCGGACAATCTCATAGCTCTCCATTGCCCAGGGAGCGATTCCTCCCTTTTGGTGGCATTTTCGGCAGTTGGACTTCAGAATGGGCGCAATATCACTGACATAGGTCAGGTTTTCATGTTCTTTGGATTCCTGTACCGGAAGGGCTACCAGACATCCCGGAGAACGTACGACTGCCTGAGCAATGGCCTGCCCATTGAGATGTTTGTCGAGGGCATCAGCCAGATAATTATTGGCGGCTTCTTTCTTCTGTGTCTCATAGTTCAGACGATCATCTACAGGACCACGATAGACGATCTTCCATTGTTTGGGATCAATGACGATGGCTTCAGCCGTTCGGTGGATATCCAGAGATTCTGCCACCAGTTGGGCATCATCTACCATGATAGGGAAATCGATCCCGAAATCCGCAGCTTCATGAATGATGTTTTCCCGATTGTCTTGAAGATTGGCATTGAGCATGAAAAACTGAACACCTTTGTCGGTATAAGAATCCCTTACTTCACGCAAAGCGGGCATGACGTTGCGCACAATCGGACAGCCGTTGCCGTGAACAAATAGCACGATGGCTGAAGCATCAGAATAGTAATACAGATTGTGGAAGCTGCCATGTTGATCATACAATCCAAAATTGTCTACTCGAAGATCGAGTTCTGGAAGGGACTGTTGTGAGGATTGATTGGTGCATGCAACAAACATTCCCATCAAGAATATGAAAGGAAGAGATTGTCGGGCAAATTGTTTCATAGAAAGTGTTGGTTAATTGAGGGTCACAAATTACAGAAAAGCCAATCGGGGATCAAATGCTTGAGAATGAGCATGAGATTTCTTAACATGGTCCCATGCCTACTTCTTTTGAACCCGCCCAGACCATCGATGATGTCATACAGCAGTTGGAGGACATCATTCAGTGGTCCCTTGAACATCAGAGTCGCCTTGGATACTTTCCGGTTTTGTACCAATCTGTGACCAAGGCTGTAAAAACGGGAATAGCAGAAAATCGGTTCTCAGATGGAGCCAGAATGGAAAAACTGGATGTGATTTTTGCCAATCGATACCTGGAAGCCTTTCATCAATACCAATCGCGAAAAAAACCAAGTAAAGTCTGGGCAGTAGCCTTTGATTCAGCCAGGAAATCCTATCTGCCAGTTTTGAACCACTTATTGTTGGGGATAAATGCTCATATTAATCTGGATCTGGGCATTGCTGCTGCTGAGACCATTGCTGGTCCCAATGTAGAACCATTGAAAGGGGATTTTGATGAAATCAACCGCTTGTTGTTTGAGATGATTAATGGGGTTCAGGACAAATTGGGAGAACTCTCTCCGCTGGCTCGGTGGTCAGACTGGTTTTTTCGGAATTGGGATGAAAGATTGGCGAAATTCAGTCTCAAAAAAGCCAGAGAAAACGCCTGGCGGGTAGCACAGGAGTTTGCCCAAGTGCCAAAAAGTGATCAAAACGCCTATATCCAGCAAGAAGATCAACGGATGCTTGTCTTTGCTATGTTACTCAAGGGGGTCGGCTTTCATTCGCGAATATTTTACAAACTGGTTCAACTGTTTGAGAAGAAACGGCATCCTGCTGACATCATCGGTGTGTTGAGAGATGTGACAAGGGAGAAAGGCAAGTGGATCTTTCTGGCTCATTGATTTCTCATTGGGTGACCGACCTCTTCCACATGTCTGTATATATGTCTGACTTGTGAAAAATCAGGGATGAATGGTACAATACCTTTTGCGAAAAACTTCTTCCAACACACCCCTTAACATAAGAAAGTAGAAATAACATCGTTAAGAATGGGACAGCAGACAGATTGTTGTACTTCTTTTTGTATTTCCGTTCTTTGTTGTTCCCCTGATCAGGTAATCCCCTCTCTTTTTATGTACTTTTTTCAGACAGTCTATTTCTTCTGTCTGCATATGATGATTTGGACTTAAGCGCAGATTCATTTTTTACTAGTCAATCATCAGAATTTATGCCGACCTGTACCCTTCGCGCATTCTATTTAACCTGCTTTTTTTGCTTGTTCTTGTCTTCTACGATTACGTTTTCACAACCAACTCTTGTCCAATCCTGCACCTTGACTCCCTATGATTCGGGAGATCATGCCTTTTGGCTCAATCAAATTCCGGGGGACCCATCCCGTGATTATGTGTTTGATAGTTTAGGAGGGACTATCGACTTTTTCAGCGATAGCACTGCCAGGATCACTGGCCGTATCCTCAACATAGATGACAGTACGCGTCAGTGGGATGCGGAAGTCTGGCTCATTCACCAGATGACTTATGCTGACTGGACCGGATTGGGCCGCAACCTCAAAAATGGTGGGGGAGCCGATTCAATTGAGCAACAGGACTGGATTTTTTATGAAATGGACAGTACCCGTGCAACCTTATTTGGTGTGCCTGGTATGCAGTTTGATGGAGATACTCTCTATCTGACCCATCGTCCGGCCAACCTGCAATACGGATTTCAATATGGATTTGGGGCCAATGACAAAAATGGGAATTATGGAATGTCAGGCTGGTTCTACTATGACGGCAGTTATTCGGGCAAAGGAGACATTAATGTTAACCTGGAATGTGATACTGCAAGTCCTCCTCCGCCACCACCCATTTGTACCCTGGAAATCGATACCGTATATGCTTCCTGCAAGACTGACTCGACCTTTGAGATGGTTGTAGCCTTTTCCGGTATTGGGAATAACTTCCAGATTACAGATGATCAGGGATCTGCTGCGATGACGGGTTTGTCAGCCGGAACCCATATTTACGGAGAATATTTCAACTCGACAGATGTGATGCTGACCATTCAGGACACCAGTGTTGCCAATTGTCTGGAAGGTACCCCGCCCATGACGGCGGATTGTACGCCTGTCCCGGTTTGCGATATTGTCCTGGATACGGTCTACACCGAATGCCTGACAGATACCACCTTTGGAGTGGTCATCGGATTTACCGCGACCAATCAGTTCTCGCTAGCCGATGATCAGGGCACAGCTACTCTTGATAGCATTTCCTCTGGACTTTATGCCTTTGGAATCTATCCACAAGGAACCGAGGTGGAATTGACATTATCTCATGTAGAGCTTTTTAGTTGTGTCGAATATATCGGACCCTTGACTGATACCTGTTCTGTAGATACGGCCTCGCAGGATACTTCCGGCATGATGGCTGCCAGAGCCGCCGTAGGCAATATATATCCCAATCCGATCCAGGCACAAAGTCATGTGCTAATCGATGCTGAAAGAGCCGATATGGCCTTCTCATGGCTACTCGTAGATGGATCTGCCAGAGTCCGAAAGCAAGGCACACAATTGCTGATTGAAGGGCCACAGGTGGTGGACCTCGATCTGGAAGGATTGCAGCCTGGACTATACTTCCTGAAACTGGTGATAGAAGATGAGATTCTGTCCGCGCAACGGATCGTGATCACAGAGTGATCGAGAAGTACGAAATGAACTCTCTTAAGATATGTGGGGCACTGGGACACGAAACCAGAGAGGAATCCACCCTCTCTGTGCATCCTGTCCCAGTGCTCATTTCTTTTATCGCTTGATCTCTGGCAGGGCCTGGCCTTCAATCCAGGGCGCTCCTGCTCCTGACACGGCTTTTTCCAAAGCGGGGATCTCATTCTTACTGATTTCTTCCAACTCAGCATTCAGGCTGGTGAACTCTTTCTTGGCGATCTCCATGCTTCGCTTGTGGAGTGGGGTAGGACCATAGGTGGTAGACATTCCCCGGAAAGCGATGAACATCCTTGACCGGACTGTGGGAGGATTTCGCTCGCCTATCTCCTCTTTGGAAGGATTTCCATTCATTTTCTCATCGAGATCCAACAGCTTTTGTTTGAGTTGATGAAGTTGGTTATCCAGTTGTCCGGGCTCCACACTGCTTCTGCCCAAAGCAGTCTGGATGGCATTGATCCGATTCTTGCTTTTGTCCAATACCATAGAGGCCGCAAAGACCGCTCCTTGAAGTGCTTCTAATTCCTTGCGATACGCAGTCAATTCTTCATTCGTTGCGCCTTTGAGAGCACCATCACGCAGTCGCTCTACCTCGAAACTCACTGGCCCGGCCAATTGTGTTACCTGCCCATCGACTTGCTTGGACATGCTTACGGTATAGGTGCCGGGAACGACCATCAATCCACCACCACCACCACTTCTGAATCCTCCTCCTCTGCCACCGCTCGGGCGATTTCCACCAACTCTCACAGGTCTTTTGGAAGCATATCTCAGATCCCAGGCAACGCGATGAATTCCCTTGCTGATCGGACCACTGATCTTGCGCACCACATTGCCCTCACTGTCCTTAACTGTCAGCCAGATTTTCGCTTTTTCCTGTCTTCGTTCTGCTTCTAGAGCATCCCAACCGGGGAAGGGAATATCTTTGTTTTCTTTATTCAAGCTGCGTTCTTTTTTCTTTCTGGCTGCTTTCAGGCTTGTGACATCTTCGCCATAGTGATAGGTAAATACTGCACCAAAAGGAGGATTGTCTGCTGTATAATGGGCAGAGCCTTGAGAACTGACCACTGATTTTGGTACATACCACAGCGCCTTGCGAACAGAAAATAGACTGGCTTCCTGTTTCATTTGTTCTTCAGATAGTTCTCTCAACACGCTGATGTCGTCCAGGATGTAGAATCCTCTGCCAAAGGAGGCGGCGACCAGGTCATTTTCGCGACGTTGGATGGTGATGTCCCTGAAAGCGATGGTAGGCAGTCCTCCTTTGAGCTGCATCCATTTTTCTCCTCCATCCAGGGTGCAATAAATGCCAAATTCCGTAGCTGCAAAAAGCAGATTGGGCGACACATGGTCCTGAACGATCCGCCAGACAAGTGTCCGTTGCGGCATGCTTGCAGTCAGAGATTTCCAGCTTTTGCCTCTGTTCGTGCTTTTCAGGAGATAGGGGGTAAAATCTCCATATTTGTGATTGTCCATCGCTACATATACCGTATTGGCATCGTGTAAGTCTGCGCGAATATCATTGACAAAAGCTGTGGATGGCACATCAGGCAGGCTACTGGCTTCAATTTTCTTCCAGTTTTTTCCACCATCTTCTGTCACCTGAATGATTCCGTCGTCCGTTCCAGCATAAAGTAATCCTTCCTGAAGAGGAGATTCTGCCAGAGAGGTAATGGTATTATAGTTGGACATAGCTCCTACATCCCAGGCAGCATCCCAACTTTGTGTTCTTCCCATGATTGGGAGGCTTATCCGTTCCTGATCCCGGGTCAAATCTCCCGAGATAGCGGTCCAACTATCTCCTCTGTTGTCGGATCGCCAGACTCGCTGGGAGGCAACATATAGGCGAGAGGGGGAATGTGGACTCACCAAAATAGGGGCATCCCAATTGTATCGTTCAAAATCCTCTCCTTCTTCTGCTTGAGGCTGAATATAGACCTGCTCGCCTGTAATTCGGTCCACCCGATGCAAGCCACCTTGTTGTGTCTCTGCATACATGATGTTGGGGTTTCCGGGTTCTGTTGCTGATTGGTGCCCATCTGCACCTAGAGTTTTGTACCAATCGGCATTGCGAATGCCGTGATAGGTATCTGTTCTGGAAGGCCCCCCATGAGAGCCATTGTCCTGGGTGCCACCATAGACATGATAGAACGGCAAGGCATCATCAACTGCCACCTTGTAATACTGAGTGATGGGAAGATTATCGATGAACCGCCAGGTTTTGGCTAGATCAAAACTTTCATAGATGCCGCCATCCGTACCAATCAAGAGATAATCCGGATCATCAGCTCTGAAATTGATGGAGTGATTGTCCGAATGTTTGTCTTGCTCATTGAGTCTTCGAAACGTTTTTCCTCCATTTTCTGAGACCTGTATTCTATTATCCATCAGATAGAGTCGATCAAACTGATGGGGAGAGGCGTACAATTCTTGATAATAATGTGGACCTGTTGCACCAGAAACCGCATTGGATTGTTTGGTCCAGGAAGATCCCCTGTCTGTGGAGCGATAGACTCCGCCTTTGGTTCGATCCAACTCGATGGCAGCATACAGAATGTCTGGTTGTTGAGGAGAAATGGCAATTCCGATTTTGCCCATATTGGATCGGGGAAGACCATTGCTGAGTTTTTCCCAGCTATCTCCTCCGTCTGTGCTTCTATGAATGCCTGAGCCTGGACCGCCCCCCATCAAGGCCGCAACTGTTCGGTGGCGTTGCCAGCTTGCAGCGTATAACCAATTGGGATTTCGCGGATCAATGACAAGATCTGTTACCCCTGTCCATTCTTTGTCTCCCAATGTTTTTTTCCAGCTTTTTCCACCATCAGAAGATTTGTATAAGCCTCTCTCTCCTCCTTTATTCCACAAGGGTCCCTGGGCTGCAACCCAGATGATATCAGAATTATCTGGATGAACAATGATTTTGGAAATGTGTTCAGTTGCCTTCAATCCCATATTTTTCCAGGATTTTCCGCCGTCCATACTTTTGTAGATCCCATCGCCAAATCCGACATGACGCCCGCCAACATTTTCACCTGTTCCTACCCAGATGGTATGTGGATTGCGTGCATCTATGGTGATACATCCTGTCGAATAGGAACTTTGCTTATCAAAAATGGGTTTCCAGCTTACGCCAGCATTGACAGTTTTCCAGACCCCCCCGGATCCTACAGCGACATACCAGACATTGTCATCCTCTGGATGAATCGCTATGTCAGCAATTCTACCAGAAGCGAAAGCTGGTCCAATGTTTCGGAACTTGAGCCCTTTGAGCCCTTTCTCCAACTGACTTGTTGTCTCTTTGTCCTGACCAAGGAGGGAGAAAAAGCCGAAAAGTCCAATACATAGTAGAGAAATAATACGGTTCATACCTTTTGTTTTGGGTAAATAATCAAGGAAAGATGTTGAATAAAAGGTTGAGAAGAGGGAAATATAGGTCCAAAAGATCACTTTCCCAACTGACTCATATACAAGTTCCTGTCCTAATTTTGCTTTTTTTGATAAAGGCTGGTGTCCAAAATTGGCGTTTGAGCATTCCTTTCATTCATCTTTACAACCTTTTTGGGTAAAAGCGGTCTTTGATTCACTATTGTCCTCCATATTAAGGCTCTGCACACCTTCTGTTTGCTCACTAACAACGCGTAAGCATGCAATTTCTCATCAGATTTTATCTGTTTTTCTGTTTCTTACTGACTACCTTCTTGATTCACGCTCAAACGAGACAAGTCATCTTGCCCATTCAACCGATTGAAGTACACGATCTGGTCAAGGTCAAGGGCGACTGCGAGATGTATGGACACAACCCTCAAATTTCTATCAATGTGAATACCTGTGTGAATGGGGACAAGGTCGTTTTGTCTGGCCTGATCAAATTGAAAGAAAACAAAGCGGACTGGACCACCTTTGTTCAAGAGTTTCGTCAAGAAATTCCTGTACAAGAGCTGGCGAGCCAGAATGTTGTTTTTGCTTCATTCCAGCAAGGCGAGGGTGCCTTGCGTGCATCCGCCGGCATGCACCAACACCAGTATAAGACCTTTCAAGGCCAAGGTCTGATCAAGTCCGCCAATATTCTGTCTGATACCAATGGTGAAGACTGTGGCAAGCTGGGCGGAACCATTCATTTCCATCCACTTGTCATGCATGTGACCGAAGCGCTCTAACCTCCTATAAATAGTCGATCAGGCTGCGTCATCTCTGAGATGACGCAGCTTCCGTATATGCCTCTTATTTACTGTTTGAGCAGCTTGCCGCTGAATCTTTGCGCCTCAGTCCGTAAGTGTATTTGATAGATTCCGGGAGAAATGCCAGAGAGATCCATCCTGTACATGCCTTCGATTTGCTGCCTGCGAGTGAAGATTCGTTTGCCAGTGACATCAAATAAGGAGATTTCAGCTGACTGGCCAATGATTTCTCTTACATCGAGAATCACCTCTTTCTCTGCGGGATTGGGAAACAGCTGAAGAGGCAGAAAAGCCTCTTGTGAAATCCCCAACACAAATCCAATGGTATCACAAACCATATCCATACAACCATATAGATCCTCTGTGCTTAGACAAACAATGTATTCTCCCGATACTGAGTAATCAAAAATGGGATGTTGGAGGGTACTTGTATCTCCGCCGGTACCGAAATCCCAATGCCATGAAACCACAAGTGAGTCTGATTGATCTAAGAATTGCATCCCCTGCGCAACAGGATAGGCGGTAAAGGCTGCCTGGGCTCCACCGAGTGTTTCGATCTCAAATGTATCTCTGACGATACAAGTGGCTGTATCTTCTATGGCTACGTCAAAAAGTCCTGGCGAAAGACCATTGATATCTTCTGTCGTATCGGAAGTCGACCACAGAAAATGAAAAGGGCCTGAGCCTCCTGTCAAGCTAAGATCAATGGCACCATCTCTGGATTCAGGGCAGGACTCCCCCGAAATATGAGCCAGTATGTTTGGAGAGGCATTGATAAAAAATTCCATCGAACTTGTGTCACGACAGATGCCCTCTATTGCTATCAGAGAAATCTCGACGATGCCACTATCCGGGAAGGTAAAGCTGGCATTCTGACTCTGGGCGAAGGATATGCCATCCCTCAACCAATCAAAGGTATTGGCCAGTTGACTTGTGTTGGTAAATTGAACGGTCTGAGCAGGACAAATAGAGGGATCTGTAGAAGCCATAAAATCCGCTGTCACGCCCAAAGATGTCCCAATGGTAAAGCTGTCAACCGTTACACACCCCATGCTATCGGTGATGCTGAGGACATACTCACCACCTGCCGCTTGAGAAATATTCTGTGTTGTATCGCCAGATGACCATAGAAAAGAATAAGCCGGAAATCCTGCACTCACTGTCAGGTTGATGCTTCCGTCCAGGCTGTTGGTACAGGTTTCATCTTCGATTACTGGATTGCTGATGATGGGTGCAGAGACGTAAAAATGAGTTGAAGCAGAATCGCTGCAGGAGACATTGCTGGCGATGAGCATGATCTCATAGGAACCGGTGTCGGGAAAGATATAGCTGAGTTGTGCCTGTTGGGGAAATGGAATTCCATTAATCAGCCAGTTGAAGTGGGTGGCTCCAAGTCCTCCAGCCAACAGGACAGCAGAATCTCCCAAACACAGGACTGGCGGAGTAGCGCTTGATAAAGCGGCGACTACATCTATCCCTCCCGGAACCGTAATAGAATCTGTAGTAGAACAGTTGCTGTTATCACCGACTGTTACGACATAGAGACCTGCCATCAACTGACTGATATCTTCGGTTGAGTCACCAGATGACCAATTGAAGGTATAGGGAGGAGTACCGCCGCTCAGCTGGAGATCAATGCTGCCATCCATAGAACCAGGACAACCCTCTGGATTCACCTGGCCGATCGTTACACTTGGGCCACTGACCGTCATGCTTTGGTCTGTCATGGTGGTACAACTTCCATCATCCCCAACCAGACTGATGGTAAAGGTGCCAGCAGTCGTGAAGACATAGCTGCTTTGCATGCTGGAGTCAAAAGATGTTCCATCAATTTGCCAGTCATATCCAGCCAAAGTTGTATCAATGGCCATCAAATCCACGCTATCTCCCACACAAAAGGGCCCCATTGAGGAAAGAAAGTTAGAATTTACAGTGCAACAGACGCCAATGGTGGTCGCACTATTGGAAGAAGTTACCACCTGTCCATTGACCACATATTGCACTTGAATGCTGTACGATCCAGCAGGGACCATCCCCAATGGCTCCGTGAGATTAAGAGGGAGGATGGCTGGAAGACAAATCATGGGTTGGAAAACATCAACAAAAATTGTGATGGTATTGCCGATAATGTTATGACTGGTTCCATTAATCGTCGCATTGGCACAAGGAAGGGTGCCGCCTATTGTGACAGAAGTATTGGTGCATTCGAGGGGAACAGCTGGATTCACCACAATGGAGGTGATTGTTTGGGAGTGTGTATGGGTAAGCCTGCCCAT
This sequence comes from Bacteroidota bacterium, assembly GCA_039029315.1. GTDB lineage: Bacteria > Bacteroidota > Bacteroidia > J057 > J057 > JBCCCJ01. The sequence goes on along the minus strand of JBCCGK010000069.1, from coordinate 35,182 downwards.
CAGGAAAGACAGACAAAGGATGACGGGAAGCAGTAGTTGTCGTTTCATAGGGAAGATCCATTTCAGGTGATTAATCCAGAATATTTCCAAAGTAGGAAATGTCTGGCTGTGATGAAAGATTAGACCTCCCTTGATAGCTAACAATAGATCAGCAAGTGTGTCAGGCAAAGATCACATGGAGAGAAATCAGGGAAATGAGCAGTCCCAGACCGATCTTGGCAATATCGGGAGAATCATATTGGATGATCTCCTCTAATTTTCTCCATCCCCCTCTCCCGATAGATCCAAGTGCAGATAGGCCAAATGCAATGAGAATTACCCACATCGCCCGCACAAAGTAATTCATGTCCGGGAAATAATGAATGATGATCAGATGCAAAGGAATGGTGGAAAAAAACGCCAGTAGCGTCAGCCAATGTCGTGGAGCAAGGAGGAAGGCAGCTGTACATATCAGAACCACGATGCCGCAATTGATATAGTAACGCAACTCATTCAAGGTGTGAGTAAATGCTGCATCGGGATTGTCAAATTTGAGATACAACAACACAAATCCCATGATGATTCCTGTGAGCAGACTCACAAGAATGGTTTGTTTGCCTGCCTGAACGATTTGTTGGTCATTGGCATCTTTGCGGATGTATTCTTTGTAAATGTCGATCGACCACAGGGTTGCCAGGGAATTGAAGGTGGAATCGACTGTACTCATCAATGAGGCAAAGAGGGCGCACAGGATGAGGCCTTTTACTCCTATTGGAAGATATGTTTTCACCAAATAAGGAAACGCCATATCGGGCTCCGCCAATCCATCAGGGCCCAGAATTCCAAACAGGGCGATGCCTGGAATGACAATGACAACTGCCATGACATATTTCATCACCCCTCCCACCATCAAGCCGATTTGGGCTTCTCGCAGACTTTTGGCTGCCAGGGACCGCTGCATGATTGTTTGGTTGGCACACCAATAGTTGATGTTGAGCAGAAACAGGCCAAACATATGAATCCAGGGCAGTGTTGGGTGATCTGATGGTAAATACATATGCATGAGTTGAGGGGTTTTTTGATACAATTCTCCCCATCCCCCCAGATGGTAAATCGAAATAAACAGAACGACAAAGCCACCGATAAGCAGAATGGCAAACTGGATCATGTCTGTCTTGACCACTGCACCCAGACCTCCCAGATAGGTATATATAGCAGAGAAAAGACCGAGGCCGATAATCAAGACAGAAATTCGGGTAATCCGGTCTTCACTGATCACAGAGAGATAATCTGCAAATACCAGATCCGCTGCATATGCTCCCCAGAAAAGGGCAGCTCCTAAGGTGATGGTTGAAAAAATCAGCAGATTAGCGATCGAATAAGACAGCGCAACAGCTTTGCCCAATCTTTTTTTGATATACTGGGTGATCGTAATGACTTGTTCTTTCAGGAAAAGTGGGACAAAAATGAAGGCTGCCATCAATATCCCTTGTACAGCATTGATTTCCAGACTCGCTTGTGCCAAACCATAGAGATAGGCAGACCCCATCATTCCCAAAAATTGGTAGCCGTTGATATTTGTTGCAATAGAAGACAGAGCGATGGATGGCCATCTCAGATTCCTCGAACTCAGGAAGTACTGTTCCACTGTAGCTTCTTTGCCAGCTCTTCCTGATATCGCTGCCATAAAAATCGTTCCGAAGTAGATTCCAACAATCACTAGATCAAGCATAGTAGTCGAATTTTTTCAAGATGAATATGTCTGCAAATTGCCCGCTGGAAAGATCAACAGCTGTTTCGGTTCTTGTTCCCAGTCCAAAGTAAGGGGGCATTCATGGTAGCTTCAGTGGAAAAAGAGTGTGTGCAAATATACAGAGGCATTCATCCATGAATATAGGAGAAAAATCGGAGGCTAAGCCTTTGCATACATGCCTGGAGGGGAAGGTTGGAAGTTGTTGGTGATCTCTCGTTTCATGCCCGACAGATCGACGGTGAATGTGTAGATTTGTCTTTTTATATATTTGCTCATACTAACTACTCGACAAAATTATTATGAATGATTTATCAGACAAGATTTACATGATTCACAAGATTGGAATCGACTGAACAACAATATCTTAATTCTGTAAATCCTGTCTAACACACAAGCTTGACTAGAAAAATGTCTAGTACTATGATATTTGCTCAAGAAAAAATACATCCGATCAGGATACTTCCCATCTCTCAATACCAATAGAAAATGACGCATCCATCCATACAGATCAGATCCAGGCATTTGACCGGAGCTGAAGTTTCATGGTTCGCCCCTCTTTGTAATGGGGACGATGAATTTTTGGGCCGACATGATGTGCGATACAAAAGTGATTGGAACAATACCTCCAATGTCCTCTTGACTGCCGATCGTCTGGGATACCGCAATATCCTCTGTCCGTCCTCCTATCAGGTTGGTCAGGATACGCTCACCTTTGCTGCTGCTGTAGCTCCTTTGACCAACAACATCAACATTCTGACCGCCATCAGATGTGGAGAGGTCCACCCACCCATGTTGGGTCGTGCTATTGCGACCCTGGATCATATACTGGAGGGGCGACTCACCATCAACATCATCTCTTCGAATTTGCCTGGAACGGATTTGGGCTCTGCTGAGAGATACCAACGATCCAGAGAGGTCATCGAGATTCTCAAACAAGGGTGGACCCAGGATCATATCAATTTCAAGGGAGAGTTTTATCACATACAACTTGACACCACCGAACCGGTTAAGCCTTATCAGCAAAATGGGGGACCTCTCTTGTATTTTGGAGGCTATTCTCCGCCTGCTGTAGACCTTTGTGCAGAGCATTGTGATGTCTACCTCATGTGGCCGGAAACAGAGGATAAGATACAGGGATTGATGAAAAATATGAGTCAAAAAGCTGCAGGCTACAATCGTACAGTAGATTTTGGTCTACGTGTGCATATGATCGTCAGGGAAACAGAAGAGGAAGCGCGAGCAGCTGCAAGACGGTTGATGACATATGTGGAAGATGAAAAAGGAAAAGAAATCCGGGAACGGGCGCTTGATGCCAAATCATATGGTGTGTCGAGGCAGACGGCAATCAGGGAGATGGCTGATGATGATGGCTTTGTAGAACCACACCTCTGGACAGGAATTGGACGCGCCCGCTCAGGTTGCGGAGGAGCGATTGTGGGCAATCCCGATCAGGTATTGGCAAAAATTCAGCGATATATGGATATGGGTATCCGATCTTTCATTTTTTCTGGTTATCCTCATCTGGACGAATGCAGGCTGTTTGCCAACTATGTCCTTCCTCAGATTGAAACCTTCTCCATGCCTGACGTTCAAAACAGGCGACCCGTTCAGTTGCCGCCATCTCCCCTGGCGGGAGGGATACGAAGCTAAGGAGTGGTTTTGCTTCCCCTTTTTTTCCAAAAAACAATCGTCTGTGCACGAAAGAACATACTCCCGGAATCCGACGACTCAGATTCCGGGAGTATCTCCTATGTTTGTTGGTATTCCTTGAGGGAATTTGTTGGGAAAATATCCCTTATTCAATCACAATTCTCTCATAGCCAACACCTTTTGAAGTTTCTGCTTTCAGGATGTATATACCTGATGGCAAATCTTCGCCGAGATTGAGTTCTCTCTGATAATTCAAGGTAGCAGATTGCTTGTCTGTGAAGAGGACACTTCCATTGACATTGTATAGTTCAATGGTCAGCCTGTCAGCTTTTTTCAGTTCGACATTGACTGTGAAGCTACCAGAGTTGGGATTCGGATATACAGATAGGTGATCAATGCCTGCTTCCAATTCCTCTTCTATTCCAACTGTCCATGCTTGAAAATGTGATTCTCCGCTACAGCCATATCCATCAGTTACTACCAAATCATAAGAACCAGGAGCCAGTCCCCCAATAGAATCTATATCCATGGCACCAACAGGAGATCCATTGAGTGTGTAGGAATAGCCAATACCACCTTCGACAGCACTGACCTTGATGTATGCCTGATTGGACGTGGAATCCACATCAGCTTCAGCAGTAATTTCGATCTCGTTACACTTGACCTCGGCATAATTGGATTGGAAGATCTCTCTTGTTCCAGCATCCTGAACAAACACTACCACCCCCAAATCAGTGAATTCTTCTACAGAATGTTCGGAGTTCACATTGGTTGGAGAATCAGCATCCGGTGGGAGTCGATAATCTCCAGCAAAGAAATAACTGAGATTGAAGGTTACAGGAGTATTCGCTGTTAGAGGCTGTACCACTGTTCCATCCGCATCAGGCAGCATTTTCTTCATATAGTGATGCCATTCTGTTTCGCCATTGGGGTTGTCATTGGATCGATTGTTCTCAGTCAGGGTTTCGAAGACTGCTGCATGCAAGAACATGGTCGGACTTGTGAAATCCACTCCTGGTGTGATGGTTACCTCTACATCGATCTTTTTCAGCATAGGCGCGAGACTATCAATGGTATAAGTCGCATCCAACTCCATCAAGGCTGGAATATCCTGGAAGGAACTAAAGATTCCATCATCATAGTTGTTGGGGTTGCCATCCCATCCACCGTCAACGAAGAGGTTAGGGATACCCGTTACGCCATAATAAGACCTTCTGTCTCCTCCTTCATCTGTATAATAAGGGTCACCTGTACTTGGCCAGGACATGGCATAAGAGATCAACGTATGGGTAGAATCGTCAAAGTTGCCAAGGACATCTCTCAACTGAATACCTCCAGGCAAACAGGGAGGACAAGAAGAAGAGGTAAAGTCTTCATGCAGGGCACGTCGAGGGAAAACATCATAGACGACCCGAACCACTTTGGTGATGGTGTCATTGTCGGGGAATTGGTCCGGGTTTCCGTTCAAGCCCGACGTCCAGATTTTGATGGTGTATTCACCAATACCAGGAGGCGTCCATTGGGTAGGCGAAGTAGCCTCTGCTGCTGTCTGCGGCTGAACATTGACACTGGAAATCAGATCGGAAACCACTGCCCCACCATCTATGCTATAGTTGAGATCATAAGCGATCAGGCCTTGAGCACCGAGATTGTGAAATCGCATCCCAATGTCAAAGGGACCATCATCCAGCTTCAAAAAAGTAGGGATATTGGTTGAAACCGCACGTGCATTGTAGTTCACACGGGGACCTGGAATGAATTCGAAATAGGTGTTGTCCTCATCAGAGGCATCGCCGCCGGCCATGACAGGAACACTGGGAGACCCACCTACTTGCTCGGCATTGCTACCATTGACTTGTATTCCCATAGTAAGGGAAGGAGCACATCCACCTGCGCCAGTGTGCCGCTGATCTACGATATAGATTTTGTTTGAAGTTTCTTCCAGTACGATGGAATAATAATGCCAACAGGCTACATTTAGCCCATCTCCGTTATAGGACGCAAACATAATCCAGTCTTGTCGGTTAGGCGCTGCGCCGAAAGTTTGTGTAACAACAAAGTCATTGTCCCCAGGGCCAGCAAGTCCCCATATACAGACTGATTGGTCCGGGATCAAAGGAGAAGGCAAAAGACCATTTGCACCTGTAGGAGCAGTAGGAGCAGCTGTACTAAAGGTCAATACACCTGAAGAAGATACCTTATATTGTGTTACAGGAATCCCATTAAATTCAAATGGAAACGAAACCGTTTGAATTGGAGACCAGGTCGGTGTAGCCAGAGTTGGTCCCAGAATTGCATTCCAGGAAACATCTAGTCCTCCGCCCAAAGGAAACTCTTCAAGGGTATTCAGTCCACCAGGATTGCCAGGAAAGGGGTCTCCAGCATCGAGAATAGCGGGATTGTAATGATATTGGGAGTATCCAAAGATGGTAAGAAACCCAAATAGGAGTGTTAAGGGTAGTTTTTTCATCATAAGATTATGAGGATAGTGGTAAAGGTAAATTAAGATTAGACGGTATGTTACAAAAGATCAGATTAATTGCCAAGGAATTGGGAAAAATGACTACTCTTCCCTCTACAATTCTGCTCATTTATTCTGCAAAAAAGCCGGACGAGAAAACGAGCTCTCGTCCGGCTACTGAAATTCGTCTTCAGTATAAGTAGATGGATAATATTAGGTTTGATTTTGGGTATAAGGGAAATACTGGCTTGATTGGTAATATTTCTACCTTATTTCCCCTATACCCACTATATCCCTCACAAATAATTGTGTCCCCTTACTTACATGAGATGTTAATTTTGAGATCGTGTAGAGATTGTTTCTGTTTCTGAAGAATTCGCAGTGGGGGAGTCATATGGACCAGTTAGTTGAAAAACAATTTTCCATTCACCCTCAATTTTTTCTAGAAATCGGACTTCAAGTGATTCATACAATTGGTTTTTTCCTACCTCATCCGGGAAGACTTGATGTTGATCAAAGACTACCCAGGCATTTTTTCCATTGATATGAATATAAAAATCCGAGAGTTCTGTGAAAAAATCAGGTTCATAATCCGAGGCGGAATCTTTAAAATCTGCTGCGTATTGTCCTCCAATGGTTTCCCAGGTAAAAGTTCTCGTTCCATTGGTGAGCATCTTCATGATGTAAGATTCATGAGCCCAGACATCTGACTCTCCCTGAAAATCCCTCATTCTCCATGATTCCACTTGTTGCTCACAGATAGAACGAATTTTGGCCTTTTCGGAGGCAGGATCAAACATATTAAAGGCACTGGTCGGAAGCAATGCAAATAGCAATGCACATACGGCAAATCGTAACATAGTGATTTGAGATTAAGAGTAAAAAATAGGCGTAGTTCTCCCTATCCTGTTGCTTGTAGGAATCAGGAAGGGAATGGATAGAAAGAATAGATAATCGATCCGGGAGGAGCGGGGGCGAATAAGTTGAGGGGGTAAGGAGGTAAGAATCCTTAAGGGGGCATAGTAGTTTGTTTGGGTTCCCTCTTAATATAGGAAAAACCGAGCTGATAATCAAGCATTTCGAGCTGAAACTCGAATCACAGCCTGAACAATCAACCACAAAACCGGAGGAAGACCAGCACTGAGAATCAGGGCCAATCCAGGATTGTCCACGCCCGCCGCTCCGATAGAAGCATAGACAAATCCCAAGGGTAAGACACCACAGCCCATAGCCAGATAAAAGCGGGATCTTGGCATATCTGTTAAGCCTGCCAGACAGGCAATGACTTCTGGAAATACGGGCAACCATCGGGACAATACCACCAACCACACCCCGATATGGGAGAATAATTTTTCTCCACGAGCCAGATCTTTTTCTCCCAATAGCCAAAGGGCTGCTCCTCTTCCCATCATTCGGCAACACTCATACGCAATACTCCCGGCCAAAAACGCACCGACTGCACTGAGCAAGCCCCCAAGAAATATTCCATAGATATAGCCCAGGGCTGACATGATCAGGGTTCCCGGGAGAGGCAATAACAAATCCCCAATGAGCAGAAGAATAGCCATCAACCACCCCCATGGGCCAAACTCTTCTAACCAACGCGCTGCCCCCCCTTCTTGAAAGCTGGTCTCTAGCAAATCTCCCCAAATAAAAAAGGGAAGCATCATCACAATCGTCAAAGCGAGGAAAATCAGAAGGAGTCTCATACAATCTTGCTATCTTTCCCCACCAAAATACACATTCTGAAGATATGCCAAAACCTACACCAGATCCTGTCGATCCAACTCAACTCGTATCCCTTGCTCAGGCAGTCATCACATCTGCTAAATTTCCTTTTCTTAGTAGTATGGACGGTGAGCAGGCGCGTGTGCGACCAGTCTCTCCTGTGCGAACAGATGGATTCACCATTTATATCGCTAATCTGAAAAGTTATGCCAAAACTGCCCAAATAGCTGACAATCCTAAAGTGGAACTCTGCTACATGGACAGTGAACACGATCAGGTACGCATTACTGCCATTGCCGAAGTCGTCACTGACCGTGCGCTATTGGAGGAGATCTGGGCTAGCAATAGACTATTGCAGCACTATCTCGGAAGCATCGACAATCCGGAGTTGATCGTGTACAAGATGGTTCCAAAGAAGGTGACATATATGAAAGAATGGGCCCTGGAGTATCATTTGGTTCCTTGGGATAATCTTACCTGATCATAAGTTTGCGAACCGCTTCACCAGCTTCGGTATGGACTTTCAGCAAGTATAGGCCTTTGGGAAAGCTGCTTATGTCGAGTTTGATGGAGGTGTCCGGAGAAGAGAGTGGCATAGATTTGCCGATTTGTCCGAGGGGATTGAGTAAGCTTACTGATTGTATGGGATGATGGTCCAGCCGGAGAACAATTTCCTTCTCAGCTGGATTCGGATAGACCTGCAACAGCTGAGACAAAGCAGGAGAAATGGCATTGGTGAGGGTATCAGTTTGCTGAATGGCTGATATACCAACTTTGATGTCCAGATCGATAGATTTCCCAGAAGCATCAATGGCTTCTACATTGGCAAAGCTCAAGCGCAATGGTTCATCTCGCTTGAAGATGTCATCATCAATCACAACAATGATTTCTGCAATCTGCCCGATGCCCATGGTATCCATCTGATTGATGCGAACGAGTGCCAGATCAATTTGTTGAAGCGAATCCAGATTCCTGGAAAAAGTCAACATATTTGTCTCTTTGGTCCCTAGCCAGGAATTGCCAAAATCTACTTGGGTCAGACTCTGATCAATGGTGGATGAGTCATATTGAACAGAAAATGCCAACCCATACAGCTGAACAGCAGGGGTATCTATTGTGCCAAGCATGATTGGAATAGACAAGGTATCTCCAGGATTGGCAGAGGCAGACGGCATCTCAAAGTATAATGGGATGCCATCTACTGAACCGCTGCTGGTCTTATAGCCATTGTGAGTCTGGAGATAGTTGAGGTGGATGGCCAGTGTATCATCTTCGTTGATGATTCCATTGCCATCGCAATCCACATGCTTCAGATCTACGCCTGTGGCCAGGAGGGAATCTCCCCAGGCATCGGCTGGCTGTGACAGCCAGTTGAGGGAAGCATTGGTCCGAACTGGCCCAACACTTCCGAAATGGAGCCCGATCGGGAGGAGGTCGGAATGATTGGCAACTTGATCGTGATTGGCATCCCCAGGGAAGACGCTTGTCGGGACGCAGAATGAATCAACAGGATACATGACAATATTGCTAGCAGGAGCAAGGTACATACTATCAAAGACCTGTTGATTGATATAGCCAGTGTCCAGAGAGCACCAGCAATTATTGGAGACGTCTAGGGGAGTTGGAAAAAAATCTGAATTATACAGGATAATGCCACGCCCAGGGACACTTGTACAGATCTCATTATTGTTGATAGATAAGCCAGGAGGCGATGAATAGACCGTAATGCCAGCCACAGTAAAAAAAGAAGAGTTCTGGATGACAGTTGGGGATTGAGCTCCCCAGGCATCCAAAGCGATGGAAGAATAAACGATTGGACCAGGGACATAGTTTTCATAAAAAAATTCACAGCCATCGACCAATCCCCCCCTCAAACGTACCTGAGCCTGAATATCAATGAACTGACAATTCACAAACTGATTGTCCAAGGTATAAATAGAAAGCACAGACGTCTGGACAGAATCTCCTATGTTTCGGAACACACAGTTCTGAATGTTGGCATGTTCGACATTATACAATACATAACGGGAATGACTAAACTCGCACTGTTGAATACTGGAATGTGTTGCGTCGAATAAGCGAGTAAAGATCTTGTTCTCTGTAAAATGGCAATGACTCAGATCAAGAATCATGGAATCATAGGCCAGGATGGGGAGGAAAAATTCATTCGCCATTCCCCCAAGGACATATTCCATCTGGACACTGGATCCTTGATACATCACAAATCCCTTCCAATCATAATGGCTGTCAGGGCCCAGATCGCCGATCAAGGCTTCATTCAGCGAACCAATATAGATAGAGTCTGTTGCAGTCCCATTGGCAATCAAACTACCCAGAATGTATATCTGAACATTGGAATCACACAGGACTTCAACTCCTGCTTCAATGGTTAAGGTGGCACCATTCCCAATGTAAATATCATTTATGATATGATAGGGACTTCCAGCCAAATTCCAGCTAGTATCATTTCCAATCCCAGTTGTGATGATGGTTTGGGAACAGAGCAGTAGTGGGCTTAGGAGTGTCAGGAGATGAAAAAAACAGAGGTAGCGCATGAGGTAAGAAATTGAGACCTGAGATAATGAGGCATTGATAGGAGCTGAGAAGAGTTGGACCCTTAACGAATCATCAGTTTCCGAATCGCCTCCCCGGATTCTGTGTGGACTTTTAGCACATACAGACCTTTAGGAAGATGTTCCAGCTTTATTCGGGTGGAGTTCCCTGTAGAAGGATGATCCGAGCAGATTTGGCCCTGGGCATTGTATATGACAATAGATCTGATCTGATGATGTTTCAGTCGAATGACCACTTCATCCTCCGTGGGATTCGGATAGACTTCTAGAGCCTTCGACAATGCAGAAGAGATGGCACTTGTACTGGTATCAGTCTCCTGAATGGTGGAGATTCCGGTTTTTACATCCAGATCTATGGATTGTCCCTGGACATCTATGGCTTGAACATTGGTGATCCTCAAGATCAGTGATTCTTCTTTCTTGAAGATATCATCATCAATCACCACAATGATCCGTGCAATTTGACCCAGACCCATAGTGTCCATTTGATCATTGCGAACAAGGGCAATATCTATCTGTTGCAAACTGTCAATGTCCCTGTAGAGGGTTAATAGATCTGATCCTTTGGTCCCCAGCCAGGACTGAGAAAACACAAGTTCGGTCTTTCCTTGTTTGATAAGGCTTGAATCATATTCGATAGAAAATGCAAGTCCATACATATCGATAGCAGGAGTATCTACTGTACCAAGAATGATGGGAATGCTCAGGGTATCTCCAGGAGTGAGTGGATCGCTGGGCATATCCAGAAATAAAGGGATACCGTCTACAGTTGAGCTGCTGGTTTTATATCCAGTATGTGTTTGGAGGTAATTCTGATGGATAGCCAGGGTGTCATCATCATTGATGATCCCATTTCCGTCACAGTCTGCATGCTTGATATCTACACCTGTACTTAGGAGGGTGTCTCCCCAGCCTGCTGCAGCTTGGGGTGTCCAGCTTAAGGAAGCATTGGGCCGATTGGGGCCTGAATGTCCATAATATAATCCAATTGGCAGGAGGTCATTGTGATTGGCGATTTGATTATGATTGGCATCTCCTGGATAGACGCTGGTAGGGAGGCAGGAGGAGTCTATGGGGAGAAAATGAACATTGATCGCTGGCGCATTGAGCATACTATCAAAGACTTGGTTGTGGATGAAGGCTGTATCGACATCGCACCAGCAATTGTTGGAGAGATCAAGTGTATTGGCGAAAGATGAGGAGCCGTAGAGAACAACAGCCCGGCCAGGCAAACTGGCACAAATCTGATTGTTGTTTAAAACGAAAGTAGAATCATCTCCAAAGACCGATAGGGCAGCGGGAGCAATAAAGGTGCAATGCTCAATGAGCGTCGGACCTGCTGATGACCCCAGTTGAATTTGCAACTCAGCATGAGGAGTAGGAATTGGTCCAAATGCCTCATAGCCAAAATAACAATTGGTAAATGATCCGCCTTGAATATAAGTTTGTCCGTAAGTGTCAAGAAATGAACAATTTGTGAATTGGTTGTTCCATCCCCATAGATAATAATCTATAGGATCCCCAACATTCTGAATCACACTGTTGGTGATGACAAAGCTCTCAATTCCCATAAAAACACGCACACTGTGATTGAACAAACAGCTATCAATCACAGTATTCAAGCCTATTGTGGAATAGATGAAGTAGTTGTTTTCAGTGAATAGACAGTTGTGGAAGGCGAGTGTAGGAGTAATGAATATAGAAGAAGGTTCGATAAAATAAAAGGCATGAGATCCCATGACAAAAGCGAAATCAAGGCTAGCATGTGGAGCCACCCGAAAACCTTTCCAATCATAATGACTCGAAGGGCCAATCGTACCCAGGTATGACTGATTCATGGACCTGATGTAGATAGAATCCGTAGCTGTCCCAATTGCAGAAATACTTCCATTGACCGTAATTCTGATATTTGTATGACAGAGAATATGAACCCCTGGATTTATCGTCAAGGTAATTCCTGAATCGATTGCAATATCGTTCATGATTTGGTAAGGACTTCCTACGAGATCCCATGTGGTATTGCTGGAAATATCATTGGTGATCTGGGTCTGTGAGAGCAGAGATAGCGGCAGAAGAAGGGATAAAAGCAGTGAGGAAAAATGTGATTGCATGGTTTCGGAATATTTAGGTTCAGTGTGGAATGCGATCAACATGCAGTGTATGAGTACTCAATGTGAGCCATGGCTACGATATTCTTCAATCAGAAGGCAGGAAACAAACTCGATTTTTGAAGATAATTGATTTTGATCGAGCTTTGATTTTTGTTAAAAATTTGATTTATAGTTGTTTATCGATATTTTTTAATAGATTAATGGAAGAAAATTTATCGATACCCCATGAAAAACTACAAACTCCTTGCAGCTTTGAATAGTCTTTCAAGCAGAGAATGCCAGGATTTTCGCAGATATGTGCGCTCTCCTTTTTTTACCAGAAATATCACCGTCTCTAGGCTTCTTGACATATTATTAGAGAACCTCCCAAAGGATTCAGAGCCGACCATGGATGAGAATCAGGTTTTCCAGACCCTCTTCCCGGACAAAACATTTCACAAACAGCGTCTAAGAGAAGCCTTCGCCGATTTGTTTTCCTTGCTGAAAAGCTATCTGGCTTATCAGGAATACCAACAAAACCCATATCAAGAAGAAGTATATGCCCTGGCCCAGTTCCGCAAGCGCCAATTGAACAAGGCATTTGGTACGCAATTGCATTCCCTTTCCCGGCAACTGGATCAGGTACAGGAGATCTCATCAGATTATTATAAAATCAGATCAGATATGGCTCTTGAGGCCAATGGATTCTATGGACAGCAACAAGTGCGGGTATTTGATCACAATCTTCAGCAACGCGCCGACTCCTTCGATCTATATTACTTGATCATCAAACTGCGAGAAAGTTGCGAAATGCTCAATCGCAAACATGTCATGAATGCAGATTATGAACTTCATCTGTTGCCTGAACTGGAAGATTGGATTCAACATCGACTCCCCGAGGCAATGCAAGTTCCTTCTGTCCTCATTTACAGACAAATTTATCTGAGTCTTAAACACGGAGACCAGCAAGAGCATTTCGCAAAACTGGCAGAACTCCTGGAAAGTCATCAAGCTGAGTTGGATCAGGAAGAAGTACGAGCCATGTACAAATATGCCCAGAACTACTGCATTCGGCAGATCAATCAGGGGAATTCTCGCTACCTGAACCGATTGTTCGACCTCTACAACAATCAACTCAACAATAGCAGAATTTTTACCAATGGCATGTTGTCGCATACCGACTACAAAAATATTGCAACTGTAGGCCTTCGTATCCATGCGTACGAATGGGTGCATACTTTTTTGGAAACCTATCGCGAGTCAGTCAGTCCTGCGTTTCGGATGAATGTCTATAACTATTGTATGGCTTCCCTCTATCTGGAAAAGGCTGCCTATGCACAGACCATTCGACTCTTGCAACAGGTGAATTTTACAGACATTCACTATCGGATAAGTGCACAGTATTTACTCCTGAAAGCCTATTACGAAACCGAGGATTGGGATGGCCTGGAGTACCTGATCAAAGCATTTGTGAACTATGTGCGAAGAACCAAAGAGATTTCGCCCCACAATCGAACCAATCACAAGAATTTTTTGCGAATTCTGAAAAAGCTGATCCGATTAAATGAACGCTATGGAAAAGAGAGGCATATTCAACAAGCGATAAAGGATCTGCAAGCCCAAATAGAGGATCTACCACAGATCCCTCATGATCAGTGGTTGAGGGAAAAAGTGGACCAGCTCCTGAGGACCACTCATACGAATCAAGTCAGACTCACCGATTCAGATATCGCCCAATCTCCTGAAGAGGAATGAGGTAACCTATCCTGAAACTGGAATGCCAGCCCAAATGGTGATTGCCATGCCAATCAAATTCAAAGGAGGCGGCTCCGAATTCTACATGGGTGAAGAGGCCAAAAGTAGCGCCAGGGCCTGTCTTTCGGATATCGGTTCGACGGGTGCTGGGGAGTGCTGGATGAGCTGCGAAATAAGAATCTAGCAGCTCTGATGCTTCAGAATCTTCAAATTGAAGTTGGCCTGGAAATAGAAATCCTCCGCTGACTCCGCCTTGCCAGCGGATGAATTTGGTCCATTTGTACCCAAAAGATTTCGCCCCCTGCATAGACCTGGGCATGATGATCCCTTGGACAAGTGCGATGAAATCAAGTCCTGCTTTTCCCCGGAGTTCCAAGCCATTGAACTTACCACTCAGTGTACTTGGGTAGCTATCTGCAAAGGGCTGAAGCTCCTCGATATATTGGGGATCACGGGAGGCAAAATATCCCTTGCCATGCTCCAGGCCAAGGTCGCCCATGAAGTACATCCATCTTCCACCCAGACTGATACTCTTGACATTTCCTGCTTGATATGCTTCTGATACTTCATAAGGCATGGCAGTCAATCCCACTCCAAAACTGGGCTTGATATACCAGAAGGCCCGCTGAATCGTCATAAAAGTTCTGGTGTGGCCAGCGAATTTTTGATAGGTGTGTGTTTCTGTTTTGATGGTTCGGTCCGCATTGTAGCTGGTTTCTATGTCTTCCAGAACTTGATACGTATAGTCAAAGGTGCCGGATTCGGCAGCTCTTCCTCCAAGCACTTCAAAGAGTCCATCAAATTGAAGGGAGAGGGAAGGAGTCAGGAGAACATTGCCGCGATAAGGACTGACTTCTTCTTTTCGACCAAAGTACATAGCTGTATTCAATCGGGCATCCAGCACGACAAAAGGCAATTGGAGATTGATCCCAGGTGACAGATTGATGCCATGTTGACTGATCCCAGGTCGCATCACTGAAGCTATACTGTAGTGAATTCCCACAATGGGAGCCAGATGAATGCCCCCTATATAGGTTTTGCGACGAATCAAACTGAGGCGATGAAGGGGAATATTGATTCCCAGGTGCGTCATGCTGCCTTTCCCGGATTGGAAATCTGGATGTCCTTCTTCCTGGTACTGCATAGCCCCTTGCGTAAACATGAACTCAAAGATTCGTCCGCGCATGTGAACCCCCTGCCACCTATCTGTGTTGACTTCGGGATGAAAGCTGGGCATCATGCTTGTGTAGCCTGCTGAAAAAGAGGAAAATCCAAGTTTTAGAGAATTGAAATTGGTCTGGGTATGGGCAAGGATGGGAAGAAGGAGAATGAAGATCAGAGAGAAAGATTTCATGTTTCTAGTGGATGGGTGTTGGGATGAGATGTCGAATGAGTCAGGTAGAGAGGAATTCCCCGGAAGGTTGAACGCCGGGACTTGGGCTGGATCAACCTTCTGAGGGATATGTGAGGGATTGCTGCCTGTGCCATTTCCTCAAAACTCGGGGGAATCGCCCTCTCATAGGCCAGCGAATCCTCCGAGTTGCTTTGGGTCAGCTTGAGATTACAATTTTGCCTTCCATAGAGCTTCATATACAGGATGCTTATCCTCTTCTTTGGACAACTTTTTCAATGCCTGAATGAACTCCTGGTTGAAGGTGTCAGCCTTGATCATTTGGTACAGAACATTTTCAACCCCACCTGTATAGTTGCGACTGTCATCCAGGGACTTTGCTGTAGTTGAAGCAGTCATAGAGTAGTATTTAGCCGCGGTTTTGTAACTCACATTTGGAGCAAAAGCGACAATGTTCACTTTTGGATCAAGACCTTCGGAATCAAAATTGAAATCCAGATCAAAGGTGATGGCCAGAACAGCATCCACGTCCAGCTCTTTGACCAATCTTTCACTGACAAAATCACTGGCAAAACTGATGCTTAAATCTTTCCATACATCAGAGCCTGAAGTTGTCAGAATCCGCTTGCTACCACCAGCACCCACCTCAACAAAGGTTCGATTTGCGCCATCCTGAATCGTTTTTGTGTGCTTGTATGCTTCCGAAGCCACCACTTGCTCGATGGGAACAATCTCCAGCCCCATGTCATTGCTGAGTTGATGCGTCAGTTTGGTGTACATCTTATCAGCCAGACTCTGCCAGGTGGCATCTGATAATTCTGGAAACCACTTGGTGATCTTGACTGTGTATCCCGATCCACCTTTGATGTCATAGTTTTGAAGATTGCCACGAACGACAAAGGAAGCGATCGCAACCTTCTTCATCAACTTGACAGGAGGCGAAGTGAAGGGACCATCTTTTTGCACGACAAAATTGTATTCTCCATTGCTCGTCAGATCAATCTTGATCTGCGTATTCTTGGATTCATCGAATCCAGCGGTCATGATACTGCCTTTGGCGATATCACCCCCTACCGTCACAGGAGCCCAGTCCATATAGGCGCTAAGCGTTCGGATGGCACCTGCATCCGTTCCTTCATGAATGCTTTCTTTGACTCGATTGACGATCAGGGTATTTTCCTTGACAAAAGGAGAAGGAGAGCCTTCGAAGTTTTTGAAGGCTTCTTTTGGGATGTAAATGATATTCTTGGCCTTGGTGACGATGACATCATAAATTACGGGTGTACCGACGACTTTACACACCAATTGGACATGCAGTCTGGATTGGGGATCGGCATCTCCGTTGGCGAGTTCGATGGTGATGTCTTCACTTCCATCGATGAAAATATCCTCTCCTTTGCCTTTTCCATTGATACTGAGAATTTCCAGAGAAGCTGCGGGTCCGACAGTTACTTCCACCTGGTCGCCGTCGCTGCTGCTGATGCTGACAATGCGATCACTCCGCAGATCAGGAGAGAAGCCATGAAAATAGGTACCAATCCCTGCAAATGGAATGGGTGTACCATCGACCTTGAATTCGCCGTCGGTTGAACTAAGTCCAACACCACTTCTATTGGTAAAACCTGCAAAGACAGCATCGCCACAGGTTTCCCATCCAGGGGTCTTGGTGGGATAGCGCATGATGCTCTGGGGATGAAGATGCGCCTGATAGAAGACCGAGATTGCGGCCTTCCCAAGGTCAGAATTGCTTCCGGCAGTTGCTCCTGCTCCCAGTCCTTTTTGGAGAACCTTCATGGGATTGAGTTTTTCTTTCATTCCTGCTTCATGGACATAGCCGCATTCATAGATGTTGCTGTTGTCTTTTTTGACAGACTGGACCTTGGCTTTCATTTTGTCTCTGAAGGATTGAGAAAAGGAAGGAGATGAGAGCGCAATCAGAAGAATGCTAAAGAGGATATGATGTATATTGAGAGTTGACATGAGATTGAAAATTGAGAGAAGAAAATGGAACACAGAAGCACTGAGACACAGAGCTAATCAGCTGATGAACAATCACTCTGTTTCTCCATTGATCTGTGTTTTTTTCACAAAGGGTGGAAATGTTACTGAATAGACTTGATACCAATACTTCGCTTATCCGACTTGTAAAAAATCAGGGAAGCAAATTCATCCACATCATAAATCGGTTCCCGATCACCAATGACAATCTTCTGACTGGTCTGACCGTTGGACTTGTCCACTCTGGCTACCCCAAATCCCTGCGCATCCGAATCTTTGAATTTGGTGCTGATGTACAGATGCTGATCACTGGCGCTGCTTCCTGATCGGGTGCTCATCATTTGAGGGGTGTACTGATAATAGGTTTTGTTTCCGTTGATGGAATTCACATGATAGCTATTCATGGTGGCAGCGATGGCAACACTGGCAAGAGCAATGTTCTGTGCAATGGTGAGAAAACCGGGCCCTGGTTTTTTGTAAAACACACTGTTGAGGATTTTGCCGGAATGTTTGTTGACCACAACCATGTTTTGTCGTCCACTCAAGACAAGTGCATCACCGTAGATTTCAAGACCGCTGAATGAATCACCGCCCTGAAATTTGATTTTTTCGGTCAGGCTGATGGATTGTCGATTGGCTAAGTCAATTTTGACAATGTTGTTTTTGGAGACAGCGTAGAAATTCCCTTCATCTTCGAGCAGAAGTCCTTCATCCGCTCCTTTGATTTTTATAGGTTTTTTCCATTTTTCTGCACCTGTACTATTATCAATGAGTTGGAGGCCAGAATAAGTGAGCACTAATATGCCTTCATCTACGATGTACATGTCTCTTACTTTGCCTGTTCGATTGGCCTTGGTTTCCCATTTGGCGGCTCCGGTATTCATGTCCACAGCGATCAACATATCCCTGAAAGGGAAATACAGCGTTTCTGTTTCGAGATCCACTTTCATGACGGAAAAGCCATTGCTGGGATTGCTGGCGACATCACCCTTGTCTCCTTTGGGTTTGTAAGGTTTGAAGTTGAAGAGCCATTGTGCTTCTCCACTCATGAGATCATAGCGTCCCAGATGACCAAGGGCCAGGTGCAGGATGGCATGTTTGTTTCCGGTATAGGTAATGGGCTGCATGCCAGAAAAAGTAGTGGTCAAGGAGGCAGATTTATCCAGGGCAATTGCGCTTTTGTTAGGGGTTGCCAGACTATAGAGTTTCTGATTGTGGGCGATGTCCCACACATCAATTGTCTTTCCATCACCGATGGTCCAGAGCTGATTTGTGCCATGAATCACTCTTGCGCCGAAGATGTTTTCTCCTTTCATGCCTGTATTGGCATATTCTCGTCCATCCAGGACATTGAGGACGCGATTTCTTGCTAGGAGTCCTTTGTCACTGACAAAGACCAATTCACTTCCAGAGAGCACTTCTACGCGTTCGGCTTCGACTTTTCTGAGTTTTTCATTGTTCCAGAGGGTGTTGCCACTTTGATCAATGCCGTAGAGGGCATCATCTGTTCCCACGAGGGCGACGCCCGGATCAGTCATTTTGACAAGGTTGACATCTTTAGGAAAATCAACAGTAGTCTGAGCGCTGACCAGACTCCAGCAAGAAATGAGCATGAGGAGATTGAGTGCAAGATACTTGAACATTGCTTTAAGGATTTGAGGTAAACGCAAAGTGGGAGATCCCTTTGGTCGATGACCAAACCTTAAAGCAATTGGGCGGGATTCCACTCTGCGGAACATTTTTTCGCTGCTTCAGGCTTCTGTGGTCATCGATACAAAGCTAGCTGAGAGAGCCTCTGAGCGCGATCGCGTATGTTCCGTAATTGGCTACGGGATTTACCGTAATTTGATTAGATCAACACAATAGCTCTTAATAATCAGCGTCTCTCAACATCAATAAGGAGATGTTCATGAGATTCTATTGCTCAAACAGCACATCCATATCGAAATCTGAGCGAATCAGCCCAATGCTATGCTTGTTCTGTTTTAAACCAAAACTTGTAATCAGAGTTAAAAAAATCTGTTTTGGACTCTGTATACTTTCCTGAAAGATTCGAATTTTTTCGCGGAGCTTCTCTGCATAAGCCTTGGAGACAGTAAAAGCAACATTGTGAAATTTAGTTTCTATCAGGGTAATGATGTGGTCATTGCGATCGATCAACAAGTCTATTTGTGTACCTGCTTCCTCACTGTTTCCTTTTTTGTAAAAAGAAGAAGCTGATGTATATATCCCGCTTATTCCCAAGGCAGCTTTGATTTGAGGAATATGTTTCAGACAGACATTTTCAAAAGCGTATCCACACCAGATTTTGTAAGCTTGGGTTTGACTCAGTGCCATCCAAGCATCCTGATTGAGGCGATTCTTTTCTATAAACCTCAAATAAAAGAGAGAGTACTCATCTGTTAATCGGAATAATTGATCTTTTTTCTTTTTTCCAAAAGCCGGATAAGCAGTGATGAAACCCGATTCTATCAATTCTGAAAGCACTTGCGTGACACGTCCACCTACTGCTAGTTTCGCTTCTCTGATCAATTCTCCACGAGTTAATCCACTTTGTTTGTTGGCGAGTGCTCTAATGATAGCCACGTGATAATCGGCATGTTGAAAAAGTGCTGGATACAGGCTCAAAAACTCATCTTTTAATAAGCCATCTTCTTCAAAACAAATACGACTGATGTTTTGGGCAGCACTCTGACCGTCTTTGATTTCTCCAATGCAAACTAGGCTCATCCCCAAATGTACAGGTCCCCTCCAAGAAAACCAGCCTTACTCCACCAACTGATTCTTAAAGGCAAATCGAATCAGCCCAGCAATATTGTGGATATCGAGCTTCTTCATCAGATTGGTCCGGTGCGTGTCGACAGTCCGGTGGCTGATGAAGAGTTTCTCAGCAATCATCTTATTGGACATGCCCATGGCGACCTGTTTGAGTATCTCGATTTCGCGTGTGGATAGGTCTTTGATTCGTGGGTCCTGGTTTAGGGTAGGGGAGAGCACTTCAGGCTGGAGCAGAGTTTTGGTGACATCAGCGGGGAAATATTCACCGCCTTTGTGGATCATCTTGATGCCATGAAGCAGCTCATCTTGTTCTACTGTCTTGAGAAAATATCCTTTGACACCCATAGAAAGAAATTTCTGGATGAGTGATTTCTCCTTGTGCATGGTGAGCATGGCAATTTTCTGAGAAGGATATTTTTGCAAAACAGTCTCCGCACATTCAAAGCCATTCATCTCCGGCATTTCGATGTCCATCAGGATCAAATCTATCTCATATCGGGTCAACGCACTCAATACTTCCAGGCCATTGGCACAGATACTAACAATATCTATCTCGGGCTCAGGCGCAAGTAAGTTGGATAGACCCTGTGTGATGATGGGGTGATCGTCGGCGAGTAAAAGTCGAATCATGATGTGAGAGGGATATGAATGGTCGCTAATGTCCCACCTTCCGGACTGGCTTCATAATTGACCTGGCCGTTGATGGTGTCGAGCCGACTGGAAATATTCATCAAACCGATGCCGGATTTGGACGGAGATTGCTTGAAGCCTTTGCCATTGTCCTCAACAATGAGGGCCAGATTCGCGGTGGTTTTCAGCAATTGAATGTTGACTTCGCTGGCTCCACTATGTTTGATGACATTATTGATGAGTTCCTGGACAATTCTGTACAGGCTGATTTCAATACTTTCTTTGAAGCGATCCGTCTGCTGGATGCCGAAGGTCTCAAAGTGATACGTGATAGGAGAATGGGCGAGACTATTTTCCAACATATCCTCCAGGGCAGGAATCAGGCCCAACTCACTCAAGGCTCGTGGCATCATCTGATGAGAGAGTTCCCGAAGTTCCTGGGTAGAATCATCCAGAATTCGGATCATTTTCTTTGCATCTGAATCACGATTGCTCGATAGAACTTTTTGCAAGCCCAGTTTCAATCCTCCTAACTGTTGCACAATCCCATCATGAAGATCCTTGGCAATGCGTTTGCGTTCCTCCTCCTGGGCCTGAATCACTGCGGCGAGCCCCTTTTGTTGTTCCGCAATTTTTACCTGGGCGATGGTCTCTTTTTCCTGTTGTCTGCGTCTATAGATGACAAATCCTCCTCCCAACAGAATGAGGAGCAAACTTCCAATCGCGATGGCCAATTGTGTGGTTCGTTGCGCAACTGTCAAATCAGCATCTGCTTTTTCCTTTTCCAGTTTCTGAGCTTTGACTTGCTCTTCCAGTAATTGGCCCTTGGTTTGCTGGGTTTCGAAGGCTACATATAGCTGATTCATCTTATCAATGTAGTCCTCATTGAAGAGGGAATCCTTCAAGACATTGCTTTTTTTCTGGTAATCCAAGGCTAATTGAAGGTCTCCAATTCTTTCATAGTGTTCGCCTAATTTTTCAGTTACATTCTGAACTTGCCTGAGATTGGCTTGCTCTTTGGCCATGACTTCTCCTCGCAACATCAAAGCTTTTCCCTGTTTCCCATTGAATTTTCGACTTAAGGCATTGCCCAATTCAACCAGCGTGATGACCAAGCCTTGTTCATTTTGGTCTTCTTCTTTCAGTTTTCGGGCTTTTTGGTAGTAAAAAATAGAGGAGTCCAATTGATTCCAATCTGTATATAAGGCACCCAGATTGTGATAATCGAGTGCTTCAGAATACCGATTGTTGATCTCTTTGTGCATAGCAATGGCCTTCCGAAAGAGGGAATCTGCTTTGTCAAATTCATAGATTCGTTGAAACTCAGTTCCCAGACTCGATAAGGTTTGTGCCAGCTCTCTCGGTTTAGCCAGATCCTCATAGATATTTTCTGCCTTTTTCAGGTAGAGCATACATTTTTCATGGTTTTTGAGATCTGTGAACAATACACCTAGATTGTTATAGGTATAGGCTTCAAGTAGATGTTCTCCCAATTCGTTTCGTTTCGTGGCAGCTTTCACATAGTACTCAATGGCCAGATCATATCGACCCATTCTGTGATAGATCACCCCCAGCCCATTGTAATTGTTGTGGATGGCATCAGTCTTCTTTTTTTCTCGAATCATGATGGCTTCTTTCTGCATCCCAATCGCAGAGTCCACTTTCCCAAGATTTTCATATACATTGGCCAGATTTCCTAAAGCTCTACCGATAGATGCGCTGTCATTTGTTTGCCTTTCGATCTGAAGGGATTGACGATAATGATGGATAGATTCCGTGTATTTGGCTTGTTGTTCGTAGACGATGCCGATAGCGTTATGGAAAGGGCTTTGATCTTTTTCCCGCTGATGCTCCTGGGTCTCTTTCAAGCCCTGGAAGAAAATCTCCAATGCTTGCTCGAATTCATAATTGAAATAAAAACTGTAGCCAACAGTTTGTAGGGCATTGAACTCAAAGGCCTTCATGCCTTTTTCCTTCGCACGCTCTATGACTTCCTCAGCCAATTGACGACCAGCGGGAATATCTGTAAAGAGCAAATTATAGGCACTGTCTGCCAGCAATTGCAGTTCGGAAGAGTCCTTGGCTGTCTGAGCAGAGAGCAAAAAAGGGATCAGGGCTATTGGGAGGAAGAACAAACACTTTATCATGATCCATCATCAGATTGATAGGCAGCAATTTATAAAAAAGCTTCTTCGACAAAAAATATAGCTGACAGGTTCTGAAAAGTCACACTTCAATTTAAAAAATAAGAGACTGTTTGTCTTTCATCCTCTGTTTTTGTTTTGTGCCTTGAAGGTCTAAAAAATGATCTATAACAATTTCTACAAACAAAACTCTAACAGTCTCTCAGTTTGCCAGGCATTATTCGACAGGAACCAACGAGAGTTTTGAAGAAGAAATACTAGCTTCATCAAGGCAACTCCCCGCTTATGTTGAGAGAGGAATATGAATGGTCGCCAGGGTTCCACCTTCCGGGCTGGACTCAAAATTGACCTGCCCATCGATCGTGTCTAGTCGGCTGGAGATATTCATCAGGCCGATGCCTGATTTGATAGGCTCTTCTTTGAAGCCCTTGCCATTATCTTCAACAATCAAGGCCAGATGGTGTGTGCTTTTCAGAAATTGGATCGCGACCTCATTGGCATCACTGTGTTTGATGACATTGTTGATCAACTCTTGAACAATGCGATACAGGCTGATTTCGATCCCTTCTGTGAATCTCTCTGCCTCTTCCATCCCAAATATCTCAAAACGGTAGGTGATACCTGTGTGAGTCAGACTGTTTTCCAACAGATCCTGCAAGGCGGGAATCAATCCCAACTTGCTTAAGGCCCGTGGCATCATCTGATGGGAGAGGGCGCGTAGCTCCTGAGTAGAATCATCCAGGATATGAATCATTTTTTTTGCCTCAGTATCCCGATGGTCAGCCAACACCTTTTGAAGTCCCAGTTTCAAGCCTCCCAATTGTTGAACAATTCCGTCATGTAAGTCCTTCGCGATGCGTTTGCGTTCCTCTTCCTGCGCATGAATGACTGCAGCAAGCCCTTTTTGTTGCTCTGTAATGGTTACCTGGGCAATTCTTGATTTTTCTCTTTGTTTGTTACGGTAGGAGTAGAAGGCAGTTCCTAGCACCAATAAGCTCAAGCCTACAAACGAAGCTAATAATTGAGTGTTTCGCCTCGCTATGATCAAATCAGATTCAACTTTGGCTTGTGTCAATTCCTGAGACTTGATTCGTTCTTCCAACAACTCTCGCTTGGTTTGTTCTGTCTCGAAGGAAACATAGAGCTGGTTCATCTTGTTGGTATAGTCCTGATTAAAGATCGAATCCTTAAGCAAATTGGTTTCACGCTGGTATTGGAGCGATTGTTTCAGTTTGCCAACTCTTTCATAATGCTCTGCGAGAATTTCTGCTGCATACTTCTGCTGCGTGAGGTTGTGTTGAGCAGTGGCCATGTCATTTGCTTGCAACAAGACCTTTTCTGCTTTCTGATACCGCCCCTGTTGACTCAAGGCACTTCCCAAACCTGTCAGACTGACTGGCAAGGCTCTTTCATTGTTTGATGGAATTTTGAGGTCTATGGATTGTTGATAATGAGAAATGGCTTTCTCGAATTGGTCTTGCTCCAGATAGACACTCCCAAGGTTGTGTAGGTCGGTGGTCTTTGCATAAACATCGCCCAATTTCTCATATATGCTAAGGGCTTTTTGAAACAATTGTTCTGCTTCAGTATAATTGAATATCCGGAGATACTCGGTTCCCTGTAGAGAATAACATTGGGCAAGTCTTCCTGTATTGTTCAGCTTTTTATTGATGGTTTCCGCTTTTTTGATGTAAAAAATGCTCTTCTCATGGTTTTGGAGTTCTGTAAACAAGCCTCCCAGGTTGCTATAGGTATCTGCTGCCAATTGGGTTTTTTCCAGCTCTATTCTTTTGTCAATCGCTTTGATATATAATTCTGTTGCAAGATCATAGCGCCCCATCTGTTGGTAAATTCTTCCGAGATTATGATAATTGTTGTGAACCCGAGAGTCTCCTCGCTTTTCACGGATGTCCATCGCTTGTTTATGCAGCAAAATGGCAGAGTCCTGTTTTCCCAAGGCTTCATACACATTGCCCAGATTACCCAATCCAATGCATAAGCCTACGGAATCACCTTCAAGCCTATTGATCTCAATTGAATGTATATACTGGGTTTTGGCATCCATCAATTTGCCTTGCTGTTCATAGACCAAGGCAAGAGAATTGCTAAAAATGGATTCTGTTGGAAGATCTTTTCGATCTTTGGCCTGCTTCAATCCTT
Source organism: Bacteroidota bacterium (assembly GCA_039029315.1). Lineage (GTDB taxonomy): Bacteria > Bacteroidota > Bacteroidia > J057 > J057 > JBCCCJ01. The sequence goes on along the minus strand of JBCCGK010000069.1, from coordinate 10,132 downwards.
CTTGGAAGATTGCAATTGCTTTGTCAAAGGCATAGGAATCAAGATAGCTAAACCCAATGGTTTGCAAGGCATTCATCTCATAAGAAAACATACCTTTCGCTTTTGCTTGCCCCATCACCTCCTGCGCAAATACTCTTGCAGAATCTAGATCAACGTACAGGAGATTGTAGGCGCTATCTACCAGGAGCCGCATATCTACAGAATCCTGGGCAGTTTGGGCTAGAAGCAGAGATGGTAGGAGCAAAACAGAAAGGAGCAACATTCGCTTCATAGGAATCCATCATCAGATTGACAGGCAGCAATTTACAAATAATTACTGGCTCTTTTATGATGGAAGAAAAACGGATCTCTTACCGATGAATGGCAAGCTTCTTCATCACCTCCCCCTGGGAGGTATGAATGTTCAGAAGATAGATGCCGGCAGGGAATCTCTGTACATCCAGTGAAATTTGCTGACGCTGTATGTCTGCTTGAACATAGAGCATCTGTCCAGAAAGATTCAGAAGGCGAATGGACTGGATGTTGCCCTGATCCAGAGAAATGGAGACTTGATCGGATACAGGATTGGGTCGTAGGTGAATGCGCTGAAACAATTCCAGAGCGAGAGTGGTGGTGGTTGTGGTAGTATCCAGGGTGATGGTTTCTACTTGCTCCGCGACCAGTGGAATCTCTGCCTCTTCTGCATCAATCGCAAACACATTCGACAAACTCAGCCGGAGGGAATCTCCATGCATGGCATTTGCATCTATTGCCAATAGAATTTCCCCAATCTGACCCATCCCACTCTGGTTAATCTGATTGGTTCTCACCATCGACATATCAATCTGGTGGTCCGCAGCATGTTCCTTCATAAAGGAAATCATGTCGGTGCCTTTGGTTCCCAACCAGGAGGATTGGAAGCTGAGTTGGGCCATCCCTCCGAGAACAATCGTAGAATCATATTCCAGACTGAATGCCAAGCCATAGATTTCATTGGCAGGGATATCCGTCGATCCCAGATGAATCGGAATGCGGGCAGTATCGCCGGGTTTGATCGTCAGACCGGACATGTCTAGGGAGAGTGGGATTCCATTGCTATGTGTAGTTTTGGTACTCGTATGGGTGAGAGAAAAGTTGGTGTGAATGGCCAATGTATCGTCTTTATTGATGGTGCCATCTCCATTGCTGTCAGCATGTTTGATATCTACCCCCGTTGAAGCCAGGGAATCTCCCCAGGGATTGGCAAAGTGCGGAAACCAATCGTTGCTGGGATAGGCCCTAGGAGGGCCTGTTTGCGCATGATGAAGCCCAATCGGAAATATGTCCAGATGATCGACGACTTGATCGTGATTGGTATCTCCCGGATAGACAAAACCTGTATCACATGCTGCGTTCAAGGGAAGAATGTTCACAAATGGTGCAGATTGACCCGCACTGTCATCTTGTATTTTTTGTATGATCGAAGGAATATCTTGTTCGCACCAACAGTTGTTAGCGAGATTAATGGGTTGATTGTAGTAGAGTTGAAAGGCCACTTTTTGCACGGGCGAACAAAATTCATTGTCCTCGATGGTCAGCGGGCTTCCAGGTGGGCCATAGATGCGCATGGCTTCTGGGGTATGAAAGACATTCCGTCGAATAAGGGTCGGAAGGCCCAATGAGGTATCCTGTGGCAATTCAAGATCAAAGGAATAGAAGGTGCTGGTGGTGTCAGGATTATCAAAATAACAGGAGTCTAATTCTCCTCCAGCTTGCATGAGGAGTGCCCCTGAATAGTCATTGAGAAATGTGCAGCCATTGATTCGGGAATTTCTGGCCACCACAGGGGTATTAAAATGATTGAATGTGCAATGGTTGATGGCCACATTATCACAAGGAAAGATCGGCCCATCAGTGTTGGTGAATAAGCAACTATCTATAGAAACAGAAGAATTCCCAGCATTTAGCCCCCTGATCCCATAGAGATTCTCCGTGAAGAAGCAGTGTTTGAAATGTGAGTTTATGGCAGGATGACCACCGTTAACATAATTGACGATTCTTCTTGCGCGAGACCCTTTGACATATTGAAGCTGAATTTCTGCCCCCGCAAGGAGATTGAATCCAAACCATTGATAATCTGGATTGTAACTACCTGTAAGCGTTCCGTTTGTCAGGCCTATGTGGATGGTGTCAGTTTCGGTCCCATGTGCAATGAGTGTTCCATAGAGACTGATGATTTTCAGGGTATCGACGGTGATAGTAACACCAGGATCTATGGTCCAGACTACCCCCGAGTCAAGCTGAATAGATTCAGTGATTCGATAGGGACTATTGGCAACAGTCCAGGTGGTATCACTGCTGATATCACTGTCGACGATGGTTTGTGACCAGGCAGGGGTGATGCCAATGCTACAACATAAAATGGAGAGGAGGAGGAGGAAAGAATGGTTTTTCATGATTGTCAGATGAAAGGTGTTTTCAGGTAGAAATTGCACTTTTTATTTGACAAATAGAAATACCGCTTTCCTTTTTCCTCTGACGCAATCTTGTTTGTCTATTCATACTTCAAGGCATGCACCGGGTCGGCTTTTGCAGCTTTCAGGGCATGATAGCCAGTTGTCAACAGCGTGATCAACATCGTCCCCAAAAAGGCTCCGATGTACAAGAGATAATTCATATCTGCATGATAGGCAAAGGACTCCAACCATTCCCGCATCACAAACCACCCCGCGGCGAAGGCAGGAATGGCCGCAATCGCTACCAAAATCGCAAAGTGTTTGGTCAACAAATACAATATATCCCTGGTTTCTGCCCCTACCACACGTCGCACGCTGATTTCTTTTCGGCGTTGTTCGACTGTGAAGGAGGTCAGTCCTAGCAATCCCAGGCAGGTAATGAAGATGGTCAGAAAGGAAAAGGCAAGAAAAATTCTCCCTCTTCGCTCATCCTCCTCATATTGCATCTGGAATCGTTCATCCACAAAGCGATATTCGAAAGGAGTGGTGGGAAAAACGGATCGCCATTTCGTTTCAATTTCAGCGATGGCTTGCTTGATTTTTCCTCCATTGAGGCGTACATGGACGATACGACCCGAAAACTGTCCGAATCTTGGTGCAAACAGGAGCGCTGCAATCTCATTGTAGAGGGATTGTTGATGAAAATCTTCAACTACTCCGATGACATAATAGAAGGGGAGGGTATCATTGGCACTCAGCTGAACTTTTTTTCCAATGGGATCATCCCAGCCGAGGCGACGGACAAAGGCTTCATTGACCATCACTGCCTGCGTGGAATCGGTGCTGAATTCCCTCGAAAAATTTCTCCCTTCTACCACCTTAATTCCCATTGTTGGAAAGAAATCAAAATCTACAGAATAATTGTCTACCCCATATTGTTCCATGCCTTCATTGGTTTCGACATTCATCAGTTGCTTGGAATAGCCATTGCCGGGTGTGGTTGAGGAGATCCCAACTGATACGACATCTGAGGTATTAGAGAGCTCGCTGTAGAGAACATCCCATTTTTGAAATTGATTGCCATTGACTGAGAAGGTCAGGACATGCTCCTTGTCAAATCCCAAATCCTTGGAACGAACATACTGAAGCTGGTCATAAATGACGCCTGTTCCGATCAACATGAAGATCGTAATGACAAATTGGGTGATCACCAGGATACGGCGAAGACTGGTATTGCTTCCGGCAGAACTAAGCTTTCCTTTCAAAACCGTGACGGGCATAAATCTGGAGAGATAAAAAGCGGGATAGCTGCCTCCTACAAACCCTACCAACAGAACGATGCCCAGAATACTGACAATAACGGAAGGTTGAATCAGGCTGCTTGTCTGAAGATGTAGATCAAAGAGTTCATTGAGAAAGGGGATGCTGATGACCAGCAGAAGAATGCTGACAAGCAGGGCACCCAGCGTCAGCAGCATAGACTCCGCCAAAAACTGGGCGATGAGGTGAGAGCGATGTGAACCCAATACTTTCCGCAAACCGACTTCCAGTGCTCTGCGAGCAGAGCGTGCTGTAGCAAGATTCATATAATTGATGGAGGCAATCAATAGAAGAAAGAATCCTACTGCCAGGAAGATGTAGATATAGGTCATCGTTCCAGTCGGTTCCGGTTCTCCCGCAAAATCTGAAGTGAGATGAATATCGGTCAATGGGAGCAACTTGTATTCGATGGTGATGCCGAATTGATCAAAAATAACAGCCACAAACTTTTCTATGACATCTGGCAGCTTGGAGGCAAAAGATGCTGGATCTGCTCCCTCTCTCAACAGGACGTAGGTGTAGAGGTTGAAACTGCCCCATGCCCCTGGATTGTTGTTATCAGGGCCAAAGGATCTGGCTGAAATGAGCGCCTCTGCAATCAGATGGGAGTTGGTTGGCATGTCCCGATACACGCCGGTTATCATGTAGGGATCAGGCCGAGTGGTTTGCAGGAGTTTGCCAATGGGGTCACTCTCCCCAAAAAATCGTCTGGCTTCGGTCTCTGAGAGGACCATGGCATTGGGTTGATTCAGCGCTGTGGATGGGTCCCCCATTACAAAATCAAAGGTAAACACATCAAAAATGGTGGAATCGGCGATAAAGACCTTTTCGATGAAAAACTGATCATCGCCCAGTCTGAACAAGGTTTTTCCCATACCATTCAAGCGGACATATTCTTCGACCTCTTCATAGTCCTGCTTCAATTGTCGTCCGAGTGGATTCTGAGTAACAGACCACTTAAAAGCGTTATCTGGTTCCCGTATGTCTGAAGAAATTCTGTAAATCCGGTCAGCTTTTGTGTGGTATTGATCATAACTCAGTTCATATCGCACATACAGCAAAATGAACAATGAGGCGGCGATGCCGATGGCTAGCCCCATGATGTTCAGAAAGGTGTATGCTGGTTGCCGACTGAAGTTTCGAAGGGCGATTTTTAGATAGTTTTGTAGCATAGGTATGTAAATGATGACGAACGTCACATGTCTCCCAGCTGACAGGCGTTGTTTCTGTCAATTCCGGGAGACAATTAGGGAAAAGACGAATGTGAGTATGAGGAGGTTGTATTCCATCCATCAATTCCGGTTCATTCACAGGTGAAAACGAAAAAATAGCAAGATGTCCCTATCTGTTCATCCATTTCCCATCCCAATAATGCCCGCTAATTCTTTCAACAACTTGGCGGCTAGGGCAGCTGTGATCCCTGCATGATCTCGAATGGGGTTGTATTCGACGATATCCGCCCCTATGATCTGAGCATCTAGTTGATGGAGAAAGTTGATGATGTCTCGGGGAACCAATCCTCCGGGTTCATGATGTGAGACTCCTGGGGCAAAAGCCGGATCGAATCCGTCCAGATCAATGGATACATACAGAGGGTTGGCAAAGGAAAGCGTGTCCATTCGATCCAGTTCTCGCATGGGAATGATTTCGACTCCATATCTCCCCGCCTGTTGATGTTGATGCTTGGTCATTGATCGTATCCCGACCTGAACCAATCGACTCACCAATCCATCTTCCATGATCCGAGCAAATGGACAGGCATGAGAGTAGCGATCCCCTTCAAATTCCTCATACAAATCTGTATGCGCATCAAAAAGTAAGAGGTCAAAAGTTCCTCGCTTGTCATGCAGGGCTTTGACAATGGGATAGGTAATGGAGTGATCTCCGCCCAAACTGACGGTCGGAACATCAGGTCTCATGTGACCAGCAAGCGCCTGAAACAACTGCTGGTAGTCCTGAACGATTACATTTCCGATATCCTTCAGATCGATATCTTCCAGGATGTGGATGCCATTTTCAGCCAGATAGTTGGATGATCCATTGTGAAGGGTTTGGCGAATGAGGTCGGGGGCTTGAGCAGCTCCACGCAGAAAAGAAGATTTTGCATCAAAGGGCAAACCAAGAAGCTGAATAGGAGAAGCGTTCATACCTGCAAACATAGCAAAAGCCCGGATGAATTCCGGGCTTGAGGTGTGTGCAGGATGTAGGACAGTGGGTACTTTGGGCCTTCTCTCTCCAGCGAACAGGTGTAAGCTGTCGCGGATACATCACCCATGTGCTCTGTGTCCCTCACCCAATATGCGTAAGGGTAGATGAATCGAAAGGAATGTCCTAATTCAAGGTAAATGGCTCGGTCAAGGCATGTGCCTCATTGGAGAGTTGTAGCAGATATTCTCCCCGGTTCCAGTCCGTGGTTTGGAGTTGTGTTACTTGAGGATCAAAATCTGCATTTAATTGTCTCTGCTCAACAATTTGCCCGTCCAGGGTCAATATCCGCAAGTCAACAGGACCAGTAAAATCAGCAGCATACCGAATATTCAGTTGATCATTGTCCCCTTCTTCGATTCGCGTATAGAGGCCAAAATCCAGCTCGAAATCGTATTCGATCGGATCGCTCAAGTGAGATTTTCCATCTGTTCCTACTTGCTTGATACGGTAATATACGCGTGGCATTTGGACCCATCCGAGGTCTTCATCCTTGAATTCATAGTCCCGATTGAAGGCTTTGCCTTTGCCAGCTCCCCGGACACTGCCGAGATTTTCATAGTCCAAATCATCCAGAGATCTTTCGATTTCGAAGTGATCGGTGTTTTGTTCCATTAAGGTTGACCAAACCAATTTGCCTGCATGGTTTTCTACAGAGGCAGTAACATTGGCCCACTTGACAGTGGAAGCTGTGCTGGCGGCAGAAGAAGCACTGGAAGCTTGCTGAGCTGATGCAGAAGAAGCGCTTTCGGCAGCGTTGGCTGAAGCTTGTTGCTCTGTTGCTGCAGAACTTTCGGCAGATTCTTCAATCCCGTAGAAACTTTCGGCTGATTGTTCGCTCAGAGATGACTCTGTAGAGGCAGTACTTTCAGCCTCTGCCGATTCGGTGGCGCTTTGCTGTTGTTCAATGGCAAAGAATCCCATAGCTACCAACGCAAGCAAAGCTGTGGTCTTTCCTATACGGGAAGCTTTGGTCTTGACGGTTGTTGATGTTCGTTGTTGATTTTTCAACATATCTCCCTAATTAAATGACCGCTAAAGAATGAATGTTTTTTAAATTGGAATTTATTATTTCAAATATATTGATGTATAAATAAATATCCACACAAGTTTGCATCTATTTCTTTCACCTTCTTTTCGCGTAAAAAACCTCTGTCTTTTTCGCGAAAGCATGTATATTTCTGCCCTGAACATATTCCTTTAACCCCCTGTTATCATGAAACTTGTTTCTATTCTCCTGATTCTTCTCACATCCTTGGTCCTATCTGAATCTCTCCAGGGACAAGACTTTTCCAAGGTTGTGATTGAACCGATTCAGCTAACGGATCATATATACTATCTCAAAGGCAGAGGAGGCAATATTGGTGTTCTCACCGGGCCAGAGGGTGTTGTGATGATCGATAATCAGTTTGCGCCGCTCGCTGACAAAATCGAAGCAGCCATCAAAACGTTAAGTGATGCGCCCATTCGATATGTGATCAACACACACTTTCATGGAGACCATTCGGGTGGCAATGAAGCGTTCTCCAAGAAAGGAGGCATCCTGCTTGCGCATGAAAACGTGAGAGCGCGTCTGAGTACCGATCAGTATCAGGCTTTTTTTGATCGGAAAACTCCTGCCAAGCCCAAGACGTCATGGCCAGTGATTACATTTGGGGAAGGCCTACGGCTTCACCTCAATGGGGAGACCATCGATATCATTCACCACAGCTCTGCACATACAGATGGGGATGCCTTGGTATATTTCCGTACAAGTAATGTCCTTCATGCAGGAGATGTGTTTGTTACCTACGGATTTCCTTTCATTGATGCTTCCAGCGGAGGGTCTATTGAAGGGTTTATTGCCTATCTGGATTTCATGATCGATCTGATCGATGATGAAACCAAAGTGATTCCCGGTCATGGAGACCTGAGCAACAGACAGGATGTAATTGCATTCAGAGACAGACTAAAGCATCTGTATACGCAGGTCATGATTCGCAAGAGGATGGGACAAAGCATGGATAAGATTCTCGCTGCCGGAATCACGGAGCCTTTTGAGGAGGAATGGGGAAAAGGATTTATCAAAGGTCGGGATTTTTTGATGTTGCTGAGTGAGAGTTTGGGGAATGACTGACCGATCGTTGGGGGAGTCCTACCGCTCACAAAGGCAAGGCTGACGTTCTGAAAGTCCTCATAGTCACATGTAGATTCATCGGGTAAGTTTGAGAATATTCATTCTTTAAACACATCTCTATATGAATCTGAAAGTTTTATTTTTTCCCTTTTTTTTGATCATTGGCCTAACTGTTTCTGCACAATCTGTTTTGACTTCGGCAAACAGCAACCCAACCATTGGAGAGCAATTTGTCTTTGATGCCTACGAGGCTTCCCAATTTATGTCAGGAGATAGTGGGGCGAACATTGTGTGGACTTTGTTTGCAAATGCTACCCCTATTGGCACAGTGTCTTCGGAAGCAGTCGATCCGGCTACTCTGCCTCAACAGGTGAATTATCCGGGTGCAGAAATCGGATTCAAAGATGCCAGCGGAACGGAGCATTTCTATTTCGCCAATCAGGATTCTTTTGCGTTCATGGGTGGCAAGGATGGGGCCGCCAACCAGAATGCAGATTTTACTGCGAATCCCTGGACATATCTCAGATTTCCCTTGACGTATGGAGACACGATCCATGACACATTCAGCGGAACCACCCAGAGTTCAAATGGGACGGTGGGGGAGCGAACGGGGATAGTCGAAACGGTGGTAGACGGATATGGAGATCTGGTCTTGCCCTCAGGGACGATTTCTGGTGTTCTTCGTGTCAAGACAAGTGCTACCTATGAAGATACCTTGATGGGCTTGCAGATTGCTAATTATGAGGAGACACGATACATCTGGTATGCGCCAGGAAAACATCAACCTGTGGTCGCGATGACACGTATTCAGCCTTATCTCTTCGGGACTCCCTCTCCGGAAATTGTAACTGTTTTTTCGACCAAAGACTCTATTGCGATGAGCCTGACAGAGCCGCAAGCCCTGAATCGTTGGACTGCATATCCCAATCCAGCCAAAGACAGAGTCTCTATCGACTTTGATCTGGAAGAGGGAGGAGAGGTACAGATAGTGCTGATGAATGCGATGGGCCAGAAAGTCCATGAGGAACGTCCTCAGTTATTTGGTCTGGGCAGTCATACGCAGGAGATGCATGTGCCAGGTCTGCCTGCCGGGAGCTATTTCCTTCAGCTCCATCTACATGAGCGAGTCGCCACCAAGCGGATCATGATTCATTGATTATCTTTCTTCAGCTTTCATAAGCGGACAGCCATCTGCCCAAAAAGGCAGATGGCTGACTTTGTCAAGGGAAAAGCAATGATTATTCGATATCAATCTCCTGCTGAGATTGCTGGGCCGATTCTGTTTTGGGAACCTTGATTGTCAGAATACCATCCTTGTGGGTGGCCTTGATATTGGCCTTGTCTACCCGATGGCTGAGTTCAAAGGTTCGCTCAAATGATTTGATGGGATATTCCTGCAGAAAGAAGTTGGGAGACTCATTCTCTGGGCTTCTACTTCCACTGATGTAGAGCAAATCATCTACTACAGCCACTTTGATTCCATCTTTGGGGAAAGTAACCGCATGGACATGCACTTCATATTCGGTTTCCCGTTCGATAATATTGACAGGAATATTGTATTTCGGTCTTCTCCAGGCCCTTCTTCGATATTGTCTTCGTTGATCTTCCCAATTGGGGGAACAGCCGTAACGTTTCCAGTGTCCAAACATATGATTATTGAGTTATTGAGTTATTGAGTTATTGAGTTATTGAGTTATTGAGTTATTGAGTTATTGAGTTATTGGGTTATTGGGTGATGATGACCAATGTCAGCCTTCTATTGGGGGAGACGATTCAGATGATTATTTACTTTATGGTAGGTGAAAAAAAATGAAATTCTCATCAATGTTAAGTAGTATTTACATATGCTTATTCTATTCCTCCCCAGCCCTCCAGAGGGGGAAATCGTTGATTCCTGGCCTTGTGGGCTGATGTCTCCCGCTGGCGGGAGAGCGAGAGGGTGGAAGATGATTTCCAGATATATAATGTGTCCACTTACTTACCCTTAAATTTTGTTTAGCTACCAATGATTATCACGAATGATTGTATATAGGTTGTCTAAAAGTCATTCTAAGGTTGTGGATTGCCGTAGCAATTC
>JBCCGK010000068.1:0-66444 GCA_039029315.1 Bacteroidota bacterium | reverse complement strand
GAAATAGGCATCATCATAAAAACAAGCAGAAAAATTGCTTCCGGAATCTTGCCAATGGAACTGATGATGACGAAGCCCGGAAAGAATAACAGCCAACTAACTATCTGCAAAGCATAACAGATTCTGAATACAAGCAGATTGAGTTGATCAGCAGATCCACTTCTTTCCTTTTTCTTTGTAGACCTACTTGAGAGAATCGCAAAAATCACCAAGGGTATCCCCATCATAATGGGGGTTCCGACTCCCGCTCCGAAAAACGCAACACCTACATTTAACAGGGCAAAAATGAGAAGACCATGATTCCTCTCCAGGAAAAACCAGCAGTGAATGATCAATGCGGTTGATAGCATAATGGCTAATATTCCCAAAAGGGAAAAGGGGATGCCTGTCAATATTGAGAAGGCGGGTTGACCATTCAATATTGTGAAAAGCTCGCTATTTGGCCAGTTCTCCGGAAGGGCGTTAACTGAATTGCTTTCAACCAGATTCGAACCTTGCAGGATTTCAGGGATTCCATGAAGAATACCAACCAAGCCTATGATAAGGCCAAAAGAGACTATGCACAAGTGAATGTTGCTTCTTGTAGTTTTCTGCATGCTATTTTAACATAATTGTTACCAAACGTAACAAATAATAGTTACATATTACTACTTTTGAATTAAATAATGCGCTCTTTCGGGAAAAAAGTGGTTACCAAGTGGTTACCAATGTGGGAAGAGAAGTAAAAAGCGTGGGTTTGGGAACATTCAATCCGGAGCAAAAACCAAATCTCAAGCATACAAAAAGGACTGCCCTTAACAGGCAGCCCTTTATAACGCTATATATCAGCTATCAGGCGATGCGCCATATTGCTTGATTATTGCTTGATAAACTTCTTGCGAAGGATCTTACCATTTTCAGTAGGAACAGTAAGCACATAAACGCCACTGCTCAGACTTGAGACGTTTAGCTTATCTGTCGATCCTTCCATACGCATCACTACCTGACCCGCCATGTTGACTACCAATACTTCCTTGATCTCCTGAGGAACTTCGAAGTACAGCATGTCTTGCACAGGGTTGGGATATATATGTAGGCCAACCTCTTTAGCACTTATTTCCTGGACCTCATTGCTTCCATTGGAAACTTCAACGGTGAAGCCAGAGACTGAGTTGGAACCGCTAGGATCACCTGTAATGATGATCGCATCGAGGAATATCCGGTCATTATTGGCATTGGCAAAATTCTGGAAGCGGAAGCTTGCATTGCCAGACAGATTGTAGCTCGAACTGTTCAAGGTTATGATGGACTGGTAGAAAGTATTATTGTTGATGGTGGAACCATCTTTTACCCAGGTTGCTACAGTAACAAAACCAGAACCGTCATTATACTGCAACTCGAAATACTCTCCGTTTTCCATGCCAACAGGTCGGAAGTGGAAGTCAACCTCCACTGCACTAAAGCTGGAAAGGTCAAATGGATCTGAAGTAGTGAGAGAAGAAGAGGTTCCGTTTCGAATGCGATTCGTTCGGGTTCCTTCCCAGGCATGAGTTGCATTAGAAGCTCTGTTATTGAATTGACCGCCATCATTCCAATCATCCCATCCTGTCTCAAAATAGCTGGCAGAGATAACGGTTGGATTGCCGCCTCCAGACTGCGTCGTAACAGAAAGGGCTGAGCTTTGAGCAGAAGTATTCCCAGCAGCGTCAAATGCGTCAACCGTCACATCGTATGAAGTGGAAGCATTCAGTCCTGAGAAGGAATAAGAAGTGCCTGTGGTAGTTCCTTGTGAGGCTCCATCAAGATAGACTGTGTAGCCAGTTACGCCAACATTGTCTGTAGAAGCGTTCCAGAACACATCAAACGAACTTGTGGTGATGTTGGAAGAAGCCAAACCTGCCGGTACGGAAGGAGGATCTGTATCAGGTGCCGCAGAAGTTGTAACAGAAAGGGCTGAGCTTTGGGCAGAAGTATTCCCAGCAGCATCAAAAGCGTCAACCGTCACATCGTATGAAGTGGAAGAATTCAGTCCTGAGAAGGAATAAGAAGTGCCTGTGGTAGTTCCTTGTGAGGCTCCGTCAAGGTAGACAGTGTAGCCAGTTACGCCAACATTGTCTGTAGAAGCGTTCCAGGACACATCAAACGAACTTGTGGTGATGTTGGAAGAAGCCAAACCTGCCGGTACGGAAGGAGGATCTGTATCAGGTGCCGCAGAAGTTGTAACAGAAAGGGCTGAGCTTTGAGCAGAAGTATTCCCAGCAGCATCAAAAGCGTCAACCGTCACATCGTATGAAGTGGAAGCATTCAGTCCTGAGAAGGAATAAGAAGTGCCTGTGGTAGTTCCTTGTGAGACTCCATCAAGATAGACTGTGTAGCCAGTTACGCCAACATTGTCTGTAGAGGCATTCCATGATACGTCAAAGGAGTTGGAAGTTACATTGGAAGAAACGAGTCCAGTTGGTACAGAAGGTGCTTGTGTATCTCCCCCTCCACCAGTTGTCAAAGAAACATCATCAATAGCCAGATCACTTTGCCAACCCGGACCGGTAGTACCAACAAATCGTAGTTTCACAGTCCCTCCAGCGTAAGAACTCAGATCAATACTAGCTGAATTCCACTGGTTGCCTTGATTTCCAGACAGACTCCATATGTTCGACCAAGTCTGGTCATCATTTGTAGCCTCAACTGTAAGAGAGCCCATATTCGATCCGTACATGTGGTAGTCGAATGAAAAATCAGCAGAGGAAGCACCACTCAGGTCAAAACAGGGACTTCCAAGGATTGCAGTCGCATTGTTCCCAATTTGTCCGGGAGTTCCATTGGTCGATGCTTCGAGGTAGAGATAGAAGCTCCCTTCTGAAGCAGAACCAGGTCCTGTACTTGAAGAAGGTGTACTGCCCGAATAATGCACCCAATCTCCATCATCGCCGCCTTCCTGAGTCCAGGCCGCTCCTGATTCAAATCCTTCTGCATAGGGGAAACTGGATACTGTGCCAGAGCAATTTAGGGGTGTAGTACCCGTGGTTGTTACGTTCGTAGTAGCCGCTGTTCCACTCCCTCCGCCGGAACAGTTCGCACTGACAGAAACGTCATAAGATGTACCTGCAGTGAGGCCAGTGGCAGAATAGCTTGTTCCAGAAACGGTAGTTGAGCTACCACCAATCGTTACAGTATAGCCATTGGCACCACTTACGGCATTCCAGCTAAGATCGAAGCTGTTATCTCCAACATTAGAGGAAGTAAGGTTGCCGGGAGCTGCCAAGGTACAAGCCGTTAAGCCTGTTACGACCAGACTGAACGCCTGACTTCCAGAGCTTAAGGAACCTTTATGCGTCACAGTGATGGTATACGATCCAGAGGCATTGTTGATGTCCACTCTTTCATAAGGATCAACATCATTGTCTTGCTGAGCATTGGTTGTAATGCTGGTCAAAGCCCAGGGCAAATAAGTGTCGCTGTTCTGCGTTACGCGGATGTCGAGATCATTGACCAATACGGGTGTCGTCAAGTTAGCTGTACCTGTATTAGCTGTTCCTGCGGGGTCAGTCCAACAGATCGAGGCAAATAAAGGACCTCCTGCGGCACTTACCGTAATTTGATAGCTTTGTCCTTGATTGAGGGTTAGCTCCTGGATCATGCTTGTATTTCCTTCATCATTAATGGCTTCTGCTGCTGCTTTGGCGTTCATAAGCCCCCATCCATAGATGGCATCCGGTCCATTTGACCCACCATCTTCAGCAGTGTGTAGAATCAATGCCTTGAGGGTCGCCCCAAGCATGAAGCTTCCTTTGACATTGTTGTAATGTTGTTGGAGCAATAAGGCAGACCCCGCTACATTGGGACTGGACATAGAGGTTCCACTATAGGTTCCGTAGGCCGAGTTACTGGTAGAAAGGGGAGAATATAGTCCCACTCCATTACCGGTTATATCTGGCTTGATCCGGTAATCATCTGTTGGCCCCTCGCTACTAAATGAAGCGATAGAGTAAGAATTAAGGGTACCATCTGCGTTGACATTGGCGTCATTGGCCGCAGCTACTACTACATTGTTTTTTGAACACTTAAAAGCATTCAGTTTGTCATAATTAGAATTGCCATCCAACGGGTTGGTATTGGCAGTATTGTCATCTCCGTCATTTCCTCCTGAGCTAAACATCATATAGTATGGCGCATTGTAGAGGATTTCGTCCAAATCTCTGGATTCTGCAATGTAGGCTCCCCCGTACCAGGCTGGCAACTGAATCTGTCCGAACTGATTACGCCAACCATACCCATAAGAGTGATTAGAGATCAGCATGCCACTTGAGGCTTCAGTGGTCATCTCAGCAAGATCACTGTTCCAATCGAAGGTCTCAGCCTGCGCATGTGTAGCCATGCCTTGTGCGGCAGCGGTGAACCCAGATGCTACGATGGTTCCCGTAACGTGTGTGGCGTGATCACTCAGGCTGGTAGCCCCATCTCCTTGAGTAACACGATTATTGCCTCCAGGGCCATCGAATTCCTGATGGGTTTCACGCGTAGCTCCACCATCCCAAACGTGGGCAGTCATGCCCTGACCATCAAGACTTAAGCCAAGAGATCCTCCGCTATTCAGATGATCAACACGGGTAGAGGTAGCCGCGTCCACATTATCTGTTTGGTAATAAATTGGCTTGCCATTGGGACCGATTTTGACGATTTCCGCATGGCCAAACCCATTAGCGAGCAAGTAAGAGGTAGGCCATCCATTTTGCGCAGCAAGTTTTACCACTTGATCCTTGGCAGCCTGTTGATTTTTCAGGAGGCGCTTACCCAAAGCCTCCAGTTTGGCCTTATCATATTGTTTCGCTATAGAAGCTTTTTGGGCCGGTGATTGAGAAAATACAAATGAGGTAGCAAGTAGGACTAGCACGAGAAATGTGCCAGCTTTTTTAAGGTTGATCATTAGTCATAAAGTTAGGGTGAATGATAAATGCAATGCCTATATAAGTAAGGAGACAAATTTATATTTGACAATCATCTTCCACCCTCTCGCTCTCCCGTCAGCGGGAGACATCAACCCACAAGGCCAGAAATCAACGATTTCCTCTTTGGAGGGGGTTGGGGGAGGAACAAGATCCTGCAATTTAATTGCGCCCCCTTACTTAATATATCTATAGAATAAAAAGAACTATGCTTCTCATGCTTGGGGAGGAAAGCTTGAGTAGCCTATATCATCAGGAACATATATCTCGTGTATGTATCCTATTATTGTCTAACCAAAAGATCTCTTTTTCCTACACAATTAACTCACGAGTAATCCAATAGTAAGTGATGCTATATAGCACCAAAATGATTTTTTGAGCCTTTCATGATTGTTATCTCAAGGTATTAACCTGAAAATAGTGTTTAAGAATAAAGCGAAACTTTTAATCATCGCCTCAATCTATCCAGCTATTCCAAATTCATTAGCAGACAACTTATAAAAAAAAAATCATATGTTCACATGAAAATTTCCACAAATCCTATAAAATATTAAATAAACATTTGTTTACACCAAAAAGCAGGATACTTCGCCTAAAATGAAAGCTGGATTGTCCAGTCTCATGAGGCAGTATCGTGATCAATGAATGTAGCTTATTCAGAGTCTTCCCTCATTCCCGGCTTCATCACAATCAAGTTCCCAATTCTCCTTCCTTCATGAACCTATAGGAATTCAGAGACTGTTTTGGAATCTGTGCTAAGAATTTTTATGGTGTATTTTTTTCTCAGCTAAGGCTCTTTTTTGTTCTCATAGTGGTGCTATGGGAACAAAAAAAGCCGCTGGATGAGGAAAAAAGACACATACAAAAAATAAGTGATAGATGTTTAAACTGTCTCTCAAGCACAAAATTGTTTTTCTAGCTGCACTTGTCTTCCTTTGCAGCAGCTCTTTTTTCCAATATATACCTTGCCAAAAACAGCCTTCGCCCTATTGTGAATCAACCCTCATTTATTCCCACATTGTCCCCTTTGAGAGGGTTTGCGGCACTTATTGTGGCAATTTTCCACTTTCAAGGAGTCGTGGGATCACTGGTTCCTGAGGGGAATATGCTGTTTGCCAAATTCTACCTGATGGTGGATTTATTTTTTGTTCTAAGTGGATTCATCATGGTTCATGTTTATGGGCAATGGTTTCAGGACTCGATTGACAGAAAACGCTTTATGACCTTCATGAAGGCCCGCTTTGCTCGGTTGTATCCTCTCCACTTGTTTACCTTCCTCTATATATTGGGGTGGGTCATTGTGCTATGGACCAAGCTGGGCTTCGATGAAGTGCCCGTCAACATTCAAAAGGTATTTAGTCCGTGGAGCATTCCGACAAACCTGCTCTTGATACAGGCATGGGGGATGCACCTGGAAGCTAGCTGGAACTTGCCTGCCTGGTCGATCAGTGTAGAATGGTTCCTCTATTTGGTCTTTCCGTTTATGTTTTCCTTCCTATCCAAATCAAGCGCTACCACCAAATGGATACTTGCTGGAACAATCACTGGGACATTACTCGTGATTATGTATGTCATTCAGCCTATTTATGCAGAGTTATACAATGCGGCCCAAACTGTCTCAGAAGGCCCCATTCTACCTCAAGCCCAGAATTCCATTGATTTGGTTACGGGTTTTGCCTTACTGAGAGGATTATGCGGATTTGTGTCAGGCATGTTGATTTATGAATTGTATCGTAAGGACTGGCAAAGAGAGAGATTGAAGAAAGGATTTTGGTTCTGGGGAATCTGTGGGTTCTTGATTGTGATGTGGTCGGGAGATTGGTTGCCAGATGTCTTTACAGTTGGGCTATTCTCATTGTTAATTTTGCATGCTGCTTATGTAGAGGGATGGACAAGAACAATCCTGAACAATCGCGTGTGTACCTACCTGGGCGACATTTCCTATTCCATCTATATGGTTCATATCCCAATCATGGGGTCCTTTTTGCTCTATTCCATCATGAATGGACAGACTGACATGCAAACACCAGATATTGACCTGAAGACAAAATGGGTGGCTGCATCTGTTTTTATGCTGTTGCTCATTGGAATTGCCTCTCTTACTTATCGGTTTATAGAAAAACCCATGCGAAGATGGTTGAAGAGAAACCTGAATCAGAGAAGTTGATAAATTAATGGTTCAAGCAAATCAAGGGTTGGTAACCCATTGTTCTGCCAACCACCCCATCCTTGGAGCAGTAAGGATTTTGTCAAGAAATGAGATCCCAAATCAAATGAATGGTCTTTGCCACCTCCTTTGATTTGGGTTGAATCTGGGATGAAGTTTGCAGCAGAAGGGCAACTCTTAATTCGCCTGTTCAATATTCATGGCAATATGATCTTGCCATTGCCATTGAAATGGAATTTTGCCCAGATACTTAGCTTTATGAGGCCGAGATGATGCCAATCACTTTATTGGCAGTTCGCAAAGCCCCCTCAATAAATCCCTGATAATCAGAATAGGCCTCTCCACAGATATGGATATTTTTCTTATTTACCTTGTCATTTCCCAACAAAGCAAATGCCTGAATCCGTTCTCTCACCTCCCAGGATTTACAATTGGGTCGCCATGCGTGGCAACCTGCGCCATAAGGCTCAAGTCCCCAATCCCTCAATCCATATTCGATGATGTCGTCCTGAATCTGCCGAAAAACTTCTTCCCAACTTGACAAATGGGTAAAAGGGGCCATAAACTGAAGTCTCTCAGTCTTTCGGTCTTTTCCTTCCACTTGCTGTTTCAGGAGGAGTTGACGGACTGTTGGCTCCTCACTCAGATACTTCACAAAACGGTGTTTCAGTTTAGGATTTTTGCAAATCTCTGCCTGATCATGCCATGAACGGTCTGCAACATAATCATTCCAGTATTCACTTGCCGGACGGTCTGTATAGACCATCACCATTCCTGCACCTTTTTTGTCAAAGATGGATAGGTCCTCTTTTTGAATGAAAAAGACACGATCAGGAAAAGTCAACACCCAACCTTCGGTTTTTCCAGGTTTTTTAGGAGTACTGACAGCATCTTTGGGCAAGCTGATTCCTTTTTTGCCAAAAGCCTTAATCAATCTGTTCAGGGGTATCTCTCCATTCAGTTCGTCTTCATATGTTTTTCTCCCTCTTTCTTCAAGCTGCATCACATGCTCTTGATAATAATGCACCTCCCTCGTGGGCATGGTCCAAGCCCCGGTTTGGGGGGATATGTCTTCGTCCCACCAGGGATTGCGAGTTACAAAAAAACATTTCAATAAGGGAAAATTGATCACAGCTTCAAGATCCTGTCGAATTGGAACCGGAAAGTTGACAGACAATTTCAGCAATGGTGTTTTTGGCAATCCCAGGATGACATGTCCCGCTTTGACAGTCAATACTGTTTTGGGGTGATTGATTTTTTCAAATGTCAAGACTGTATCCCCCAGTTTTTCTTCCAAAGAGATCAACTTGTGGGAGGGAAACAGACTTAGGTTCCCTCCTTTGGATTGCTCTTTCAATTTTATCAGGAGGTTCTTTGAGAGCATGCAGGAGCCCCCCTTGATTCCAACCAATTCATCATGAGGTTGCAGCCCCCTCAACCAGAAGATAATCCATTCGATGGCATTGGGATTGTCAGGTATGAGGTGATAAAAATTGCCAGTGTCGCGAATTTTCAGAATCGCCTGATGACTGAGTGCGTCGCTGAGAGCATTCCAGAATCCTCGTTGCCAGAGCGGGATGGTTTCCTGCGTTCCATCTGGGAGGGTGATCGTTTGGGTGGCGGTTTGCCTCAACTCTTCATAGTCATCTTCAGAATAGCTGGCAACTTGCCGAAACATGTCAGACTCCGTCATTCCAGGCTTATATTGGTCTAGGATCTTCAGAATTCCCATGAGGAGTAACAAAAGAGGATTTTTCCATCTTGCTTCTTCTCCTTTGAGCTGATAAGTTGGATGTGGAGCCAGAGAAGATTGATAAGGAGGAAAGGGCGAATATTCCAACCCAAGATCTTTAACCAAGGTAGCGAGCTCTTTCTGTCCCTCTCTTTCAAAGCGCATGGGTCCAAATTCAGCTTTGAAAGGTTTGTTTCCTTCTGCGTCAGGAGTACCCATTCGCACTGTCTCTACCCGACCGCCCCAGTTAGTGGATTCTGCCATTTCGAACAGAGCGATGCGAGCTTTTTGTGCGCTGGCTGCCAATTTCCAGGCAGCATACATGCCGGACATACCGGCCCCTACTACGACGATGTCGTAGAACTGTGTGGTTTCTTGATTCATGAGAAGTTGTACTACTATTATGTTGACATGATGACCTTATAACAGAATGATTTCGTCCACTAAGCGTGAGGTCCAGGGACACCATTCGCAATTGGGAAGTGTCGATCCGCAGACATCTTTGAGGTTATCCTCCACAAATTGAATAGACGCATCGCAGACTTCAACGGATTTTTCAAAAAACTCAATCGATTCAGGGTCAATGTGGAAACTCCATGCTGGATTGTATGGCACCGATTCCTTGACAATTTTTCCCCGGATATGCGAGGGAGATTGAACATCCCCTCTAAGCAGGCTTCGGGCGTGCTCAATATTGCCAGGATCAGTCAACTCAATCACAAAAAGTCGGTTGTCAGCGTCCGAAAATCGAAAATATGCGGAAGGAGAGGTCGAACAATGGTGGAAAATTCCGCCTGGAGATGGAAGGAAAATATCCTGAAAGACTACAGCCACCACCTGGTTAAAGTTGGAATAATAGTCCCGCAAATCATCATTGAAAAATTGAATGACGGCCCGCGAAAAAATGCTGTAGACCCCATGATTGGGAGAGCCTGGGTAGATGTGCCGACTTTCCACTTTTTGGAACCATCTGTTTTGTCCCAAAGCTGTTTCGATCAATGCGATCAGTTCATCGGCAGATCGTGGAATTTTCACTGGGACCTGATCTCCATCTTTGTCTGTAACAATGACTTTGACTCCAATATTGTCAAAATCGAAGTAGGGAGTGAGAATAGATGCAATTGCTACAGCTCTATTTCGATCCTCAACCGTGAGGGTAATCGAATATGGATGTGCGGAAGTATCCAACTCCTGAACCAGTATACCGGGAGCGTTTCCGATGGAAGAATGGATTTTGTTCCAAAGGGTATACCAGGGAGGAGACAATTGAAAAATGGATTGCATGATATTTGACATTTAGTGTTTGTTTGACATGAAAAAACTAAAGGCTGATTGTGGTTCATTTGCTCTGTTCAGCCTTGATAATGAAATACAAATAGAGATTGACAGGGCGTGTTTCTTTGCCACCATGATCTTTGGTGTTATGTTGCGTTCCAGAATATGAGGGCATCAAAATTTTTATTTTTTTACCCGCTCCCATTCGATGTTCATGGGCCGCAGCTGCATAATGCTTGTGTTGCATTACTTCTTGCTCTTGTACTGAGCCTACCTTATCACCGCTATGGCCGCCTGTACCTGATTTTTGTTCTGTTCGGCTAGCAGAATCCGGGTCCTTTTTTCTTCCTTCATCCACACCTCGAACAAACATTCCACGGCAATCTGGCAGATAGAAATCCTCCCCATCTCTTCCATAGGCACCGTCGAGAGCCCTCTCAAGCTCCGGAAACTCTTGTTTTGACAGGAGCGTCCCATCACACACCCGCCAGCCATATTGAGCAAGAGAAATCGGGTCCTTTCCACCATACATCATGATTGTTCCAATCGGGGCATCCACATAGGGCGAAGGTGGACGCATGGAAGTAGTTTTTGATTCGTTTGTTGGTTGTTTCATCGTGTTTGAATTCATTTGGTGTTATTCAGTTCCTGACAAGAAGTTGGTGATCGAATTCGCTGGATCTTTTCCACACCTTCCGTGTGAACAAAATCCTGTGATTGAATGCTGTTCTCGGTTTTTGTTTCCTCTCAATAAAAACTTGATGTGATATCTGACAGATATTTTTTTTCACAAAGAAAATTCGGATATGCAGGAATGTGTTCTCGTTGATGCAGGATTCATTCGAACGTCAACTTTCTTCTTTATGTGATCCATTTTCGATTTGCAACCAGCGGAGAGATTTTTTTTTCAAATTTGTTCAAGAACTTCCTAAGGATGTCCTAATTACCAATCATTTGGCACTTCATTATCGATCCACCAATATTGATGACATATCGATCGTCCATCCTTCTCATTGTGGAGTGGATAGCTACCACTTAGAGACTGTTTGAACATCTATCACTTATCTTTTGTATGCGTCTTTTTTCCTCATTTTTTGGCTTTTTTTGTTCTCATAGCACCATTATGAGAACAAAAGAGGGCCTTGTCTGAGAAAAAAATACACCATAAACATTCTCAACACAGATGTCAAAACAGTCTCTTAAACAAAAACAAGAAATGGCAAAAATATCTGTAGCTTTGGAGAGGCTTGCCTCTCACTGAAACGATGGGCGTTCCCGACTTAAGCACCCTTCGTATGAATCCCCCCAACAAAGCACCTTGGCATTTTCTCCTCCTTCTGATTCTTGCAGGAGAATCTGTATTTATTCTTCCGTTTGTTCTTACGCGGGTTTTTCGACCTACAGTACTTGAGACTTTTGCACTAGACAATGTGCAATTGGGGCTGTGTTTTTCGGTCTATGGAATTGTCGCTTTGCTCTCCTATCTTATGGGAGGTCCATTAGCGGACAAATTTTCGGCCAGGAAATTGATCGCTTTCGCCCTTTGGATGACAGCTTTGGGCGGATTGGTCTATGCGAGTTTTCCCACCTATTTTGTACTAAAAATCCTCTATGGGTATTGGGGATTTACCACCATTTTTTTGTTCTGGGCCCCTATGATCAAGGCTACCCGACTCTGGGGAGGCGCTACTTCTCAAGGCAAAGCTTTTGGATTTTTGGATGGCGGTCGGGGCTTGGTAGGCGCTTTATTCGGTGCAATGGGTGTGTTTATTTTTTCTGTATTTATTCCCACAGACACCCTCCATGCAACAGTAGAAGAAAATCAGGCAGCCTTCAGATATGTGATTTTGGTATCCTCCGGACTGGTAACTTTGGTGGGTATATGTGTGTGGAGATTTATGAAAATGGAAGACAGAAGAGCAACAGAGGCCATTCAGGAGACCATTACTTCCAGACAATTACGAGAGGTGTTGCGTTTGCCTGCCGTTTGGCTTTTGATGATCATCATTCTCTGTGCCTATGTCGGCTACAAGGTCACAGATATCATCTCACTATATGCACAGGAGGTAATGCACTATACACAGGTGGAATCGGCCCAGGTAGGGACCTTTTTGTTGGTGATTCGTCCGATCATTGGGGTGTTGATTGGAATTTTGGCAGACCGTACACACACAACTTTTTGGTTATTGGTGAGTTTTATCCTTTCATTCTTTGGTGCCCTATTATTCGCTTCCGGAATCATTTCTGATTCGACAAGTATTCTCTTTTTCATCTCAATTTTGGTGGTATCGGCCGGAGTGTATGCAGTACGTGCCTTATACTTTGCAGTAATGGAAACCGGGCGTATTCCACTCGCACTTACAGGAACAGCTGTAGGCTTAATTTCTCTCATCGGATATACCCCGGATATTTTTGCAGGTCCAGTGATCGGATATTTATTGGAACAGTCTGCCGGAGAAGCTGGACATCAAGATGTCTTCTGGCTCCTGGCTGCATTCTCCCTTATTGGCGGGATCGCTGCCTGGTATTATTATCGGATGTTTGGGAGAAAGAAAAAGTAGACTTTCCTAGACGATGCCCTCAATCTGTCCGAATACTCTCCAGAGGATCGGCTGTGGCCGCGCGATATACTTGATATCCCACCGTAAAGACAACCAATAGACTGGAAAATCCCAAGGTAATCAGGAAAACGTCCAGTTCCAGTTGAATATGATTGGCGAAAGTTTCCAGCCAGGTGTTCATGAAATAAATGGAAACAGGTACTGCAATGGCAAAACCAATCCCGACCAACCAACTGAACTCTATCAAAAACAGGCGAATGATATCGCCAATGTCTGCTCCCAATACTTTTCGGATGCCAACTTCCTTGAATCTTCTGCTCGTGAGGAAGGAGATCAAGCCAAATAAGCCCATGCAGCCAATCACAATGGCTATGCCCGCCGCCAAACGAAAAAGTTGCGTACTTCGCCTTTCGGCTTCATAAAACAGAGCAATGCGCTCATCCAGAAAATGATAGTCAAACAAATGGTTGGGAAAAAAAGATCCATAAACTTCCCGAATAGCCGGTATGCATTGCTGAATCCGTGCAGGATCAAGCTTGAGTCCACACAGATGATTGGAAGGATTGGCAATAATCGCAACAGGAACAAAGGCCTGCTTCAAGGATTGGGTAGTAAAATCCTCGACAAGCCCAACTATTCGATAGGGTTTGTCCCATATCGTCAGTTTTGATCCCATAACATCCGCAGCTTCCACTTCTCCCAATTCCTCCAGGAACGTTTGATTGATAAGTAGCTGTGGGTTCTCCTTGCTCACTCTGAGGTTATCGCCCAACAACAAGGAAATGCCATAGACCTCCAGAAAGGCTTCATCTGAAGCTTTGACTTGTGTTTTGCCTTTGAACAAAGGAGACTCAGCCCCAGTTGGGGTATATTCATACGGAGAATTCCATGCATCTGTTGAGGCAGATCCAGTATTAGAAAAACTCACTGAAAGTACGCCCGGGATCTGCATCAACTGTTGTCGAAAACTCAGACGTTGGGGCTCATCATTGCCCATTGGTAAGCCCATCTCAAGCACAGCCTCCTTGTTGAGTCCCAATGGCGTTTCAAGAAAATAATCCATCTGCCGACTGGCAACCATGACACAGATCACCAAAATTTGCGTTACCGAAAATTGGAAAACAATCAATCCCTTTCGGAGATTCAATCCTTTGCCATATCTCTTGCTGATTTGCCTGCGAATCGCAAGACTTGGCGACAGTCGGGCCAATAGTTGAGCTGGATAGAAGCCTGCCAACAGTGTTACTCCTGCCCAAATCATTCCAGCAAGCAGCCAAAAGGAAGCTGAATATAAAGGCATGTATGTCAATTCTATCCCCAGAAGAGGTTGCAGGAATGGAAGCAGGAGGTAAGAGATAGCAAGGGCGAGCAAGAGTGCAACCAAAGCAAGGATGGCTGTTTCACTCAGGAAATAAAAAACAATATGCCTTCGGAGACTCCCAAGAATTTTTCGAATGCCGATTTCTTTAGCTCGTTTGCTGATAATGGCAGTATTATAATTCACAAAGTTGATACAAGCTGTCAACAATAAGAGCAGTCCCAACAAGCCCAATGCCCACACCGATGATCGCGAAACAGGCGCAATATCATACACATGAAAGCGAGGGTCAAAGTGCATCTCCAACAAGGGCTGCAATGACATAACAATGGATTCCTCAGGTGTTTCTCCCCGATGCTTAAGTAAGAAATCGGGCAGCAATGCTTCGATTCGGGGGACGTATTCAGGGGATGTGAGCTTGACAAAACACTGGACCGACCCAGAAGAACCCGCCCATGAATACAATCCCCATCGCTTGGGAATGGCCAATTCTTGAGAAAAATACACATGAAATCCCACATCAGAATTTGGAGAGGGAGAACTGATCAATCCTGTAATCTCTGCATCGAATTCATTTTCCAGTCCCAATCGTCTGCCAATAACATTTGTGCTTCCAAACAGGCGCAAAGCTAATTCTTCCGTGATCACTGCCGAGTGCGGTTGCTGAAGGGCTTTGGATGGATTTCCGATCAACCATTCATGCTCAAACACCTGAAAAAAATCAGCATTCACCATCGCAATTTCCCGAACCTTAAACTGATCTCGCTCCCCCTCAGAATTCATGATATTGATCCCGGATCCGCGTAAGGTTCCATCAATCAATGCAACGGCCTCGATATCCGGGAAATCCAACTCCAGGGCTTCCGCTATTGGATAGAAGTTCCCTCCACTATATGTTCGATTCCCATACGCATTGATTTCCGAGACGAGTCGATAGATCCGATCTGCATCTGGATAGTCTCGATTGAAGGTCCATTCATATTGTACCTTTACAAACAGACAAATCGCACATATCATCCCCAAACTCAAGCCCAATAGATTGATCAGGCTTGATCCACGATGAAGCCATAGATTGCGGAAGCTGGCATGGATATGATGACGAATCATAGGATTATTCGGGCTGTTGTTCCAAACATGTTTCCAGGCAAAAGGGCGAAATAAATCCAAAACATCTATCACGAAATGAAGTTTGGCTCGTTGCACTCCTTTTTCAGTGACTCGATGCGCAAACAATTCATAGACATCCCCTTTGAGCACTTCCAGATATTCTTCCTTACAAAACCATTCAAGAAAATGCTCAGCCCACTTTGGCGGTTGAGGAGGAGGAGTGTTTGTTGTTGGATCTTCAGAAGACATAGGCAGCTATCCAAATGTAAGTCCTGAGAATCCCGAAAGACCCAATCCCGGAATTCGATTAAAGAGTTGGTTGCGAATGGTGTGGATGGCTATCAGGGCTTCTTTTCCAGCGCCGGTAATCTGATAGTAGCGTTTTCGGCGCCCACCACGTGCTTTGGTAGCTCCTCCTTCATAAGAACTAACAAAGCCTTTCTTCTCCAGACGACTCAAGGCAGAATGCAAGGCTCCAATGCCAGGAGATCGTTGGGTTTGCTTCTGAAGTTCTTGCTTGATTGACACGCTATAGGCATTGTCATCAAGAGCACCGATGGTCAACAATACCAGTTCTTCGAACTCACCTAGACGGGAAAATTTCATAGAGAAACATATTTCACTCCTAATTGCAGAACAAATCTAGTGATTATATTCCTAATCGTAGAAGAAATATATTGGTGAGAGTTGCGGGATTGTCGCTTGAAGGTTGGATGACAGTCGGGGAAATAAGCTCAGATGGTCATGCCTCCTGCTCATCCTCTATCCAAAGGCTCTTCAGCAAATTTCTGATTGTAACCTTTTGCCTCCTCTGAATTATGATCGCATATATCCTGTGTCCACAATCAGGTATTCCTACAATCCTTCCTCTTCTTATTTTCATTCTCAACACTCACAACATGAAACTCATCATCAGGATTGTCAAATGGATATGCGGCATTGTGCTATGCGTTCTCCTTCTCCTCATAACAACATTAGGCTTGATAGGCGTGCCAGAGCCGCCTTCAATTACTACGAGCTCTCTTCCACGGATTAGCTGGCAATACGTTATGGAGACTTTCCAGTTGATGCAAAAGCGAAGTCAGGTCACACGCATGAGTCATTGGAACCCAAATGGCAAAGGCATGTTGGTCTGGGAAAGCAAAGGAGGGGTTAGGCCGACCTTACATAGCATTTCGGCTCCAGGCCAAGAATTTCTGCCTATACTGGGGTTTCCATCTACCGCTCTTCACATTGAGGCAAATCCAAATCCTGAAGAGCATGAATTGATCTATACCAGTGATCAGGATGGAAATGAACAATGGCAAGTGTACCGATTTGATCTAGAAAATGGAAAATCTGAGCGCTTGACGGATGGTCAGCATCGCTTTGAATGGCCAACATTTGACAGAAGTGGTCAACAAATAGCCTATCTCAAAATTGCACAAGACCGAAAGAATCGAGAATTATTTCTGATGAATCAGCAGACAGTTGAATCAGCAAAAAAAATCCTGGATCTTGAGGGCACCTGGATCTTGGCAGACTGGTCTCCCAATGGACAACACTTACTGGCAGCACGCTATGTGTCTGTCAATGAGATGTATCCATATGTTATTGACCTGAAGGAAAAACGCTTACAGTCAATCGGACCAGCTAATGATACTCCCATCTCTTATGGTGCTGCTGTCTGGAACAAGGACGGGAGCAGAGTCTTCTATAGTAGTGATGAAGGCTCGGAATTCAAACATCTGCGGTTAAGGGAAATCTCAACGGGAGAGGATATCGTGTTAACCGAAGACATCCCCTGGAATGTAAGCGAACTCAGTCTCTCTTCGGATGGTCAGTGGCTGGCCTTTGTGGTCAGTGCGGCAGCGATGGAGGCCCTCTATTGGATGAATACGGAGACCTTTGAGATTCAATCATTTGGGCAATTACCCATGGGAGCAGTGGCAAACATTTCCTTTCATCCTCATCACAATACTATTGCCTTTTCACACACCTCTTCTTCTGGCTCTACAGATCTCTATTCTTACGAACTGGAAACAGGAACTCTCCAACAATGGACAGCTCAATTGGCCAACAGATCTACACATCAACCCATGGCTGAACTGATCCACTTTCCCACATTCGATCATGATCATACAGAAGGCAGACAAAGAGAAATCCCGGCTTTTTATCACCGCCCATCAACAGAATTTGCTCCCCCCTACCCTGTCCTGATATCGGTTCATGGAGGACCAGAAAGCCAGGCAGGAATCATCAACGGCCCAATCACAGAGCTGCTCCACAATCAAGGGATGGCAATTTTGACGCCCAATATCAGGGGATCGACAGGCTATGGCAAAACCTACACCCAGCTGGATAATGACACCCTGAGAGAACATGCAGTCAAGGACATTGGAGCGCTGTTGGACTGGATCGGAGATCAACCCGAATTGAATGCGGAGCAGGTGGTGATAGTCGGTGGCTCCTATGGCGGGTATATGGTCCTGGCAAGTTCGGTCCATTATAGTGACCGCCTTTTATGTGGCATAGATTTGTATGGCATGTCCAATTTGGTGAGCTTTCTGGAAAATACGGAATCCTATCGACGAGATGCTCGGCGAGAGGAGTATGGAGATGAGCGGGAACCAAATATGAAGCGGTTTATGGAAGAGATTTCACCCCTCCATCATACAGAAGAGATCAACATTCCACTACTGGTATATCAGGGAGCGAATGATCCTCGGGTTCCCCCCTCAGAATCACGACAACTGGTAGAAAAACTTCGTAAGGAAGAGAAAGAGGTTTGGTACCTGGAGGCTGCAAATGAAGGACACGGACTCAGAAAGCCTGTGAATCAATTGTTCGTTCGAGCAACTTGTCTGGAATTTGTAAAGCGACATTTGGCGCATAAAACAGACTAAGTTTGACTTAGAGACTGTTTGAACATCTGTCACTTATTTTTTGTATGCGTCTTTTTTCCTCATTCTGCGGCTTTTTTTGTTCTCATAGCACCACTATGAGAACAAAAAAAGCCTTGCCTGAGAAAAAAATACCTCCTAAAAATTCTTAGCACAGATTCCAAAACTGTCTCTTAATTTGACTTTGGCCAAAATGGGAATCCCAACCTCCTATCAAGACCACATCTGCCATTTTTCAATTCAGTAAGTGGGCATATTTACATATGCTTATTCTATTCATCTCTCAGCCCCCGCCAAAGGGAGAAATCGATGATTCCTGGCCTTGTGGGCTGATGTCTCCCGCTGGCGGGAGAGCGAGAGGGTGGAAGATGATTGCCACATATACATGTGTCCACTTACTTAGAATGAATCAACATCGCCCAAAAACAGCGAAGTTCATTCATTCACAAAAGCCGTTTCCAGGCTGTAATGAGGGATTTTCTATTTTTTAAAAAGCACAAAGCCCTCTTAAGCCTCTTTCAAGTTCGAATTAGCACTCTATTCGTCCATACAAGACTGAATGATCTCCTCCCTTGCTCTTGCCAGCCTTTTCGATCAGAAATCAACAGGAGACATTCCCTGTTATTCACTCCTCCATTCTGCACATTCATCACTAAAAAATTAGTACTTATCCGAAAAAATTAGGAGATCTACTATTTCTTTAGTATGTTCGAATTGTAATCGAATTCGATATGAAAAAGCTAACCAAAAAAGAAGATCAAATCATGCAGGTTGTCTGGCGGCTGCAATCTGCATTTATCCGGGACATCATCGCCGAGTTGCCAGGGGATCCGCACTATAATACTGTGGCAACAATCGTCAAGATTCTGGTCAAAAAGGGGTTTTTGACGTCCAAATTGTTGGGAAATACCCACCAATACAGTCCAGCGGTACCATTTGAGGCATATAGAGATCAGGATTTGGGAGACATCAAGAAAAAATATTTTAGCAATTCTCTCCCGAAAATGCTCGCGCATTTTGCCCGCTCAGAAGATCTTTCCGAAGAAGAAATTGACGACCTGATTGATTTGATCAAAAAGAATAAAGAATAACACCATGATTGCGCTACTGTTCAAAGCTTCGATCATTATTACCATTCTATGGCTTTTCTATAAGCTTGCACTTGAGCGTGAGAGTTTTTTTGGCGCCAATAGATTCTTCTTAATTGGGAGTCTCATTCTGGCATTTACACTTCCCTTCGTCTCACTACCGCCCCTTTTTCATCAACAAGGAGTAATCTCCCAATTGATAGAGCCTTCGGCTGAGGTAAGGGAATCGGACATACTCTCCCCTCCTGAGCTTCCTGTCGTGACACCTTTGGACATAGAGGTACCTAGGGTGGAATCATTGCCAACTTCTCCTCCTCCCAATCTTAAGAATCCTATTCCTGTGAAACCTCAGAGAGGCGTATTGGATTGGCTATTGATCATCTACTACTTTGGGGTGTTGGTTTTCTCTCTCAACTTGCTCACCCAAATTGGCAGTATCCTCTTGCAAGTCATCAGAAGTAAAGAAAAAATCCACGATACGGAGTATATCATCATCAATTCTCCCTTGATCAAGGAACCCTGTTCTTTTTTCAACTATGTGTTTATTCACCCAGAAAGGTATGAATATGACACCTTTGAACAGATTCTCTCCCATGAAGCCATTCATGTGAAGAAGTTTCATACAATTGATTTACTGTTGTCCGAATTGGCTGCGATCATACTGTGGTTCAATCCGTTGATCTGGCTTTTTCGGAAGGATGTAGAAAAAAATATAGAATATCAAACTGACGATCTTTTGCTCCACAAAAGTGAAGTCAAGAAAGATCAATATCAGATGAATCTTCTCAGGGTAGCGACCTATCACAAACCGCTGGCGATCACCACGAATTACAACCAATCCTTAATCAAAAAAAGAATCTTGAAGATGAGCGCAAAAAAATCAAGCCCACACAGTTATTGGAAATACGCTTTTATTGCTCCGGTTTTGTTCTCCACACTCCTGGTATTGAACAAACCTTCTGCTTCTTTTGCTAGCCTCACGCATGAATTCGCCACAACGGATATTTTGCCAGAGGTCCAAGAGGTAGAGATTCCCGCCAAACCTCAGACTATTGCTTTGGAAGTGGATAAGCCTGAATCGTTTTCCTCTCCAGTTCTGCCAAACCTGGAAACAGATCAAGGTTCTCTGGACAATTCTGAATCAATCACCGAAGTGCCAACCGTCCACCAGACAGCTCCCGTGTCTTCGGATTGTCAATCCTTGCTAAGTGCTATCAAAGAAGAGGATCTTTCTTCCATCAGACAATTGCTGAAGGTTGTTCATCCTGATTGTTCAGCACTGGATACAGAATACATCCAAAATGGGAGGGATAGAATCACCCTCACTGTCTTCCGAACGCCTCTGGTTACTACAGCAAAAATCGGTAATGTTGCCATTGCAAAGTTGCTGATTGAGGCAGGCGCTGATCCCTCCTTACATCAGGCAGGTGAACAAAATCCTATGAATACCGCCTATGCACATGGCCATTCAAAATTGGGGTCGTATATCGCTGGAATCATGGGGCAAAACAATTCATTCAAACAAATGGGAAGAACCCTCTTCGTTTCTACAAATAAGGATCAGCCAGCCCTTCCATCCGTTCAGGCAACAGGAAAAGATATCCACAAAGATGTCTATGGAGTTGGAACCCCCCTTATCGTTGCTTGTAAGAAGGGAGATCTAAAAAGAGCCAAACAACTCCTATCCAAGGGTGTAGATATCAACAAAGATTCCTATGGGGTAGGAACAGCCCTTATTGTTGCTGTGAAAAAACGAGATTTGGAGACAGCACGATACCTGATCTCCAAAGGGGCTGACCTGGACATAGATTCCTATGGCATTGGCACTGCCTTGATCGTGGCTGTCAAACAAAAAGACTGGCAGATGATGCAATACCTGATCTCTCAAGGCGCAGATCTGGATATTGATTCTTATGGAGTGGGAACCGCGCTGATTGTGGCACTCAAACGAGGAGATATGGAAACCGCTGACTATCTGATCAAGCAGGGCGCAGATATGGATGTAGACTCTTATGGAGTCGGAACAGCCTTGATTGCAGCCCTGAAAAAAGGCGATATGGAAACTGCCAATTATCTGATCTCTCAAGGAGCTGATCTGAATGAAGATTCCTATGGCATTGGTACAGCACTCATTGTTGCTATGAAAAAAGGAGACATGCAAACTGTTCAATATCTGATCCAAAGAGGAGCAGATCTTGATGTGGATTCCTATGGCATTGGCACTGCCTTGATCATGGCCACGAAAAAGAGTGATTTTAACAAAATGCAATACTTGTTGTCAGCCGGGGCGGATATTGATGAGGATTCCTACGGAATTGGAACCGCCCTGATTGTGGCTGTTAAGAATCAAGATACCAAAGCTGTGAAATACCTCATGTCAAAAGGAGCTGATGTCAATGTCAATTCCTATGGCATCGGAACTGCCCTTTCTGTAGCCACCAAACAAGGAGATCGGGAGATTCTAAGCATTTTGACATCAAAAAATAAAGATCAAAATTTCTTTTCTCCTCGCAATCGACCCTCTCAAAGAGAGTATTGATCCTCAAAAAACTTAGTCCAGGTCCCACCAATTGCAAGCAATTTGCAATTGGTGGGACAATCTTTATGGGTAGGCCAGGTCTTCTCTGACAGCAATTCCTTTCAACACAAAATCAATCATTTGTTTTTCTATATCAAAAGGATTCAGATGAGCCTTTTCCGGGGTATACCAACTGAACAGCCAACGAATTGCAGATAATATCGTGTGGGTCGCCAATTCCAACTCCATCGGTCGCAATTCTTTTTGTTCAATCCCTGCTGCAATAATTGCCTGAAATTGTTGCTCATAGCTGTTTCTGTTGTCCAGAAATTCGAGCAATCGAGCTTCATCCAGATGTTTCCACTCATTCACCAATAAGGAGACATGATATGGATTCTCAACAGTCAAGCGTACATTCATCGCAATCAACAATTTGATCTGTTCCAATGGAGAATAGGAAGAAGTGGCGATGTTGCGAATCCCCGATTGGAATTTGTTCGCGATCTCAAATAGAAGACTATCCAATAACTCCTGCTTGGACTTGATGTAATTATAAATTGTTGCCGCCTCAATATTTAGTTGTTGAGCAATCTCTCGTATGGTGGTTGCTTTGTAGCCTCTTTGGTGAAAGAGTTTCAAGCTCTCTTCAATGAATTGCTCCCGGGTAATTTTTCGCTCCATATGGGAACAAGAATAAACATTCGTATTAATACTAACAAGTGTTTGTATTCATTTTCCTAGCCATTATATTTGAGGATTCGTCCCATTAACCAATCCTTATGCCTATCTATCACACCCTCGGCAATATCCCCCCCAAGCGGCATACCATCTTTGAAAAACCCAATGGAGGTCTGTACTATGAACAATTGTTTGGCACCATTGGATTCGAAGGGATGGCTTCTCTGATGTATCATGTTCACCGTCCGACCATGGTTAAGGAGGTTCGTCCTGCGATAGATGTCTCTCCAACTATCGCAGTGGAGAAAAACATGACTGCCAGGAAATTGATAGGCTTCAATGTAGAGGCCAAAGATGATTTTCTCGATTCCAGAGAAGCCTTATTGGTCAATACAGATGTTCATATCGGACTGGCTGCACCACGCCAATCGATGAATGCCTACTTCTATAAAAATGTGGACGCGGATGAGATGTTGTTCATTCATCAGGGAAGTGGAACTCTGAGGACCTTGTTGGGCAATATTCGGTTTGAATATGGCGATTATTTGATCATCCCAAGGGGCATGATTTACCAAATAGACTTCGACGCTGAAGAGAATCGAATCCTCTATGCAGAATCATTCCATCCCATTTATACTCCGAAGCGCTATCGCAACTGGTTTGGACAGCTCTCAGAGCATGCACCTTTTTGTGAGCGGGATTACAAACTACCGGAACAACTGGAAACCTATGATGAAGAAGGGGACTTCCTGATGAAAATCAAAAAACAAGGCATGATCCATGAATTGGTCTATGCCACACATCCCTTTGATGTGGTCGGATGGGATGGATACAATTACCCCTATGGCTTCTCCATTCACAATTTTGAGCCAATCACAGGAAGAGTGCATCAACCACCTCCTGTTCATCAGACATTTGAGACCTCTGCCTTCGTCATTTGCTCCTTCTGTCCTAGGTTATACGACTATCATCCCAGAGCCATTCCTGCTCCTTACAATCATTCCAATATCGATTCTGATGAGATGCTCTACTATGTGGACGGAGATTTTATGAGTCGAAACGATATCGACAAAGGTTACATTACGCTCCATCCTGCCGGTATCCCTCACGGACCACATCCAGGCGCTTATGAGCGAAGTATTGGTAAAAAAGAAACAGGAGAATTAGCTGTTATGATCGATACGTTTCGGCCACTGCAAATCACCGAACATGCCCTCACGTTAGACGATGGAACCTATTACCAATCCTGGTTGGCGCATTAATCTTCTACAGGATTCCAATTCTCTACTAGAGGGCGGGCGGAAAGACGCACAAAATGATGTTTTCTGCGTCTTCCCGCCTTGATTCCTTCCTATGAGTTATTCATTCCCGCTCAACTGCCCACTCAGTCGCATCAATTCCAATTCGTTGAGCTTGGCGGTAAAGCGTAGATCATTGATTCTGTTTTTGACACGCAACAGATTGAGTTGAGCGTCTCTGAACTGCACATTGGATGCCTGTCCCAGTTTGAAGGCATCTTGCGTCCGGGCGAAATTTTCCTGAGCAGATTCCAAACTGGTTTGTTCCAGTTTGAGTTGTGTCAGCACGCCCTGATACGTGTAGTAGGAATTGCTGATGTCTCGCTCCAGATTCAATTTGGTTTCATCATATCTATGCTGGCTGTTCAGGACAGATATTTCTGAGTTTTGGACATTGACCTTGCGGGTGTTCCCCGAATAGATCGGAATATTCAAGCTCGCTCCGACGGCAAGTCCCAAATTTTGTTGAGATTTTAGGATGTTCCCTACCCCATTGTCTGAGCGCAAAAAATTGTATCCAGCGCTGACTCCCACGACAGGCGCATAACTGGCTTTGGCAATCTTGACATTCAGCTCCGAGATATGCTGATTATAGGCAGCTATGCGGAGTTGTGAATTGTTGTTCTCAGCCATGTTCATCAGTTCCTGAAGGTTCATGGTCCGAAAACTCACCTCTTCCTTGATAGAAAAGTTTGTTGTAATATCTTGTCCTATCAAAGCGTTCAGACTGCGCTTGGCATTCTCCAAATTGTAATAAGCAAGGGCCAGATTGGCACTGTCGGTATTGAAGTCAACCTGAGCGTTCAGGATGGCTAGCTTGTTGGAACTTCCAAATGCAAACTGGTTTTGAGCTCTTTCCATCCGTGCCTGGGATATCTCAATACTTTCCTCCAGCGTCTTGTAGTTGGCAAGTTGCCGGGCTATCGCATAATAGGCGTTTGCAACCTGATTAATGGTGGTCTCTATGACTGCCTGAGTCTGGGTATTGCTCAGGTCAGAAGTACGCTGAAGCACTTTGTAGCGATTCACATTTCCCAAACCATCAAACACAGTATAGTTGAGCGAGACGCCAGCATTATAGGAGGTAGATACAACACCAGAGGCATCGACAGGAGGAAATTGGCTGGTCGCAAATTCTACCTGGGTTGAGTTGTTGTTGTAGTTCCCACCTGCTGTCCCGCTGACGGTTGGAAGCAAACCTGCCGCGCCTCGATGTGCACTATTCTCACTGATCCGGGCATCATTTTTCGCAACGAGGATTCCAAAGTTATTTTCCAATGCAATCTGGATAGCATCTTCCAGAAGCATGAGTTTTTGGCCTTTGCTGATCGTAACAGAGATCAGCAAAATGAGGCATAAGATGATATATTTCTTCATGATGAATTAAGCGAAATGGATGGCTAGGTGAACAACATCGGCAATCGGACCAACAATACAATCAAAGCGATGATCCCAAATGAGGTTCCTGCCCATAGCCAAAATCGATTTGTTCTGTTTTCATTTGCGGGTTCCACATCATTTGGATCTGGATGTTTGCCATACCACAGCCAGACAACAAAACTTTTGTATTGGTTGAACATCACCATAAGAACAGGCAGTGTCAACAAAATGATCAAGGTAGCTCCTGCCAGCCCAAAGGCAATAGAGATCGCAACTGGCACAAGAAACTGCGCCTGAAAACTCTTCTCGAAGACCAGGGGCATCAATCCAACTATTGTTGTCAAAGAGGTAAGGAAAATGGGGCGAAATCGGCTCAGACTGGCTTCATACAGAGCTTCCTTAAATGCTTTTCCTTCTCTGATGAGATTGTTGTAGGCATTGACCAGTACGAGTGCATCATTGACCATGACCCCGATGAGCGCAAATACTCCCATGATGGACAATAGACTGATGGCTTTGCCCATGATAAAGTGTCCCAGAATTACCCCGATGAATCCAAAGGGCAGTGTTCCCATGACCGCAAGGGTCTGAGAAAATGATCGAAAGGTGATCACGATGATGGTCAGAATCAGAAAGAAAGCCAGCGGCAATACCAATTGCGCAGATTCAGCTGTAGTGGCAGATTCCTGGGCTTGTCCTTCCAAAGAATAGCGAACTGTTGGATATTTATCGAGAATTTCTGGCATGATCTCAGTGTCGATCAAGCTGGTCATATCCGTGGAGGAAACATCATCCGACGCCAAATCTGAGGTTACGCGAATTTCTCTCTCCTCATCCAGGTGACTGATGGCTATAATTCCCCGGTCAAAGCTCAGCTCAGCCAACTCCTTCAAGGGATAAGATTCTCCAGTATTGGTTCGAATCCGCATGTTTTCAAGTTTGCCGATAGAGGATCGATCCTCTTTGGCGTAGCGAACCCAGACCTTTACTTCATCCTTTCCTCGCTGGATCCGCTGAACTTCTGCCCCGAAGAACCCCTGTCTTATCTGCCCAATTACAAATTGAGGATTGATTCCCAACAAATAAGCTTTGTCCTTAAGAGAAATATTGATCTCTTTCAGGCCAATCTGATTGTTGTCTTTGATATTCCGCAGATCGGGAATTTCATTCATTTTGGTTTTCAGTTCATTGACCGCTTGTGTCAACTCCTGAAGATTATTTCCTCGAACAGAGACAGAAACCGGCGATCCAAATGGCCCTGCAATTGAGTAACTCACAATCTCAGCGCCAAAGATCTCTCCTGTTTCTTTTCGAAATTCTTCCAACATCTCAAGAGAGGAAATGTTCCGGGCTTCTGAATCCAGCAAGTTGATCAATAGCGTTCCGATATTTCCCCCTCCACTTGCCAATGAACTTGCATCCCTAACTGCGGAGAATCCTCCCCCACCACTGCCAAGGTTTTTGGTCACGATCAAGACAACATCCTTGCCATCTGGTCGATCTTTCTTATAGGTTTCGTTCACCCGCAGCACAGCGGCCTCCATTTGATCCAGTCCTCGCAGAGTGACATGTTCAGGTGTCCCGGCAGGAAACTTAAGATCAGCAGTGATAAAGTCTGCTTCTATGTTTGGAAAAAACGCTGTCCCTACATATCCACCGGGAATGAGACTGAAACACATAATCAGAATCCCCAATGGTACAAAGAGTCCTAAAACGGTATGCTTCATAAAGAAGCGAAGAACCGGGGCATACAGTTTGTTTTTCATCCAATCCATTGCATCCCAGAATGCTTGCTGAATCCGCTCAAAGGCAACAGTAATCGTATTCTTGAATATTTCCTCCTTCTCATCCTTCCGCCGCAGTGCCTTGGAATGTGCCACGTGCGCAGGCAGTACAAAGGCTCCTTCCAACAAGGAAAAAATCAAGGTAAGAATCACCACCACAGCCATTTCAGAGAAAAACTGCCCAGAAGTTCCTGCAATGAACAAGAAGCTGCCAAATGCGACCACTGTAGTTGCAATGGCTCCGGCGACAGCTGGAAGAACTTCCATCGTACCATCTATGGCAGCCTGAAGTGGTTTCTTTCCTTTTTCAAAATGTCGATAGATGTTCTCACTGATAACAATTCCATCATCTACCAGAATCCCTACCACCAGAATCATCCCGAATAAGGACAGGATATTGATACTCACCCCTAAGAATGGAGCGATAATGAACATTCCCATGAAAGAGACTGGAATGGCGATTGCAACCCAGAAGGCCAATCGAATCTGGAGGAACATGGCCAGGATAATCAAGACCAATACAAATCCAATCAATCCATTGTTTGTCAGCAGATCTATCCGCTGTTGCAGCACAATCGAGGCATCGTTGATTACAATCGCCTCTATCAAATCATTCTCCTCATTGAATGTCTCAATGTATGTGGCGACTTCTCTGGCAATGAGGATCAGGTCTTCATCTCGAGTGTTGTTGACATTGATAAATACAGCGGGCTTCCCATTGATGAAGGCATTGTTGACGGTTTCTGCCCATCGATCCTCCACATTGGCCAATTCGTACAATCGCACCTGACGGCCATCCGCATTGGTTGCCACAACAAGATTTTCCAGATCTTTGGCAAAGTAGCCCTTGTTTCGGGATCTAATCAACAACTCCTCCGTATTGCCTTTGATCGTGCCACCAGACACATCGATATTGGCTTGCTGTACTACCAGGACAACCTGATTGAAGGTCAAATTAAATCGTCTCAGATCGTTTTCTCTTACACTGATGACCAATTCTTCCAGGGGAAAGCCTGAAAGCTCTACTTTCGAGATGTTATCACTTGCCAGCAAATCAGCTTCAATCTTTCTGGCAAATCGCTTCAAGGTCTTCAAGTCTGTATCCCCTCGAATTGCAAAATTGATGGCATTGGTCAGCGCCTCAGTTTTTGAGATTACAGGCGGCTCCATCCCAACCGGAAAAGAACTAATTTGATCCACAGCATTTTTGACGTCTGTTAAGGCATCATCCACGCTGTAATCATCATTTACCTGAACGACGACACTTCCAGTATTTTCCTGTGAGATGGAAGTAATCCTTTTGATTCCAGTAATCCCACTAAGATTGTCTTCAATTTTCAGAATCACGCCTTCTTCCACTTCTTCAGGAGAGGCGCCAGGATAGACTGCCGCTACCGTTATCAGTTTGGACTCCGTTTCAGGGAAAAAGGTGCTCCGCATATTGGTCACACCGAAGAATCCCATGACAAGAATCAGGATCACCAATACATCAGCATTGATGGGATATTTGATGAAATATGAAATGATTTGTTTCATAATAGTCAGACTAAATCGTGGAGATCTATAATGTTGCTACCTCCAGCCCCTCATATGCACCAGCCAGAGACTCTCCCAACAGCACTGAGCCATTTGTCAATCCCTTCACGACCACTTTTTCTGTAGTAAAATGTACCGGAGTAACCTCTTTCAAGGACAATCTAGAATTTTCGATGACATAGACTTTGCTTTGATCAATGAGCAGGTTTCTTGGGAATTCAAATGCATCTGCAATCTGGCGGCCCTTGACCGTACCACTCAGGTACATTCCTTCTTTCAGTCCTTTACCTGAAGTAGTAATGAAAACTTTGATCGTTTGGGTAGCGGGATCAATCACATTGCTGATTCTCGAAACTCTCCCTTTCCAGCTTTGTGAGGAATTATCAGAAACCAATTCAACCTGATTACCAACTTTCACCAGATCTATATCTACCTCATTGACAGATGCTTCCAGTTCATAGCTATAAGAATTCATAAACTCTCCCAATCGCTGTCCAATTCTTACCAGTGTTCCTTCAGAAATGTTGGTAGAGGAGAGTACACCATTAAATGGGGCACTTACCGTATACTTTTCCATCCGTTTTTCCTGACTCTGAATGGTATAAAAGAGATTGTACAAATTTCTTGCGGACACAAAGTAGCGTTCCTGATCCGTAGATGGGCTCGGAAGGTCTTTCAGGGGTTCGCGTATGTCCATCTCTTTCAGGTAGGTATCCCAGGCAGGAAAACCCTCAGAATAATCCGACTTCAGATCTGGCAACATCAAGGTGATTTGGTTCATCAATGCGCTTTTCTGAGCCAGCAGATTGAGTTGTTGCTCTTCATTGTCAATTCTAACGAGGGTTTCTCCTTTCTTGAAATAGTTGCCCTCTTTGAAGCGGTTGTTGTTAGGAATCAGGGTTCCTCCTACTTCGGTAAAGAGTTCAATCTTTTCTCTCGCTTGCAGTCGGCCTGTTATTTCCAATTGTGTGGTTAAGGTCTCATTGGTAACCGGGAAACTTTTGACTGTCTTGATGACTGCCTCAGCTGCTTTTCGTTCAGCCGGGGGTTTACTACTTCCAATTCTAAATGAAAGGCCCGCAGCAATCGCAACGAAAACAAAGGCCAGTAGTACGGTAACAAATCGATTCATATGTCCGAGTATTTCTGATCAATTGATGTCAATCTTTTTTGTTTCGATTGTAACTATTGAATAAAAAATGTTGTATATGTTGTTCATCAGCCAAATTGAGAAAGATTTGATGCAGGACCCGCTTGCAGATATCCAATTCATCTTCTTTGATCCCTATTGTGGCTTCGTCCAGGGTTTTCAGCATTTGAGCACTGAGTTCTTTTTGAGCTTTTTTCCCTTTATGTGTCAGATAGATCAATTTATTTCTCCGGTCATCCTTATCCGGGACTCTCACTACATAACTTTGGGACTCAAGACTATCAATGGTCCTGGTAATCTTGGTTTTATGCCTTCCGGCAAATTCACATAAGGTTTTTTGATTGAGTCCATCATCCATCCAGAGATGGACCAGAACAATCCAGTGATCGAGAGTAATCTCGTATCCAGCAAGGGCAAAATTTTCATTCACTCGCTTCTCCATGACCTTGGCAGTTTTTCCAATATAAGGTCCGAGAGATTGCGCTAATCTTGGTTCTTCCAGCATAATTCTTCCCACACAAAAATGGTTACAACTGTAACTAACTGCGAAGGTAGCTCAAATGTTTGAAGAAATGCAAAAAAATAATTCTCCATCGACCATTAGGAAGAAATGATCGGTGTATAAAGCCAGTTATTCTGTCACACTTGATCAGAGGAGTGGGAAGCAATCATTTTTCTTGAAGCCTGGCAGCTCTGCGAATATAGGAGATCCATACGGATTCTTCCTGCAGGCCCGGGAGCAGGAATTTTCCACCAAACTTCAGGCTTGGCACTACGCTTACAAATTCTTCTTCTTTGAGGGATAAAAGATAGGTCCGCAGCTCCTCTTGCCCTGTCCTGCTGTCACAAAATGGACGAATGATATCATCCGACAGCCCAACTTCCTTTGCCAACTCTGCTAGATATTCGAGCTTTTCGATATCATTGCCTTCTTCAAAATATCCGTGGAAGATTCGTTTGGTCAGCTCGTATTGAAGCGATTCTTGCTTCGCCAGCCACACCAATCGATGCGCTTCCAGGCTGTTTGGAATGCGTTCAATCAAACGGTAATTCAGCTTTATGCCTTCCTTCTCTGCCTCCTTTTTTAGACTTTTTCCCATACCAGGCTTGGCCTTTTTGGAGAAATCAGTCCTCGGGAGTCCGCCTGTTGGAAGCGCCGGATACAATTCGTAAGGTCTGGAAAGCACCCTCAGATTGATCTCCGGTTCGAGAATGGCAGCTACTTTCTCCAGTCTTGTCTTTCCGATGTAACACCAGGGACAAATGAAGTCAGAGATAAACTCTATGGTTACAGTCATCATGAACAGCAGTCATTTACATAAACCCCTATACCTTTTCGAGAACTAAGGCATATCCTTGTCCTACCCCCACACACAAAGTTGCCACCCCAAATTGTTCATTTTTTTCGTGTAGTTCCAGGGCCAGACTATGGGTAATCCGGGTTCCAGACACCCCCAATGGATGTCCAATCGCAATCGCTCCTCCATTCGGATTGACCCGTTCATCTTTGTCATCCAACCCCAAATTGCGCATCACTGCCAAGCATTGAGCCGCAAAGGCTTCATTCAATTCGATCACCCCAATGTCCGATAATTGGAGTCCTGCCCGCTTCAGAGCTTTCTGTGTAGCCGTTACCGGACCAATGCCCATGATTCGGGGTTCCACACCGACCACTGCTGAGCTGACGATCCTCGCGAGCGGAGTGAGATCATATTGTTTGAGAGCATCCTCAGAAGCAACGATTACGGCTCCAGCACCATCGTTGAGGCCGCTTGCATTGCCCGCGGTTACGGTTCCTTCGGACTTGAAAACTGTTCTCAATTTTGCCAACGCTTCCATGCTGGTTTCGTGCCGGATAAATTCATCCTGATCGAACACCAATGCTGCCTGCTTTCTCCTCGGAATCTCAATCGGAATAATTTCTTTGGCTAGCCTCCCATTCTTCTGAGCGATTGAGGCTTTCATTTGGGACCAATAGGCAAAAGCGTCCTGATCCTCTCGCTTGATCTCAAACATTTCCGCAAGATTTTCCGCCGTATTCCCCATTGCTTCTGTGCCATACAAATTCGCCATTTTGGGATTGATGAATCGCCACCCAAAACTCGTATCATATACCTTTACATCTCCTCCAAATGGACGTGCCGACTTCGACATAGCCAAAGGGCCGCGCGTCATATGTTCCACTCCACCACTGATGAACAGCTCCCCTTCTCCAGCCTTGATGGCTCGATTGGCATGAACCACTGCGGACAAACCAGAAGAACACAGTCGATTGATTGTCTCTCCAGGAACTGACCATGGAAGTCCAGCTAGCAATAGGCTCATCCTGGCAACATTCCGATTGTCTTCTCCTGCTTGATTGGCACATCCGATGATCACATCATCATATGCCTCCAAAGGAATAGTAGGATTCCTGCTAGTCAGCCCCCTGATGACATGGGCCAATAAATCGTCTGTTCTTATCGAGGAAAGCGAGCCTCTGAATTTGCCAAAAGCTGTTCGCAAACCATCTACGATATATGCTTCTTTCATGTATGAAGGTTCTTTATTTTTTCGATAAAGGTATCAATTATTTGCTGGTGATTGCTATGGGGCAAGTCAGAAAGTTGAGCAGAAATGGCAGGAATAAGCCTAAGATTCCGCCGGATTCCTGCTTGATGGATGACCATTCGCTTCATGATGGACACTAGATGGGTCAGGCAGGTGGCGGAATTGACAAAGAGATTGACCATCGCTCGCCATTCCATGATCCAGGCAGCCCCATCTCTTTCTCCCAAATGCATCATGGCCTGGTTGATTTTGATCGCCTCTATGCTATTTTCCATCGATAGCGCAAGAATCGCCTCACTCAGAATGGGATTGGATTTATGTGGCATGGCTGATGATTTGCCTCCTCCCTCTCCATCTTCTTTCATCTCTCCTACTTCATTTGCCGACAGGAACAAAATGTCCTTTGCAATTTTCCCAACACTGCCAGACAAGCCAACCAACCAATCTGAAATGCTCTTGAGTGGAAGTCGGTTGGTATGCCAGTTGCCTATATATCCAAGCTCCAAGGCTTCAGCCAATTGGATAGCGACTGCATGTGCCTGTGCTCCCAGAGCAGCATTCGTCCCAAAAGCACCAGCAAATTGTAGATTCAGGGAGGTGTCCCGAATGTATGTGAGTTGCTCCAATAAGGTGAGCAGCGGATTCATCCAATTCACCAGACGGACACCTACTACAATGGGGCCAGCCTGCTGGTTCCTCGTTCGTGCCACGAGCGGGAGATTTCCATAAGTCTGAATATGTTCGTGGGTCAGATCGAGGAGGTGGAGAATTCTTGTCTCAAGAATCCCTAAGCCAGCTCGATACATGAGCATATGTGCTGTATCTATGACGTCTTGGCTGGTACACTTATAGTGGAGATAGGGCTTGCTCGACTCAGACAGTTGTTTTTTGATCAGGTTCAACAATCCGATGGTCGGGATTCCGTTGGTGAGAAAGCTTGCCTGAATCTCTTCAGCTCGAATGGAGGTACGAATCAAAACTTTTTGGATTTCATCAGAGGCAGATGCTGGAATGATTCCAAGTGCTGCTTGCGCCACTGCCAATTGGGATTCGAACAAACAAAACTGGTGAATGAATGCCTGATCAGACA
Source organism: Bacteroidota bacterium (assembly GCA_039029315.1). Taxonomy (GTDB): domain Bacteria; phylum Bacteroidota; class Bacteroidia; order J057; family J057; genus JBCCCJ01. The sequence continues at coordinate 33,408 of JBCCGK010000068.1, read as the reverse complement.
TAGCAGCAGAAACCTCCTCATCAGACAAATATTGGCTATACATCTGTCGATTCTTGCAGAATTTTTTTGGCGATCTTATAGGCTCCATTTGATACAGGAACCCCTGCATATATACCGATGTGGAGCAAGACTTCCTTGATATCTTCGGGACTACAGCCTGTCTGCTGACTCGCCCGGATATGCATGGCCAATTCTTCGTCATGACCTAGCACGGCCAGTATTGCAATGGTGATCATACTTCGCTCTCGTTTGGTCAAGCCAGGCCGAGACCAGATGCCATTCCAGGCCGTATGTACGATGTATTCCTGAAAATCTTTGTCAAAGGCTGTTTTATTTTGCTCGGCCCGATCGACATGTGCATCTCCCAACACAGACCGTCGGGTGTGCATTCCCCTTGAAAATCCTTCTTTGTCTTGTATCATATGAGAAATTGTTGAATCAATAGTGCGACTTCTTCTGGAGCTTCTAGACACGGCAAATGGGCAACCCCTGAGATTTCATGATAGCGTGCACCCGAGATCATTGCGGCCTGCTCTTTCACAAAATCCGGAGTGGTACCGATATCTTCTGATCCTACCATGAACATGCTTGGATGTTGAATCGCCTTGGCAGCTTCACGAAAATCTGCCATTCCAATGGCCCTACAGGCATGCATATACCCTTCTTGTTCAGTCATCTCCAGCATTTTTTGGTAGCCTTTGGCTGCATGTGGATTATTTTTGGCGTAGGAATCAGACAACCATCTTTGAATGATGCCTTCCCCCATACCACTTAACCCACCTTCCCTGATGGCCTCAATTCGTTCCTCCCATCCTTCCAGGGTACCGATTTGTGCCCCTGTGTTGCTGAAGATTAATTTATCGCATCTATCGGGATATCTGCTGGCCAGACTGTAGGTGATCAGTCCTCCAATTGACAAGCCCAAAACATGTGCAGAGGAGATTCCACAATGATCCATTAAGCCAATCACATCATCTGCATAGTCATCTATCGTCGGCTGGTGCTGGCTGAGGAGAGAGAGTCCATGGCCACGTTTGTCATGAAGGAGAAGCTGGAATTGATCAGACAGCAATGAGATAAGTTGACTCCAAATCAACAAATTTGTGCCCAGAGAATTGATAAGAATCAGATGTGGTTTGTCGTCATGCTGGAGGTGCGCATAGTGGAGGGTCTGCTGATGAACATTTGCAAATGGCATAAGCGAATGAGAATTTCCAGCAAATATAAGAATCTGTTGAGGAGCGGCAGAAGAAAACATGGTGTATCAGGAATTCAGGTGAGATCAAAAACCTTCCCGACGGGTATTCATTTCCAAAAAAACTATCATACTAGCGAAGTTTGAATGCCTCGTCATATTCAGGGAATTGTTCTCCAGCATAAATTCTCCTGGCAATGTATTCACCAAGCGCAGGGCCATGTTTGAAGGCATGACCAGAACCAGCACAGGCAAACCAGACATTGGACATTGCTGGATGGCGGTCAATGATAAAGTCTTCCTCTGCGCTAAAACTCAATTGACACACACGTGTTTCCAGAATGGGTTGCTCCTTCAAGCCAGGAAAGCGTTTGGCAACAAATTCATGTACCCGTTTGAGTTCATACATATTGACAATCCGATCATCGCGATCCAGATCGATTCCATTGTTGTCTGGCCAGGGGGCCACTTTCAGGCCTCTGCCGCGGAGATCAGGCACACCATAGTAGCGCGCATCCTCAGGATTGCTAAAACTCCAAACCGGAAAACGGGGATAACTGAAACGATCATCTCCTGCCGGAATCCCAACAAAGAGGACATCTCTGCGAACCACCTTGATTCTAGGAAGAAATATATCAGGAAAAAGTCTGGGCATCCAGGGACCACAGGCAAATATATAGGTGTCCGCGCTGAGTTGGTCAGTCTCATTGACCAGCAGCTGACTCATTTCACCCGAAGCGGATGTCCCCGGCCGTGCTTTTCCCAGGATAAGTGTTCCCCCCTTCCTGACAAATTGTTCTGCGACCAACTGTATTGCTTCTCTAGCCATGAGCGTACTTCCGCCTTTCCCGCCAGGATAATATACACCAGCCTCTAATCCTTCAGCATTGATCTGCGGCCAACGATATCTAATTTCTTTTTGGTTCAGAATGTCTGATTCTACCCCAAGAGATTGAAGGCTTGCCCGTTCTTTCAGTGCTTTCTGTTTCAAGCTGTCATCCCCCATTTTCAACCTTCCGGTAGGATACATGATATTTCTTCCCCAACTCTCTTGCCAGCTGTTCCACAATTCATATGCGCGGACATTCAGACGGGAATACATCAGTTTCCCTCCATAATCCGATCTCAAAATTCGACTCTCTCCCCCAGAACTCGCTCTGGAATTCCCCGGTCCATACGCATCCACCAAACTGACCTTGGCACCCAATTCCTGTAGGTAGAAGGCTGTCCACACCCCAAATATTCCTGCCCCTATGACCAGAATCTCAGATGATTTCTCTGGCGCTTGATACAAACTCTCTAAGCCTTTCAAGGGCTTTGCTGCTCCAAGTGCTGAAGCAGAGGCCGCAAGTCCTATCCCCTTTTTGATAAATGATCTTCTCTTCATGAGAGTAAGGAAAACAAAAATCCTTTGCAGGTCAACTCAGGTCCTACCAATCCGTGAAGCAGGAAAGAGTTTGCCCCTCTGAAAACCGACTCTCAGATATATCTCAACCAAATATCTGATGGAATCTTTGCAAAAAAGCTCGGAGGATGCGGTTTTTCTTCACCTCGGGATATAGGTGGGGATACTGCTTCACATACCACTTTCTGAGGTTGGGAAGGTGATACCAGGCTACTTGTGGATGAAGATGATGGACAATATGATACCCAATATTCCGGGGAGCCAGAAAGAAAGCCCCAATCCCTTGCAGATGATGGTCATGAGTAGACTGAATAATTGTTTCTAGCTTCCTGTCTGTTGTCGCTTCATAATTGTGTTCCAGCAGGAGTCGATAGCCTGCCAGTAATCCTGTAATTAACAGTGGAATCAAATAGCCAAACACCCACTGCCTTGGGAACAACAGGCATACGCCTCCCGATATGAGGAGATGAAACAGCAATAACCATCTTTCCTCTGATGCGCATTGGATTACTTCCTCGCTATGTGTCAGATCCCTACCGCTTCTATCTTGCAAGAAAATTCTGCCGTAACTATTTCGCATTTCGGGGAGGTAGTAGGCCAGTGTCCCATATGCAGAGCGAATAATCCAAAACAGGATCAAAATCATCCCTCGAAGGGTATAAAACATGAATAGGAGTGGTTGTCGTTTTATGCCTTTCTTAAAATATGGATCTGTCTGCATCCCACTATCCTTATGATGTCTCAAATGATGATATCGCATGGCATTTAGGGTACTTCCAATGGGATAGCCTGTGAGGAGTTCGATCAGCCTGATGGACATTGTTTTTTTTCTCAATGGCATATGTATCAAATCATGAAGAATAGCCCCAAACGCATGGACCCGACTTGCCACAAGTGCAGCCCACATCGGATAAGTCCAGGTAGGAGTTACACTCATTCCTATCCAGAAGAGCAGAATACACGCCCAATCAGTCAAGGCATTCTGTAATAAAACAGATCGCTTCGGTGCCAACAACAATTCTTTGGGAACCAGTTTTCGAGATAAAGGCAATGCCTGTTCGAGTTCTTCAGTTAGGTGGATTTCCTGCTTATCAGAAAGCAATGAGGATGACATAGCGTTTTTAATTGAAGCAATTGGACGATTAACAATATGTCTTGACAATCGTATTGAGGTCCTAAGCAAGTGGCCTTGGAGGTCCAAAAAGTCCTATGGATCAATCCCAAGGTGACGGAGCCTCCTCCTGATTGTACATCTCACATAACTCCTGTCAGCGGAATCCCGGACTTTGTTGATGTTAATAATCGTAATTTTTTCAAATAAGAACAGGAAAAGAGTAACATATCTGGGCAAGGACAGAATCCGCAAGAAAGATCCCTCTGATTTGCTGTATTTCCTTATTTTTCAATTGCTCTGTCTCAGGCAATCCTGGTGCAGAATCAACATATTCGCAATTAGCCAGAGGGATTGCTTTCAGGGATCTGGCTCAAAAGACAGTTACGTCTCTGTCTTTCTCGACCGAATGAACAAAAACACGATTCCCAGAAGTAAGACTAACACACCTCCTATGACCCATCCTTTTCCTCTCTGCATATGAAGGGATCGGTCGGCGCCAGAAAGAACAAATCCCCCCCAGAAATAAGGATGAGAGGTGTGATGGTTTTCCTGTATGTAGAAGATCTTTGCCGCCTGTAACGCCTGAGCTTGCGTCTTGCCTTGTTTTAGTTCCTTGTAGAATTGTTGCATGATGACAGAGGTCGCCTTGTCATCGGCTTGCCAGAGACTCATCAGCACATTGGCACATCCCGCTGATCGAAAAGCCCTGCCCAAACTTATCACCCCGCCTCCACGGACCCACTCCCCTGCCCCTGTATTACAAGCACTTAATACAGCAAGATCTGCCTGTAACTCCATTCGTTCGATTTCCGAAGCATATAACAGAGCAGCAGGTTGGACTGAGTCTATTTCCGGGCTAGAAAATACAAGAGAACTATATTCTGGGTACGAATCTTCGCCTAATGCATGCATGGCCAGGTGCAAAATCTGATAGGAATCTGCCTTGGACTGAAAGCTGGCAATGGAAGCATCTGTTCCCAGAAACAGATCACCTCCAAGGATATTCTGAATGTGCTGCACCTCTTGTTGGGTATGAAATAAGGGAGTCAGATTTTCTCTCGTGGTAGCCAATCTGCTTGGGAGGATATCAGGGATTCCATCTTGTCCATACTTGGGTGCGAATCCTCCAAAAAGCTTGGGAGCTGTGGGCTCGGTCTGTAGAGATTGTGCATAGAGAGAAGCTGAATATTCATAAGAGCACACATAGTCAGTAAGGAGAAATGGAAATAAGTCAAAACTCAATTGACTTTCCGGTACTGGGGCTGATAAGAGCACTTCGAATGGAAGATGATACAATATCCCATCTGGAATGAGAATTATGTGAGTTGGATCAATCGATAGAGTGTCGATTGCCGCTTGTAATAAGTGTTGGTAAAGCAAATAGCTCTGATTCGCAAACTCGCGATGATAAGACGTATTGACCCCTTGCCCAATGATCGGCTTTATGTCTGTCAACATGAGTTGAAAGCGATTCAGACTTTCTCGAGTTTCCTCCAACTTGCCGATGGTAAGGATATGGATTTCTGATTTGCTTACCACAAATACATACAACATACTATCTCCCTGAAAATATTCGATTGCGGCTGTCTGATCATTGGGGAGCAGGGCCTGAAATTGAGAAAGGGTGAGCAACTGCTCCTTGTATTTGGCAGTATGATAGCTTGGATAGTCTTCTTCCAGTTGTTTTAGGAGTCGTTGATAGGCTCCTTCCAAATCAAATAGCTTTTGTTCCCATGTATCAAGTTCCACAGAATCTCCGGCATCCCCTTTCCACCTGGTTTCAAAAATTTGTGTTTTGTAATAGGCAATGTCTCGCTTGAGAGTCCTCTCACGCAACAGCAAAGAATCCGGAACCAGACTTTTTCGCGCAGCAGATTGTTGAAGGGACTCATACAGGACCACAGCTTTTCCCTTTTCAGCAAAAGAAAATGCCTGTGCAAGATAAGCAGGGTCCTGTGATCGCTCATACAGGCGCAATGCTGTTTGAATACCACCTTCATACATGGATATGAATTGGCGGGAAAGTCGCAATTTCGACCCTTCGGCAAAAAACCTTCTACGGATCGAACTAGCCAATTTTGCAGCCAATTCATAGGTATTCAGTGCTTCCTGATCATAGGTTGAGGGATTCCCATCGGTTTGTCGGGCGAGTTCTTCCTGAAGTTCTCCTTTTAATCGCAATAGAGAGATCATCTCAAGAGGATAGACAATCTCATCTACAGCGGGGAAGACAGGTGTATCAGAGGGAAAAGCCCTTGTCAGCACTTCAAGGCCCTTCTCACAGCTAAGAAAGGCAGCCTCAAGATCTCCTACTTTTAGCTGGGCCCGAGCGAGATCGCGAAGGGATTGAGCCTGGTTGGTCGGTCTCCTATTGAATTGGACCTGATAGGCAGCGGCTTGCTGGTATTGTTGAACAGCTCGATTCAGCTCTCCCTGCATGTTGGAATACTCCGCCTCAGTCATTTTTATATATTCTGGAAAATGAAGCGGATACCGCTGTTCTAAATCATGATGAGCCTGGAGGTATTTCGCCACGCTATCGGGCTGCTTCAAGTCCACAAAGGTCATCGCAAGTGTCCTGAAATAAACATTGAGGGTTTGCGCAAAATATTGTTCACCCAAAGCCTGCAGCCGACGAATACTCTCCCTTATATAGGATGTGGACGTTTCCTTGTCCCCAACCTTTCCATAGCACCATCCGAGTTGGTAGTGAACTTCTATCAAGATCGATTGTGCATAAAGGTCGGGGGGCGGCACATCCTCCCTCCCCAGATAGGCATCCAAAAACTTTTGGGATTGTTCATACATGCGCAAGCCAGTCTCATGATCTCCCTGGAGAGCATAGGATGCGGCCAAATTTGTATAAATAATTCCTTCTTCAAATTCTCCCTCGACCCCTCCTGCATCTAGAATCCGCTCATAGTTCTGAATCGCTTGTGAATAATCCCCTCGACCGTTCAAGGCATTGCTATATATGTTCAGTCCAGCTCCATATTGAGGATGTGTTGGGGGAAGGTTCTCCAAAGCAATCTTCTGAGCCTTTTCGGCATACTGGAAAAAAGCTTCCCGATCTCCGATTCCTTCTGAACTGCCTGCAAGGGCAACATAACCAAGCACTTCATGGGCTGGAGAATTCCATTCAATACTTTGTCGAACTAATTCCTGCCCCATCAGAATCGCAGAATCATATCTTTCTGTATGAACCAGATTTCCCGCTTGCTCATAGAGGGCGGTCAACTCAGCAATCTGGCTACTGTCTGGCGAAATGGCAGATTGAGCAAAAACAACAGTAAGCGAAAACAATAGACATACACTGAAGAGGAATACGTATCGTCTTTTCATCTGTAGGATAGAAAGAAAACTAACAGGCAAATCCATAAAACAAATATACAGTTCCTAATATGTATCACAAATCTGGGGAAAGGGATACAAAATAGATTTTGCCAGGAGTTCATGACCTATTAAACTGAAATTCTGCTTGATCCCAATCTTAGGGATCAAGCAGAATAACAATCAAAAACGGGCCTCGCTTAGAGACTGTTTGGAAATCTGTTACTTATTTTTTGTACGCGTATTTTTTCCTCATGCTGCGGCTTTTTTTGTTCCCATAGCACCACTAGGAGAACAAAAAAGGGCCTTGACTGAGAAAAAAATACCCCATAAAAATTCTCAGCACAGATTCCAAAACAGTCTCTTAGCGAACGATAAAAATTTTCTCTCGCTTTATGACAGTTCCCTCCCGTTCGCACACCCATAGATATACGCCAGTGCTCAGCTGATGAACAGGGATTTTGCTTTTCAAGTCTTCAACCTTTGTTTCCAGAACTTTCTTCCCGCTCACCTCATATACCTGAATCTGAATGGGCTGAGAAGATGGTTCTAGATCAACAGTGATATAGTCTGATCCTGGATTGGGATACAGTCTTGGGAAGCTTTCACTGAACAATTCAGGACTTTCTTGTTTGCGGCTGGTTCTAGGTATAGGGCCGTAGGGAAAAGGGACAGGCTCGCCAAAAACCTTCTCCAGAATCACCTGGGCTTTGCCTGAACTAGGCAGGCCAGAAGCCGCAATGTTTCGCAAGCTTGATTCTTCCGTTTCTGTCATATCCTCATATTCTCTTCCGCTGCTGAAGATATCGATCATCCATTGCTGCAAATTCTGCCATTGGATTTCTTCTTCTTCTTCCGGAACAAACCCGTTGAGAACGGTCTGAGCTTCATCAAAGGAATGCGTAGCGATTAATAGAGATACTCGAATCATTTTGCCTTGTTGCGTTTGGTCCGAAGCAAGGTAGGTCAGCAATTCCGCCCGTCTGAAATCACTTAAATACAGACGAACCAATCTTCCCAGACCTATCTGTCTTTTATGTAGCGAATAACTCAAGACCTCTGGATCATGGCTTGAGGCCAAAACCGCATCGAGTGCATCTAATTCATCCAATAATTCTTGTTCCTGAGCAACTTTGTTCCCACCCAAGGTGCTTTGGCAGGAGAGATTTTTGTCATAGCCGACACATTGGACATTGTGAACATAGATCGATTTGCAAATAGGTTCATAGGCAATTCCATCATGATGTGCATAATCGATGTCTGAAAAGGTACCAGCATCATGCAAGACGTCTCCATTCAGCGTAGGAGGATATCCTGGAACAAGGGGGGTACAATCGTGGCTGAGTACATTCCCTGCAGGACTTGTTGCGTCAAAACAAAATCCTTGATTCGGAATGCCCCCGTCCAAACTGGCAATATTCCATCCAACAATCGTATTGAAAACGTTACATTTGATCTGGAGTCCCACGTTCGGATCATTGGCTTTTCGATTAAGTTTCTCCGCTTTAACACCAATCGTAATATCTTCCATGTGATTCCGGTAGATTTCATTGGCAATGGAGCCTGAGTTGCTTACCTGAATCGAGGTATTCAAAGGAGAGCTAAGCGACCCTCCGCCATCTTGGGTGAAATAATTCCCTTCTACCAAAAATCCCCGACTGTCCTTTAAATACAATCCACTCCCTTCTGTAGGACGATCAGAGGGAAGTTCGAAATAATTATCGGTGATCGATGCCGCGTACCATACCCCACAAATAACTGCCCCTTCTCTGCACCGAACAAATTCTGAATTTGAAATATCTACTACTCCCAAAGGTCCTTTGGCACCATTGGCTCTTATCCCGATATCCAATTCCTCAAAGCGGTTGGGGTACCATTGAGCACAATCTCCATTTGGCAAAAATAGCGCACAGTCTCCATGCACATTGTAGGAAGCTTCATCACTGTAAATCCCTGTTCCCTGAAATTGAAAATCAAAAGCAGAAGGATCAGCATTTTCGAACGTATTGGCAATAAAATCTACTCCATGAACACGCCACAATGAGACAAATGCTGCCAGACTGTTATGGGAAAAATTTGTTTCTCCCGTATGTCTGAATGTACAACTGGCAAAAAAGGAAGCATTATCATCAGAGTGATTGGCGTTAAACGCACTTGGCTCAAACTGTGTAAAGGCTACAGACCTCCGATTGTTTTCGAAGACGGCATTTGACGCCTGTACAATCCCCCCTGAATAGGCTGCATACCATCCCCAAGGCTCATATCTGCCAAGGGTAATGGCATCTCTTGAATTGCGTAATCTTGCCCCATTGAGGAGTCTCACAAGACCATGATTGGGATGAATATTGGCCGCCAGATCGGCCTCACTAGGGTGAGGAAGGCTCCGGTCTCCCCACACATGAATTCCATGCCATGGTTCTTTGCAAGGTGAATTCACCACATCAATCACCCCTCCATCCACAATCAATCTTCCGCCTCTTTCGACTTTGATTGTTTTTTCCGCAGACATCCGAATTTCGGCTGTAATGGTGAGTTCAGCACCCGAAGCAATGATGAGATCACCGGTCAATCTTCTATCTGTATCCCAGACTTGTGGACCCTGAGAAGCCAAAATGTATTCATCCTCCCCAACAAAGTTCATCGCTGCTAACACCGCTGCCTCTGCATTGACAAATCTGGGAAAAGCCCCTGCTGAGTAATAATCAGCATTGCAATCAGAAGGGAATGTCGGATCTCCCGGACACCCCACAGAACTTATATCTGTACTGTTATTCGGATCCTTGAGGATAGCCTCGACATCATCGGGATGCAGACAAGGATTCACAGAGAGCATGAGGCCTATTACTCCCGCAACGATAGGCGACGCAAAGGAGGTTCCTCTCCCTACAGCATAGTTATCATCCTGCTCGGCCAGATAGATCTCAAATCCTGGAGACAAGATATCTACCTTGTCATTATGGGTATGGTACAGTTCCTCATTTTGGGACACATGCTTCAACTGTAAAAACTTATTCGCACTACTCACTGAAATAACCCCATCATAAGAAGCAGGATACTTATAGCCCAGTCCATCGCCGACTGCACCCGTATCATCATTCCCATTCCCTGCACCGGCAACCAGAACCGTACCATATACATCTCTAATGAGCTGAACACATTGTTGGTCGGTTTGACTCATCGTTACTCTTCCCCAGCTTGTATTGATGACATTTGCACCATTTTTAGCAGCTTCAATCATATTACTCAGTGATGCTCCTTGATAGAGCATGAGACTACAATCAAACCCAATACTCGCCAGGCCCAAGTCATTGTCTGTCTCGGCCGCAGCAGCACTTGATACAGTTGTCCCATGATTTCTGTATTGAAATGAGGAATTGGACATCGTCCCAGAGGTGGAATGAATCTTATTCACCAATTCCTCGTGAGCGATGTCAAATCCTCCGGGTTCTACGATTGCTATCTTGATTGTTGGATCTCCTTTGGTTAATTCCCATGCATCCTCAGCAAAAATTTCATCCAAATGCCAGCGTTGCCAAGGAACGCCATAGTCATTCGGGGTATACCCCATGCTCTGAACGTCTTCTAGTTCTTCTACCAAATCAATCCAACTTTGAGCTTCCATGCTTAAGGTATGGCCCAAATCTGTCACATCACAATCACATTCTATTCTATAGACCCGTGTAAGTGGCTCAGCATAGGAATGGTCTACTCCTTCTGCAGCAGGATACCTTTGAACAACATTTGTCAGATTATAGTCTTGAAGCAAGTGATTCAGGTCAGGATCAGGGAATACCCAACTATTTCCTGATTGTGTTGGGACATCAGCTGCGTTGATAAATCTGACAGACAGAAAATCTTGTGCCAGAAGCAGATTTGTCAACAAGGAGCTAACAAATAGTAAAAGGAAGCTGAAATAGTTCAGCAGGGATGTTTGGAGGAATTTTGGTTTCATGGTTGAGGAGTGTCTCACAAAGAGGATATCCCCTTTGTTTGTTGAAAAAATTAAGAATCAATAGCCTTATATAGTCATCTGATCAAATCCACAAAATTACCAGCTGCCTTCAATCAAAATCCTGTCATTGTGCATGCAGATGAGAGGGGTTGAAATCTTGCCAGAATTAGTTCTCCCTTCCAAAAGATAGGGTGAGAATATCTCATTGCGGACATATTTGTTCACTTATGAGCCATATATTCCTGGTGGAGGGGTTTGTCCAACTCATTTTCATCTTGATTGGTTATCCTGATTGTGTGTCTACAATCAAGTTAGGATTTTTATGCACTTATTCTGGCCAGAATGACTGAAGATGCCCCCTCCTTAGGTATATGGCCCGCTTGATTTATTAAGCGGTCACATGCCCGGAACAGATAAGCTGTCAGTTTGTTGATGGACATTCATCTACACGGGAGAAGTTGTCTTGATCACAAGATGACATTCCCCCTCCATGTCTTAGTTTGACTTTGTCCAAAATGGGAATTCGAATCTTCTATCAAGACCTCACCTGCCATTTTTCAATTAGAATTAATCAACATCACCCTAAAATGACGAAGTTTATTTATTCAAAAAAGCCAACTACAGGCTGGAATGAAGAATTATTTTGTTTTCAAAATGGACAAAGTCAAACTTAGAGACTAGACTTTATCACGATTGATTTTGTATGCCTTTGAAACGAAATCCGTTAGCTTGCTTCAAAGAGATTGAAAAAAATCCCTTACAAAATCATTCGTGATAATCATTACTGTTTTGAAATCTGTCACATATTTTTTGTATGCGTCTTTTTTCCTCATCCTGCGGCTTTTTTTGTTCCCATAGCACCACTATGAGAACAAAAAAGAGCCTTGCCTGAGAAAAAAATACACCCTAAAAATTCTCAGTACACATTCCCAAACAGTCTCTTAGGGTGGAATCATACAACTTCACATGAGAATACATTTTTGGATAAAGTTTTTTTGGAGCAGAAGGAATTTTTGGTATATTGATCAAAATCAAACGCTTTCCCTCATTTCTTATCCCAGAATAGCTTATTAGTTGGGCAATCTAACTAAAAAGCAAAACTTGAATTGTAGCCTATATTCTTGATATATTTTTTGCTTATGGCTGAAATACCTATTACCGCATTGGAAGGGGAATGGAGTGCAGCTACTGATTTCTATGTTCCTGTTCAAAGAAGATATGACAGGTCTGGCAATTTTCCTGTTGATGACAAACGTGGCTTATTTGTCTTGCATTCTGTTATGCTGTGCACTGGAAAGGTTCTGGTTTTTTGTGGGCATGTAGAGAGTCTGTTCTATGGAGGGGAAGCTGAAGTAGGAGCAGCAACTTCAGATTATAGGGGAGTAAGTTTTGTTTTTGATCCTGAAAATCCTCCCACCGTCGATGAACCCATGACTCCTATATATTGGGAAGCGGGAGTTGATTTTTTTTGTTGCCATTATGTTCAACTTCATGATGGCAGAATTCTGGTTGTAGGCGGGTCAGTAGATTTTCACATGCATAGCAGTTTTGGGGCAAAAAACATCGCTATTTTTGATCCAATAACTGAAACATGGGAGTACAATAAAAACAATTCTCTTGAGCAGGGAAGATGGTATCCAACTGCGGTGATGTTGGGATCAGGAAAGGTAGTGGTTTTTTCGGGAAGAGATGAGCGAGATGCTCCCATTCCAGCAGGAAGTACAAGTAGAGCGCCCATTGCGGATAAGGTCGAGATCCTGGCCCCTCCCCGATACTGCGCTCAAGAAGTCAGTGGTGGAACCTTTACGCTCCCTATCTATCCTGGGATGCACCTTGCACCCAATGGCAAAATTTTCTTTACAGGAACAAACTGGGGTCAAGAAATAGACAATCCAAGCACACGAGCGATTACTATTGATTCGGTCACAAATACTGGAACCTGGGACGATTTTGGCGGGAGTCTTACCCCCAATCAGCCCCGAAGAGAGGAGGGCATGAGTGTCTTGCTCCCTCCTGCAAGGGAAGGGAAGATTTTGGTCTTTGGAGGATCATTGGCCCTGGATAGTGCGGATAACCCGATCCTGCAAAGGTCATCGACTGGCATTTTCAACAAAATTCATAGTTCGACAGATCCGTTCAGTGCAGAGATTCTGGACACAATGGCTGATCCGCCAAGCTGGACAGATACCGCAAGTCCAATGGCCCATGGAAGAATCAATGGACATGGGGTGATTTTGCCCGATGCCACAGTATTGATTGCGGGTGGACATGATTTTTACAAGTGGAATGACACCTCCGATGGCACTACTCCTTCTTTGGTGTGTGAAATCTTTGACGGAACCGACTTCACGGAAGTAGCCAGCTTGAACCATCCACGGATGTACCATTCTATCATGGTACTATTGCCAGACGGGAGAGTTTTGGCGGCAGGAGGAGCTGATCCTAATGATCAGGAACCGGCATTGCATCAAAACCCAGATGGATCACCTAGGCGTTTTGTCCCTCCAATGATTGTAAGTGGATTTGAAAGGCCTTATCCAAGGGATTGGAATGCCCCTATCTATGGAGGATTTAGAGCTGATGGGACTTATGTTTCCATCGCCCTCAACAGGAAGGACTATGAATTTTACAAACCACCATATTTTTTTAAAGGCGAACGGCCTGTTATTGATGAAGTGTATAGAAATGGGGTTTCTTCACGACAAACCTATTATGGGGAACGCTTCACCATCGCTTCTCCTCAAGCCAGTGATATCACCAAAGTTGCTTTTATCCGACCAGGAGCCCCTACACATCATACAGACTCTGAGCAGAGATATATTGATTTGACCTTTGAGATTGATGAATCAGGGGATTTGCTGGTAGACACACCTGTTGATCATTTTATTGCGCCTCCGGGCTACTATATGCTGTGGATCATGAGAGAGGCAGAGGCACCTTTTTCAGGACTTGTTCCCTGTGATAAAGCTGAATTTGTTCAGCTTGCTGATTTGATGCCTTATAGCTATCCGGATTGTCCCCCAAAAGACAGTTGTATCTGCATCATCGCAACCACAACCTTTGGGACAGACCAACACAGATATGTGAAGTACCTCCGGAACCTGAGAGATCAGTTGCATAGGTCTTCTGTATTGGGCAAAAATTTTGTCTGGTTTGCCACAAAATCCTACTACTCTTTCAGTCCCAAAATTGCAGAGATCCTGTCAACGGATGTCAAGGCAAAGGGAAAAACCAGAAAATTCATCATACAGCCATTGGTCAAAGTTATTCAAGGAACAGAGGCATTCATTCGCAAGCATGTAGGAAAGCGGTTTCAACCATATTTGCTCATTGCATGCCTGATCCTTGAATTCCCAATATGGATATTCCTGTTAGCAGGATTATTTGGCTTAACACTTGAGTCAGTCCTCACACAAAAATTCTTTAACAGTGGCAAACAATAATCCTGGTACCTTCGAAAGAATGGCATTAGACCTTTCTAATGCCCTGACTCCTCTAGTAGACCGATTTCACCAAAGACGGGTACTGGATGTCTTTGCCGAATTTGGATTGGTCTTACCCATGGGCAGTGTCACCTCTGAGTTAGAATCATCCATTCAACAGACCAGCCTGATTGCAAGCACTCTCCAAAGCCTCACAGAGGAACTTATTGCTGAGATCGATGCAGGGAACACAGCAAATAGCATCGTAAAAGGAATCGAAATCACCCTGCAAATTCGTTCTCTGATTGGTTCCATAGATGATATTACCTCCGCCATTGATAGCATAGGATATACAGGAGGCTTAACCTCCGACGAATTCAATTCTTTTATCCAAAACCTACCCTGGCGACTCACTGAGACATTGTTTGTCGAACATCTGAAAGAAAACTACTCTATAGGATTTAGAATATTCGAACTTCTAGGTCTGATTAGTCTGGAGCAATTGAATTCCGATTCAACTGATGAGCTTCGCCCATTAATCATACAAAAGAAAGTCCATCTGGACAGAGTTCGTGATTTCCTCGACAATCCAATGTCACTGTTTGAATCTACCTATTTATGGGGAGATGAGGCATTTAAAGGCGATTTGTTCATCAATCGCCTATACTACTTATTTCATACATTTGGCATTCCAGTTGGATGGAGGATGCTGAAAGGAGATGATCCCAGACCTTCGATGGAATGGTATCTTTTTTCTCTTTCTCCTACCACAGGCATTCTCCCTAAAGGAATTGAAGCGAAAATGATGGTAGATCTGGGGGAGAACTTTTCGTTTGATATTCCTATTTCGGATGAATGGGGAGTGGAAATAGACGTCTCCCTCCCGATGAAAGCTTCCTTAGGGATCAGGCTTCAACCGCCCGCAGATTTGTCGATTCCGCTAGATGCTTCGGCTCAGGGGAAATTGGGCATGAAACTTATCAGAAAAGCCACCCCTGAAGAAGAACGTATTTCGATTTTTTCTATTGGGGGAGGAAGTGGCATTTCAGCAACTTCCATTGGGATGGGAATCGACACAATTATGAGGTGGGATTCTGATACCAACGAGGCCAAGGGAGAATTTGGATTATCGGGAAAAATTGAAGGAGGCAAAGTTCTTATTTCCAGCGAAGGATCAGACGGTTTCCTGGCTACATTGCTGTCAAACGTCAATATTGATGCTGATTTTGATCTTGGAATGGGATGGAATAGCGGGAGTGGTTTTTTTATTACAGGCAGTGGATCTCTAAACATCCTACTTCCTCTTCACATTGATCTTGGTCCAATCATCATTGATGGTTTGACCTTAAGCATTGGCATAGAAGATGGAAGTTTCCCATTGGAGTTTAGCACCAATATCCTCGCTTCATTGGGCCCTCTCAAAGTAACTGTTGAAAGGATTGGTGCATCGGCAACCATCAGTCCTGCTGAGCAATTCAGTGGAAATCTCGGCCCATTGGATGTAGACTTTGGCTTCAAGCCTCCCAATGGTCTTGGCCTTGCCATAGATGCAGGAGCAGTCAAAGGTGGCGGGTACCTGTTTTTGGATTTTGATCGAGGGGAATATGCAGGAGCGCTCGAACTGACATTCAGTGAATGGATCTCACTCAAAGCCGTCGGACTGATCACCACCAAGATGCCAGACGGATCAAAAGGTTTCTCCTTGTTGATCATCATCACCGCTGAATTTGGGACAGGCATCCAACTGGGATTTGGCTTTACGCTATTGGGTGTTGGCGGGATACTTGGCCTCAATCGCACGGTCAATATCGAGCCCCTCAAAGATGGCGTTCGCTCAGGTGCCATCCAAAGTGTGATGTTCCCGCAAAATGTGGTTGAAAATGCGCCTCGTATCCTCAGCGATTTGCGGCAATTCTTTCCGACGCATGAAGGCCAATTCCTTGTTGGCCCCATGGCAAAAATCGGCTATGGAACCCCGACTTTGGTCAGTATCTCCTTGGGTGTCATCATTGAATTTCCAGATGTAAACTTTACCATTTTAGGCATCCTGAAGGTTGCACTTCCCACAGAAGATGCACCTGTACTCAAACTTCAGGTAAATTTCCTCGGGCGGGTAGAACCCTCCAACAAACTCTTGTGGTTCTACGCAGAATTGTATGATTCTCGCGTCCTGACCATGACCATTGAAGGAGGTATGGGCCTTCTTGTCAATTGGGGAGATCAGGCGAATTTTGTCATCAGTGTAGGCGGCTTTCACCCCCGCTATACCCCGCCTCCCCTCCCCTTTCCGAGCCCTCCCAGACTGGCCATCAACATCCTGAACACCTCAGTGGCCAGAATCAGAGTAGAAGGCTATTTCGCAGTAACCTCCAATACCGTTCAGTTCGGGGCAAAAGCTGAATTATTCTTTGGATTCAGTGCTTTCAAGGTAGAGGGCCACCTCAGTTTTGACGCACTCTTCCAATTTGAACCCTTTTATTTCATCATCGAAATATCGGCCAAGTTATCTGTGAAGGTATTTGGCTTTGGGGTTTGGGGCATTAGTCTGAGTGCATCTCTTGAAGGGCCAACGCCCTGGCATATCAAAGGCAAAGCCAGCTTCAAAGTCACCTGGCTGGGACCAAGGATTCGTGTCAATATTGAGAAGACCTGGGGAGAAAGCAAGACAAGTGAACTGCCACCAATAGCAGTTTTGCCATTGTTGCAACAAGAGCTGGAAGCCTCGGCGAATTGGGAAGCAGTGGTTCCCGCCAACAGCCAAATCCTGGTTTCTCTCCGAAAAATAGAAAACAGTGAACAGGAAAACCTTGTGCTTCATCCCATAGGTGCGCTCCGGATTCGTCAGCGTAAGATGCCGCTCAACCTCCGCATGGACAAATTCGGGACGCAGCGGCCCAGTGATTACAATCGCTTTGACATTGCCGCCACGGTCACCGGAATCACGCTTGATCCCTCCCATGTCCAGGACCAGTTTGCCAGTGCAGAGTTTCTCGATCTCGATGATGCGAAAAAACTCTCCAGCCCTGGCTTCGAACCACAGGACAGTGGAATTCAGTTGTCTGTAGAGGGAACGCAAGTCCGAAGCAGCTTGGCAGTCAAACGAGAGAATCGCTATGAAATGGAGATCATCGACAACAATTTCAAGCGATTTCCCATCAGTGTATACAAGTTCGCAGAAACTGTTTTAGTAGCATTGAATGGCTTGTTCTCCTATTTCCTTCAGGGAGCAGCCGTCAGCAAATCCACCTTATCCCAATCCTATCAACTTCAATATCAGCCATTTACGGAAGTAATCGATATTCAACCTATGGGCTTTTCAGTGGCCTCGAACAGTACGAACAAACCCATGGATTCAGACAGCATGAATTTCTCCAGTCAAGCCCTCGCCCAACAATGTATGGAAGATGCCTTGGCAAAAGATCCCAAACTGGCAGGTAGCCTGCACATTATTCCCAACACCGAATTGAATCTGGCAGCATGAGTAGCATAGGAACTTATACATTTCTCCCCTGGTTGCGTCAAGGAATCGCCAACCAGATGACTAGTCCGCCTGAAAATGAGAGTCGTGCAAGAATCGAAGTCAAGCTATCAGCACAGGGGCACAAAATAGAAGGGGAACAGGAGACCATTGCAGATGTCGTCCCTCCACGAACCATAGAAATCTATGGACCTGGAGATATTGTAGGCATTGACCAAAAGGCGATCTTCAAAGTAGAACCACGCAATTGGATCACCAACTTTGAACCAAATTACTTGCCTTATATTGAATTCTACGATGAAGATTTCCCCTGGAGATATACACCTCTTGCGAACCCGGCAGAAAATGATAGTGTCAAGGCACATCGCCTGACTCCCTGGTTGATGCTCATTGTGCTGAAAGAAAGTGAATTCAAGGATGGAAAAAATAGCAAAGATCGCCCTCTTCCCTATATTCAACTCGAATCAGAAGCACAACTCCCTGTACCAGCAGAGTCCTGGGCCTGGGCCCATGTGCATTTGAACGCTGGCTTGATGACCGACGTTCGGTCTACCGCCAAGAATAACATCCAGGACAATGTCCAGGCATTATTAAACAGCAATCCAGATCTCGGTTATTCCCGCATTGTCTGTCCTAGAAAATTAGAGGAAAAGGTGGCTTATCACGCTTTTTTGGTACCGGTATTCGAATCAGGAAGACTAGCTGGTATTGGATTAGACCCCAGTCCAGGAGGGATAGGCTACGCCTGGGATCCCGCTGCTATTGAAGGACGTGAGCTTCCGTACTATCATCGATGGTACTTCAGGACGGGAACCATCGGAGACTTCGAATATCTTGTAAGCATCCTCGAACCCAAGCCAGTGGACAATCGGGTCGGGGTTCGGGACATGGATGTCCAAGATCCAGGTGCCAACTTGAAAGGAATTGAAGACTCAGATCTGGGAGGCATTCTCAAGCTCGGCGGTGCGCTCAAAGTTCCCGACATCAATTATACGCCTGAAGAGTTGGAGGAAGTAGAGAAATTTCGGAATTGGGCAACTCCCTATCCACGTCCTTTTCAGACGAGTTTGTCAGGATTCATCAATTTGACAGATAGCTACGAGATTGAGGAAGCAGAAGAAGCGAACAAAAATGAGCCCATTGATCAGCAACGAGATGCGGCAACAGATGAGGAATATGATATCCAAAACAATAAAGATCCCCTGATCACGGCGCCCCTCTATGGCAGATGGCATGCCCTTACCCAACGACTGCTCAAGGAACGAGACAGGACTACGGATGTATCGAATCGCGACAATTGGGTCCATGAGCTGAATCTCGATCCACGCTGGCGGGTAGCAGCGGGATTTGGCACAAAGGTCGTGCAACAGAATCAGGAAGACTATATGAAATCTGCCTGGGAACAAGTGGGAGAAATCATTGAAGCAAATCGCCGAATCAGACAGGCGCAGTTGGCACAACTTGTATCTGGGGTGTGGTACAACAGATACATCAGTGTGATAAAGGAAAAGCAGGATAGTCGCTGGTTGACACTTTCTGCCCCTCTTCATGCACGTGTACTGACACAAGGCTTTACAGTTCAGCACCAGGTCAAAAACAGTAGACTTCCTCAGGCAGCTCTGTCAGTCAATTTACGCAAAGTGCTACGTCCGAGAGGGAAACTGGTCAAGCGCTTGCCATTTTCGCCAACAATAAGTCAGGACAATCTCCTCGAACGGATCAATGCGGGAGAAGTCAGTTCTGCCCCTCCCAGAGATACCCCTGCCAATCTCAACACCATAGATGAATATGCAGATAGCTTACGGCCAGCCGATTTTCCGGCATGGTTACAATGGCTGCAAAGATGGTTGGAGAAAAACAAATGGCTCAAATGGGTCTTGTTTGGCTTAGCAATCCTCCTGCTCATTCTGCTGGGGATATTTCGGTCTAGTCCTAGCTTTCTGGCAATTGGAACGCCTATTCTCGCTGTGTTGGTTTATCTGTATCGCCGGCTCAGCAACTGGAGCAAGCAACTGGACGAAGCAGAGGCAGCAAAGCCAGAAAATATGAGCCCGGAAGCTGTAGACAAACTTCCTTCCAGTCCCGATTTCCGATTACTTGAACTTGGGGAGAGCTTTGTCCCGCGAATCGGGTCAGAAGACAGTGTAGAAGCACAACGCTTTAAAACGGCTACCAGAGAGGCCTTCGCAGGCATGCAGGTAGAAGCAAGTCTTGGGGCAACTTCTCCTAAAGGTCCACTCGATTTATCAGCGGTAAGTGGAGTCATGCACACCCAGCTGAATCCCAGCCAAACCATCCCACGATGGGTTTGGGGAAGTGTGCAGATCCCTGGCAGAATCAAAGAGACTCAGGTTGAAGAGTTCCAGGAGGCAATGGCATACCCGGAGTTTGACATTCCCATGTACAGGCCTTTGGTTCAGGAGTCTGCCGAGCTCTTTCTTCCCAATATCAACTTTGTTCAACAAAACAGTATATCACTCTTAGAAACGAATCAGAAATTCATTGAAGCCTATATGGTTGGGCTCAATCACGAGTTCGCTCGCGAGCTTCTTTGGCGAGAATATCCCACCGACCAACGAGGGAGTTATTTTCGACAGTTTTGGGATGTGAGCGGCTTTTTGAACAGTGATACTTCTGTAGAGCCTGAAAGTTTGAAGGAGAAGCTGAAAGACATTCCACCGCTCCATCGGTGGGCAAGAGACTCCAAACTCGGAGACCATGACCATAGAGAAGAAGATGGTGCCAAAGAGGATGAAGTTGTGCTCGTCATCAGAGGGGAGCTGTTGAAAAAGTACCCGACTGCAGTCATTTATGCCCATCGTGCTGCCTGGAAGAATGCTGCAGGCGATGCAACGACAGATCCAAGTCAGATCGATCCAAGTCAGGAGCGAACCCTGGCGCCAATTCCTGAAGGTCAGGAAGCCAATCCTCCGAGAGATATCATCAAATCACCCTTGTATGAAGCCAAAGTTGAACCGGATATATACTTTTTTGGATTTGATCTCACGGCCTGCAAAGCCAAAGGAGGCACAGGAGATGTAGACATCGATGTAGATCAGCGCTGTGTGGACGAAGCCAATATCAGTTGGGATGATCCAGGATGGTTCTTTGTCATCAAGGAACGTCCTGGTGAGCCGCGGTTTGGCTTGGATATTTCAGAAACAGAAAGTCCAGATCCTCCTCGCGTATGGAATGACCTCAGTTGGACTCACATTAGTGATCAGGTAAATACTAACAACCATATTACAATTGAGGTCGAAAACGCGCAAACATTTTCCCTCTCAGACCCAAGCACGCTTCCAGTCAATGAAAAAGAAAAGGAAGAACAACTTCTGGAAGATCTGAACATCCATTGGAATGCTGACATGAATGCTGCAGAATTGGCATATGTGTTGTATCAAGTGCCGGTCCTTGTGGCTGTACACGCATCGGAAATGCTCCCAGATTCTCCCATCTCCTGACAAACACGATTATGCCTGATTTCTCAAATACCCTAAAGAATCTCCAAAATATTCGGAGAGAGCGAGAGACGCAAGAAACACTTTTGTTTCGCTCCAAAGAAAAGTTGAAACAACTCTCTGAGCAAAAACTGCAACTCCGCCGGACAGCAAGTGAATCAGATGATCGATTTCAGGCCTTGTTGCAAAAAGAAGCAAGGCTTCAGACCGATATTGCAGATGAAGATCGCACCTTACAGGCATATCTGTCAGATGAAGCTATTTTGCTGGCTGAATTCTATCCCTTTTCGGACCCTAGAACACATATGGGTCAGCTCTGCGACCGCTATCCAATTTTACTATTTCCTGTGAGGCTGGAAACAAGATTCAAAACGATTCCAACCGATGATGGAACAGGGTCTTCTTACCAGCTTTGGGTCCGGGTATTTCCTGATGATTGTTCTGTGGACAGCTTTGAATCGACTTTATCTGAAACCGAGCGGGACAATGCACAAGATTATTGGCAGAGGATTTGGAAGGCAGGAAGACGCTTAGAGCCACATGTAGCAGGGGAAGAGGGCCTACAAGCCTATATAGCGAATCAAAAGAAAGGAGCCTGGAAAGGATTGGTGAGTACCACACAAGCAGGTCGGGCTTATTGGATCACTGAGGAGTATACTCCTATTGATCCCGCGCTGCCAGAACCAGACAATAGATTCAGGGAGGACATGATACCTATCAGGACATCTATTGAGGAACTAATTCTGGTTATTCCTGCCTTTGGTGCGCTTCCATCTGTTGCAGACCAGCAAGCTCTCCAGACATATTGGACAACAGTGATAAAGGCTGAGGGAGATCCTGTCAAACTAGAAGAGGCCAAAATTGATTTTGAGAATCAGGCATCAGAGCCAGGTCTCCTGGACCTGTACATTCCATACAACCTCAAAGTTGCACAAGAATTACATCCTGTTCCAGCGAGCATTCAGGTAAGTTTCGTGAGTTTTCCTGAAGAGGTAGATACCCAACGTCAGGCATGGGCGCGTGCAGCCAGGATCAAGACCTTTCCGGACAGATTTGTCCTTCTGGGATACAAAGGCCAGAATAGTGAGGGCCAACCACAATTGATCAAACAAAAACTTGGCAATCCGATCCCCAATCCTCTCATTGTCAGTCCTGACCCATCGGAGGATGCATTGACCATTTTGCAAGAAGTGTATGTCGAACAATACCTTGCCCTGTCTCCTGCTGCTCGTCAAGGCTTTTTAGAAGCCCTATGGAATGACCTTCTCCAACAGGTACAGATGGAAACCCCTCAAGCAGATTTTGTTGCAGAATGGACAAGCCTGACCGATTTGGCAGCGAGTGAAAAACTGAGTCTGCTTGTAGCCACAAGTCTCAAAGATGATGTCAAGGCAGAAAGATATGTGGCTTATTTGTCCACTCGATCAGATACAAAGTGGCTGTATGATTTCGAAGAAGCAGTGCGGCTCGGAATGGGATTTATTGTTGATTTTGATTCAAAGGCTGAACACGATGCAGGCTTTGACAGACTTTTTGTCCTTGGAGTTCAGTTGAGCAGCGATGAGGAGGAAGCACAAGCCCAGCTAGAGAACTTGTTTCACAACCATCAGTTCGGCAACAGTGGAATGTCCATCATCCCTCAGGGAAGCCCAACCAATAATACAGAAAAGGAAAAGGCTGGTTATTCTGAAACAGAAGACGCTGATGAAGCCTATGAACGGTATTTTGGAAAACCTGAATCTGCTTCGGAGCCTGATCTATGTCCCTACAAAGATGGACAGAGACTCGCCGACATTCTTGGCATCCGGGTCAATGAAGCAAAATTGAGCTCCCTGGCACATTTTGATCAAACAGATCATTGTGAAGCTCAAGCCATGAATGAAGCCCTTTGGAATGCTACACTGGGCTACTTTCTGGATGCCATGATGCATCCCTTGGTCAATGATACCACCGAAATTTTCGCTCGGGATTTTTTTCGGCAGTACGTTTCGGGAAGAGGGCCAATTCCTGCTATCCGCATTGACGAGCAACCCTATGGGATTCTGCCAACTACTGCTTATTCCCAGATCAATTGGTTTGAAGTCAATAAAGGTGGCTCTCCCATGGAGGCCTTTTATGACCTCCTGCCAAAGATAGGAGAGCTCTATCGTTTTTTGATAGAATTGAGAAAAATCTGGACGGAATTTCAGGACAAAGTGGCATATGTTGGCAAGAATGGCGAGGAAGATGCAGATGCCCACCAGATTCTCCTGGAAGTATTGGGCCTTCATGCCTCTTCTGTGGATTTTGATCGGCGTACAGCTTTTCCGATTGAGTTTTTCCTGAATTATCTAAGTCTGGTAAGCCTGGTTCCCAACTTCAATTTCTTCACGGGAAAAGGGCTTCTGGGTTCTCCGGGATTCTCGGATGCCAATATTGCTTTCACACAAACTGAATTGGACTTCGGGAATCAGGCTATAAGCGAAAAACCCCAACAGGCTGAGATTCTGAAGATGCTGTTTATGGCAGATCATGAAGATCTCACAGGTCCCGTTATCGATGATCGCACTTTGTCTGAGACCAAGCCAATCAGAGCTTATTCAGTTGATGAGACGAATTATATTATCCAGTTGATCAAAAATGCTGAAACTTCTTTGGAGGCCCTCAAGTCTCATGAAGGATTCGACAATGATCCCCCTAAAGCCCTGCTATACAGCATGCTCCTGCATTCGCTTCAATTGGAATATCATAAGACGGGCTTACAAATTGCCCCAGTAGATATTCGCAATGTCCATGTCGATCCTTCATTCGTTGGGATCAAAGAGCAGGAAGAGTCCTCCACCTTTGAGACCAAATATGATTTATTGGAACAGAGGACGATCTCATTGGCTGGGACAAACATGAGTGTGGCTGAAGGTATTTCTCATCTGTTGGGATTAGACACCCCTTCCATTCCCATTGACCGGATGACGGGAGTATTGAAGGGATTAGAGATTCTGGCCAAGCTACCAACTGCACGCCTCGAACGATTGTTTGCAGAACATGTCGATTGTTGCTCCCATCGGCTGGATGCCTGGTTATTGGGCCTTGTCAATTTACAATTGCAGGCCATGCGGTACCGTCAGAGTTCTGCCCATGCAGATGTTCAAGAAGGTCTCTACATTGGTGCCTACGGCTGGGTAGAGGATCTTACGCCAGATACGCGGGAACTCTCTCTAGTAAATGATCTTTCGCCAGAACTCAGCGACATATTTGATCCTGAACAGACAGGAACTCTTCAAAGAGATAGCAGCAATCTTGGATACATTCATGCTCCCTCCCTCAATCATGCCATGACAGGGGCTGTGTTACGAAATGCCTACGAATCCTATTCAGCGGAGGAGTATCAAATCAATCTTTCTTCCGAACGGGTCCGGGCTGCCATGCACATCATCGAAGGGATGCAGGAAGGACAGAGTATAGGGGCCTTGTTGGGCTATGAATTAGAAAGAGGCTTGCACGATCGGCATAATGAAGCTGAAGTAGATGCCTGCATTTATGAGTTAAGACGAGTATTCCCCCTTCGAAGCAATCAACGAACTGATACCACTGCCGAAGGACAAGAAGGATTTGAATCGATCACACAGATAGAGGCAAGAAATGTAATCAATGGCCTTTCTCTTCTCAATCAATCTTCTATCACTGGGAACGAAACCTATCCTTTTGGCAAAGATCTGAAACCAGCTACTCCTGACCAGATAGAGATCATCCATGAGGAGCTCAACCGCATTCGTGATATCAATGATGCAGTGGCTGATCTGGTCATGGCTGAAAGTGTACACCAGGTTGTTCAGACAAACTATGACCGAGCAGCTGGAGTGTTGGATGCCTATAGCAAAGGAACTCATCCCCAAACACCGGAAGTCGCGCGTACCCCTCGAAGCGGGATCACCTTCACTCAACGCTTTGGCATACATTTCCCTGTCACTCCTGCTGCCATTCCGCATTCCACGCCAAGGGTTCTCGCCGAACCCTCCATCAATGCCTGGCTTGATTCACTTCTGCCTGATTTTGATGAGGTCTATATTTCGGCCTCCTACTTCCGCCCGACTTATCTCTCGGGAGAAGAGCCCAATGATCCAGTGGAATTACCACCGATCAAACTCTCTGATCTGACCTTTGGCTCACCTGATCACAGATTGATGCCCATTGATCTATTATATCTTGTCAATGTAGAAAGTGACAAAATCCTGACAGCCCTCGATGACTATATTCTTCAGTATATCCATAGCAATCCGACTTCAGATATTTCCTATCGCCCTGACATAGAGATTAGCATCTCGTATGCGCAACCCATCCCGGATCAAAAAACGATCTTCGAATTGATGCCACTTCTGAGAAGCTTGAGGTCCCTGGTCCTTGAATCTCGTCCGTTGGAAGCCACGGACATGAAGGTTCAACATGAAGGTACCTCTGAGGTGAATGGGGATACTGTTCTGGATAAAAGTAGAATTGATCAAGCCATCAGTTTACTGGAAGGCCAATTGACCCTACCTCCACCTCCAAAGAATGTCCTAAGCTTTTTGCAACCCTATGTGGCTTCAGGCTATACAGGCTTATTTGATAAAGATGAGTTTGATGAAATTCTGACAGAAAAGACGGCTATTCTGGGCGAGGTGGATCAATTTTCTACGGACTTCCTGCATGCACTTCTGAGTCTGAGTCAGTTTGGTTTTCAGCAAGCAGGCTTTGGCTACCTATATGATCGCAAAGCCACCATATTTGCCTCCATTTATGAAATAGTGGCAGCGTATAAGCAACGGTGGATTGAAAAGGAGCAGGCATTCGATATGGTCATTGCCGATTATGATCCTGGCAACGATCCTGATATGAATATTGACATTCTCTTACGAGCAGAGCGAATCATCTCCACCTCCTATACCCTTGTAGGTGATCCGCCTGATATTCCTCAATTCCATACTGATCTTCTCTTGAAAAAAGAAGATTTTGATACCAAGCATCAACAGATCACACAGTTTCTGGAAGATTCTCACACAGATTTCACCCACATCACCAGTTCAGTTGAAAACCTTCGAACTGCTTCACCAGGGGCATTGACAAGCTTCGATCTGATAGATCTGGATATCAATGATCAAGAGCGGCAAATTGTGGTGTTTGCAGAAGATATGCTGAAACATGCACAAAAGTTCGGTGATTCCCTGCTTGAAAGTCTTGGGCAGATTCAACTCTTGTTGACTGAATATGATACTGAAGCAGCTCCACAAACCAAAGTTTCTTTGCTCCAACAAATTGCGAAGTTGCTTTTTGGGGAAGAATTTTTGCTCATTCCACACATTCACCTTGGCACAGATCATCAGGATGAATTAGCCAATTGTCTCAGTAATTCTCATCTTGATCAATTGATGCAATATCAAGTGGATCAAGGAGCAATGTTTCCACTAGATGACTGGCTCTATGGAATTGCCAGGGTTCGTGAAAAGTTGTACCATTGGGAACATGTAGTTATGCATGTGGAGGGAATGAATCCTTCACAATCATTGAACGTAACTCCTCTTCAATTCCCTTTTCAACCGAATGATAGCTGGTTAGCACTGGCCTTTCCTTCTGAATATTCCCTTGAAACCGATAAGCTTCTATATACTGCGCATGCTCCATCAGCCGCTGCCACACAATGTGGCATTCTGGTGGATGAATGGACTGAGGTTATTCCAGTAAAAACGGAGACCACAGGGCTTAGCTTTCACTATGACCAGCCCAACAATGAGGCTCCACAAGCCATGTTACTCGTTACTACTCCAGAGTTCGCCACAAATCAGGAGTGGAAATGGCAGCACCTGGTAAATAGTTTACATGAAACCCTGGACTTGGCAAAGCTTAGAGCTGTGGAACCTGCGCATATAGAATCTTCTCCTTATGCTCAATTTTCGCCCGCTACAGTTTCTGCCGCTCCCTTCCGACTTGTGACGATGGGCCTCAATTATGCCCATAACTTTGAATTTCCTTTTCCATCCAATTCTGCAACAATTCAAGACAATGAGTAGCATATACCATCCTACCCTCATGCGCTGGAACCGCCTGGAAGGGCGACCAAGAACAGAAGACTTTGACCGAGCGCTTAAAGCAGAAGTGCGGGATGCCCTATGGATGCTGTCCAAACAATGGCAAATGGGGGAATTCAAAGGTGATGATGCTGGCTCTCCCATTCTGGCTAAAGTTCATGTGCAAGCAACCCAACTGACCAAGTATCAGGCCGGGGAGCAAACGCAAGCATTGGAGAATGAACTGCCGCTTGAAGTGAAAGTTGAGCATCAGGCGATACCTTTCACCTTGGGTGGACAGGAAGTATCTCTTGACATTCGTCTACTCATGGGACGGCAATGGTTGAAGATGGTTGGCAGGATCAATCCCAGCTTACCAGCAGAATTTACCAATCTTTCTCGCTATACCATTCAGGCACCCACTTATCCTGCCATAGAATCTGAAGCATACAAAACTGCACATATCAAAGTATGGCAAGAATTGGCAGCGATTGGCTCGCAAAAAAGAATGGATGGATATGCCTTATATGAACAACTGACAAAAGCCAGTCCCGAACCAGCATCTACACATATAAGCACATCCTCAGAGGCAGAAAAACAAACAGTCAATGATCTCGGTGATCAGTTTGTTGCCTGGTTCCAAAAATTATATGTCCAACCTACCAAAGAACAGCCGAATCAATCCTGGAAGCCATCCTATTTAGAACATCAGTTTTCTTGCTCAGCGCCTATAGATGATGCGGGAGGAGAAAAGGTGCTGGTAGCGGAAGAATACTATCATGGCCATCTGGATTGGTACAATCTGGATATCGACCAAAGCAGAAATCAGCTAGGGACGGTCGACAATTCCCCTTCCCTGGCAGAGGTTGAGCAATCCTTCACGCTTTCCTTCCTGCCCTCACCCATGACCTTTGCGGGAATGCCGCATACACGCTGGTGGTCATATGAGGACTGGAAAACCAATTTAGGTGGCATCACACCAGATACCACAGATTTGAACAAATTGTTGCTGATGGAATTTGGACTCATTTATGCCAATGACTGGTTCCTGGTGCCATTTACTTTGCCTGTAGGAAGTCTTGCCAATGTCAGAGGGTTGTCTGTCCGAAATGTATTTGGAGAAAACATCTGGATTGAAGCCGCAGGAACAGGCAGAGACGAGGATTGGAAGCGATGGAGTATGTACAATTTGGCCATTCAGGGAAATGAAGATGTGCCAGCGGACTTAAGCTTATTGCTCCTCCCTGCTGCTCCCAAAGTGATGGAAAGCAAAGCCTTGGAAGAATGCTTTCTATTAAGAGATGAAATCGCCAATATGGTTTGGGGCGTAGAGACCTGGGTTCCCCTAGCCACTGGAAAAAGCAAACCCGGTCGGGAAGCAGGCTTGGAATTATTTAATAAGTTCCAGCAATTCATTCCCCCTCCTCCTCCGACTCCCGCGATTGAGAATGAGGCCAAGATCCGTTATCAAGTTGTCAATCGTGTTCCAGAACAATGGATACCATTCATTCCGGCGAGAAAAGAAGGAGATCCAAGCCATCGGCAGATACAACTTCAACGCGCAGCCATGCCACGCCTACTCGAAGGAGACACGAAGATTCCCCGAAAAGTAGAACCCAGAACGACTCTCCTTCGGGAAGGTCTCGATAACAGCCCTGCTGATACCTACTTTCTTCATGAAGAAGAAGTTCCTCGTGCAGGAATCAGTGTCAGAAAGAGTTTCCAACGAACCAGATGGTGCGATGGGCAGGTCTATACCTGGATCGGCATTCGAAAACAAACCGGACGCGGTGAAGGCCATAGTGGACTTGCCTTTGATCAACTCCTTCCGAAGGAGTGAGGTATTGGGGTGCTCAATCTGTAGGGTTGATCAAAAATCGACATTCCAATTCCCAATCCTGGACCGCAAACTCAGAAAGGGAAATTTAACTACTAAGGCATTGATTATCAAACCATAGTTGCGCTATGGCTTGGTTTTAAATCTATGCGAGGTCCCAGGGAGCTCCTCCATCATTTCGCACTGTTGCTTCTGAGAAATTCAGACCTTTGTGATAAGTAAGTAGACACATTTATATTTGGCAATCATCTTCCACCCTCTCGCTCTCCCGCCAGCGGGAGACATCAGCCCACAAGGCCAGGAATTTTACCAATCAAGCCATTAAATCCTCTATTTCCCTTATTCCCAAAATCAAACCTAATATTGCCATCCACTTATTTCAATAACTTGCATTTATTGATAATATTCACTCAATTTGAAATAATGGAAGGCAGTTACAATAAAAATGCAGAATCATGAACAATGATTTTGTCATACAGAAACCATCTGATATCTACCTACAAAGCTTGGTTGAATATTATTTTTTTATTGATATATCCGTTGAAGACCTAAAGTTAAAAACTGAACATATCCTTCCTTTTCCCAGAATTACTTTTGGATATTTTTTTGATTACCCATTTTTAGTTACGAATCACACCTTAAAAGAATCTGCGAAAGCAGAGATTGTCATATCAAAAATATCAACGGATAAAATATCAATAAAACCACTGACTGAAAGGGTTAAAATCCTTGGCACACATATCAAGCCTTATGCCTTAGCTTTTTTCACAAATGAAAATATCTCACATCTTCCTTGGTTAATTAAAACACCAGATCTTTTTAAAACCAGGGCAATTTCATTTGTAAAAGCAATCAAAAAGTGCACCTCCCCAAAACAAATGTTTGAGGAAGTTGAAAATGCTTTCCTGGACACAATTATTCCTAAAGATTTAAGCACAATTATTCAAGCAGTTGAACTAATTGAAAAAAGCAATGGAAATATTTGCATTTCGGATATTTCTAAGGAAATGGGCATTTCAGGCAGAACCCTCAGAAATCATTTTTACAGAAACATAGGTTGTTCACCAAAAGAATATATTCACTTGTTAAAGGTGAAGCAAATAGTTCAACAGATGAAGGATTCTGATGATTTGTTAACATCAATTTCCTACTCACAAAACTACTCCGACCAAGCTCATTTTACCAATTCTGTGAAGAATATTACAGGATTCTCTCCTAAAGAAATTCGAAAAAAAATACCTGATTTCCGATTCTTACAATTTTAACATTCGTCTAGACCGTAGCTTTGTGCAATAAGTATTGATTGTTATTGTTTGGAAGCTGAAGGCAGTCCTAAATGAATATCTTAAGGGGTTGAATACCCTTTTATGTTTTCTTTCGACAGCTGCTTCTTGTTTACAGCAAACAGTAGCACCAGTTACATCTCGTAATCTGTTATGAAAAATATTGCCCTTGCTAGTCAATTCGGTTCCCTCCTAGTAATCGCTACATTTTGTGGGGTCATGCTCTGCATTTATACCTCTCACCTTCCTTTTTGGAAGCAAGTAGCTCCCGATGATTTTTTACATTGGTTTTCTACATATTCGGGGGGAATCTCCGATGCTACTGGGCCTCTTGGGATACTAAGTTTAATCTTGCCAGTAGTAACCTTAGCAGTCACTTGGAGCAATTCTAATAGTAGAATATACTGGTTGCTTGCTTCCCTGCTTATGGTAGGAGTGATCGCAATTACTATGATTTTCTTTGTAAAAGCGAACACCTCCTTTATGAATAAAACAATTTCTGTGGAAGCTATACCCGAAACATTGGTAACCTGGGGCAGGCTTCATTTCATCAGAATAACTATGACTTCCCTTGCCGCTATATTGGCAGTAATCGGCATACTAAAATATCAAAGTTAATATTCTTGGTTCTTTGACAAAAGTTCTGGAAGTAGAATGGTGGGTTGTTTCTCCTAAAGGAGAAACGGGACCTGTGGGGAAGAGGTCATAAGTGAGCAAGAAAGAATTTATTACCGGCTCCACTAACATTGTCAAAAAACCATTTTCTTTAAAAAAGAGCTAAATCAACATACAAATGAATATTTATCATAGTTTATTCAGCACATGGGTAATATTATTTTTCGCAATTTTTTGCTTGTTTTCAATTGGGTGTGGGCCACAGCATCATTATGCTTTTCAACAATTTGGCACTCCCCATAAAGGTTCTATACTATCTGTTCAAGGTTATGTTTTCAATCCTTCTGAGGAAACAGATTTTAAGAATAATTGGAACATATTAGCTGCCGAAATGAAAAAAAAGCCTGGATTTGTATTGGCCTCTTTAAGTTCGGGTGTTGGTGAATCTAGACTCATTTTAGCCCATAGTGAGTGGAAAGACCTTGAATCTTTGCGAAATGCTTTCTCTGATCAACAAATTCTTGCCTTAGAAGCAAAACTCCCCAAAAAACAATTTGAGCATTTATTTGGCATGGGTACATTAGGGTATTACACAAAAAAATAAGCCCACCAGATTGGAAAAAGACTCCTCAGAGAAAATCAAGGAGAGATACAAGTATTCTCTGAGAACAAGGAATGGTAAGCTCAACAATTAGAAAAACAAATTTTTATAAAAACTTCAGATGAACCAGATCTTAAAATTGTTTATCAATAGTCTTTTCATTGCTTTCTCAATTGTGCTTGTAACATCATGCAGCGATGGAAAAAGCTCTGGATTGAACAAGGAAAACAAGTCGAGTATGAAAAGAACAGAAATAGGACATATCACGCTAATAAATTCTTTCGAAGTGCCAGCTGGAAAGTTGGATGAATCAATAAAGTATTGGGAAGTTTGCCGTGATTTTCTCAAAACCCAGCCAGGATATATTTCCACAAAACTGCATCAATCCATGAAAGTTGATGCTAGATTTCAACTGGTAAATGTAGCCTTATGGAAATCCCCTCAAGCATTTAAGGATGCAGCGAATAAAATGGGAAAGGAACTAGGAGTTCCACCTCCTGAAGGCTTAAAACCCAATGCTTCTCTTTACAACATAATCAGAGAATAACGATTTACTTCAACAAGGAGTATCGTCTACAATCTTCTTGTTGGTATGGCAAATAAGAAGGGCCACTTGTATGTCTTTACATCAAAATAACATGGAAGAAACGATTCGAAATGATGTAACTCAAAAGTATAGTAAGGGGGCAATCGCCATTCATTGGCTGACAGCTCTATTGATATTCCTTTTATTTCCGCTTGGAAAATATATGGAAGGAATCGAACCAGCAGAAAAAGCAGGGCTAGTAAAAATTCATGTTTTGCTTGGAATAATCGTTCTCATTCTTACAGCAATAAGAAGTTGGTTGTTTTTTAAAGCACCACGCCCCGCAGACCTAAAAACCGGTTCAACATTTAATGACAAATTTGCTATTTGGTTACATAATGCGTTTTACTTTCTCCTTTTTGGAATTGCCATTTCAGGAATTGCTACGTTGATTTTTGGTGGATATGGCGAAGCAATAAGCAATGGAAATCTGGCACTGATTATCGATCGGAGCGAAATACTGTCCCTCAAAGGCCATGGAATTATGGCTTTCATTCTGATGGTGTTTTTTGTCATTCACGTGATAGGTGTAGCTAAGCACTATATCGTAACGAAAGAAAATACCCTAAGGAGAATCTTTTTCTAAGGTAAGAGACTGTTTTTTGTATGCGTCTTTTTTCCTCATCCTACAGCTTTTTTTGTCCTCATAGCACCACTATGAGAACAAAAAAGAGCCTTGTCTGAGAAAAAAATACACCCTAAAAATTCTCAGCACAGATTCCCAAACAGTCTCTAAAAAAGAACTAAGGAATGCTATCCAAAGTTATCATCCATATCAATGGCTTAATTATCAGGTAAATCTTGGATACTTTCAGAAAATGTCGGCTAGAAATAATTGGGTGAACAATATTAGTTTTGATTTTGGGTATAAGGGAAATAGAGGATATAATGGCTTGATTGGTAAGATTTCTACCCTATACCCCCTATATCCCTCACAAATAAATGTGTCCCCTTACTTAGTGCAGTGTAACCGAAGTTTTTTGATGTTTTGTTGAACCCCTTCGCACTGGCCCGTCCCCTTACAAATGGGACTTCGCACAAGGCCTTTTCTGCTGAAAAGCAGGAAAATTCTTGCCAGTCCCACCTCTTGAGGGGGGATATTAGGCGAAAAGGGG
>JBCCGK010000067.1:0-66455 GCA_039029315.1 Bacteroidota bacterium | reverse complement strand
TCAATCTCCTGGCTGGAATCTGTGCATATGATTTTATCGACCACAAGCCAAGCATTGGATGGACTACCAAATTTTTCCCAGACAATCAGATTATCAAAATCTAATCCAAATTGTCGTAATACAACAAAGAACTCACGTTATTTATTTTGTCTTAGCACTTATGGTCTGAATTTTTATTTTAAATAAAAATAGTCCTATTCGTTCTATGTGAATCGCAAACTTCATCCTTCTTTTTCAATCAAAATATGGTCTTTGAGATATTGCAAGTCTTAGTCCTCCCATCTGAGTTTTTGGAGGAACATAGGTTCTAAATGTGACTCTAAAAGAAGGATCTTTGAAACTGCCTTTATATGAAGAACTTCTTAAAGTTTTAAAATCTTTGGATTTCCTTCCAATCCAATCAACTGTTTCTTCCTCCGGATATTCTTCAAAAGCATCATAGCACCACTCAAAACCATTTCCTATCATATCAAAGAATCCCCAAGGATTTGCATTTTTTGTTCCAACAGGATGAGGAACTTGATTGCTGTTTTCTTTGAACCAACCCCATTTATTAATATCATCAGGTAAATTTTTCCAGTCAAAGGAATATGAATTTACTTTGCCACATTTAGCAGCATATTCCCATTCAATTTCAGCTGGTAATGAGAAGCCATATGATTGAGGTAGGAGGTTGAAATATGTCTTATTTAGCCAAGAACAGAGATTCATAGCTTCAAACCAACTAAAATTCAATTTAGGTATTGGATTAGTATTAATACTTTCTTTAGATTTTTGTTCAATATCTAAAAAATTAAATTGTTGTTCAGTTAACATAAATTTTGCCAACCAGTAGCCATGAGTGATTTTTACAGTAAAAGGGCTTTCTAAACCACTTGAGGGTTGGTTTTCATTTTCACAACCCATAATAAACGTCCCAGGCTCAGACCAGATAAACTCAAGAGGAAATTCAGGGCAATTATCTATTTCAAGCGAAAAATTTTCTTGTATCCTTAGCATGATAATTTAATTTAATAATTCAGGTGAAATATCTTGACCAGGTCTTGTATCTGGAATTACTTTAAATTTGTCCCCATATTTATTTTTTACAGCGTCAAAAACTTTTTTCTGAAATTCATAAGGAGCAGTATGAAGGTTATGGTTTGGACCATTGACTGAACGCGAATTGAATCGGACCTCTAAGTTATTCCCTTGTTTGATCACTGTAAAACCTGTCCTTTTACTCCCTGGATCTAATTTATTTGCTTTTGCTAATGCTTCATTGAGTAAGGTATTTACATCATTATGCCCCCCATATTTTGGAATAAGATCTGTATCACTTTCAAATAACCCAAATTCTCCAGTTGCATCATCCATCACCCCTGAGAATCCTGTATTATCTGTAACATCATCGAATGATTTTGGAGAAATTCCTAAATCACCTTTTGTAAAAAACTTTTTTCCATATTTTATAGCGTCATCACCCCATTTTGAAAGTATTCCAGCACCTTTTGATGCATACTGACCTAGCTTAGTTGCCATGAATATTCCAATTGCAACGTCCTCCGGGCCAGGAATTATTAATGAAGCCATTACTGCTCCAGCTATTCTTGCATTGTTTTGATTTTCTTTAACGGCATTGTCATAATTCAATAAATCTTCAGCAGATTTTGTGTTTTTAATATGCTCTCTAGATTTTTGGAGAACCAATTGCATTCCTGCTTTTTGTAGCCCATGCAGATCAATATTTGCAATTAGCTCATTCTCTGCATAATTATATGTTGTAACCCATGGAAATTTCTCTGCAATTGGATCAACGCCTGTAAACTTTACAATAGCTGGATCATAAGATCTGAATCCATACTCATACCACCCCAGCCCCAACTCATCCTGCATCTCCTTCCCATTGTAGAGATAATTCTGGGCAGGTGTCGCCATAACCGATGACGCCCCATGCTGCAACCCAAAAGGATAATAATCCGCCACTTGATCGACATCATTGCTGACAAGTGGATCAGGATTGATCTTGCCATCGCCATCAAGATCTCCAAAAAGAACACGTGTATTGCCGAGATGATCTTTGAGGAAGTACTGGTAGACGAGAGCTCCCTGATCCGGCAGCAGCCGTCCCTTGGGATGAAGAATGAGAAAGAAATCAGAGAGAGGCAGACGCAAAGGGATGCTTTGGAATAGTAAGTCCTTGAAATCGGTACCGAAATGCCCATTTCCGTAGCGGCAAATGGAAATCCGCCACTAGGAGCAGGCAAATTTGATATTTGATGGACACCGAGGATTGGGGAGGTTCATTTGCACCTCCCCGATCTTTGAATGTGTATTGCCATTGGATTTGTTCCTTTTACTCAAAGCCTCTATTTATCCATTGTTTGTTACCTGTAAATCTAAAGGCTTATGAGTCAAACAAGGAGGAAAAACCCAATCTGACCAGCTTTAGCCCAAAGCGAATTAGAAATGGTTTATCCTCTCAAATATAGAATAAGGCCTACCCCTAAGAAAACACAGCCCCCAAGGCCAATCATTAATTCCTGAAAAACCAATAACGAGAACCCTATAGCACTAAGCGATAAGAAATCGTATTTGGACCTTGGAAAGGCCATCAATGCAATGCTAATAATTCCAATAAGGATGAGACAATAAGTAGATCCCTCATGTCCAAGGGGCAATGTGGAAGTAGATAAGAATGATTTTGACTCAACAGAGGGTTGAATATTAATCTTTGCTCTATATCCTGCTAAACAAAGGAGGCAAAAGAACAATGTAGATTTCAAAAAAATAATAACAGATCTGCTCATTTCTTTTTGGGGTTAGATTTTAATGGTCTAGTGACTTCAAATTGAGTATCGGAAATAATGGAAACCGAAGTGCTTCTGTTACCTGAACCATGACTAAGACCTTTGTCCAAGTAATTTATAGTGTATGTATGTTTGATATTGGCTTCATAAATATAGCCTGTTACCTCAAAAGACGCTGTTGAAGATGAACCATGGCCGGAACCTTTTGATTTAGTATTGGAGGTGTTAAAGCTTCCCCCTACCTTTGCTTGCTTGGAATCCGGACCGATTGTTCCTTCTGCGGTTATTCCTAAGCTTTTGGCTTTTTCAGAACCGAAATTTCTGGAACTATTACCTTCTATAGTTTCTTGGATGATATTCACTCCAGTCAATGTGGCTTCTCCAGTGAATTCAGCTCCTTCATATACTATTTGTATATTATCATTTGCATAAGGAAAAGATCTTCCTACTTCTACATCTAAAACAACATTCCCTTCTTCATCTAAAGCAAGATGACCTTGGACCATATCTGCAACATTTTCCAAAGTAGAAGAATAAACGGTACTCATTCCATTTGCAGCTTTTTCACCGAATGCAAGTTCATTCATCTTATTGATAACTTTTCTAGCTCCCTGAACTTTTCCAATTCCTGGATCTACAGCTTTTGCGCCATTAGGTACTTGTTGTTTTTGTACATCAACAATAGAGGGAGGATCTGAAGGCTTATTCCCATCCGGATCCACAAATCTCACCGGATTATTCAAAGTATAATTGTAAGGACTCCATCCGATGTATGCATCCGCCAAAGCATCCACCCCATTCCATCTCCCCACACTCGCATCATACATCCGCGCTCCATAGTCCAACCACCCCAGCCCCAACTCATCCTGCATCTCCTTCCCATTGTAGAGATAATTCTGGGCAGGTGTCGCCATAACCGACGATGCCCCATGCTGCAACCCAAAAGGATAATAATCCGCCACTTGATCGACATCATTGCTGACAAGCGGATCAGGATTGATCTTGCCATCCCCATCAAGATCTCCAAAAAGAACACGCGTATTGCCGAGATGATCTTTGAGGAAATACTGGTAGACGAGAGTTCCCTGATCCGGCAGCAGACGTCCCTTGGGATGAAGAATGAAACTCAGACGCTGTTGAGCCGTATCTGCTCCATCGGGATCTTCATACTGAAAAGAGCCAGCGTAATCCGTCCGTTTCGTTACCGCATCATTGCTATCAAGGACCTTCTGGCGGAGCTTGGTGCCGTCAGATGCATAAATATAGGAAACTTTTTGGTCAGATGAACTGTCCAGTTCATAAACTTCTGAGGGCTTGTTGAGATGGTTGTATCTGATGCCAATGTCTTTGTTGAGATCCTGAATGAGATTGCCGGCACCATCGTAGCTATAATCCGGAGCTGTATTGTTGCCATCCAGGAACTGATCCAATCCGACAGTCTCAGGGAAATTTGCCAAATCATTCACAGAAAGAAGCCGATTGCCATCATAGGAGTCGTATTGTAAGAGATCCATGACGTCATAACCACCGGAGGAATTTGGCTTATTTCTCATGAGTTGCAGAAAATTCCCATTGAGGTCATAGCTATATTGCGCATCATAAGCGTGGAGATTCTGATTCCAGTTACCACCGGAAGAGACTTGTTCTCCATATCTGGCTTGACGCAACCGATTGAGTTTGTCATAGGAGTAGGCGTAGCCCTTCACCGAACAATCAAGCGGTGTCTGCCACTCGATCCCGGAAATATTTCCATTGTATTGAGGAACGGCATTTCCATACAGATCTGAGAAGCCTTCATTGTAGCGCAATTTCATCCTGAAAAGATCCAATTGCTGGCTATGATCGAAAATCTGATCCAATTCCTGCTGGATTTTTTGATAGATCTGTTCGATAATCGTGTCCCGATTGGCCTGAATGAAGGCACTATATTGGGTGTTGATTTCAGATTGAATAAGATTGTATACCGCAGAATACTGTCCATCCACCACCAGTTCTGCTGGCTCAAAAGTCAGCGTAATTTGCTGAGGAAGGCTACTTTTGGCGGCTGGACTATGAAGAAAAACCGGGAGTTCAACTTCCATCGGAGCCTCTTGTGTATAGGTACTGCCTGAGGATACATCAAAGAAATTCACTTCTTTGGTATCCTGGATCATCATGCGAAAATCAGGGGGATAAACCACAGGCCCAAACTTGCTGGATGAAGTTGGAGTCGAGAGAATGGACAGGGTGATGGAAGTCAAATCAATCTGTGTCGCAAAATCTTCTCCCCCACCCTGGCAAGTTGGATCAACCGTATTGATATCTGTCAACCACCCACGTACATTGTACCGTTGGTCGATTGATTGCAGATATGCAGCCCCATTGTCCTGAGAATGCAACTGCTCTTTGATGACTTGCCCAAGCTCATCATATTCATAATCAGCCAGGATGACTTTGGCACCTTGATCGATCCTGTGCTGATGACGAAGCATTCTGCTCCTGTGATCATAGGTGAACCATTCTTCAGTAATCGTTTCAATGGCGTTGCCATCCGTATGTCGATGCACCTGATAGAGCAACTCTCCTGCAAAATTGTATTCATAACTCATTTGTTCAGAACCACCTAAATGATTGTCAGCCACAGTCTGTATCTCCCGGCCATATTTGTCATAAAATGTGCGGGTGAACATAGAGACTGGCATATCCGGATCGGGATCAAGAATCCAGGTCCGAATCCCTGTAACCTTTCCAATAACTCGATTCCAGATTTGAGAGGAAATATCAAGTTTCCCTTCTCCATCTCCATAAAGGGGTTCAGACATCGGGAGTTCATCTGCATCGGTCTCATCCCCATCGAAATTGAAATCATAATCATCAAAGTAACTGACAGAATGAAGCTCAACTGTTCCCCACCAGGTTTCGGGATAGCTGTTTCGATCACTGTATCCATACATGGATTGATTGTGATTGATGGATTTGCGAACTTCAAATAATTTGTAATAACCACTGTTCCACCAGCTATTGAGATCATTTTGAATCGTTTGTCTTGATTTGGAAGAGGAAAACAGGCCTGTGATGATCGGTCGCTCAAGCGCATCATATTTGGTGAAGGACCATTGATCATTGGCTCGCTGGACAGAATCCTGAGAGAGTACAATCTGATCTAATGGATTGTAGATCATATGTACCCATCCGGCCCCGGGAACCTTTTTTTCAATAACTCTACCCTTGGCATCATAGACATATTGAAAAGCAAAATCATCCAATAAGGCTTGACTTAAGACATTAGCTCCTCCATAGTCCTGGCTATTTTCAAATTTTGCCACACCTTCTGGCTGAAGAATATAAACTGGAAGACCGCGCTCATTGTAGAGGGTATAAGTTCTGACCATATCCCCTGCAAGTTCTTGCTGTTGGAGAATGCTGCGTCCCAGTTTATCTGTAAATGTCCAACTGTTGGCCCCATTCTCATCTGTGATTTCCTGAACCAGGAGAGAATCTGCAGGATAATTGGAGGTATAAGTTTGCCCGGGCTGAGGATGGATGCCAAAATTGATTACCTGATCAGCAGAAGTATTGCTGCGGGAAATTGTTCGCATGCTATGCCCACTACCCGGTTGCCAATCAGCACCGGCTGCCCCTTGCTCGATGACTCGATTCAATGGAGAAGCTTCAAACAAGGCTTCAGCCCAGGGCTTATCGGTCAGATTCAAATGTGTTGCATCATAAAAATCGAGTTGTTTAGCAAGAGGATTGTCGATATACGCACCGTGATTTGACGGATTGTCGATGTGATTGAAAGGAAGATATTGACGAGGGCTTCTGCCAAACTCATCGTATACAACCGCTTGTACCACATCTGTCTGATCGGGAGCACCCATCACATCAAGGAGCTGAGTTCCTCTGCCCAGACCATCGAGATACTGGACTTGAACCACGCTTTCTGTGGATAGATTTAGAGATTCGAAGGTTGTAGCTGTAGAGACAGGAATTTTGGCTGAACGAGTAAGCACATGGTTTTCATCTCCATCCGGAGCAGGGTTTTGGGAGAAAGCCCATAGAGGAATCGAAAGGGCAAACAGAAAAATATATGAAAATCGGTTCATGGTGTTTAGGAATAAGAAAAGTGATGAAATGATTGTTGAAGTTGTTTGAGATGTCGCCATTTGATTGAGGCAACAGAAGCAGGAGTTTTGAATCCAAGTTTGAGAGCAATTTCTTCGAGATTCGATCCTTTGAGGAATAATTCTTCCAGGATCTGCCACAAACGAGGATTCAACTCCTGGCAAATAGCCTTAAGGTGTATGATCGCATCTTTGTCCTCCAGTTGTTGATAAGGAGTGGGGTCAGATGAGGAGGAATCGCCCAAGGGAAGCTGTACCCCAGCACGCTTGGCCGCTTGACGGTTTCGCAAGAACTTGATACATCTATTGTTGAACAGGCGAAACAAATAGGTGTCCAATGCACATTCTTTTCGAAATTTGCCCGTCCTTACTTGGCTGAGAACATCAGCAACGCTATCAGAATAGGCGTCAAGGGCCTGATCCTGAGAAATGCTGTATCGATGACATCCATATGGAATGAGTCCAAGATGTTCTTCATAGAATTGTTGGGCAAATCGCTCAAATAAGGGCGAATCTACCTTGCCTTCTAGCGAAAGTGGGAAAGAATTCATACAAAATAGACTGTCAGGTGATCATCAATTCGAAGAGCGAAAATGGTAGCTCATACCTTGGAGGTAATTCCCATCCTGATCCAACACATATTTGAGCCTTCCTAACCAGTCATACTGATAATAAGTACTCTGGCCGTTGAACTCAGTCATAGTCTGAATGAGCCGCCTATCGTCATAACACATCGTACTCATTTGAGCATCAACCGGATGGAGTCGAAGCTCATCAATTAGGGCATCATTGGTTCCGGCTTTGACATGGAGGCTGAGTGTTGTATTGGCAGAAAGATCCAGGTTTATGTTGTACCAGGTCCATTCTGAGGCGGGGGATGTCTGAATAGAAGCACCATTTCCTGGAACAATGCTGACTTCTCCCTTATACCAAAAGGACAAACGATACCTTCCGCTGTGGAGAATGTTGGTTGCTACGTGATTTCCTGTAGGATTGCTATTCCCGTTCTCAAACATTCTATAACAAATCATCCCAGTCTGGGTACTGCCAATCCAATAAGGAGAAAGTGGTGTCGTGGACTGGATAATCGCCCCACCAATATCCTCCTTGAGTTCCCATCTACCATTCTCCGAAGCAGATCCATCACCAGCAATCTCAAAAGAAGTGTAGGCAATTTCTTCAGAAGATGCATTGGTGATTTGGGCAATGGGAAGACGATTGTTATGCCCAAAGAGATAAGCTGTTGGTTGTCCATGGGCACGCTTATGTTCTATCAAATTATCAAACGCATCTTGCCATACTTCTACCTCCAATTCCCATTGGCCATTGATCCAGCGATGATAGGCTGTGGGAACCACATGTATGGGATAGCTACTTCCCGGATATGCGACCTTTTCATAGATGAGTTTGCTCCCACCAATGATAGTCCCATCAACTTTTTGAATGACTTCCAGAGGAGTAATCAGATTTCTTCTGATCATTTCAGGAAGATCATTCAGACTATTATCTGAGGGCGAAAAATTGTCCAGTTCATCTTCCCGGCAATTCTCCAGGGAAGTTTTTTCGGTCTGGAGGCAACTAAGGTAATCTGCCTGTGCTTGCGTCATAGCTGCATCAAATGCAGCGGCATCTATAGCGGGAATTGTCGTCCATGTTGCCACAACTATATCATCGGATGGATCGCTGGTTCCTTGATCATCCATGATCTGAATGTCTTCTTCATATTGAGCCCTGATGCTAGTGACCGAATTGAAATAAGCCTCCTGGCAGGAGTCAGGATTGGAAGTGCAGTTCGTCTCTAGCCAATGATCAAAATATCTGGTCTCGGTTTTGTGAGAAGAACCATCACTCCCTACAATGGTCGTGCTGACAGGGAAATTATGAGCACTTGCATAGGTATAGGTTTCTTCAGCCTGTACTCCATCCGTTAACGTAATTTTCCGGGCAAGAATAGCGCGACTAATGATCATTTGATAGTCGTTAAAAACCGGAACTAACCCCATTAAGTAAGGATTGGATGTTTGTCCAAGGGAAGAAATGATGCGGAGCTCCAGGGTATCCTTTTGATCTTCCTGATACACAAAATCAGTAGAACTGATGAGGTTATCAGACGCATCCAGATGTTTCTCCCGATACAATTTTCCACCTAGAGAGCTGGATTGAACAGGGATAGCCGGAAAAGAACCGAGGTAGTTTTGGTTGGTGGGGAGGGTTTGATGATAATTGAAGACAGACTTTCCCTCACTGCCTAAATCGAGGGTAACAACTCCATAGCCAATGTGATACCCCTGGGTGTTTTTCGAAGGATTGGGAGGCGTTGCTTCCACAATGTAATCGACATCTGTTCCTGTGAGTTGGTCGATATAGTTGTTGGAAGAATAAAAGGGAACACCCGTATAAGCCTGCTTCTGAAAACTGGACGCCAAAGGATATCCACCATACAATAATCCGTTGGCATAGGTGAAGGTCTTGGTCATGATATTCGTTGCACCAGCTTCAGGCGATGTCTGAATTTGCCTGACACGAAGACCCCCAATGACATGCGCCCCATCCCAGTGGGCTTCATAATCAAAAGTAGTGGTTCCTCCTGTTGGATACTGGATATCGGTAAGGATCCACGCTTTCATCTTGCTGGAATCAGGAACCCGATCAGCAAGACTGTTGATAGGATTCTGGTTGGAAGAACAAGGATTGATGACCCCAGCAGGAATCAATCCGGTATTGGCATCAGCACCGTTGTAATATCCCCAAAAATCCCGACCCAATGACAAGCGGCGGGCCATTGGCGTCGGGTCATAGGAAAAGCGGTGTTCAAAATTTGGTGCAGCAGAACTGGCTCTAGTGATCTCCTGTATGGCATTGAGTCGCAAGCGTTTTCTGTCATGAATGCTGTAATTCCCGCCAAGAGATAGATTGGGAGAAAGAAAATAGTCCGAATCTAAATGAAAGGTTTGAACATGACCACCCGTTGTGATGACAATCTCTGACAGACTTTTTGCCTCCTCATTGTCTTGGAGAAAATTGGCATATTTTGTCAGATCTTCTCTGGTTTGGGAACTGGCAAGAAAATCAATGATAGTCTGACCGGAGCTAGTTGTGATTTGAGACAAGCGACATCCATCAATATTGGTTACCGAAAGCAGTTGTGTCAAATTTTGATAGGCACCGGTACCAGGAGGCGTATTGCAATCTGCCATGACTGTGTGGCCCTGCCGATTGGCAAAGCTGTATTGCTCTCTGGTATAGCTCAATTCAATCCAGTTTTCTCCATTCATGGATTCGATGCGTGTGAGATACCAGCTTGTCGTGCTGCGCTTATTATCTCCGATGACATAATTCCCTGTACCGCTATAGCCCTGTTCGACAGCATTCGCATCCGTCCCAAAGAAGTATTTGGTCCCATCTGGAGTGGTCAATGTCCACGAAAGAAAGGTCTCATTCACATCGTCATATTCTGGTTCAATCAGGATATCCTGGAAGGGAAGAATCCGGGCCTTGCCTGACTGATCAAAGAGAAATTTGCCACTATACCCTGCCACATTAAAGTTGAACAAGTCTGGCTGGCTATCGATGAACCCATTGGCAGCGTCCAGATAGTACTCTCTACATTCCCGTATAGGGGCAGAAGCATATTGTTGATATGGACCTTCCCAGCAAGATGGATCTAGCAGGCCAGGATGCATGCCAAAATTCTGGTACCATCCTTCACGTGTATAAGATTGGTGAGGAACTCCCTCACCATGCGAACCTCCTTCATCTGGCGTTCCCATGATGGTTCGTGTGATTGTCCCTCCAGCATTGAGACTCCATCCCAGCCCAACCCAACTGGCCAGTTCATCAACCCGAACGCCAGAGCTGTGATAACTCATCGAAATAGGAAGTTGCAACTTACCCTCCTGAAGGGTATAGAGAGGAATGCTAATATTTGGGACCCCTGTATGATGGCTGATAGGGATTTCTCCGTATTCTCCTAAGCCAGCTGCTGTAGGACTAGGAAGCACAGGGGTTTCAAACTCAATTTGTGCAAGAGACAAG
Organism: Bacteroidota bacterium; assembly: GCA_039029315.1. Taxonomy (GTDB): domain Bacteria; phylum Bacteroidota; class Bacteroidia; order J057; family J057; genus JBCCCJ01. Next base: position 55,528 of record JBCCGK010000067.1, on the reverse strand, counting down.
CTTGTACAGAACCCGAATAAGCAGAAAAGCAATACCTTAATTCTCATGATTGAAAAGTTGAATATATTTGAATAAAAAATTATTGAAACATGAAGTACCCTGTCCGCAACTTGGCAGAAAATTGATGGGAACTATCTTTTTGTCAGAAATCCACGCACTCTTTTGCATAGAAATCCTGGGACCTAAACATCAAATGTTTGGCACTAGACATACAGTATTTCCAGGGCAAAATGATAGAATTTTGCCTAAGAAATGATTCACATGTAGGACGAGGTGGCTATGAAGAATTCATGGATGAATAGCTGATATACAGCAACTTAAAGTGGGCAATGAAGAAGTCAAATGGATTCTATCAAGGGCTAAGGTGAGACAAATAAATTCTCAATCCTTTCCTCAAAAAAGGAATCCAAGTTCTTGTAAGTCCACATATTCAGCAGGCGGGAGAAAGAAATTCGACAAATAGGAAAATATTTATAATCGATTTTTCTTTCTGGCAATAAATAAATTCACGTTTGAGACGAAAATTGGAAATAATTTGATAAAATCCAAACAAGAAATGAAAAAACAAACATCAAATAGTGAAACTTTTTGGATCGGGGGAGCAAAGCTTATTCCACAGGTCTAAGAGGTGCCGCTAAAATCGAAAAAATGCCTCTAACAGAATGTACCTTCTGATCAATTTCGTCCTTTCCACTTGTCGATCTGTGTCACTGATCAGGGTTTGAATAAATTCTTCTTGCTTGAGAAGATTTTTCATATTGAGACCCAGAGAGAAGGAATTCTTGTTGAGTTCGTATTGCCAATGAGAATCTAGAAAGAAATAATGACTCATCTTGCCGTTTACAGAGAGAGCATAATGTTCTAGTCGGGTTTGGGATTGGAAGTTGTTGGAGATCTTCAAACGAGTTTCAAAAAAATTCACTCCATTTAGATTGGATATTTTTTGATCATCTGAGATCTGATAAGATCCTTGTCTGAGTCCGAGCTTGAGATGTATATTCAGTGGAAATGCCCAAACACTGCGATATTCGGCCGAAACTTGTCGAGAGGAGAATGCCACATCTCGGGTCATTTCATTCAATGAGTTCATATAGGCATTTCCTGTAACATTGACCTTTAGCTTGATGTTGGAAAAAAGAGAAGGAAAAAACCTGTCCACAACCAAATTCATGCTGTAAAAATCTTTTCTCCTGGTTTGAAAATATTGAGCCAGTGAGAAGGTGGGAAATACCTGAATTTGGGATTCGAGCGTATGTTTTCTCCTGAAATAACTCACATTGGTGTAAAAGGTAAATTCATCTTCAAAATTTCCATATCGATAACTGAATACATAAGAAGCGTGTTGGCTTTGATTGATCTGCTCAAAACCCTTTGTAAGTTCCCGATAAGATTGGAACATCATCTGTGGAAATATCTGATCTACAGATGAAAACTCGGCATTGTAAGCATACAATCCGCTGATATGGTGTTTCCTGGATGCTTTCCATTTGAGTCCCACCCTTGGCGTCAGATAGAAAAATGTCTGATTATCCTTGATGGTATTGACTGTTATGTGTTGATAGTGAAGCCCTGTTCCTACAGACAAGCCCAAAGGTCCAATTTGTCTTTTGATCATTCCTCTTACACTTGAATGGGTTCTGACAAATGACAACTCATTCGGAGGAAGGATATCCTGAAACATATCCTGGTCGAGATGATCAAGTAGACGAATAGAGGAATACATCTGATCGGTATGCCGATAGATATGGGGGCGAATACTGATATTTCCCCAGGGGGTGCGGTGAAAATAGTCCCAGGACATCGCCATAAACTTTACTGGTTGGGAAGAAGCTTGCTGGATCTGGGTATAGGTAGGATTAGCAAGGAAAATATCTTGATGGATTCCCGGGCTTATGTTAAAAATTTGGGGTTTATCATCAACAAAAAATCTGGCCCTGAATACAGAAGCACTTGTTTGTGTATGTTTTTGAGTGAATTGAAGCTGCTGATCCAGGAAATGATGTTGAGTATGGAGATTTTCCGTGATATCCATTTGGTTGAATAAAAGCCTGTTATCGGATTTGGTGTGCGAGACACTTCCCACTCCAGTATATTCCAGATTAGATGTTGGGCTTAAAAAGTATGTTGCATGCATTCGGAGCAGGCCACTTCTCAGATGTTTGTTGGTGGAAAATCCTTCCTGGATCTCTATGGGAGAATCCAACAGATATGTTGTTGTGCGACTATATTCAAAGGGATTTCGATCTCCAAAATAATAAGCCAACAATTTGATCTTTAGTCGCTTGCTCGGACGTAATACTGTACTCAATGAGGAGAATCTTGCTCGATTGTTGGTATACCTTATTGCTGGCAGATGAGGAATAGAATACGTTTCAGGCCTGACCAATTCCTTTGAGACTATCCCGTCGCCAATGATCTTTTTGCCAGAAAATAGATTGGGATTGAGCAACTGAAAGATGTCTCCAACAGGGTTTGTTCCCAGATTGTTGGTACTAGCCAGGACAAATGCTTTTGCTTTTGGGCTGATTGAGATGAGATTCAATTTCCCTTCATAGCGTTGCCCAATTCCATAGGCCCCTCGGACATTGCCAAAGAGTAGCCGTTTTCGATCTTCTTTTAAGGTTAAGTTTATCGCAACATCATCAGAATCCTTTACATCCTTCAAAAGCGGATTGTCTGAAAAATCCTGAAGGATTTCCACACTTTCAATGACATCCACATCGAGATTTCTGCTTGCAAGCCGATAATTATTGTCAAACAGATTATCATTTTCTATCATGATTGTTTGTACGGCCTTTCCATTGACCGAAACAGCTCCAGATTCACTGACTTCTACGCCGGGTAATTTTCTCAGTAAGTCTTCTACTACCTTTTCTTCTCCGGTCTTGAAGGCATCAGCTTTGAAGACAATGGTATCGTTTTTTTGAATGACTTTTCCTGATGCTTCGATGACAACCTCATCTAGCAACAAGTCCCTATTCTGAAGTTGGACCTGTAGATTCTGGAGGGAAGATGAACTGGAGTCAGAAATCGTAATGGACTGCCGATATTCCTCATATCCATAGGCTTTGACATGAAGATCATACATGCCTTCTTTGTAAGACAATTGGAATGCCCCTTCTGCATTTGTACTTGTGTAGATCAGAATGTGTGCGTCCTCTACCGGGCTGAGATAGACATTGGCATATGGAATTGCTTGATGAGCAGAGTCCAGGACGATTCCCTCTATCAGTGTTTGGCCCCATATTAACTGAGGCAGGATAGGCAGTAGCCAACATATCCAATATTTCATGGAGAAAGGTCTTCAAAACTCAGTTCAATTCTGTTCACTTTTCCGCCAACTAACTCTATTGAGACATTGCTCCCTAAACGGGCTTTGAGCATCATCAGTCTTTTTTGTGAAACGGTTTTGATGATCTCATCTCGCTCCAGGACACTCACTCGCTTTCCTTCAGATGGAGCAAGAATAGGTGAGTCAGCAGGAAGTGGAAAGGTAAGAGAATGAAACCAGTATGCCACCTGACCTGTAGCATCATATGCTTCCAGGATCAAGCCTGGGAGACCACATAATTTCCAGGGACCAAAATTAAATGGAAGCTCAGGAGTGAACCAGGCTGTATAGTCTCTCCCTCTGAAGTGTGCAGTCGCTTTTTTGCATAAGAGTTCAGCAATGATTTTTTCTTCCTGCTGAATCGTCCATGGAATATCAGGCCACTTTTCTTGTATCAGATGCGGGCCTCCATAATTAAATTCTTGGGAGATCAACTCATGTTTTTTTCTATCCTGATAAAAAACAAATCGCCGATCTAGTTTATCTTCATTTCTTTGCTCGAAGCTCCCTATCTTCTTGTGTGCTGGTCCTCCGCCTGCATAGTCATATCGTGCTTTTTGGGCTGAGAATAGCAACTGGAATATATTGTCATCCAGCTCTCCTTCTTCAAGTGTGACATTGTTCAGGTTTACTGCCTCAATATAGGTAAGTCTGCCAGTAACCTGAGAAAGCATGGGATGAAGCAAAGCTATAGTGAGAAAAGATAAGAAGAGATATTTCATATTCTTAAAGGTTATCAATTGCAAAAGATGATGAAATGTTTAGTATAGGAATCCCAGGGCCTAAACAGCGACTGTTTGGCGGGGAACATACTCAGCTTCTCCAGCTAGATTCTGCGAATCAAAGCCAATGAAATTATTCACATGTAAGACATGCTAATTAAGAAGAATTCATAATCAATAAGCTGATGTACAGCAAATTAAAGTGAATGTTAAAGAAGTAAAATGGACGCTTCTGAGAGAATGAATCAGAAAAAATAACTGACAGTTTCTCCTTGAAAAAGAGAATCCAAGTTCTTGTAAGTCCACATATTCAGCAGGCGGGAGAAAGAAGTTCGATAAATGGGAAAATTCTCAATATCAATTTTTCTTTCAAGAGATAAATTAAATCTCGATTGTGACGAAACTTGGAAATAATTGAAATAAATGCAAGCTAAATCTCAAAAAAAATGAGAATCTCTGAGGATTTATTTTTGCGGAACCAACAAAAGCTTCTTCGCCGTCACCGACTTCACTTTCTCCCTCGAATAATACACCGGAAAAAACTGATCATTGGCCCAGGAGTCAAACAGATTCTTGTAAAATGAATCATCAGGATTGCCGGATTGTCCGGGAGAGTTTGTCCCCAGACAATGATCCCAGTTGCCTGTATCGACGATCAATCTGAAAGAAGCTCCGCTAGGCTGATTGTTTCCGCTACCTGTGCTGCCGACGGTATAGCCATTGCCGCCTCTTGGGGCTGGACCTACATCCAGTTTTGGTCGGATGTCTGCTTTGACAGCATTGCTTAGGGGATGTTTGAGGTGAATGTGTTTGTAGCTTTCCTGCCCATACACCCATTTGTCGGGATCATTGCCATACTTTTCCCTCAAATCTGCTACTGCTCCTTCCAGACAACTCATCAAAAACTGATCTCTTCCACTCAAGGGATGAGAACCAAATTTGCCATCTGGCAGGATAAGCCAGTCTATCAGAAGTTTGTGTTGAAGATAAAAACCTGCTTGAAGGTCTTTTGGAACGACCAAACGAATCATTTCACGCTTGAGCTGGCGTTCCCAGGCGACATAAATAGCTGCTTCAACAGATTCTCTATCTAGCTGAAAGTCATCCCAGTCCAGAAGTCGTTCTTGAGCTTCTTTCACATATTTGTCAGTTGAAGAAAGATGTTTGAGGAGAGGAACGAGCGTCCGGGCGGGAATGGAGAGATAATCCGTTTGATAATTCGCCAGATCCATGAGAGAATGCTTGCGACCATTGTTGAGCAGTTCTGCCACTCGATTGCCACGATAGGGATCTGACCAACTAAAGCCAAGCGCATCTCTATGCGGATAACTTCTTGGTGTCACATTCTCATTGGCTGTCGCAAAAATACCGCTTTCTGGATTGTAGACATGTGGTTTGGCGATGATAGGAAGATAGCCATCCCATTCGTAAGATCCATCGCCAGGAACAGGGACCAACCCACTCCAGTTTCGACGGACGGGGGCTATACCTACAGCTTGCCAGCCAATGTTTCCGGCTCGGTCTGCCCAGACCATGTTTTCGCCTGGAATATTGCTGTAATTACAGGCTTCCCTAAAAGCTTCGAAGGTCTCGGCCTGATCCATCCGAAGGCTGGCGAGATAAGGCGAGCCACCAATTTCTAACCAGCCACAGCGAACGGCATAGGCGATATGCTTTTCAGTATCTTCATAGACCATAGGACCATGTCGGGTATATTTGTGCTCCACGACTACAGCCTCCTGATCTTTGACAGGAATAGTATCCTGAATGATCCGCATGCCCTCCCATGCCCCCTTATACCAATATTGATTGGGATTGTCTGGATGGGTTTGGTACACATAAAGATCTTCCGCATCGGTGCGATAGACGGTCAAGCCCCAAGCGCCATGTTCATTATGACCGATGGAGATCCCAGGAATTTCAGGTTCTCCCCCACCGATGACATTCCAACCTGGACCGACCAGATGTGTCATGTATCTCAAAGAAGGAACCGATTGGCGACGATGTGGGTCATTGGCCATCATGGGATAACCACTTTGACTGTGTTCTCCAGAGATCACCCAATTATTACTTCCAAGATGGTGAATGTCTTCCCGATAAAAATCTTTTTCAGCCTCCTGATCTAGCCATGCCATATCCTTATAGGTATCAGGATCATTTTGAGCATCGGCAACAAGATCCTCCGGCCTGAATTGTACAGGTCTTCTGTATGCGTTGTAAAGTCCTAGAATGTCCATTTTCAGGTGCTCCGGATCGATTTTAGAATCCAGTTCTAAAATTGGTTCATCTGGGTGGAACCAGTTAAGTTGCCGAGTGATGTCCGTACCGATTTTGGCAACCATTCGCCCAATTTCCAATTCTGAACCAATATTCCCCAGCAAGCCCTGATGTCTGGAAATCACAACCTCCGGAGTCCATGCTTGAGGTTTGATGCCCAATAGCTCAAATTCAATTGGCAATGCTTCAGGGTGCTGCTCCGTCCATACAATATAGGCATTGACTCCCTGGACATAGGAAGTGATGATGTGTTCACCCCGATCATGGTAGTGATTCATTTCATCGGTGATGTTCCCTCGAAACTGAAACAATCGGGTGCCAATGTCTCGCTTAAGTTCTCGCTCACCGAGGATCTCTGCTACAGTCCCGGTCGCTTGTCTACGCCAGACTTCGAACTGAAACAGTCGGTCTCGTGCAGCGTTGAATCCTTGCGCAAAAAATAAATCTGTCTCCGAATCGGCATAGATATGCGGAATCCCCCAATGATCGATGAGGATTTCTACGGTATCCCCTACTCCATCGATTGAGAAGTTTTGAGCACATGAGAAAGAATGAAGCCCGATGCTTAAGACAACAAACAAAAGGAAAGACAAACAGTTGGTACGCATATCAGAAAAAATAAAGCCTGAATGAACAAAGTTCTTGATTTCTACTCCATCAATCATCCACTCATATGTCAACACTCCCTACTTGGCTGATCAAGCGATTCACTCGAACGAAATCCTGCTCATCCCGGCGAACATGATAGATATGATTGTATGCCAATGGATTGTTTTCGTTGGGTGAGCCATTGATCAAGGTGATATTTTTTGCATTGGCAAAGGTGATCAAATCCTGAAGATAGCTGGTATCCAGAATGCCCACCTCATCGATGATGCAATGAAGCCGAAACTCTTGTTTTTTCTTGGAAGACCTATCCTTGAAGACACTAAGGAGAGTAATATAAATCATGGCTTTCACCAAGACATCGGTCCCATTTGACCCTACACTAGACAGGCGTTCAACCCAACCTGTATCATTTTGATTTTCCTGCACGCGGAATGCCAGTTGGAAGGTGTCTTCCAATTGAAGCTGATCTTCTTTGTACCCTTTCAAGCTTTCTGTAAGTACTTCCAGTAATGCGATTGCTTTGCGATTGGTCTCCGTATTATCTGTTTGGCTAAATAGAGAAGGACCTCCCAGCTGCATGCCATATTGATCATCATATTCTTTGAGATGCTTGAGCGCCCTGACAACTGGATTGGTACTGTCTTCCATCTTGAGCTGGATTTCCTTGACCACGCCCACAAAGTTACTCTCTCGGAAACTTTTGTTGATCCGACTGATGATTTTGTAAATCTCTTCTTCCAGAGAAGATAAGGCTCGGACCTCTTCGCTTATTTTTCCGACAAGTTGTGCATATTGCTTGCTGATTTCACGCTCGAAGTCTTCGATTTTTTGGGTCTCAACAAACTCTCGCAATGTTGTGGCAAAGGTTCTGTATGCCTGCTCATCTGGCAGATTGTCGGGGAAGTTGAAGACATTGCCGATGCGAAAGTGCCCCAAAAAGGCTGTGATTTGTCTTCGGAGCGTGTCCCATGTGCCTGTGAATTCCTGATCGGTCGCATTGAGTTGCTGGATCAAAATAGGAAGTGAATCCACAGATTGACTCTCAAGAGTGCTGGACAGGATAGATGAGATTTTTTCGTATAGTGGACTTTTGCAAAAGAGATCATAGGCTTCGAATTCTGCCTGCCATTTGGTTATTTCTTGTGAGGTATCTGAAATTTGTTGTCGGATGTCATTGAGCAAGTGTTCCTGTTGCTTTCGCTTGCGTGCAAAGGCGGCACCGACCTCAGAGATTTGACTTTCCAATTGTTGGATAGCCGAGCGAAAAGAATCCATGCGATCCAGATAGTCTGTTTTGTCTCTATGATACAGAACTACCGTTTCCTGGTGAGGATGAAGGCTTTCCAGCAGGCTTTGCAATTCGAGAATCGCGTTTTGGAGGGATTCCAGTTGTTGAACATCAATTCCTTTGCCAACAAGAGCCTGGTTTTTCTCCTTGAGAAGGATGTTTTTTCTTCCTTCGAACTCCTTCAGGGAACGTTTCTCCTGCTCCACAATCTTTTGAATCTCTAGTTGTACCTGTTGATCTATCTCAAGGATTCGTACTTGTTGTTGTTGCTGGATCTGTTGGGAGAGTCCTTCTTCCTCCTCTTGTTGTTGTTGCAAGCTGTTTGTTGCCTCCGTGATCAGATCTTTTTGTGCCTGAATTTTGTACTGAAGAGCGAGAACCTTTTGCTCTTTGAGTTGTTGCGCCTTGAGTTGGAGTTGGTCGATGTGGACCCTCAGTTTCTTTTGTTGGAGAGTGTATTGTTCAAGCTGGTTGTCATGTTGTTGGATGGTCTTGTTTATCTTTTTTCTTTTTTGTCGATAGCGTTTTTCGCAATTGATTTTTTTCTTTTCCCACTCCTTTACAAAGGTGAGCCATTCCTTTTTCAGACGATCGGTTTGCTCTTCAAGCGTTTGTGATTCTTGCTGGAGTGATTCCAGGGAAGGAACCTCCACCTCCAGTTCCTCCAAATCAATCTGAACCCCAAACAATAAGTCGTTGAGTCGCTCAATACTTGGACTCAAATAGGGATGAAAAAGAACTTCATCACGACATACCTTGCCGATATTTTTCTCCCAATCCGGATACCTACCTGCCAACCAGCCCATAAAAGCAGACTGACTTTGTTCTATCTGGCTCTGTATGGTCGTGATTCGATCTTCGCAAATCGCAATCTTATCCTGTAACTTTTTCTGTGTGAGTTGTTTATCTGATTCGAGTTGTTTGAGCTCATGGGATTCCTGAAGATCGAGGTGTTTGAGCTGTTCTTTGGCCAGAGCGATCTGTGCGTGCAGTTGATTCGGGAATGTCTCCGCTTCTGCAAGTTCTTGTTTCAGAAGGTGCATATCCTCCTCATAGAATGAAGTTGAACGAATCTGAACTTCTTGAATTCTCAACTCGTGAAATGCCTGTGTGGCAGCTTCCAGTTCTGCCTGGATCTGAGATTGTTGTCTGGCAGATTGCTCGCGGATATGCTGTCGGCGCTGGGCTGTTTCTTCCAACACTTGAGTTCGACTCTTCATACCTTCCTGCTCCAACCGATTCTTTTGTTGGGCCAGATCAAGGTCTAATCGTGTTTGTTCATTTTCCAAGGCCTGAATTCTGACTGTAAATTCCTGCTCGATATTCGCGAATTCAGATGTCAGGGTCTGGTAATCTGCTTTCCTGTTGTCTAACTCGCGTTCCAGAGACGGTTTTTTTGCCAAAGATGCAAGAATGGCAGAGATCCCTATTTCTTCGTAATAGGTTTGTTTTTTTGTCGCAGTTGTAAGGTCATGTTCGATCACTCCCAGCCGTTTGTTCAAGTCATGAAGGCGTGCTTGTTCTTCAGCATGGAGTTTCCGCGTGGCCTCTTCTTCCTGTTTCAGATTTCCTTGTTGAGATTCGAGAAGATCATTGATCTGTTGGAGGGCAGTTTTGCCAGCATTGAGACTTTTGGCAAGATCTTGTGCCAGGAGAATTTGTTGTTGTTCTAGTTCCTTGATGTGATCGGCTTGCTGGAGGATTCTCCCGGGTCTGCTTTTGAATCGTCTGTAGAGATCAATGTCCTGCCTGTTATGTGAAAAATCCTCTAACTCCTTTTGGATGATCTTGAGATCGATGATAAAACTGCGATCTGTTATGGACTCGATCAATGTCTTTTTGATGAACTGGGACTCAAGCCTTGCATTCAAAAAAATATTGGAAATGGTCCGCCAAACATTGTCATGAGATTTGGCTTCAAAGAGAGCATATTTTCGATAATCCGTCTTGTGAGATCCCGTGAGTGTTCCATAAATGATGGAGCGATAATCCTCATACTTGTCTATCGAGCGAGAATGATGGAGGCCTCTTGTATTGACCTGAGTGATCAATTCCTGAATCGTGTGAGCCATGCCATCATCGTCCAGGAACATCTCTCGCTCGTATGCGCCATTGATGAAGCGGAAAGAGATTCGGTTCGATTTCCGAAAAGCTGCGATGGTAAACAACCCTAATGTTCCCTTGATTTCATAGACCAGCCATGAATTGGGATGTGGAAAGTAAAAATCTGTAAAAGAAGACTGATTGGCTTTGATGCCCAGGCGTTGGGTATTGGCAGAATAAAAGAACAGAATAGCTCGGAGGATGCTGCTTTTTCCTGTTCCATTCTTTCCAATTACATGAATATTGCCATTCAGGTCCATCTCTTGATATCGGACTGAGGCGCTATTGATGAAGATGATTTTTCGTAAATGATTCATGTTGCAGCCACTTAGGATTCGTCCTCAATCTGAATGCGATCGATCAGCAGTTCGAGATATGAAAATGATGCCAGAACCAGATAAGTTTCCTGCAATTTGTCAATCAGCTCGACGAAAGATTCTTTTTCAAGGGACTTCACAAGCGTTCGAACCTTATCCAACCGATTCTCAGACTGTCCTTTGGTCTTGAGGCTATCGAGCTTGGTTCGAAGTTCTGTATCCACCTTGCATTTTTGGGCGATTTGGTCAGGAGAAAATCTGAATCCACTTCCAAATGCAGGATCGAAAGTTTTGAAAAAATCCAATACATCGATGTATCGGTAGGCACGTTCCAGTTTATCCTCCAGGCTACTTCGATTCAACTCCCGACTGAAATAGTAATACTCATCTCCTTTGTTGAGGCGAAATTGGATAATCCTGAAATAGCGTTCCAGTTCTTCAAAATGAGTCTCAATGATCTGATACAATTGTTCCTGCTCTCGATCAGTGGTGTTGGAACTGATAAACAGCCCTCGACTGAGTCGATGGAAGATTTCTGGCGTTTGGACAGGAAGCTTCATAGAAGCGCAAGTTCGGAAAAATCTCGAACTGTTCCCTATCTATACAAGTTGTTGAGAGGTGTGGCGGGCCTGAAGCTGGTGCAACATGTCCTGGACCATGCGTTCCAGATCATAAGTTGGCGACCATCCCCAATCCGTTTTGGCCTCTTGATCATCAATGCTGGAGGGCCAGCTATCAGCAATCGACTGCCGAAAATCAGGCACATATTGAATATTGAAATCTGGAAGATGTTGGCGGATAGCCTGCGCCAATTCTCCCGGTTCAAAACTTAAGCCACCCATATTGTAGGAGGAGCGCACGCGGATCTGATCACTTGGAGCCTTCATCAAGCTCAGAATGCCTGCGATGGCATCTGGCATGTATAGCATCGGCAAATAGGTTCCTGCTTGAAGGAAGCAAGTATACTTCCCTTCTCTTAGGGCTGAATAAAAAATCTCAACGGCATAATCTGTTGTTCCCCCACCCGGAGGGCTTTCATAGCTGATCAATCCCGGAAATCGAACGCTTCTGACATCTACGCCATATTTCTGGTGGTAATATTCACACCAGCGTTCTCCGGCAAGCTTGCTGATCCCATATACTGTATTGGGGTCCATGATGCTGTGCTGAGGCGTCTTGTCTCTGGGAGAGTTGGGGCCAAATACAGCGATGGAGCTTGGCCAGAAGATGCGGTTGATCCTTGTCTCTCGACCGGCTTCCAAGACATTGAGCAGGCCGTCCATATTCAGTTGCCAGGCGAGTTGGGGATCTTGTTCTCCCTTAGCAGAAAGGATGGCCGCAAGGTGATAAATGGTGTCTACCTGGTATTGATCAATGATCTGATACAGCGATTTGCGATCACAAACATCCAATTGCACAGAAGGACCAGAATGGGTGCTTCCTTCACGAATATCTGCAGCGATCACATGTTCAGGTCCCAGTTCCCGAGACAATGCCGTAGTCAGATCCTGCCCAATTTGTCCACTAGCCCCGATGACCAGCACAGAAGATGTATTTTTTTGAGAGACTGTCATATTCGATTTTTTCACCAAAATCTAGCCCTCTATATTCGGATTCAATTAGGGAAAAGTCAAGGCATTCTTGCTTGCCGTTGGTTTCCAAATCCTTGATTATGAGATTGTATTGCCGTTTTTTTAATTGTGCCCCTCCTTCATTGAAATGCCAATAAAAGACAAGCCCTGCCATTGAAGATGTACCAATGACAGGGCAGATTTTTTTTGAAAAAAAATTCAAAAATCTTTATTCCACTGTAACAGACTTGGCGAGGTTTCGCGGTTGGTCAACATTGCAGTCTCTCATCACAGCGATATGATAAGACAGGAGTTGAAGTGGGATGACAGTCAGAAGTGGAAGCAATGAAGGACTTGTACTGGGAATCTCAATGACAAACTCTGCCAGATTCCGAATGACTTTATCTCCTTCCGTGACCACGGCGATCACCCGCCCATGACGCGAAACAACCTGATCGACATTACTTACGATTTTTTCATAGGTCTCATCTTGGGTAGCAATAAAGGCTACTGGCATATTCTCATCAATCAAGGCAATGGGACCATGTTTCATTTCTGCAGCTGGATAGCCCTCTGCATGGATATAAGAAATTTCTTTCAACTTCAGAGCCCCTTCCAGTGCGACAGGAAAATTATATCCTCGACCCAAATACAGGAAGTTGGCGGCATCTTTGAAGGTGTCAGAAATCTCCAGAATCTGATCCTGATTGGTTTCAAGAATATATTTCACCTTGGCAGGGATTTGGAGAAGTTCATTGATCACTGCCTGAGTTTTGACGGTAAAGGTTCCACGGAGCTGAGCAATATATGCTGCCATCAGGGTCAATACGGTAACCTGAGAAGTAAATGCCTTGGTGGAAGCTACTCCAATTTCTGGACCAGCATGAATGTATACCCCGGCATCAGTTTCTCTGGCAATGGTGGACCCAACCACATTGACGACTCCCAATACCATGGCTCCCTGGCTTTTGGCAATTTTGATTGCGGCGAGGGTATCGGCAGTCTCTCCACTTTGGCTAACAGCGATCACAATATCGTCCCGACTGATGATGGGATTGCGATAGCGAAATTCCGAGGCATATTCAACCTCAACCGGAATTCTGGCATATTCTTCCAGCAGATATTCCCCAACCAATGCGGCATGCCAACTGGTGCCGCAAGCAACCATAATAATCCTCTTGGCAGATTTGAGCTTGTCTTTGACGTCGGTCAGGCCACCGAGAATGACGCTATTGTCTTCTGGATTGATTCTTCCACGAATACTATCTGCAATAGATTGTGGCTGTTCCATGATTTCCTTTAACATGAAGTAATCATAACCGCCTTTTTCCAATGCCTCTAACTCCATTTCGACTTTTTGGAGATATGGAGTCAAAATGATGTTGTCAATGGTCTTGATGGTATGAGAGTTCGGAGTGAGGATGGCCATCTCATCATCATTCAGGTAGATGACATTCTTGGTATAGGCGATGATTGGAGTCGCATCAGAGGCAATGATATACTCATCTTCGCCAATTCCAATAACAATTGGACTACTCTTTCGAGCGACAATTAAGGTCTCCGGTTCATCTTTGCACATGACCACAATACCATAGGCACCCACAACTTTGTTGAGAGCCATTCGGACAGCTTCTTCAGAGGAAATTTGTCCTTGTTCGTAGAACATTTCAATCAACTGAACCAGAACTTCTGTATCCGTTCCACTTTGGAACGTATACCCATTGGCAAGAAGCTCTTCTTTGAGAACACTGTAGTTCTCGATGATCCCATTGTGAATAATAGCGAAGGTGCCAGATTGGGAGGTATGAGGGTGCGCATTGGTATCGCTGGGTTCTCCATGTGTAGCCCAGCGTGTGTGTCCCATTCCTATGCTGGAAGGTCTGTGTGTTCCATTGACATGGTTTTCAAGGTCGGCAACTTTACCCTGTTTTTTATGAATACTGATAGAGCCATTGAGCAAGGCAATTCCCGCAGAATCATATCCTCTGTACTCAAGTCGTCTGAGTCCGTCGATCAAGATAGGATACGCTTCTCGGTGACCAATATAACCTACTATTCCACACATATTGATGAAGATTGTGTTTAATTAACATTCAAAACGAAAACAAGTATGAGCATTTGGCTTTGAAGTCCAAATGGTTTTTCTTCCAAAAACAACATTGCTCTGTGTGAATTGAGCTGATTGTTTATGGATAAGTAGTCCTAATACAAGCAAGGAAATTGCTTCCTGCATTTACCCCGTGAGGAAACAATTTTTTGAGTACTTGCAAAATAAGAAACTCCTGGAAATTTCCATCAAATTTCCAGGAGCTTTTTTCTTCCCAACAATGTCAAGCAGTTTCTTATCTGGGAAGGGTGGTATAAGTGATCGCCAGTTTCGGCTGCAAGCTAGGATGATCTGTGCCGCCAAAAACTGCACGATTGATTCGGAATTGTGAGCCTTGGGGCCTAAGAACGATCCCAAAGTTTTCTCGTTGTTCATTCACCAATTGCTGCACATAGCTGGTCAGCGAGATAGAGTAGGTTTTGGTGATAGAGTTGTATACGGCGTCTTGTGATGCCAGAATCGGACTTCCGTCTATCTGCACCTCTTCTCCATTTTCGTCAGCAAATATGGAGAGAAGCTGGCTGGGGGGATTAAATCGTTGAGATCCTCCGAGAGACTCTGGATCAACACTCAGAACCAACTCTGCCCTGCTGATGGCTACCTGGCCAAGTTGATCGATATTCGAAAATTGAATAAAGTTCTTGATAAGCAGTCCTGCCTGAACAAATTCAAATTGGGAAGAGGTATCAGTTTGTGAAAGCTCAGAGGCCAAAAAACTATCTGAAAATTCTGACCGATTCAAATAGGTAAATCTCGGGGTAGAGTTACTGATCAGGAAGGGTTCAATCTTGGAAACAAATACCTGCGTTCCTGGTTCCCTTTGTTTGTAGTGAAGTTCCAGCTGGGTATTGCTACTGCTGCCGAAAAGGGTATAAATCCCACCCGGTTCTCGAGAGAGGAATGTTACGGGGTCTGTCCCAAAATAGAAACCTGGAAAAAGCTGTTGAAAGAGATCTTTGTCTTCAAGTGTATCAGAATTGGCGAACAAAAGTCGTCGTCCTAATTCATCATCCAACCGAATTGTTAATTGAGCGACTCCATTTGTTTCATCCAAATCTAGGAGATAGCCTCCACCCAAATCATGAGAACTGTCAAATGTCAATCGAGTTCGAGAGTCGATCTGATCAGCTTCAGGAAAGGTTTCGGTCAGCTCATAGATATGAAGGGTCTGGGGAGTCGCAAATCGACCATAGGTTCCTTCGATATCCAGTTTCAGAACAATTGAGTCATAAAAGAGATCATTGGCTTCTCCAAAATCCAGGTTGGATCTCGGGAGGACTTCGCTAAATGTCTCTGCGGTAATACGTCCAAACAATGGATCGATATAATTTCCAAACATCTGCCTATCAGCTCGATATGTCTCACTCACATCAGTCCAGATGGAAGTCATC
The DNA here is from genome assembly GCA_039029315.1 of Bacteroidota bacterium. GTDB lineage: Bacteria > Bacteroidota > Bacteroidia > J057 > J057 > JBCCCJ01. The sequence goes on along the minus strand of JBCCGK010000067.1, from coordinate 39,812 downwards.
TTGATCGGAATGGTGTCAACATAATGCGTGGAAATGGGGTCATCAACTGGCAGGACTTCTTCTGTAAAGGTTCCTGAATTTTCACAGCCGGATACAAAAAATATGGCTGCCACTAGGGAAATAGCTGACAGCCATGCAATTCTTATCTTGTTCAAGATACAATCAATTTGAAATTTCAGAATAAAGACGATTATACCCTTCTACATAGGAGTCTTTATCGCTCGTATCAAAGTAGATCTTCTCAGTTTGAGTTTGCTCTATATACTCTTCAAGTTTGGCATCAATTGTTGGATGTCCTTTGGTTACAACATCTGATAATGCAATACCACCCTTCACTACCCCAACGTAATTGTTTCCTGTATAGTTGTCCAATTTTTCATCTGTGATTCCATCAATTCTGACTTTGTCCAGATAATCATTGGCAAATTCACTCTCGAAACCATTGTTGTAGACCGTAAAGACCGTTTTGGTCCGCTTGAACATGGGGTCATCCTTATAGTGAGTGCGCAGATATAGAGGAATAAATGAGGTCATCCAATCATGACAATGGATAATGTCTGGTGGCCATCCCAGTTTCTTGACCGTTTCAATTACTCCCTTACAAAAAAAGATAGATCGCTCATCATTGTCTAGGTGAAAAGAATCATCATTGGGATCAGTCAAGACTGATTTACGTTTGAAATAATCCTCATTGTCCAGAAAATACACCTGAAGTTTTGCGTTCGGAATGGAGGCCACCTTAATGGTGAGCGGTTTCTCTTCTCCAGCTACTCTAATATTGATCCCAGAAAGCCGAACAACTTCATGAAGACGATTTCTTCTTTCGTTGATTACGCCAAACTTTGGCATAAAGATTCGGATTTCATGGCCCTTCTCCTGCAACTTTTGAGGTAACAATCGAATTAAATCAGCTGCCGAACTCAATTTCAAGAATGGATCAATTTCAGACGTAACATAGAGAATGCGCAGTTTCTTATCCATACTAAGTTGAAATTTTTGGATGAAAGCCCATCATACTGCTTGTTATGATCGACTTGAAAATCCATACAAAAATACGCAATATTATTTGCATTAACAATTTAGGTGCTTATATTGACCCCCTTTGGTCCATGAAGATTCTTTCTGATATCCAAGCCTATCGGGCTTGGCGCAAACAACAATCTCACCATACAAGGATAGGACTTGTGCCCACCATGGGAGCCCTTCATGAGGGCCATGCCAGCTTAGTGAAAAGGTCTGCCCAGGAAAATGATCTGACAGTGGTGAGTATTTTTGTTAATCCTACCCAGTTTGGTCCAAATGAAGATTTTGAAACATATCCGCGAAACCTGACATCTGATGCGCAGATGCTGGAGGCTCTGGGAGTAGATGTGGTGTTTGCCCCTGAAGTATCTACCATCTATCCAGCTGGAGTGTCTCAGATACAGTTTCACATACGAGACATCGACAAAAAATTGTGTGGCGCAAGCAGACCTGGCCATATGAATGGGGTGGTTCAGGTAGTATCGATTCTCTTTCATCTGATCCAGCCTACTCATGCCTATTTTGGCCTGAAAGATTATCAGCAATGCCTGATCCTGCAACATCTGGTCAGGGAGCTTCATTTCCCCCTCGAAATTGTTCCTTGTCCCATTATTAGAGAGAAAGACGGACTGGCTCTTAGTTCCCGAAATGCCTACCTCACTTCCGAAGAACGGCAGCAAGCCTTATTCTTATCCAGGATGCTGAATGCTGTTCACCTAAAGAAAGAAGAATTTGGAGGAGTGGAAGATGCCCGACTATTTGTCCAGGAATCCCTCAAGAATTATCCGCTGATACGATTGGATTATTTTGACATATTGAATGGAGAAACGCTGGCTGACATTTCGGATCTGAGTCCTGCCTCCCATCCGCACGCCTTCATAGCAGCATATGTGGGAACAACCCGACTCATTGACAATCTCGCAGTGTAGGAAATCTGAAATCAAAGAAATGTCTGAAGTGGGCCTTCAGGGTGAAGGTAGTCTTTGATTGCGTCAAAGGAAATAGGAACCCTGATCGGTTCTGTCGCAAATTCCCCCAATTCTCCCGGATCAAAGCGTACAACAATTTTGTCTGCATGGATTTCATAATCCTGCTCTGTGTGTAGCTGATCTAGCTGAATGCCCCAATCCTGTCCATAGTGATTCGTCAGATGGGTCTGGACCAGTCGCCTGACCACAGGCTCAAATCCAGTTCGAAACAAATGCTTTGATTCGTATTGCATGCCTTGGACTGGATCAAGGTTCAAGACTCTGGCAGTGCGTTGGTCTGACATATGACCAGGAATCCCTTGCCGAATCGTCGTCAATACACTGACACTGACAATCTGTGAGGAGACAAGATGGATGGCATAACTTTGTTCTTCCTGCCTGACAAATCCTTCCGCCATATCAGCTGTTTCACTGATACAATTCGACAACCGAATTGGAAGTTGACGAATATTAGGAGGTTTGAGAAATTGATTGAGATGATGAAAAGCAGGTGCCTGTTGATTTTTTGAAAACGAAGGATATTCAAATATCAGAGAGCAACTGCCATTAGGAGAAGCCATACGGGATACTTTCCTCTTGACAGAGATGACTTGCTGCGTGGACTGGGTTCTATCAGTAATATGATAGTTTGTCTCCTCGCTTTTCAGGACAATCGGCTTGATCTGATGCTCCGGCAAATGTTGCCATTCTCCTTGCCATCGCGTATTCGAAGAGAGAGAGCCTTTGATACGATTGGTAGCTTGGTCTCCTTGAAGAATATCGACAGTCAATTGAGTGTCCATATCTTTGATGACACGGCCCTGAAGAGAAAATGTATCCTGTTGTTCTACAAAGATTGCCTCTCCGACAAGCAGAGAGTCATCATATTGGACATGCAAGATGATGGAGTCATTGTTGACAAGACCAGAAAAAGTCGTTGCTGTGCGAGCGGTAGACAAGACAGCAGTCTCCTCTGTTGGATGATAAAGATCTGCTGGTTGATGAAGGATTTTGTTTTGTTGTTCTTTCGTGCAACCCAGCCATAGGAATCCAAACAGGCCAAGATATAAAAACAAGGATTTCATCATTGGGGCGGATATTTCAAAATGTACATATTGTATCGTCGCTCTTGCCCGATCGTCGTTTCAGGGCCATGACCACAATGAACCCTGACCGCATCATCAAGAGGTAGGAGATGATCATAAATACTTTTCATCAAAACCGTCATAGATCCTCCCGGTAAATCGGTCCTGCCGATACTTCCCTGAAACAATACATCTCCTGAAAAGAGATTGTTGCTGGGCGGGTGAAAAAAACTGATATGTCCTGCAGAATGGCCCGGAGTAAACAATACCTCAAACACGGTTTCTCCAAAACTGACTGTATCGCCATGAGCTACCAATTGGTCAGGCGCGGGGGAAGGAGTCGGATTCAAGCCCATCATGGCACCATAACTTTTGGTGGCCTCTAGTTCACCAATAACCTTTTCATGCGTTACAAAGGGAACATCATAGGTGTTTTTGACGAAATAGTTTCCCAACATATGATCGATATGTCCATGGGTGTTGAGAAGTTTTTCTACTCGGAGGCCATGATGAGAGATATGATCCCGCAGCATACTCTCCTCTGTTTGGGTATAGCATCCAGGATCTATAATCACACAGGCACCCGTCTGATCAGAAACTACATATGTATTTTCCTGATAAGGGTTAAAGGTAAAACGGTGGATGGTCAGCATAACAACAACTCTAATATGCTCGTGCAAGCTTGTACAAATAATGAATGCAATTTAGCCTGATTAGTTGGAAAGTGAAGAGCTGAAAAGAAATCAGTATATTTCTCCCCAAATACAGACTAAGCCTTGCAACTGTATCTGAATTATGAAAAGGCAAGTACTTTATTTCTGTTTTCCGCTGTTACTCATCCTGTTTTTTCCAGGGATGGGATTGGGACAGCCTGCCATTGCTCCTGAAAATCTTGGTTCGCAAGTCAATTCGTCATATGAGGAATTGCTACCAGTTATTACGCCGGATGGATCGCGCCTTTATTTCGCCAGAAAGTATCATCCAGACAATTATTACCATCCGGAGGAATCGCAAGAGATCTGGTACTCCGACTATAATGAACAGACAAACAGCTGGGCCAAAGCTGTGCATATGGGCAAAGACTTTAATGCCCAGACCATCAACGGGATTGGGACAATCAGTCCAGATGGAAACACCATTCTTGTCAGAGGGGCTACCGAGAATGGAGAATATGAAGGAGTTGCTTTTTCTTTGCGGCAAAAAGGAGCAGAAGGATGGTCCAAACCTCAAAAAATGGAGATCAAGCAATTGAAGGAAATGGCAAGAGGCATGTTCATGGGAGGAACATTGGCAGGAAATGGGAAGGTGTTGATCTTGTATTTTGGGGAGGAATTGATGGATGAAAAAAATGATCTGTATGTGAGTTTTTTGACTGAAGATGGGAGTTGGACCAAACCGGAAGGCCTTGGCGCAGACCTGAATACAGGCTATAGTGAAGCCGCTCCTTTTCTCGCTTCAGATAGCAAGACCCTCTACTTTGCCAGTGATCGGCCTGGTGGACAAGGAAATTATGATATTTACAAAACACAAAGGCTGGATGATAGCTGGAAAAAATGGTCTGAACCAGTTAATTTGGGATCACCCATCAATACCAAGAGTTTTGACGCCTATTATACAGTAGATGCTGAGGGAGAATATGCCTACATGGTCTCAGAAGAAGAATCTCTTGGTGGAAGCGATATAATCCGAATCCGACTGAAAGAAGAACAGCGACCTGATCCTGTGACCCTGGTCTCCGGCAAAATCATGGATCGTGTAACAGGGGAACCACTGGTAGCCCAGGTCCGATATCAGATTCTTCCCGGAAGAATAGAGGCAGGAATCGCCAGATCTAATGCTGAAGAAGGAGTCTACAAAGTGACACTTCCCTATGGATTCATCTATCAAGTGACTGCAGAAGCAGAAGGATATCAAATGGCCGCCGAAACCATCGACCTGACAAAAGGCGGAGAATTTCAATTGCTGGAAAAAAATCTTTTTCTGACTCCGGGAGAATCAAAAGCCCCTCCTGCTCCACTTGAAATGAAGACCAACCGACCAGATACCAAGCTGGCCACTGTCTACTTCAATTCAGGAGAGGTTCAAGTAAAAGAGGAATCCAAAGAAGAACTGGCCTTGATACTTGAAATACTCAGAACCAACCCTCACATCCACCTGACCCTTCGTGGGCATGCCGATATCGTTGGGTCAGACAATGACAATATGGATCTGTCAACTTACCGGGCCAGAATGGTTCGGGCCTACTTGATTTCAGAAGGCATCTCACCTGCAAGACTGTCTTATATTGGATATGGAAACACCATCCCATCCACCCTGGATCGCACCGATGAAGGCCTTGCACTCAATCGGCGGGTAGAATTCCATGTAATCAAATAATTATACCTTCAACTGTCCCCTTTCATGAAGACTGAACTGGAAAAAATGTTGGCTGATGAACTCTATGATGCCAGTGATCCTCAATTACTCGCCATGCGGATCAAAGCCAGAAAACTATACTATCAATACAATCAACTGCAGGAGGAGGAACAAGAACAGCGATATGCCATCCTGTCGGAATTATTAGGTCAAGTTGGGACAAAGGTAGATATCCAGCCTCCCTTTCATGTGGATTACGGCGTACATGTTTTTTTGGGGGAAAATGTCTTCATGAATTTCAACTGCATCATTCTTGACTCTAACACTGTTCATATTGGAGACAATACGATGTTTGGCCCCAATGTCCAGATTTACACAGCCTATCATCCCCTGGCCGCAGAAGAAAGAATCAAAGGCCCGGAATTGGCCGCACCTATCCGAATCGGAAAAAACGTATGGATGGGAGGTGGAGCGATTGTCTGTCCAAACGTCAAGATTGGAGACAACAGTACAATCGGAGCCGGGGCAGTGGTAACCAAAGATATTCCCGCCAATGTATTTGCGGCGGGAAATCCTTGCAGGGTGATCCGGGAATTGTAGGAAAGAACGTAATTTGAAACCAACACCATAATGAAAAAAACTACGCTATTACTGTTTCTGAGTGTAAGCTTGATGCAGGTTTGGGCCCAGGATTCTCAGGCTCAGAGCATGAAAGAATTCACTGAATCCATGGTTGCTCATGCGGGTTACTTTCCCTTCTACTGGGATGGCAATTCTGGCAAAATTTGGGTAGAAGTAGACAAATTCGATCAAGAATTCTTATATGTCAATTCTTTGGCAGCAGGAATTGGCTCAAATGATATCGGACTGGATCGAGGGCAATTGGGAGAAAATCGAGTGGTGAAATTCATTCGCAGTGGTCCAAAAGTGATGTTGGTGCAAATGAACTATGATTTTCGTGCGATGAGTGAGAATGAGGATGAAAAAATATCTGTAGAGCAAGCCTTCGCACAATCGATTTTAGGAGGATTTACAGTGAAACTGGAAGAGAACGAGAAAGTCCTGATCGACATCACAGATTTTTTGTTGAGAGATGCACATCACGTCATTGGCCGACTCCAGCAAAGCAGGCAAGGGAACTATCGCTTAGATGCCAAACGATCTGCTATCTACCTTCCTCGAACAAAAAATTTCCCTCAAAACACCGAATTTGAGTCAATCTTGACTTTTTCAGGAGAACCTAAAGGAAGTTATGTCAGAGAGGTTGTTCCCAGTCCAGATGCAATTACAGTTCGACAGCATCATTCTTTCGTTCAACTTCCAGATGCCAATTATAGCCCGAGAGTATTTGATCCGCGTTCAGGGTATAATTTTACAAGCTATCAAGACTATGCCAGCCCAATCGAAGCTCCTCTTGTCAAGCGATTCATCAACCGACATCGGCTGGAAAAAAAGAATCCCACAGCCAGAGTCAGTGAAGCCGTAGAGCCTATTATTTATTATGTAGATCGTGGCGCGCCTGAACCTATCCGTTCTGCTCTGGTGGAAGGAGCTTCCTGGTGGAACCAGGCATTTGAAGCAGCAGGATATAAAGATGCTTTTCAGGTCAAGATTTTGCCAGAAGAGGCCGATCCGATGGACGTCCGATACAACCTGATCCAATGGGTACACAGATCGACCCGAGGCTGGTCCTATGGTGCATCGGTGAGAGATCCACGTACGGGAGAGATCATCAAAGGACATGTGTCTTTGGGATCACTACGGGTCAGACAGGATTTTTTGATTGCACAGGGATTGGTTCAGGCCTACGAGAAAGGCACAGAACCCAAACCAGAACTTCTTCAAATGGCTTTGGCTCGCCTTCGCCAACTTTCAGCTCATGAGGTTGGCCACACCATAGGTCTCGCCCACAATTTCGCAGCCAGTGTGAATGATCGAGCTTCTGTGATGGACTATCCTCACCCATATCTTCAATTAAAAGTGAACAAAGTAGATTTTTCTGAATCATACGATGTCGGTATAGGGGAATGGGACAAGCGAGCCATCATTTATGGCTACCAGGATTTTCCTGACAATAAAGATGAAGCCGAAGAATTGGAAGAAATTCTGGAAAAAACCATCGATATGGGCTTGCACTTTATCTCAGATCAGGATGCCAGGCCAGTGGGAGGCGCACATCCATTGGCACACCTCTGGGACAATGGTGAAAATGCAAGCCGGGAGATGAATCGCTTGTTGGAATTGCGGAAACATGCCTTGAGTGAATTTAGTGAAAACAATATCCCGGAAGGACGACCATTGGCTGAATTGGAGGAAGTGCTGGTCCCCCTCTATTTCGCGCATCGCTATCAGGTGGAGGCCGTTGCCAAATTGATTGGTGGACAAGCCTATACCTATGCAGCAAGAGGAGATGGGCAGACCGCTGTGAAAATGGTCGCAGCACGAGATCAGGAGGCGGCAATCAAGGGTATGCTTAGGACTCTGGAGCCGGATGTGCTCGCACTCTCCGACCGGATTCTGGAACTCATCCCACCCAGACCGCTGGGATATCGAAGAGGTCGCGAAAATTTCAAAATACAGACAGATTTTACCCTTGATCCGATTGCAGCAGCAGAGGCCGCAGCTACCCATACCCTGAGATATCTCCTTCATCCAGCCAGAGCCTCCAGATTGGTGGAATTTCATGCTAGAGAATCTGCCATGCCAGGATTGGATGAACTCCTGGAAGATTTATTGGATCAGACATGGGGAGCCTACAGTAGCTCCAATGATTACAAACGAGAAATCCAACGAGCTGTGGCCAAGCTGGCCTTGCATCACTTGATGCAATTGGGAGTGGACAAGCGGGCATCCTCCCAAGCGAGGGCCATTGCGATGATGAAGGTTATGGAGCTGAAAGATGATCTTCGCTCACGACTCGCCAAAGGAGGAGACACCTATACCAAGGCGCATATGACATTTGCGATCTTTCAGATAGACCAGTTTCTGGACGATCCTGCTGAGTGGGCCCCTCCCCCTTCCCCCAGGCTGCCGGATGGATCGCCGATTGGGTGTGGTGGATATATGAATGAATAAAACAGTCTCTTAAGAAAGTAATACATTCCTCCTGCGCAAATACTCAATCATTGTCCGCTGATAGTTTCCACCTGTCAGCGGACAATCTTTTTTGCCAGATTTTCTGAAACTTTTTGTGGAATTTGAGTCCGGCAACACTCCTTGTCACAGAAACAAACTAAAACTTTAGTCAAAATAACCCCAATCTCATGACCAACTTCAAATTAGCTGTACTCTTAGCGCTAACTTGCCTATTCTTGATTCTCTCTGCCTGCCAACAGGTTCGAAACTCAGAAAGGAGTTCAAACGTTATTGCTGAGGGATATCTGGAGCCTCAACAGGCCCCCACTACTTCTGAACAATCAGAGCTCACACGAATAGAAGAGGATCGCAGGAGAGTGGAGGATCAAAGAAAGAAAAGTGATGAATCATATCAGCAACTAACAAAGGAAATTCACCAATTGCAGGCCGAAGCAAAGACTAAAATGAAAGATCTTCAAGGCAATAAAGGAGAGACAACAAAGGAAGATCTGAAGAGATTGCAGGATGAAATTGCTGAACTGGAAGAAGAGAGGAGAACCCACGAAGGATTTGATACAGAAGATTACAATCGAATAGTCGAGAATCCCATTCTCTCTCCCAAAACGAATCCATTGTCCACCTTCTCCATCGATGTCGATGTCGCTTCTTATGCGAATATGCGGCGATTCCTCACCAACAATCGGCTGCCCTATCCAGATGCCATTCGAATCGAAGAGATGATCAATTACTTTGATTACGACTACAGGCAGCCAAAAGGAGAACATCCATTTGCGATCCACTCGGAAGTGTCGGAATGTCCCTGGCAGGATGAGCACTATCTGGTTCATATTGGCATTCAGGGAGAAGACATTCCTCGTGACTATCTGCCGCCAAGCAATCTTGTCTTTCTGTTGGATGTATCTGGGTCGATGAATTCTTCTAACAAACTCCCGCTATTGAAATCAGCTTTCAGTATGCTGGTCAACCAATTAGAGGAAAGGGATCGGGTCGCCATTGTGGTCTATGCTGGAGCAGCTGGTCTTGTTTTACCATCAACCTCAGCCAGCAATCAGCATCTTATTATCAAGAAATTGAACCAACTGAGTGCCGGAGGATCGACCGCCGGAGGTGCCGGAATCAACCTTGCGTACAAAATTGCTCAGGAAAACTTCATCACTGGGGGAAACAACCGTGTGATTCTCGCTACGGATGGTGATTTCAATGTTGGTGCCAGTAGTGATAGTGAATTGGTCAGAATGATTGAAGAAAAACGTGAAAACGGTGTTTTCCTCTCTGTTCTGGGATTTGGTTCGGGCAACCTCAAGGACAATAAAATGGAGCAACTGGCAGACAAAGGCAATGGCAACTATGCCTATATCGACAACATCCTGGAAGCCAAAAAAGTCTTGGTCAATGAGATGGGAGGAACACTCTTCACCATTGCAAAGGATGTGAAGATTCAGGTAGAATTCAATCCAAGTATGGTGAAAGGCTATCGACTCATTGGCTATGAAAACCGAATCATGGCAGCCGAAGACTTCAACGATGATACCAAAGATGCTGGAGAACTAGGATCAGGCCATGCCGTTACCGCTTTGTACGAAGTTGTACCATTTGGTGCCTCGACAGAAATTCGGGATGCTGGAGATCTCAAGTATCAGATGACGGTGCCAGTAGATGGCTCTCAGGCAGAAGTGATGAACATGAAATTTCGATACAAGCGACCTGATGGGGATGTCAGCACACTGATTGAGCAACCAATAGGAACGGAGATTCTTTCCTTGGACAGAACCAGTGATAATTTCTTGTTTTCGGCGGCAGTAGCAGAATTTGGGTTGTTGTTACGTGACTCACAATACAAGGGAGCAGCTAGCTACGATCACGTAATGGAACTGGCCAAATTAGCTAAAGGGACAGACCCGAATGGATACAGAGCAGAATTTATTCAACTCGTCGAGCGGGCAAGTCTGCTGGATCAAAAAAACTTGTCCACCAAACATCAAGAATAAGCCACGAATAATCGGGTAGATAAATAAACGCTTTGGATCTATGTGATTCTTCGCATGGGGGTACAACAACTGTTAAATGTTTTCCTGGATCTCCTGCTCTCTGATCTGACAAAATCAACCGGGGAAGAGGTCCATGCAAAAGGAATTCTTATGAAAGATGATGCTTGTTGTACCCCTTTTTCTTCTTGCTTCGCTCAAAATGAGGGATTTTTCTGTAACAATTGTCTTTAAACAAAGTTGAACTTATATGCAGAGAAAAGTGTAACCAATTGTAATTGCTGCATTACGAGTGAAACTCGTAGACTGAACAAGCAGCGAATGTTGTGGAAATTTCGTCTTGAAGAAAAGCAAACACTTCACCATCTACTACCATGAAGTCTATCCCATATCTCTTCCTAGCCGCCACTTTGTTTTTTTCTATCACCCATATTAGCTGGGCCACTCCTCCATCTTCGGATGATCCTGAGAAAGTGAAGGTGCTCGTCGTGGGATATCACTATCTCCCTCATGATGTGATGGACAAAAATCGCCAAAATGAACTCAATGCGCTGACAGAACAATTGGCGCATTTCGATGCAGACAAAATTTTGTTGCATGTCCCCTTTCACTCCATGGGAGAAGAGCGTACCAACGCAAAATATCAGGCTTATCTACAAGGACTTCATCCGCTGAATCGCTCTGTGCAAGAGCAATTGGGATTCCGCCTCGCTGAGCAATTGGGACATCCTCGATTGTTTGGGATTGAAGATCATGAAGCCTTGAATCTCGCAGGAGGATTGGATATGATTCAATCCGAAGAAGAATTGGAGGAACTCAAGACTTTTATCCAAAACGAGCAAAGCATCGAATCTGCCAAGCAAGCACAATCTACGCTTGGGTCCATAGCAGAATATTTTGGCTATCTGAACCGAGAAGATGTACTGGAGTATGAGCACAGCGTACTTCTCAAAGGATTGAGCCAGTTGAAAGAAGATGGCAAATCCATAGGAGCGACCTTGCTTGCCGATTGGTATGGATACCATGTTCGCTTATACGCCAACCTCCAACAAGTAGCAACAGAGTCTGGTCAAAAGGTGATCGTATTGCTGCCATCCAGACATTTGCCATTATTTCAGGAACTTCTTGAAGCAGATCCGAACTACGAATGGGTAAGTGCTTCTCCCTATCTGGATATTCAATGATTGTCTCGGGGAACAGCTGATCCAGATGCCCCAACCAGAAAGTCCAAATCAGCTCCTTCATGCGCCTGGTTGACATGGCGGATGTAGAGATCTACATATCCACGCTTTACATCAAGATCTGGCGCTGTCCAGGCAGCTCTTCTCTTGAGCAGTTCTTCCTCTGATACATCCAGATGCAAGCGCCGATTGGCGACATCTACTTCAATCATATCTCCTTCCTGAACCAGAGCTAGCGTCCCGCCTACTGCAGACTCGGGAGCTACGTGGAGGAATACTGTCCCATATGCTGTCCCGCTCATTCGGCCATCAGAAATACGAATCATGTCCCTGATTCCTTTTTTCAGGACTTTTTTGGGAAGACCGAGGTTGCCGACTTCAGGCATTCCCGGATATCCTTTGGGACCAACATTCTTGAGTACCATGATGCAGGTCTCATCTATATCCAAATCAGGATCATCTATCCTGTTATGATAATCCTCAATGTTCTCAAATACGACGGCCCTTCCCGTATGCTGCATTAGTTCCGGGGAAGCTGCGGATGGTTTGATGATGGCTCCTTCTTCAGCCAGATTGCCTCTTACGACCGCAATACCAGCATGTTTGATAATTGGTTTTTCTACGCTGGCGATCACCTCGCGGTTGTAGCAGGGGGCATCTGCATTGTTTTCCTGAATACTCTTGCCATTGACAGTCAAAACATCTCCGTGGATGACGGGCAATAATTCACGGATAACAGCAGGCAGACCTCCTGCATAGTAGAAATCTTCCATCAGATACTTCCCGGAAGGCATGAGGTTGACGAGAAGAGGGATATTACTTCCCAATTTGTCAAAGTCATCCAGGGTCAGCTCTATTCCCACACGTCTTGCGATGGCTAGAAGGTGTAGAACAAAATTCGTAGAGCCTCCTACTGCCGCATTGATCATGATGGCATTTTCAAACGCCTTTCTCGTCAGAATGTCACTCGGCTTGAGATCCTCATGTACCATCTCTACGATGCGACTGCCAACCATATGTGCCAGTACTTTTCTACGGGAGTCAGCTGCAGGAATTGCAGCACCTGTCGGAAGAGTCATCCCTAATGATTCTACCATACAAGCCATGGTCGAGGCTGTTCCCATCGTCATGCAGTGCCCTCGACTTCGGGACATACAGGCTTCCGCCATCGCGAATTCTTGAGGACTCATTCTACCTGCCCGCAAATCTTCGCTGAATTTCCAAACATTGGTTCCTGAGCCGATATCTTCTCCCTGAAACTTTCCATTGAGCATGGGACCACCAGATACGACTATGGTTGGGAGATTCACACTTGCCGCTCCCATGACTGTAGAAGGGGTAGTTTTGTCGCAACCGCAGAGAAGAACCACCCCATCCAGTGGATTGGCTCTGATTGTTTCTTCCGTATCCATGCTGGCAAGGTTGCGAAAGAGCATGGCTGTCGGGCGCATGAGAGTTTCGCCCAGGGAGGTAACAGGAAACTCCAGCGGAAATCCTCCCGCTTCCAGGACACCTCTTTTGACACTTTCTGCCAATTCACGAAAATGAGCATTGCAGGGGGTGAGTTCTGACCAGGTATTACAAATTCCAATGACAGGTCTTCCATCAAATTCGTGATCGGGAATTCCCTGGTTTTTCATCCAGCTTCTGTAGATGAATCCCATCTTGTCTGTTTTGCCAAACCATTCTGTGCTGCGAAGCTTCTTCATGTTCGTAGGTGTTTACTGATATTGTTGGAAAATCGTAGGAATGACTGTAAGCAAATAGGTCATTGAGCACAGATGATCATCTCGTTATTTTGTGCCCCAAAGTTGCATTGAATATACAGTTTTTCCGTTCATGAAAGGAATGAGTGAAAATAGGTGACCACTCATTCCGCCTTTTTTGCGGTTCGGACAAAATCAAATGAAATCTTGAGGGTTGACATTTACTTTTGGGTGCATTACGCATGGTACAAAATACGAAATAGTATTCCGTTTCTCCCGAACACCGACCTCGGTATTTAGAACTTATTTGTGTATGACTAAGGAAGAAATCCAGAAATTGATAGAGGAACTTGAATCCTTGCGAAAAGAAAATCTCGATCTCAAAATAACAGTGGGCCTGCCTTCACCCGAGATCATCAATGGTTATCCTGCACCAGCCAAAATCCAGGAAGATGCGATTCTAAAGGGATTGAGAAACCAAATTGATGCACTGAAACAAACCAACAAAAGCTTAAGGCAGGCATTGGCCAAATATGATGATGTAGAACGTTCCCTGGCTACTTTGCTTCCTGCTTTAGAGGTGCAAATGAAAGGACAAACAACAGAAATTTATCACCTCAAACTGAATATCGATCAGACAGAAAATACATTTGCAGGCGTAGTGAGAAAACTGGAACAGCAAATCAAGTTACTCAGAGAGAATCATCAACGCGAGAAAGAGCAAATGCAATTACAGTTCGAGCAAGAGATTCTCCGGATTAAGTCTGAAAGTGAATCGAAACTTCCTGTACAGAAAACCAGGAAGAAGAAGAAACCAGCTGCGAATGCGGAATTGCCCAAAGTTCAGAACCCTTTTACGGATCTGAATATTTTTGAGATTTAGACAGGAGACAGCAGGTCAAAGGATCTTTTGAAGCTCAGGCACAGATGTAGCAGTCAGCTGAAGTCTATACCATCCAAAGGAGTGGACAGTGCATGTTGACCCTGATGAAGCCGCGAAGAGACTGTTTGAACATCTGTTCTTTATTTTTTGTATGCGTCTTTTTTCTTCATTCGGCGTCTTTTTTTGTTCCCATAGCACCACTATGAGAACAAACAAGAGCCTTGTCTGAGAAAAAAATACAGCCTGAAAATTCTCAGCACAGATTCCCAAACAGTCTCTAAAAAAACAACAAATTATCTTCGTTTGATTTTTAGGACTTGTCCAACCTTGATATTGTTGTTTTTCAGACCATTGATAGACCTTAGTTCTGCAACTTCAATGTCATACTTGACGTGAATTCGCCAGAGGGTTTCATTCTTTCGGACAGTATGGGTGATCCAGTCTGCCTGAGGAGATCCGATGTTGTCAGCTTGCTGACTGCCTGTTTCAATGTTCGGATCGGAGACTTCTACTACCAAATCCGGGACTTCCTTGGTATTCACAGAGCTATATGGTCCTTCGGGCAGGTCTCGTGCAATAGGAGTCAAGACTGTCCTGAGATGGTCGACATCTCTGACGCGTTGTACTTGCCCTTGAGGGTTGACGACGAAGATTCCCGGCAGAGAATTGTGTTTGAATGCGCGCGTCAAAAAATCATAATCAGATCCCGAGCTGATCAAGAGTTGTTCCCAGCTTGGCTGCAGGGTTCTATGTCGTAACCGTGCCAGCCAGATCGAGCGACTTGGAGCCTTGGAGATGCTGATAAATCGGATTCTTTTGTACCGAAAATCGATGTACACTTCTTTCAGTCCTGTAAATGAATCAAGGGAAGATTTATCTGATCCCCAAAAATGTACCACCCAGGCTTCCTTCTGTACAGATTTTGTAAAGGATTGGCATTCTTTCAGAAAGGTAGCATACCGAAGACTTGTATCTGGTTCATAGCCTGAAGAGGGTTGGGCATAGGAGGAAAATGGTAGGTAAGCAAGTAGAAATACAGCTAGAAGGGAGCAGGTGAATCTCATGAGATGTCTTGGGTTAATATGCGCCTGAGAAAAACAAATAGAGGCGTAGAATGAAACATTAAAAAGTGTGGCCAGGTTTAGGTCCTTCCAAAGCCATTTTCATGCGCTTATCAATCAATTGGAATATCTGAATCGGCTTCAGGGTGCGCCATGACAAGCTGTCCAGATCTGGATTCCAGTAAAAATATGAGTCGATTCCATAGTCTTTCATTTCATCTTTAACGGAATCCCGTAGTCGTAACGTACAAATCCAGCCATCTTCCAGTTCTTCTTCCAATGCCTGGTAATAATCATCCCCTTCCAAGTAGATATTGAAGACATTTTCGCAAATAAGGACAAATTTGTTGACTTGTTGGTCCAGCAGATACGTCAGACAATTTTCAGCCAATAATTTGAAATCATTGTCGAACAAATCATTCCATTCGCCGAAAAGCTCAATAATTGCAAAATTCTGCTCATAATTTGCGAATAATATCTTCACTAACAAACTCTCTGATCCGATATGATCCCAAAGAGGATGAGCGGGAATGTGATTGATTGAGCGGTCATAATAAAATAAATTGTGTTCTACTTCGTGAAATGGAGAGTGAATATCAGTCTCGTGACTGTACAAATTTAACCAACCATAAAAAGGCTCAATATTTCTAAGTTCTTGCCCCATTTTTCTTGTATTCTTTTGGCAAAAGGATGTCTATATTCTGATTCCTTGTTAAATTTACGGATCTGATGGGATTCCGGCTATATCTCAAAGAGATTTCCTGAAATCCATTCCCTCTTTTGCCCTCCGCTTACTTGATCACCTCCTTGAACTTTCTGGTTTGGGCTTCGTAAGGATAGATGGCATGAAATATAAGGTACTTGTAACATTTTCTGGGTTATTCTTCATTGCCTCCCAAGGCTGGAGTCAACCCCATATTTGGTCAGATACCATTGATTCGGGACATATTCTGAGTCATATGTATCTCAATATTGAGATCCCGCAGGGAGATGTGGTGATGAAATCTTCAGAGATCTGTGGCTCAAGCATTTCGCGTCTGACTACCCCAAATGAACAGGTTAAGCATCAAATAAAGACCCAAACAGATCAGCATGGCAATCACTTGCGAACCGTCGTGTTGAGTTTCCCTGAACCAGCCAAACAAGAGATGCAAGCAAAACCAGCACCCAATCTCCGCATGGCAGAACAAATGACAGACATCAGTTTATTTGGAGAGTTGAAGGAGATAACTTCTGAATATTTTCCCGATCCTTCGATGTCCACCGATCTGTATCTCAATCTCGGTTCAGGTGAGTCAAGTCTGGATCTGTCGGGCCTCAGTCTCAAAAATGTCTCCATTAATTCCGCTTTTTCAGATGTATTGGTGAGCTATACTGAAGCCAATCAAGTCAGAATGAAGGAAATGGATATCCATGCCGCCAAGGCAAATATCAAAGTAGATCATGCAGAGTTGGCCAATGCAGAATTGATTACCATTCAAAATGACATGGGGGAACTGGAGTTAATCTTGGGAGACAAACAAACAGTTCAGTCCACGATCTACCTCCAACTAGGTGTCGGAAGCTGTTCCTTGCTACTCAGCAACTCACAACCTGTCCGACTGGTCGTCAAGAGTGGCCTCATCTCTAGTGTAAACATTGAGGAAGAAACATTCGAAGAAAAAGAAAAGGGTGTCTATACCAATCGTGCCTATGAAGCGCTTGCAGATAAGAAGAAAGCAACCAAGATCATTTGTAATATAGACATGGGTAGCGTAACTGTTGTAGGAAAAAAGTAATATTGTGTAATAATTCGCCTATTTTTGCAACCAACTAGGCGTAAAACACAAATTGCCTGTACCTACCATGTCAAAAACCTCCTTCCTGGCCCTGGAGCAAGTCTCCAAAATGTATGATCAACATTTGGCCGTCAATCAAGTCTCCCTCAACATCCCCGCCGCTAATATTTATGGACTTCTTGGCCCCAATGGCGCCGGAAAAACTTCCATCATCCGCATGATCACTGGTATCACTGCGCCTGATGACGGTAAGATCTATTTTGATGGGGAACCCTTAAGCAGAAATCATATTCAGTCTATCGGGTATATGCCCGAAGAGAGAGGACTGTACAAAAAAATGAAAGTGCGGGAGCAGATCACCTATCTGTTGAGCCTGAGAGGAATGCTTCCATCCGAAGCCAAAAAAGCAACCACCAGCTGGCTGGATCGTCTGGGCCTGATGGAATGGGCAGATCGCAATACCAATGATCTCTCCAAAGGCATGCAACAAAAGGTCCAATTCATATCTACTGTTGGTCATGAACCCAAACTTCTCATCCTAGATGAACCTTTTTCTGGTCTTGATCCCGTCAATGCGAACTTGATTGAGACAGAGATTCGCAGACTCAAGGATCAGGGAACCACGATCATCTTCTCGACCCACCGACTCGAACAGGTAGAAGAACTCTGCGACTATATTGCTCTGATCAATCGTGGCCAACTCATGCTCGAAGATGAAATCACGACTGTCAGGAAGCAATTTCAGAAGAATCAATACCAAATCGAGTTTGTAGGCGACAAATCTGTTTTGAACCAGTTGACGCATCTGGAAGTAACAGACCTGACTGATCGTTCTGCCAATATTGGATTGACAGATGACTTTACAGGCAAAGACCTGATGCGATTCCTGATGAATTCTCCTTTGGAGATTCTCAAATTTGAACAGCACCTGCCTCGCCTCAATGACATCTTTATAGAACTGGTGAGCAATACTGCGACCAATCCCATTATGGTCGGTAACGCATCCTGATTCATTTTTTTTCTTCTCCCCTATTATCACTCCAAGACATCTCTCCTTCTATGAATACAACCTGGCTAATTTTTCGAAGAGAATACCTCAATCTGGTTCGCAAAAAAACATTCCTCATCAGTACATTCCTTGTGCCTCTGGGGCTGGCAGCCATCTTTGGTATCCAGATTTTTGCAACCCTCAATGTAGAGAAAGAAACAGTAACTGTACTGATTGCCAAAGACAATGCTCCAGAGATCACCCAACATTTGACTGAGTCCGATAACCTGTCGTTTGAATATTCTGACTTGCCACATGATAGCCTGGAAGCCAAAGTGCTCAAAAACAAAGATTATCGCTTATTGACGATTGGTAACTCCATTCTAGAGAAAAAAACTGGAAATGCTGTTCTCCTTGGCTCACAACAACCCAGCAAGGAATTGGTGGATCAAGTGGAGGACAAACTGAAAGTTGCTACCAAAAAATACAAAAACACCAAAGTCGGGATCTCGGAAGATCAATTGGAGGCCGCGAAGTTTAATTTAGATGTTGATGGCAAAACGATTACAAAAAAGGGCGTAGAAGAGGGAAGTGAAACCCTTGCCATGATTATTGGTTTTGCTGTCTCCATGCTGATGTATATGCTGATGGCCATCTATGGAAGCGTCTTGATGCAAGGCATCATCGAAGAGAAATCCAACAGGATAGTTGAAGTAATCGTATCTTCTGTACAGCCATTCCGATTGTTGCTGGGCAAAACACTGGCCATTGCTTCTGCCGGGTTGACACAATTTCTGTTGTGGACCTTGTTGTCTGGTGTGGTATTATTGGTGTTAAGCTTTGTAACGGCAGGGATGATCGACCCCAGCGCGATGTCCTCTCAACCTGGCGTGGATGTAGAGATGACCCAAAATATGTTAGAAGACTTCATGATTGAAGCCCAAAACTTCAGCTGGGGAACTTTGCTTTGGGCATTCCCAATTTATTTTCTGGGGGGGTTTTTTCTATATGGTTCCTTGATGGCAGCAGCAGGTTCAGCAGTGGACAACATTCAGGATGCACAACAATTTACTTTACCCATTACGCTTCCGATGATTGTGCCAATGATATTGTTGTACAACATCATTGCAAACCCCAATAGTACATTGGCTGTGGTACTGTCATTGATTCCTTTTACCTCCCCGATGACCATGTTGATCAGGCTGTCAATGGCCACAGTTCCCTGGTATCAAGTAGCCATCTCTCTCATCCTGCTGATTGGGGGATTTTTGGGATGTGTCTGGTTAGCTGCAAGAATCTATCGTACTGGAATCCTGATGTATGGAAAGAAACCAAGTTTCAAAGAAATCTTTCGCTGGGTCAGATACCAATAATTTGGATATATTGCGAGCTATCTTTTCATAGATCCCTTTGAAAAAAAAGATGGCTGAAAGAGACTGGAAACATCAACTCACCCATATTCTTGAGCGGCTGAGTTTGTTGGAAGAAAAATACGCTGGCTTAGGTCAAGACATGCTTTCCTACCTTGATGGCTTGTACTATTCCAATGGCCTTACCTATTGGGAGTACATTCATCTGGAAAGCCTCTTAGGGCTTCAAATGCCGCGAACGCCTTTCAAGGATGAGATGATTTTTATCACCTATCATCAAATCACTGAACTGATGTTCAAGTTGGTGAAGCAGGAGATCACAGCCTTGACAGATGATCTTGGCGATCAAAGCGAGTGGCTTCAGCCATCCAACTGGCATAAGCGACTCGATCGGGTAATCAATTACTTCAAACATTTGTGCAATTCCTTTGACATCATGCTCAGTGGCATGGATACAGAGGAATTGCGCAAATTTCGAATGGCTTTACTTCCTGCCAGTGGATTTCAATCTGTCCAGTTTCGACATATTGAGATCATGAGTACCAGTTTGTTCAATCTCGTCCAGGGAACCAGTGCATCAGAGGAACCTGCATCCATAGAGCAGTTTTATGATCATATCTACTGGAAGAAAGGAGGGATTGATCTTGATTCGGGACAAAAGACGATAACATTGAAAGCATTTGAGGAGCGTTATGATGATTCCCTCATTCAATTGTTGTACAAATACCAAAACAGAAATCTGGCCTACCTCTATGCACATGCTCCTGATGAGGTGAAAAATGATGAAGGGATACAACAGCGATTGAGAGAATTTGACAAATTTGTAAATCAGTTGTGGAAATTGAGTCATCTTGCTGCCGCCTCCAAGCATCTGGTTTCGGGTAGCAGTGACATCGAAGCAACAGGTGGTACGAACTGGCGAACCTTCCTTCCTCCAAAATTTCAGCAAATCGTGTTCTTTCCGGAATTGTGGAATGAAGCGGAAAAAGAGCAGTGGGGCAAAGCCGCTGTCATGCAGTATTTTCAGCAAGCCATCGCTAAAGGTTGGATGAAATGAACCCCCAATCCTGGAAAGCACATCTGGCACTTTTCGGAGTGTCCAGTATTTATGGAGTCAATTATTTCATCGCCAAATTTGTCTTCACTGAGGTCAGTCCATTTGGGGTGGTTGCGATCCGAAGTATTGGAAGTGTCATTGGTTTTTGGTTGATCGCAAGGTGGTGGATTCGAGAACCAATTTCTGATCGCAAGGATTATCTGCTGCTATGTATCTCTGGACTTTGCGGAGCCTCTCTGAATCAGATTTTCTTCTTTTGGGGACTGTCCAAAACCCAGGCCGTGAATGCGTCAGTGTTGATGACATTGACACCGATCTTTGTCTTCCTGACTGCCTATCTACTGCGGACCGAAAAAATGACCTATCTCAAAGTGATGGGATTGCTCTTCTCCTTCGCGGGAGCAGCCCTGATTAGCCTTGGTGGGCGGAAATTGAGCATAGATCACACCACCATCATCGGGGATGGAATGATTCTGTTCAATGCCGCCGTCTATGGAATTTTTTTGGTGATTGTCCGACCCTTGATGCTGAAATATCATTTCATTACGGTCATGAAATGGGCTCTGCTTTTTGGTGCTTGTATCAATATCCCATTAGGAATTCCCGACCTGATGATCGTCGATTGGCCAGGGCTATCTACGCAGGCGATTTGGGGAATTGTGTTTATCGTATTGTTGGTGACGATGGGGGCCTACAGTCTCAATTCCTGGGCATTGCAACAACTGCCTTCTTCAGCCGTGGGGATATATATTTATCTACAGCCAGTGATCGTTGCATGCTTGGCATTCTTCTTGAATAGAGGTGGAATGACGGGGGATAAACTAGGCTACATGCTGCTGGTTTTTGTAGGTGTTTATCTTGTAACATACAGAAAAAAGAATTGACAAACAACTAGCATCAAATACATGCTTCCATTATATTTGTTTCATACTAGGAAGGTTTTGCCAACGGAATATGTAATTGGGACAATGATCTGTGACTACATCTAAGCAGGTCAGGGCGAATGATTTTTTCATTATTCCCTCAATGATATTTGGCTTACTTCCTCCCTGAGTATCCCGTACACCACCATGAAAATACGGGCTTCTTAAGTGGCAATTACATGCAGGGGGAATACAATCATCAAGACTTTGAAGATCAGCGCGTCCGACAGCGCGCCTGGGAGTTTGAGCAAAAACTTCGACAAGGGGATTTCTTGTTCTTGGATATCTTCCAGGTGGAAGAGCTCTTCAATTATTACTATGACGCTGGTGAGTTGATCAAAGCTCAGCGCCTCATTCGCTTTGCCATTCAGACACATCCTTCCAGTGGAGAACTTCATCATAAGCAGGCACAACTGTACTTGGATTTTGGCAAACTGAATCAGGCATTAACGCACATTGATATCGCTTTGGGATTTGTTCCAGCACATATAGAGTATACGTTGCTCAAGGCAGATCTCCTGGCACGACAGGAACAATATCAGGCCTCCATTCACTTATTGCAACAGCTGTTCGATACCTCTGCAAAGCCAGAGGAAGTATATCTACAGATGGGGAATGTTGCACAGATCTGTAGAAAACCCTCGGAAAGCGAAAAATATTATCGAAGGGCTCTCAAGATTGCGCCCTCCTATGAAGACGCACTCTTCGAGTTGGCCTTTTTGTTTGAATCAGAAGAGCAGCTGGGACAGGCGGTGCAATTGTACCAGACACATTTGGAGACCTATCCCTATGCTGGGCCTGTGTGGTACAATCTCGGTATTCTGTACCGAAAACTGGGAAACTATGAGAAGGCCATTGAGGCTTTTGAATATGCCATCGTCATTCAGGAAAGCTTTGCTTCAGCTCACTACAATAAGGGGCTATTGCTCATGGACCTGGATCGCTATCAGGAAGCCTTACAAGCATTTCTGGAAGCCAGCAGCTTGCAGCCTCGCGATACCCATACGATGTATCATATCGCAGAGTGTTTTGAGCAGTTGGAGATGTATCGCGATGCAATCAGGTACTACAGCAAAGCCACCAAGATTGACCCTGACTATATAGATGCATGGACAGGATTGGGATATTGTCTGGAAAAGAGGGAACAATATCTTGAAGCCATCCATTACTATCAGAAAGCTTACCAATTGGATGATGAAAATCCAGATGTTTGTTTCTCTTTAGCCATCTGTGAATATAAGCTTGGGAATCAGCATGGCTCCTACCGCTACCTGGAGAAAGCCTTTTCTCTGAATCCAACAGATTCAAGCCTGTGGCAAGATTGGGCACAACTGTTGTATGAGCACCAAAATTTCCTGGGGGCTGTGATCTATCTTGAAGAAGGGATCAAAACGAATTCTTCCTGGGTAGAGCTTTATTACCAGTGTGCCGCATATTGTCTAGAGGCAGGTTGGCGAGACAAGGGACTCATGTATCTGGAGAATGGATTGATCATGAATCCTGAAGGGCATTACCTTCTGTTTCATATCAATGATGATCTGCGCTATGATCCAGCTGTGGTGAATCTGATTAAGGTGTACCAATGATGGGGGGCATGCCCAATACTTCTTCTGCAAACCTATAGGTTGCTTGCTGGATTGCCCCTAATTCTCCTGAATACAAATCTGATGTGATGACATGATTTCCTGCATTGGGGAAGGTGACCACATGCTTCATATGATCTGGTGTAGATGTCTCCCGGGTAAATGCCTCAATTGCCTTGACTGAGACCACCTCATCATGTGTTGTTTCATCCTTATAATAGTAGCCGACAAAATAAGGCATATGGATTTGTTGAAAGACTTCAGGCAACATGCTTCGTTCGAGCAAGACCTGTAAGCTGACGATGCCTTCTGTACGATAGGTTTGCGTCCAGTATTTGGCTCCCTCATTGTCTGATGAGCCGCCTATATGTCGGTATTTTCCCACGATCGATCGTGCGAGCTGTACGCCCCAAGGTTTGGTCAACAAACTGGAGGCAGGATCTGCCAATGCGATATTCGGAGAATAGAGGATCAAAGCTTCCACCTCTTCGGGATTCAGTGCAGCCAAATAGATCGATAGGGTACCACCTGTAGAGCAGGACATGAGGAGTAGTTTGTCTCCAAGTTTTTTTCCGATAGCGATGGCTTCTTTGGCTGATTCAATGAGATCTCCTGGACTGAGGGTCGCAAATGACTCCTTGTCATCGAGTCCATGACCCGCCAATCTGGGGATATATAGATTGCAGCCATACCGTCTGGCAAACTCAACATGGGTGGGATGTCCTTCCATTGGACTCGCCGAAAAGCCATGTAAGTATACCACGGCATAGGGTGTTTTTCGAACCGAATCCGCCCAGACAATCCTACTTTCATTATTGGGTTTGAGATTTGGGATTCCTGTTTCTTGTTGTTGTATATAGTGATCTAATTCCTGCAACTCCAACTCAAGGGAGGGAATCTTGCTATCAAATGAAGCATAATGAGGGGTTGGGCCAAGAAAGTAGACCACACATGCCAGGATCAAAAAGGCTGCCAATCCGATAAAAAAGCTCATCATTCGTTTCATAGAGGTGTTTCCTTGCAAACGATCCAAAGTACCAATTGTTGATCAAAAGTCTTAAAGAAAGTCTCAGAAAAACACACGCATTCCCCCCATCACTTGGAAGGTGTTGGGGGGAAAACATCTAAAGAAGCCAGGGAAAATGTCCGAAGGAGGAGGTAAACCTAGGCCTATTGCTAGGCTCTGCCGGAGGATTTTTTTGGTTTTTGGGCAAATCGGACAGTATTCATCATGAGGTTGACCGTTGTTTCAACCAATTGGGGGGTAAAAAGGAGTTGTCCACATCTCTTCTCTTCCTCTCTTATGGCAGAAATAGCGATCCAAGCAAGGTTCTCTTTTTTTCTGCGATCCATGAACCTATGAATTGTATGTTTGGTAATACACGTACAAATTGTCTGCCAAAATGATCCGGCGTAAGAATTTTGTCTAAAAAGGAAAACTTTTTTTTCTCAAATCATCCTAATATTTGAAGAATCAAAAGGGCTGTGTGACCACTTTATTAAGAGGAGGTTACCTTAAGTTTGTCCCGAAATTGAAAGATGTTTTTTATGCACTTGGCTGTCAGCACTGCGTCCTCCAGTGCATTATGTTGTTCGGTTTCTCTCTCATATCCAAAGAATCCGGAAATGGCGTCCAGGCTTTTCGACTTAGGAGGTGAATGTCCTTCTCTTTGTAAGATAGGAAAAACAAAATAAGCAAGGGTATGGAGATCTACCAAGGCATTGGCAAAGGGCCATTTCAGGTGAGCATCCTTGTAAGCAAACTTGAGAAAATTGATGTCATTGATGACACTTTGTCCACAAATGACTGTTCTGCGGAGGATTTGTCCTTTGTCTCTTCCAGACATTTTTCGAGGAAAATGCCCCAGGTTTTCCAATATCCATTGTTCAAAAGCTGGTAGAGCCTCATGCATCATGGGAGCTTCTTCCAATTCCTCCATAGTAAGTCCATGGACCTCAAGGGCAGGGAGAGAGTAGCTCTCTTCATTCTCTGGATAGACATTTTGTAAATATCTTCCCTTTTCCTCCCATCCTTCATCATAGAGGACAGCACCAATTTGGATGATTTCGTGCCAACCTGGGTCCAGACCGGTCATTTCAAGATCTAGTACAAGGTAACTCATAGCGATCGGGCTAAAATAAACCCTAATCTAAGGAATCAAAAATAGACTGGCAAAGCCTCGTCGAATCGCCTCATGAGATGATACAGCTCAGGACCAAGAATTTCTTCCTGGATTTCGAGGGACCGTTTTTCCTTCGACCCTGTTCCTGTCTCATTGAAGTTGACTGGGCGCTGATATAGTTGGAAACAGATGAGCCCAATTGTGAGCATGTAGATCCAGGCAGGAAGATATTTAAGTTGCCGTTCCCATTTTCCCCAACTGATCATCACGACAATATTCAGCAGTGTACACCCCGACAATAAAAGGAAGATGTCATAATTGTTCCACCACCAGGTATACCCCCAGCCTCCAGTGAATTCTTCTGATGGAAACCAGAGATTGATTCCACCCCAGGACCCTCCCGGAGTTGGGAGATCTCCCATTAAGTGAGAAAAGTAGGCGAGAAAGAAAGTGAGAAAATACACAGATAAATATCGAATGCCACTCCATATATCCGGAGCTCTTTTGATCCATTTACAGTACATCCATCCGCCAATGAATACTGCCAGAAGCGTGAACAAAAAATCACACAGAAGAGAATGCATGAAAACGTGATGCGAATACCATAACTTCCCAAAATAGATCTCTCGTCCACTGTGAGCAAGTCCCAGGAAGTTCCCTATAGTTCGATCGAAACCCGACCAGAGGCTCACTGCATCCAAATCTGGCAAGGCACCAGCAAATGCGCCGATTAGGACAATTTTGGTTTTTTGAGACGGGCGACAAGGATGTAATCCAGCAATGACAGTTGCTGTTGCTGTTCCTGAAAGTGTATGTATGAGTATATCCACTTGTGAATTAACTGTTTGTCGTATGAGTTTGTTTTACGTAATATTCCCGTCTATGGAGAATTTTTTTGGATTTAGAAGAGTAATCGCAACTTTTCACTGGAGGTATCTGGTCATATTGATGGGAGGGACATGGATGGGGGCTTCATCCTGGGGACAGGATTTCACCCCTGAAGAGTATCTGCAAGGATATCGACATGAAGCAGACACAAGTTGGTTTGTGTTCAATGAAGAAATCTATGGGCAATCTTCAGCCACATGTGTGCAGCTTACGGGAGCTTTTCGGGATTGGAGTCAGGATATGAATGACCGTCAATGGCACCTAAGATCAATCGGTGAATCCAATTGGATATTAGCCGTGCCGAATCCTACCTTTGCCACGATTCCGATCCGCACCGAATTCAAGTTCAGGATCAATGAAGGAGCATGGATGGCGCCTCCTTCAGATGCTCCCAATGTGATCGGAGGTAATCTACAGTTTATGCACAATATGTCCTTCCCCTCTCTATCTGTTGAATTACGCAATGCTCGCAGCCTGTGGGTGAGACTGGAAGAGGTAGACAGCCCCCTGGAACCCGAGGCCTATCGCTTACTTGATTCAAAAGGAAATGACATTCCGATTGCGGAAATCTTGCCCAACACCTCATCTGAAAGCTTGCTTGTCCCTGCAGTGGATGTGGATATACGGCGAATCTATACCCTTGAAATTCCCTCCCTGAACCTAAAGAGTTGGTGTTCCTTTGATGGCTGGTTCAGAGAATTGTATTCTGACAAGGAGTTGGGGGCTAATATCAGTGAAGATGGACAGGAAACGACTTTCCGAATCTTTTCCCCACGGGCAAGACAGGTGCGTTTGTACCTGTACAAAGATTCTGTTGGAGGTAAGGCCTATCAGGAAGTAGATATGAAGGCAGATGAACATGGAATTTGGGAAGCAAGTTTTCCTGCCAATCTGAAAGGCGTCTACTATGATTTTACTGTTCACGGATATCAAGAGTATGGGAATCATTTTTTTGAAACGGTTCCACAACACATTTCAGATCCCTATGCACGTGTAAATGTGGAAGCCTGGGGGAGAAGTCGTGTGTGGAGCAAGACTGTAGCTGCTACTCCACTCAAGCACGGAATTCCTCCCTTGGCGGATGTCATTGCTTATGAGGTACATGTACAGGATTTTACTGCTCGATTGCCTGTTCCTGACAGCTTGCAGGAAAGCTTACCCGCTATGCACATGCCGGGTTTGACCAATTCCGCAGGCGAATCAATTGGATTTGATTATTTGGTGGATTTGGGCATCAATGTGGTGCATTTAATGCCTGTGCAGGAATTTTTGCACTATGAGGATGAGCCTTGGAAAACATCATTTCAGGATGATCCGTTTATGCGAGAGATGGGGATTGCAGAAGAGAACTACCAATGGGGGTATCGCACTTCTCATGCTTTCGCGATAGAGAATCGCTTTCGGGAAAAGGGGACAGAACATGGGGCAGAAAGAGAACAGTTTCGGGATTTAGTCCAGGCATTTCATGACAAAGAGATCGCCGTTATTATTGACATTGTTCCCAATCACACGGCCGAAAACATGGACGATGATCCTTATTATTTTCACTTTAGTGTTCTGGACAAATTGTATTACTACCGGACCAAAGACCGGAAGCTGATTGGGGAGTATGGGAATGAAGTGAAAACCGAAAATAGGCCAATGGTGCAGCGATGGTTAATCGACCAATGTAAGCATTTCATTGAGGAATTTGGGATAGATGGGTTTCGGATCGATTTGGCTGGACAAATTGATCGGCAGACGTTGCAAAAATTAAGAATTGCCCTGGGGCCGGATATCATCCTCTATGGAGAACCCTGGATAGGTTCTTTTGATCCGGAATTTGAGCAAAATCCACATTGGGATTGGTACAAACACAACTCGCCCATTACTTTCTTCCAGGATGATGCGCGAGATGCTTTCAAAGGATCTCCCTTTGACCTCTTTGACAAAGATCTTCATCGGGGATATGCCGGAGGAAATTACCGTCTGCAAGAGAACGTAAAACTGGCTTTGTCGGCTGGCTTTCCCGAAGACAAAACGCCCTTGAGCGGGATCAACTATCTCGATATTCATGACAACTGGGCCTTGGCAGATCGATTCGCCACAAGTGAGTGGGATGGGAGGAAGGGCGTAGATGAACAACGGTATAAGATTGCAGCAGTGCTCTTGTATACTTCTCTGGGGCCAATTGTGACTCATGGTGGAGTAGAATTGATGCGATCCAAAGGATTGGCACCATTGGAGGGCATCACCAAACTGATGAGAGATGGAACCAAAGTTGTGACCAAAAGTCGGGGAGATACTTATAACCTTCGCATTCCTAATCAATTTGTTTGGGAAAATGTCGGTAAGAGTGCTGAGGAGGCAGCTTGTGATTATCAAGGAATGTTGGCCTTCTGGAAAGGCTTGAACAAGTTTCGATTGAGTGAAGAGGGGCGGGTCTTTCGGCAGTCAGAGGCAGTTCCTGCTGACTACTATCAGTGGATAGACACAGTGAATCCTTATCAATTGGCTTATTTGGTTGACAATCAGGTGCTGGTATTGATCAATGTGGGCAGTCACGATCACGGATGGGAGCAGGTATATCTACCGGAAGGAAAGTGGAAATTGATCGCCGATCGCAATCAGGTTGATCATATACATGGAATTGAAGGAGTGGATTCTTCTGTCAATCGATTAGATGGAAGGCAGGGACACGACTTCCATTTGCCGGGAGCTAGTTTTATGATATGGCTAAAAGAAAAATGATATGCAGCGAAATTCTACTTGATTCAGTCTACAACAGACAGTAGCAGCCCAATAACAGACAAGCTTATGGAGTTTCTCTCTTCCCCACTATCCTGGCAAACCGGAACGCTTGTTTTCCGCAATCAGTCTTTCCATGAAGTCAAGCAACAATTGGAGAGTCAATATGGAACCGAGATTTTGATGTATCACCGCAAACAGAATATTTGGTATCCATTTTGGCAATATCCTCCTGGAGGGGAGAGGCATATACAGCCTGAAATCAGGTTAACCTTATTTTTATACTATCAGGAAGAAAAAGATGCCTTGATGGTAAGAGGAATCCAATTGGGCCCACAAGCTTGAGGCGATGTGTCGTTTTTGGATGAAAATAAAAAGCCTACCCTCTAGGGCAGGCCCAAAACATCAAAAACAAACATCAATTTTTATAGAAAAATAGACTATTCTAGTGGAGTGAAAGTATTCGCAAAGAATTACTTGTCGCAATAATAACATTTTTTTTCAAAAAAAGTTGACTGTTTTCAGGGAACTCTCCTGCTCGGAGGGAAATATTGGAATTGACTTGCTGAAAAATCCCATAATTGATTGTTAAATTCCCAAGTGTTACCTTTGATTTTAAAAAACACGAAACAACGATGTTTAGAATATTATTGGGATTCATATTTCTAGTGGTTACACTGTCCCCGTTAAAGGCACAAATCGACTCGGACACTAGCATGACCGATGTGGCCGACGTAACCATGCCCGTCAATCCAGAGGCACGACCCGAAGCAGGCCCTTTGTTATCTGCCTCACAATTGGAGAGAAAAAAGTGGTTTTATAGTGTAGATGAAGCCATGCGAGACCCCAACAATGTCTACAAATTGTCATTGCAGGATACCGATCTGAAATTTTTTCCAATGGAGGTAAAGCGATTTCCGAATCTTCAGGTGCTCAATCTTAGCAATAACAAAATCAAAACGGTTCCAGCGGAAATTGCGGACCTCACCAATCTGCAAATATTAATTCTGGCCAATAATAAACTCAGGGTACTCCCGGATGAAATGAAGGAATTGGCAAATTTGGAGAGCCTTTATCTGGGGCGAAATCGCTTTATCCAGATTCCAGCATGGGTTGGAGGGTTGAGTAAGTTGAGGAATATGGATTTGTCTTATAACAATTTGACTTCCTACGAAGTCGACTTGGTAAGGAGACGCTTGCCGAGATGCCAGGTGACCCACTAGTGGTTCAAGCCATAAGTCCTTGACAATCCAAGTCTGGTCCTTTTGCACTCCACCTGCCTTATTTTTTCCTCAGATAGCTCGCTATCTTCCTCAAAAATGCGTTGGCGGAGCACAAAAGCCCTACGACTTAATGATCAGAAACTTAAGTCTTGAACCACTAGCTGGGAAGTTATGGGACCTATTTTGGTCGATGTTGTTGGATGAACTTGCTGGGATCTGTATATCCTGTTGTATCTGAACTGTATCCACCTCCAAGCGGCAATCCCGTTTCCGTACGAATTTCCAAATGGAGGTGGGCATAATAAACACCATCAGCATTGCCGATCGTTCCTATCTGTTGGCCTCGATAGACCTCTGTTCCAGTTTGTACCAACAAGGTATCCAAATGCGCATAAAGTGATTCGACCTGTGCTCCCACCATAGATGAATCCAGCCGATGCACAATTCGGATGACCTTGCCCCAGCCGCCTCCATGATCCTTCGCCTGGACGACTCGTCCATGTGAAATGCTATATACAGGATCTCCCAAATCGCTATTGCCCCCTCCTACTCCATTCCAGTCATCTCCCAAATGCAAATCTGTTCCGAATGGGTTGGCATTGTAGTAAGCTTTTGCGTCAGGAGGAGCTACCGGAAAATCAAATCCATCTGAAAGAGGGATGCTTGGCTCTTCAGGAGAATCCTCTGACACTTGCTCTTGCTGAATGGAAATCGAGGCATCGCCCGATGACTCCTGTTGTACTGGTTGGCATCCAGAGTAGGTTCCTCCTGCCAGCCCAAGGACGATAGCTGTGCAGAGCCAATTTGAAAGAGGTAGGCAGAGACAGGTCTTCATGATGAAACCAATTTATCAAAATAATAGATACCCGATTCCTACAGTTACATTGAATGCGAAGTGATCTCTCAAGCGTGAAGTAGAGATATTACTGAGGTATTTGTCTGCTTCTGAAAAAGGAAATACCTGTCCAACATTGAGTATCCAGCCTCCTTGAATTCCCCACTTGTAAGTAAGTCTCGGTGGGAGAACATGCTGGGTTCCGATGGTAAAACTGACTACCCAATCTCTAAGAGCACCCAAAGCTTCGCGACCGTCTGAATAAAACGCCCTATCCAAATCTGTCATGTGATACCGCAAGTATTGGATTTCCAGCTTTTGGTAAGGGCCGACTGGGGCTATATTGCCGCGCCTAAGGAAGGTGTATATTTTGAGGTGAACGCCGAAATTTGTGCTGGTGAGGAGAGCATTTCCCTTTCGGTTTTGGTAGTCATACTCCAGGGGTGCATTGAGTCGAGTTGCGACCACTCCCGCCGAGAATCTACGGTTGAGCACATATTCTGTGCTTATGCCTAGATGTTTGTGGAAAATGAAATTACGATCAGCGGTAAAAATGAATCTGACAGAAGGAAATGCATATGCTTCTGCAGAGAGAATAAACCGCTTACCTGTAAATCCAGGAGTTTGGGAGAAGAGGGAAAAACTGTAAGCCGAGAAGCATAGGAATAGGAAAAGGGTGCGAAAGATCACGATTGGATCAACTTATGTTTATTTTCCACCACCAAATCCACCACCCCTGACTCCATGAATGAGATAATAGCTGCGAAAGGTTGTGCGAAGACAATCGCCATTTCTGTTTTGATAGTATTCTGGGCAATTCTCTTTGATCTGCTCCATGGTCTTTTTGTCAGTAAGTCCACTGACGCCCCAGCCCAAAGTAGAACCTGCGTAGGCTGTTAGTCCCATGCCTGCAAACACCAATATGACCAGTATTTTGCTTAATCCATTCATGATATTAGCTGTTTTTTCCAAATTTAGTTCCAGCAAACCAGACAGCCAAAAGACAGGCAATGGCTGCCAGGAAGAAATACCGCGTCAACCAAATCCCTTTATTGACGCTTACCTTAATGGAGCCCGGAGCAGGAGTCTCCATGAAAAGCTGAATATAATATGTGCCAGCCTCATCCAGTTTGAAGGTTTTGGAAGTATTGAATGAGGTTTCATTGTAATACTCTCCTTCTTCATATCCACTCCACCATGAAAAGTTTCCATCAAAGGTGCTGACTGCTATCGAATCCTGGTTCAGGACATAGGAGAAGATGTACATTTCGGAGTTCTCAACCATAGATAACACATCCATGTTGAGGCGGTAGAGCCCCGGAGAACTAATTTCGATCGGAGCGGATTTGGGAGAATTTGTGGTACTGATGGTTCCTAGGTCAATCTCCTGCTGAAAAATCTGATCTCCACTTGAGACACAGGCACGAAATCCCAGCAGGAGCATCAAGATGCCAGTAGCCATGGCCACTCGATGAAAGAATCTCCAGAAGCCTTCTTTCTGATTTAGTTGATCGATCTCGTCATTGTTGCCAAATGCTTCCAGGACTTTACGTCTGGATATAGGAATTTCTCTGAAGAATTCTACCTCTTTGATATTGACATCATTATCAGCCATTCGCCACTCCACAGAATAGTCGATGCCTCGATCCTTGATGGTTGCAAACCGGATTTTATCTCCATGTTTGATCTGATAATTGCTCTCCCCTTCAAAATGCGTAACCTCTGCATTGCCATATTCCCGGACAATTCTTCGCGGCTGTTTTTTGAAAAAGCTCATCCGCAGATCCTTGGGCAAGAGGGTCGGAGTCTCTGGAATAATTTCTTCCGAAATGGCATACCCTTCCTTGTCTTCAATCAAATAGAAGTAGGTTCGATTTTCATCTATGAGCAACCACTCATCATACATCCATACCTCATTGGAGTATCCACTTTCACCTTCTTCATTCCAATATTCTTTGTATTTCATTCGCCAACGTGTCCTGGCGATGACTTGATACTCTTTGTTGTTGAAGGTGCCGATCAGGCCGATTTGAATAAATGAAAAGGGTGGATGTCTGTCGGGATTGCCCAGACTCTTCAGGATCTGGTGTTCTTCGGATTGTGCATCGAGCACTGAGCCGCAATATTGACAGACAATGAATTTGGCTCTTGGATTCTGTACACTATGGGCCGCGCCGCAATTTTGACAGTCAAATTGGGTTACGGTTGCGAGATTGGTTTGCGTTTGTATTGCTGTACTCATGAGCTTAGGCCTAGTTCGTCTAATTCAACAATTTCTCCCAGATATATGGAATTCTCTCCAGGAAGATATTCGATGCTGACTACATTTCCATCCCATATTCCGTCAACAAAATCAGCAACTTCTCCAGGAATGATAGGAAATGGCAATTCTCCTTCTCCTCCATTCACACGTGCTTTGCTTTTATGGGTAACAAAAATTTCTTGTCCATTTTGAAGCAGATCTGCATACTGCCCTACCGGGGCATGTGCCAGGCTTAATTGGGTCGTGATGCTTCTTCGTTTATGGTACATTGTGAAGCTTCCATCATCTTCCTGTATCCAGCCCTCTGTTCCATCATCAAGGAATTGTACATACCACTCATCCCAAAACCCATCATCATAATCAATTCTGATTCTTCCCAAAATAATAAATTCTCGCTCTCTGAATCTGCCATACTTCCCAATACCAAGGACAGACCCATAATCGATCAAGAGATTTTTTTCTCCTACTGCTTCGATCGAATCAGCATTCACATGACTTGTTTGGCCACAATAGCTACAAATCAAGCTTCTCGCTCCAGGGGTAGTTTGTTTCACCGGAGCGCCACAGGAGGGACATTCAAATTCTCGTTCAAACATGCGTAATCGGTCGAGGGGCTAGCCAGATTGAAAGATCTATTAACTAGAAGGATCAAAAAAATAGGACAGGGTTGGATAAAAATACACCTATTCTTGTTATAAATCCAAATTCTCCCTCAACAGTAAAACCACTGCGTGTGCGATCATGCTTTCTTGTCTTCCGACAGCATCTGTTTTTTCATGTGTCGTTGCTTTGATTGAAATACGATCTGTCTCAGTATCAAGCAATTCTGCAATGCTTTTTTGCATGGCTGGAATATGTGGATTGAGTTTGGGTTTCTCTGCAATGATGGTGCAATCGAGATTGCCGAGGAGGTACCCTCTTTTCCTGACAAGGGCATAAGTCCCTGTAACGAACTGTTTGCTATCTGCTCCTGAATATTGTGGGTCTGTATCTGGAAAATGATACCCGATATCCCGAAGATTGAGGGCACCAAGAATGGCATCGCAGATGGCATGGAGCAGGACATCTGCATCGGAATGTCCGAGCAAGCCAGTTGAGTGATCAATGTTGATTCCTCCAAGAATCAGATCTCTGTTTGGCACAAGTCGATGGGTATCATACCCATATCCAATTCGAAACGGTAGCATGTGAGTGTAAGATGATGAGAGGTGAGTAGTGGACACTATATCAAGTTGATTGTAAAGGGGCTGTTCGAAATGGTTTGAAATAGGCTTTGTCTGCCCACTGAAGGAGTGCTTCATCTCCTTGCGAGTCTCCATAGGCATAAATCATGTGAGTGGGTTGGTCTTGAATAATGGCTTCCACACGATTTCGTTTTTCTTTTCCCCAACAATTTTTCCCCAACAATTGACCTGTAAAAACGCCATCGACGAACTCTCCTTGGCTCGCAACAAGAATGAGTCCATGTGCTTCTGCCCATGCCTTTGTCCAAAGTGCCAAAGAGGCAGTAACCAAAAAACAGCTATGCCCCTGATCTTGGTGCCACTGCAAACGGTCCATCGCTGCCTTTCGCAACAAATTCGGTAGCCTGTTCTGCGCAAAAGCTTTTCCTTGTTCTGTCAGCTCCTGATGTGATTTTCCCGCAAAGAAATAGCGGAGCCAGCGGATTTTAGCGACGGTATGATTGAGTAGTCCCAATCGAAATTTCAACAACATGGGAAAAAGTCGGATCATTCCCACCCAAAAAACCAGATTCCCACAGACAAAGCGTGTGAAGGCCAGCATGGTATCTTTTCGGGTAAGTGTGCCATCCAGGTCAAACAACACCAGTGTATGTCCGCTGTTTTTATCCGGCCTGGTCAATAGAGTCGCTGATTTCTTGAGGGAGCAGATTGAAGTTGGCTAGCGAAACAAACTGTTCCACTCTGTATTGAATTTCTGCCATTGACAAACTCTGAAGTTTTTCAGGTCCAAATTTTTCTACACAAAAACTGGCCATGGCACTCCCATAGATGATGGCACGCTTCATATTATCGAAAGAGATATTGTCTGTCTTCGCCAGATACCCAATGAATCCTCCTGCGAAAGTATCGCCGGCTCCTGTAGGATCGAAGACCTCTTCCAGGGGCAGACCTGGTGCAGAAAACACCTCTCCTCCATGAAATAGCAAGGCCCCATGTTCTCCCTTTTTGATCACCAGATAGCTTGGGCCCATGTCCATGATGGCCTGTGCAGCTTTGACAAGTGAGTACTCCCCGGATAATTGTCTGGCTTCCTCATCATTAATCACCAATACATCGATTTCTTTTAAGGTCAGTTTCAGGCTGTCCAATGTATGGTCTATCCAGAAATTCATGGTATCCATCACGATCAGTTTGGGGCGGCTGGGAAGGCGCTCAATCACTTGTCTTTGGACATCGGGCGTGAGGTTCCCCAACATAAGGTACTGACAATCATGATAGGATTCCGGTACGATGGGATCAAATTCTGCGAGCACATTCAGTTCAGTAGCAAGCGTATCCCTGGTATTCATATCGTTGTGATACTTTCCCGACCAAAAGAAGGATTTTTGATCTGATTTGATCTGTACCCCTTCCAAGTCTGCTCCATGTGCTTGAAGCATATCCATATCTTCCTGTAAAAAATCATAGCCGACGACAGAGATGGTTTTGACAGGTTTCACAAAGTAGGATCCTGCCAGGGCGATATACATCGCAGCACCTCCAAGAATTTTATCCGTCTTTCCAAAGGGTGTTTCGATGGCGTCGAATGCCATAGTACCCACAACAACGAGACTCATAGTGATCTAATATTTGTTTTTGACAAAGGTAATCCCTAAATTTTCAGTACAAAAGGTAAACACTCAGATTCTTCCCTTCCCACTGCGAAAACATTCATGTTTTCCACAATTCCTTGCTTTCCTTATTAAGGGTCCTCCTCATTTATTGGGATATTTTCACCTAGAGAAAATCCTCATAAATAGGAATGTCATTTTGGACTGAGAAACATACTTTTCAAGTGATGCTTCTCAACAACCACAAACAAGAGGATTCTTATGAACATCACTCTCCTGGCTGACGATTATTTTCGTGCGACTTCCACCAGATTTACCGTTTCAGCGCCTATATCGCCCTTCTCGGCTTGTATGAGATTAGGGGATTATGGACCTTACCATCAAGGCAAGATCGATTGGCAAGGAAATATCTTTACGGATTTTGACCTTGATCCTGAGGAATTTGTGACGGTAGACCCATATGTGGATACGCAAGTTCTGCTTGTGTCTTCTGCTGTTCAGGAGACCCAAAAGATCTGTGGGGTTTCTTCCAATGGAAATTTGTACTCAGATATTTCCTTGCGATTCGGAGGGAATCGCGGATTTTTGCTTCACTTCAGCAAAATCAGGAATGAACTGTTCCTGCCGGATCTCTTGATTGATCATTGCGTACAGGCACTGATTAAAAAAAGAAGGTGGAGGCAAAATTATCGCATGGTGTGGCAAAGAACCCTCGCCCAGCAGACATGCTTTGGATACACTTCTTCTTTGGGAGGAAAACTGACAATCCGCCTGGAACAATATATGTTCTTGCAGGAATTGAAGAAAGCAGATGCACTGCCATACATTCTGGACTACAATCATCATATGAATCTGGATTCCTGGTTCCAACCATATACTTCCACACCAGCTGTCAATCTCTGTCGGTTGAAGACCAATCATGGCAGCGAATCAACTTATACTGAGGGCTTTGGGGAAGACGAACTATCAGGCTTCAGTGCGAATACCCTGATTCATGACAACAGACCATCCTAAAAATAGGGAGTCGGCCTCCCAAAAAATGAGTAGTTTTTTGCATCGAAAAAAACCACATTTATACCGATGCGCAGGAGGCTGAAAGTGAAGACCTTGCGAATGTTAATCACAGATCAATTTCGCACATCTTCCAATCAGAACCCTATGCTTTCTCTCACAGATCTTTGCAAACACACACTGGAA
This sequence comes from Bacteroidota bacterium, assembly GCA_039029315.1. GTDB lineage: Bacteria > Bacteroidota > Bacteroidia > J057 > J057 > JBCCCJ01. The sequence goes on along the minus strand of JBCCGK010000067.1, from coordinate 2,720 downwards.
AAAGATTTTGGAATTTCAGCTTTTCTGATCCCCGGCTCTGCACCAATCCACCTGGGAGACTATGGATACTATATTCAAGGTCGATTTGTCAGGAAAGGGAATCTGTTTTCAGATTACGGACTTGATACAGAGGACTATCTCCGCTCTAGCCTGGAAGAATCAGAGATCAGCAATTATCTTCTGATGACTCCCAATGGAGAACTCCACGAGGCAGAAGCCCTTGTGAACAAAAAAGGAATCCTCTATGGATCAGTTAATATTCGATTCACACGTCATTCGGGATTGATTATGCACCTAAGAAAAGTGAGGAATGATATGATTGCTATGGATCAGTGCATTGTCAGCATGATAGAAGAAAGGATCAGAGATCATGCCTGGGATGACGAGTTTCGATTGGTCTGGCAACGAGAAGTTGCTGAGGAAGCGCGATTTGCCTATACCCACAGCCCACAGGGAGGAGAGTTGGCACTTCTAGGTAAAATTGAGCACGGATTTGCCAATTATGCAGAGCTAGAACTGAAACCCGACTTGGCTTTTTGTCAGAATATGAATTTGGATGGCTGGGTAAGAGGCCCACTTCAGTATACACCCATGGTGAATTTTGCCCGATACAGCCCAGAAAGCGAATTGGGAAGAGGCCTGGAAGGAATCGATGGGTATGAGGATGTCGGATTTGAAACAGAACGACTCGTTCTAGATAATTCCGATTCTGTACTATAAAAGAACATGTGATTACTAATAAGTAGCATTTATCTTAATTCTCTGGTGAAACCATCCTTGACGGGATGGTTTTTAGGGTAGCAGGGAGAGTATTCGTACAAATCAATCAACATTCCTTTCTTGCTGTCAGGCAAAAGGCATTGGGAACACCGGCAAGGCCTGCTTGGTTTGATAGATTCCCGTATATTGGCCTCCATAACGATCCTCTCTATGTTGTTGACTTCTATTCCTACTCCTTTCATCCGTCTGCTGTGTTTGCTATTGCTTGCTGCTTGTCAGGCACCCTCAAGCAAGCAAGCTGAGGAATCTTCTTCGATCAAAGACATTACCCTTCTCTTCACCAATGATTTTGAAAGTGCATTCGATCCGATTCCGGCATTCTGGCGGAAGGATGTAGAATTCCTTGGAGGAGCAGCACATTTGGCAAGCATGATAGACAGCATCCGGTCGGCGGAGGAGATGGTATTTTTATTTGATGCTGGAGATATGTTTACAGGAACCTTGTCCAACCGAACCCAAGGAGAGCTGCTGATGGAAATGATGATTACGCTGCGCTATGATGCGATGGCGATCGGGAATCATGAGTTCGATTATGGCTGGAAGAATTTTCAGAAACAAAAAAACAGAGTCCCTTTTCCCGTTTTGGGAGCCAATATCTTTTACAAAGGCACAGATATTCCCTTTGCTCAACCTTATGCCATCATTGAGCGGAATGGATTTCGGATTGGGGTGATCGGCGTGATTGGCCAGGATGCTCGAAGTGTGGTCATTCCCTCCAATGTGGATGGCCTGGACTTCCTTGATCCAGCCCCGGTAGTAGACAAATATGTAAAGCTGCTTCAACCGGATGTCGATTTGATTGTGCTGTTGACGCATCAGGGCAAAACTGGTCCCATGCAGACGGACCAGGAAGCTCATCCAGAGATCTGGCGTGATTTTGAGGAAGATATTGCTTTGGCTGGTGCTGTGAAAGACATTGATGTACTCTTTTCCGGGCATGCCCATCGCGGAATTCTAGAACCTTTTGTACATCCTGAAACTGGAACCTTGATCATGCAGACCTTTGGACATGCGACGCATCTTGGTTTCCTTCAATTGACAGTTGATACTGAGAAAAAGCTAGTTCTGGATCATACTGGAGGATTGTTGGATGTGGAAAGCAATCGCTATCCCCCCCACCCAATCATGCAAGCCAAAATCGACAGCTATCGTGCACGCTATCCAGAATTGCAGGAGGTTGTCAGCAAGGCTGCTTCTCGCTTGTCTCGGAAATACAATGAGGAGTCTGATATTGGCAATTTGTTCACAGATATTCTTCGAGAGAAAATGAACACCGATTTGGCCTTTTTCAATTCCGGGGGGATTCGGGCTGATTTGCCTGAAGGGGACATTACTGTGGCAGAAATGTTAGATGCTTTTCCCTTTCAGGATCGAATCTGGAAACTGGAATTAACAGGAAAGCAGCTTCGTGAAGTGCTAGAACAAGGCTTCTCTTTTGAACGAGGAATCCTCCAATGCTCAGGCCTACACTCTACTTACGATGTGAATCAATCTAAAGGGGAGCGTCTACAATCGTTGTTGATCAATGGAAAAGAGGTAGAGGATACGGATCGATTTTCTGCCTCCCTTCCAGGGGTAATCGCAGAAGGGGCAGACTTGTATACGACTTTTCCCCAAGCAAAAGTCCTGGCAGGACCGGGACCTTATTTTGCGGATTTGTTGGAAGAATATCTACGGGAAACTGAAGTGGTGCAGCTCCCTGAGAGGGGGAGAATGGTGAGGAAGTAGGAGTATCAGACAGCATGCAGCCAATCTCCGAAATAATTTACACTTTTGATTTTTCGCCCTGGGAAAGTGGGCTCAATCAGGGCTTGGATAAATTGTCTGCTCTTTTGCCGCTTGATGTATCGTTCGATTTTCATGGCTTCAGCTCGACTGTTCCCAGCCACAAAGGAAAGCTTGAGTTCCCATGGCCGATGTTTGAATGTGAATTTTGTTGA
>JBCCGK010000066.1:0-66602 GCA_039029315.1 Bacteroidota bacterium | reverse complement strand
GAGAATTTTTATGATGTATTTTTTTCTCAAACAAGGCTCTTTTTTGTTCTCATAGTAGGGCTATGAGAACAAAAAAAGCTGTAGGATGAGGAAAAAAGACGCATACAAAAAATAAGTGACAGATTTTCAAACAGTCTCTTAGGTTACAAAACAAGATCAAAGGTCAGTATATTTCCGCGCTGAGCCTTTGGCCTTCTCGACAGGATACTTTTGTGCGTTTAAGTGAATCTTATCCAGAACAATCTGGCGGACATCGAACTGGTGCTTGTGTGCCAGAAGGAGGGCATAAGCCAGAACATCAGCCAATTCTTCCTTTAATCTATCAGTGTTGACTTCTTCTGCCTGTTTCCACAAAAACAGCTCATTCAGTTCTGCTGCTTCTATAGACAATCCCAGGGCGAGGTCTTTGGCATTGTGGTATTGCTCCCAATCCCTTTCGTCTCTGAAGTGTACCAATGCCTGTGTGAGTTCTGAAATGACATCCATGAGTATGGGGTATATTGTATGATAGGATGATGATCGATGGCCGGATGTACAAGAGGTGTGTGCCGTTCTTTTACGCACGCTTCACTTGCTGCGAATTAGGGAGCCAGACGAACAATGCGCCAGGAATCTCCTGCTTTTTCGTAGACCAATCGATCATGGAGACGACTGCTCCTGCCTTGCCAAAATTCCATTTTTTCAGGTTGAACCAGATATCCCCCCCAATGTGGAGGACAAGGAAAGACTTCTTGGCCCTCGAATCTTTTTGTGACACCTTCTACATTTTTTTCCAATTCCTCTCGATTCCGAATGATCTGACTTTGAGGAGATGCCCATGCTCCGATTCGGCTTCCTCGTCCTCTCTGCTGGAAATAATGGTTTGATTCTTCCGTGGATAATTGACTTGCTATGCCTTCTATTCTTAGCTGTCTTGCCAATTCTGGCCACCAAAACGTAAGTGCTACTTGCGGATTGCCTTCTATATCCTGCCCCTTTTTGCTGTGATAATTGGAATAAAACAGAAAGCCTCTCTCATCAAATCCTTTTAGGAGGACAATTCGGACACTGGGACGACCTTCTGAGACAGTCGCCAGAGACATCGCATTGGGTTCATGTTGTACCGTTTGGACAGCTTCTTCGAACCAGGCTTCAAATTGTTGGATGGGATCAGCATGTAGCTGGGACTTCTTTAAGCCCAGATTCTGATAATCCTGGCGGAGTCCAGAAACTTCTTTGCGAATAGACATAATGTAGAGTTCACTAAGATTGTGATAAACAACAAGGGATCAGTAGCCCAATACTTATTCTTCACCTGAACCCCATTCACGATCAGGGCCAAGAGTAAGACTGAGTTCCGCATGAATGAGGAAACCAACGGCTGCTAGCCAATGGAAAGAGGCAAAAGTTTCACCTTGTTCGTGTCAATGTACAAGTATTTTGCCTGCCAATGTACAAAGGTTTTGATTAAGGAGGGATTGGGTAATTGGGGTATTCCTGATTATTTTTGTCCACAATTCCTTTAAAAACAGCATTTGGTCGATATGGAGGTAAGATTCATTTACATTACCTGCAAAGACCGTGCAGAAGCGACTCTGCTGGGTCGACAATTGGTAGAGGCAAGATTGGCTGCCTGCGCAAATATTCTGGATGGCATGGCATCTTTGTATTGGTGGGAAGGCAAGGTGGTAGAAGATCAGGAGACGGTGTTGATCCTCAAAAGTCGAGCAGAGCTGTTGGATGTATTGACTGCCAAGGTTCGAGAACTCCACAGTTATGACTTACCTTGTGTGATCGCTTTGCCAATAACAGAGGGCAATCAAGCCTATCTTCAATGGATACAAAAAGAAACAACATGATTCATATTCGGAAGGCTACGGAACAGGATGTTGTAGCTATTCATGATCTGGTTCGGGAATTGGCCATTTATGAAAAGGCAGAACACGAGGTCGCAACCAGTCCGGAGATATATGCACGGGATGGATTCGGGGCGACCCCCTATTTTGAATGTTTTGTCGCAGAGCATGCCGAGGATGGCATCGTCGGGATCAGCTTATTTTATTTTGGCTACTCCACCTGGAAAGGCAAACTGTTGTATCTGGATGACTTGGTGATTCGGGAATCACATCGAAGGATGGGAATCGGGACCATGTTGATGAAAAACCTGGCGAAATACGCCATTGAGCAGCAAGCCACGATGATGAAATGGCAAGTCCTCGACTGGAATGAACCCGCCATTGAGATGTACCGACAATTGGGAGCTGTATTCGATAGTGAATGGGTTGATTGCAAGATGTTTCATCAGCAACTGAATGATTGGGTCAATGAAGGCTAGCGCATGAAGATTCTTGTTGGCCTGATCCTGATAGAGATATGTGGACCTATTTGTTTGGCACAAGTGAATCCACAGCTAAGATTATCCGCACTTGCCGATACCCTCTATCATCGATTGGGTGAAGAGACTTCTCGAACAGATCTGCCTGAGGTACGCTATCAAGCCGATTTGCCAGCAAATGCACGCTATGAATCCGGCACCATTCTGGTGGGGAGCATACAGTCGGATTATCAGACGATGGATGATAGCTTGTCCATTCTGTTGCATGAGTATCATCATTATTTGCAAGAATTGGCCCATGAGTTTCTGATCTGTGAAGATAGCGCCGGCAATATTCCCCAATGGTCCACGGGCCAGATTTACGAATATGTTCCTACTTCAGAGGAAATCGAACGTGACCTTCAACAAACGATTGGTCCCTGGTTGGAAGCCTTTTCCGAAGAACAGCAACAAATAGAATTGAGGCGGCTCAAAAGAGATTTGAGTCGCCCCAGAAAAATGTTGTTCGTATACGCGCCTTCTCGATTGGCTGAAGCAGAGATTGATGCCTATGAAGCTCAATTAGAAGGAGAGCAGGCGGGTTTGTATCAACTGTCTGAGGAAGCCCGGCATGCGATCATTCGCCGTCTTGGGCAACTGAAAGACACCCTTGAACGAAGAAGGAGATATGAACAGACACATGGGTTACATCCGGCTGGCTGTTCAGATCGATAAAGATCTCTAGCCTTCACCAGTCAATTTGTCCAATTCTACCTTGGCAGCAGGCTTGAATGGCCCATACATGGCTCCTTTGAATGCTTCTCCTGCTTTGGTATCGTTCCCGCTTCGTTTGGCGGCCATCCCTAACAGGAAGTTATATTTTGCTTTGGATTTTGTATCAATACCTGCTCTCAAAAGACTTTCCAATGTCCTCACAGCAGCGTCATATTGACCAATTCCATATTCTGATTTGGCTTTCAGGTAGAGAACAGAGGATCGATTGGCACTGGCAGCATCCATTTTGATTGCCTGGGACAATGATCGAAGGGCACCATTGTAATCCTGATTGCTCAACTGGAGGCTTGCCATCATTTGATACATTTTTGCTCGGTTGGCAGGATTCTTTTCGTTGCTAATGGCTTGTTGGTAGTTGTCCAATGCACGCCCGACATTTCCTCTTTTGTTTTCGATCTTTCCTTTTAAGACAAATGCACTGGAAAAATCCCGTTGGATCTCCAGGGCCTGGGCAATGTAGTCTTCACTTTCATCATACTCTCCATTGAGATAATAACTCACGGCTACCTGATAGAAGTAGACATGGTTGGTTTTCATCATCTGTTGAGAGATCAATTTTTTGTATGGGCCAAAATTCGCTTTACTCCAGGCTTTTTTCGCCCCGGAAGCATCACCAAGCTTGCTTAAGGCGAGACCAAGACCATAATAGTATTTGGCTTTATCAGAAGGGGGAGCAGATTTGAGCCTTTCTGATCCGAGTGCTTTTTCATAAGCGCGTCTGGCAGACTCCCAATCTTCCTCCATAGAAGCAATTTCGCCATTGTAAAAGAGAATGTTGGGGTTGTTGGGATCTATGCTTTTGGCTTCCTCTACATGTCGTTTTGCATCATAAATTCTGTTTTCTTTCAAGAGCAAATTGACAAGGAGCAATTTGTATTGAACTTTCCTCCCTGAATTATTTTCATAACGAGCAGCTTCTTCATAATAATAGATGGCATTGCCGTAGTCCTTCTCATTTTTGTACAACTTGGCGAGAAGAGAATAAGCAGGGGTAAAATTCTGTTTGTAGTCAACAGTCATTTTGAATGACTCCTTCGCCATCTCCAATTCTCCCAACTTATATTCACACTTTCCACGCTGGAAATAGTATTTATAGTTGTTGGGCTCCAATTTAATCGCTTCATCATACTGGGTGACAGCATCCCGGCATTTGTTTTGTTTGCGGAGATTCTCAGCAGCCAAATAAGCTCGTTTTCCTGGCCCTTGAGCCTGGCTAAGTGGAGCGAAGCATACCAACGCTATCCATGTAAGAACGGCGTATTTGAATAGGTGATTCATGAGACTTACGAATATATTTTTTGGCCAAATGTAGATAATTGCTAGTATATGAAGCTCTAAATTAACGGATTTTATTGACAAATTAAATCTACAGACGTAGCATTCCTGACTGTGTAGGATTCAGAATAATAAAATAACTCTTCAGTTGAAGGAATAATGAATCTACTGTAACTTGCAAAAAATTAGAAGAGAGGTGAGGGTGAGGAATAGGCTGCCGGGGAGAATGTTGTCTCACAAGCCATAATTCATCACTCGCACCTCATAACTCACAACGACCTTATACCTTATGGGCAACATAAATTTTATTGAGGAACTGACATGGCGAGGCCTGCTTCAAGACGCTATCCCAGGAACAGAAGAATATTTATTGGCACAACCGGTATCCGGATATTTGGGCGTGGACCCAACAAGAGATACCATCCATATTGGCAATTTGGTGAGTGTCATGATGTTGGTTCATCTGCAAAGAGCTGGTCATAAGCCATTTGCACTTGTTGGAGGAGCGACTGCGATGGTCGGTGATCCTTCAGGCCGCGACAGTGAGCGACAACTCATGTCAGTTGAGCAAATCCAGTACAATGCCAGTTGCGTCAAGAATCAATTGGCACAATTCCTGGATTTTGACACCAAAATCAATCCTGCGGAAATGGTGAATAACTATGACTGGTTGGGTCAGATGGGGTTTCTGGAGTTCCTGCGAGATGTGGGGAAGCATATGACGATCAGCTATATGTTGGGAAAAGAGTCTGTCAAAAGACGCTTGGAAGGAGGGATTTCCTATACAGAATTTGCCTATCAACTTCTTCAGGGATACGATTATTACCATTTGTATAAGCACAAAGGGGTTCAAATTCAGGTGGGAGGCTCGGATCAGTGGGGCAATATTGTCACAGGAACGGAGCTAATCCGGAGAATAGAAGGGCATGAAGCCAAGGCATTTGCTGCTGTCTGCCCTCTGCTGACAGACGAGCAAGGAAAGAAGATGGGAAAAACCGCAGGCGGGAAACAAATATGGTTGGACCCCAAGCAGACTTCTCCCTATGAATTCTACCAATATTGGTTGGGGATGGGAGACCCCGAGGCAGAGAAGTGCATCAAGATTTTTACCCTGAAAGATCGGCCCACCATAGAGGGCATCATTGAAGCGCACCAGCAGGCTCCACACTTGCGACAACTTCAGAAAGAACTGGGAGAAGCCATCACCAAACGTGTGCATGGAGAATCTGGCTTGGCAAGTGCCCTGAAATTGACGGAATTTTTGTTTAACAAAAATAGCAAGATAGATGCCTTGAAAGCCCTTTCGATAGAAGACTGGCAGGAAGTGGTGGAAGTGCAGGATACCTTGATGCTGGATAAGCAAAAACTGGAAGCAGGCATGAATATCCTTGACGCCTTGACGGAATTGGGAATTGTGCAATCCAAAAGTGAGGGGAGACGATCCATCGAAAAGGATCAATCCATTCGCATCAATACAGAGAAATGCGAAGGGACGGATCAAACCTTGACCATGGAAGACGTCTTCCACCAGCGGTTTTTGCAGCTACAGAAAGGTAAAAAACGACGATACATCATTGAAGTTCGCTAGGACTGTCTTTCTAGACAATATGAGCAGACAGATGCCCGTTGTAGAAAACAACTAACTACTATGATGCGTCCGAAAATACATTGGTTCATTTCTTGTATTCTGGCTTTTCTGCCTGTAATACCAGTGTATCTAAGCGCCCAAAGTGTCTATATCTCCAAATATGTTTCGGCCAGTAGCACACAAGCCAATGACCGTATTCACAGAATAGAGTTGTTCAATGAGTCTTCAGAGATCTATCAGGATCTTTCAGGTTATCTTTTGATGACTCGGAATTATATCTTTCAATTTCCTCCCAACACTTCTTTGAGGCCCCTTCAATCTCTCCGACTCGGCTATGAAAATTCGCAAGGAGATTTGAGTCTGGCGTATTCTCGCTATGATTCCTGGAAACAACGAGAATCTACTGGCTCCCAGGGAGGTGATTTTGCACTTCTGTTTGATGATGGGGGAGAATTGGTGGATGCGTTTTATTTTTCCATGCTTGAGACGGTTGATTTCCTTCCGAGTACAGAGGTTTGGACACAGGAGAATCAGGAAAAAATCCGTCTGCTTGCTCCGGATGAATCCTCACCAGACTGGTTCTATCTCAAGGCTTCACAAGACCCAGCTTTTGCCTTCTTCCGAATCTCTGGTAGATGGCAAGTGGGTTCCAGAAATAAAAATATTCTCCCTGCTGTCAAATATCGTACACCCAAAGCTATATTTCAGGAAGGAATCGTCACTCTTAGCTGGGCTACACAGGAAGAGAGAGATTGTTTCTTTCATCGGGTAGAGCGAAGCACCGATGGCAAAAATTACAAATTTCTGGCCGATGTGGTTGGAAACCGGATTTCTTCCCAGGAACAGAATTATGCATACTTCGATCTAGATGTGGAGCAAGACCGACTTTATTTTTATCGTATTGCCAATACTGACAAATTTGGGAATGAGGTGTATTCGACTCCGGTAAAGATCCGGTCTGAAGAGGGATTGGGACAATTTGTCATGGAAATTCTGGAAGGAGATGTCAGTAGCAAGGATGCTCTGAATTTGCGATTCTCCGGGAAGGAAGAACAACAAATCCGAATTCAATTGATGGATGAGGAAATGAGAGAAATCGCCGTTCTGTATTATGGGACCATCGAAGCCAATAGACAGAATTTGGTCATCTATGAAGAGCGATTGCCAGTAGGAAAATATTTTGTGATTGTCTCTACCGAAACCAAACGGTATTATGAGCCTTTTATCATAGAATAAGAAGGCCTTGAGAGAGATACAACAATCAAGTAAGTTGTGCTAAGTTGTGCTTAGAGACTTTTTGGAGAAGTCTCTTAGTTCTCCATATATGGGACCATCATCACAAATGGTGGAATCTCCACTTTGAAGGTCGAATTGTCAACCTGACGTTCCATCAGGTAATGGCCAGACATTTTGCCAATGGCAGTAGGAAAATGGCAACCGCTTACATATCTATGAGATTGTCCCGGCTCAAGGATGGGTTTCTTTCCAATCACTCCCTCCCCTTGTACCAACCGCTTCCCACCGACACCATCCACAATATTCCATTGTCGCTCAAGGAGTTGAACACTATATGGCGATTCGTTGATAATCTCTACCTGATAGGCAAATACAAAATACAGATGCTTGGGTGAAGACTCATCCTGAACATACTTTGTCCGTACCGTTACCCGGATGCCTTCAGTGATTTGGGAGGATAAATCAGAGGTCATAAGTGTAGGGGTTTTCATGAAAGTACAGAAATTCTGTTACAAAAGGAAGAGAAATTTGCTAATACTGTCCCGTACGCAGGAGGACAAGTGTACACGCTCGCAGGGTAGGAATCCCTTTGTTTTGAAGGTGCTTCTCCAGCGTAGGATTTTCAGAGCCAGGGTTAAAGATCACTCTTTTGGGCTTCATTTCAACAAGCCATTGGTCTAATTCGAGCTGATTCCGGGGATTCAGGTATAGACTCACGGTATCGATCGAAGCTGTTTCGACATCGGCTTGTTTGGTCTGAATGGGAATGCCGGCAATTTCGCCTTCCTGTTTGCCCAAGGCGAGTACGGGATGTCCTGCTTCTTGCAGCATATGGATTGCTCTATGCGAATACCGGAAAGGATAGGGAGAAGCCCCTATGACTAAGGTGGATTTGGACATGGGAGTACATAATTGGAATGATTGGATCGTCGCACAATGATAAGAAGTCTAATACAATCTGTGGATAAGTACATCCTGTGCAAGATAGATCTTCTCCATGCGTACGAAAGCAAATGTCGAATAACGAAGTCTAATTCCAGAAGGCAGCGGAAAATAGTTGCTGTGATTCCTTCTATATTAGGAGATCGTTATTCGACATGCTTGAATTCATCTATCTCTGATGGCAGAGAATGAGATGTTTATTCCTCTGCTTCTTCAGAGGGTTCTTTCAGTTCGTCAGGAGATTTCGTTGAGACAATGATTTTCTCATTTTCTTCATCAAAATCTACATATAACGTCTCGCCTTCTGCTGCATTGCTTTCCAGAATTTCATCAGCGATTGGATCTTCCAGGTATTTTTGGAGAGCTCGCTGCAATGGCCGAGCGCCAAATTGTCTGTCAAATCCTTTCTCTGCGATATATTCCTTTGCTGCATTGGACAGCTCTATTTGGAATCCTTTCTCTTCAATTCTGGCAAATACATCTTTCAACTGAAGATCAATGATCTCAAGGATGTGTTCTTTTTCCAGTTCATTGAAGATGATGACTTCGTCGATTCGGTTGAGGAATTCTGGCCGGAAGACCTTCTTCATTGCCCCTTCGATCGTGCTGCGCATCATTTCAGCGTTTTGATCAGCGCGGGACTTGGTAGAGAATCCAACTCCTGAACCAAAGGCTTTCAACTCTCGGACCCCTACATTGGAGGTCATAATGATGACACAGTTTTTGAAATCAATTCTGCGACCCAATCCATCAGTCAGAAGGCCATCATCCAACACTTGCAACAAGATATTGAAGATATCCGGATGTGCTTTTTCTATCTCATCCAGCAGGACAACAGAATATGGGCGACGACGCACTCTTTCTGTCAGCTGTCCACCCTCTTCATATCCGACATATCCGGGAGGCGCACCGATGAGACGAGAAACAGTGAATTTCTCCATATATTCACTCATGTCGAGACGAATCAATGCCTCATCTGAGTCGAACATATATCGGGCAAGCGCTTTGGCCAATTCTGTTTTCCCAACTCCGGTCTGTCCAAGGAAGATAAACGAACCAATCGGCTTATTGGGATCCTTGAGGCCAAGTCGAGATCGCTTGATGGCTTTGACCAGCTTCTGAATGGCAGGGTCTTGACCAATGATGACTTGAGTCAGGTCATCAGGCATGGTTTTCAGTTTCGCAATCTCTCCAGCAGCAATCTTGGTTACCGGAACACCAGTCATCATAGAGACGACAGAGGCAACATCCTCTTCAGAAACTGTATAACGCTTGTTCTTGGTTTCCTCTTCCCACTCCAATTTGGCATGCTCCAGTTCTTCCAACAGACGTTTTTCCTGATCTCTCAATTGGGCAGCCTCTTCATATTTCTGACTTTTGACTACCTTGTTTTTCATTTCCTTCACTTCTTCGATCTTGCCTTCAAGATCCAGAATGCTTTGGGGAACATGAATATTGGTGATATGAACTCTACTTCCTGCTTCGTCCAGCACATCAATCGCTTTGTCCGGGAAGTATCGATCAGAGATATATCGATCACTCAATTTTACACAGGCATCAATTGCAGCCTCTGTATAATTGACATTGTGATGATCTTCGTATTTGGACTTAATATTGTCCAGAATGATGAGGGTTTCTTCAACAGTGGTGGGTTCTACCATCACTTTTTGAAATCGTCGCTCAAGGGCACCATCTTTTTCGATGTATTGCCGATACTCATCCAGTGTAGTTGCGCCAATACATTGGATCTCTCCTCTGGCTAGTGCGGGCTTGAAGATATTCGAGGCATCAAGCGAACCGGATGCTCCTCCCGCTCCTACGATGGTGTGTAACTCATCAATAAACAGGATGACATCAGGAGATTTTTCCAATTCTGCCATGACGGCCTTCATGCGCTCCTCAAACTGTCCTCTATATTTGGTTCCAGCGACAAGTGAAGCAATGTCCAGGGTCACAACACGCTTGTTGTAGAGGACACGGCTGACTTTTCTCTGGATGATTCGCAAGGCAAGGCCTTCTGCGATCGCTGTTTTGCCCACGCCTGGTTCTCCAATCAGGACTGGATTGTTCTTTTTACGGCGACTCAGAATTTGAGCTACGCGCTCAATTTCTTTTTCTCGCCCAACAATTGGGTCAAGTTTGTTATCCTCTGCGGCCTTGGTAAGGTCACGCCCAAAATTGTCAAGAACAGGGGTTTTTGATTTAGAAGATTTGCGGGGCCGGTCTCCGGGTGTACTCATTTCCGATGATTCAGGGGGTTCACTTGAAACAGACATTCGAGGGGACTGCGCCTCATCCTTGTTCTCCAATTCGGACCGTACAACATCGTAGGACACTCCGAAACGGGAAAGGATTTGTGCAGCTACATTATTTTCTTCGCGAAGAATAGAGAGCAATAAATGCTCAGTTCCAATTACAGCACTTTTCAGAAGTTTGGCTTCCAAGCGTGTGATTTTCAACACTTTCTCCGCCTGACGGGTCAGGGGCAGATTCGTAAGGTTGATCGTCGTTACGGTGCCTTTGACTGCATTTTCGATGGATCTCTTCAGTTGGGACAAATCGACACCAAGGTTCACCAGAATCTTGATTGCCAATCCTTCTCCTTCGCGAATCAATCCGAGCAGCAAATGCTCCGGGCCAATATAATCATGGCCGAGCCGAATGGCCTCCTCCCTACTGTAGGATATTACATCCTTTACTCGATCTGAAAAATTCGATTCCATATTCTATGGTAGGCTTTCAGACCTACTTATTGCTTTAATCATGCCAACCATCTGCCCTTATGACAAGATGGCAGAAGGCATATAGTAAGAAACGGATAAGAGCTGCGGATGTTTCAGCTGAAAAAGCTTACATAAACAGCAACTCCAGCGGCAATAATCATCAAGTTTGCAAGGGAAAGTGGCAAAAACTTTTTCCAGCCAATGTCCATCAGCTGGTTATACTTAAATCTTGGTAGTGTCCATCTTACCCAAACAAAAACAAATACAAAAAAGGTTGTCTTGGCAAGGAACCAACCCAATCCCCACAGCAGTTGAGCTGTGGTGCCCCAATTCTCTACCCCGATCAGTCCTTCAAATGGTCCAAGATATCCACCCAGGAACAAAGTTGTGATCAGCATAGATGCCACAATGACGTGAATGTATTCCGCCACAAAGAACAGGGCAAACTTCATCGAGCTGTATTCAGTATGAAATCCTCCCACCAGTTCCTGCTCTGCTTCTACAAGGTCAAAAGGAGCACGATTGGCTTCAGCAAAAGCACAAACCACGAACAAGAGGAATCCGATCGGATTCAAAAATATATTCCAGATTCCTCTTTGTGCTTCGACTATGGCACCTGGTCGAAGAAATCCATCTGTGCCTTCATAGGTCGCATTGGTCAACAATATCACACTCACTACTGCCAGCCCCATCGCCAGTTCATAACTGATCATCTGTGCCGAAGAGCGCAATCCGCCCAGCAAAGCATATTTACTATTGGAAGACCATCCAGCAAGGGTTACTCCATATACTGCAATAGAGCCTATCGCAAGCACGTATAGAATTCCAATATTCACATCTGCGATCACCAACCAGCCTCCAGTTGCCTCTGTCATCGGGATGTCAGCCTTGGCAAATGGAACCACTGCCATGGTGATCAGAGAAATAGAGGTAGCAATGATGGGGGAAATAAAGTGGACAAGTTTATCAGAAACTGCTGGTACAATGTCTTCTTTCAGGATCAGCTTGATGACATCAGCGAGGGGCTGCAACAAGCCAAATGGACCAACTCTATTGGGTCCTACACGCTGTTGGATCAATGCGGCGACTTTCCGTTCCAGATAAACGGTATATGCGGCTGCGGTTAGCAAGACAAAAAGTGCCAGTCCGATGAGTATGAGTGAAAAAGTTACGGCCTCCATGAAGCTTCAGTAGTTGTATTCAGGTACGCGGCGAATTTACAAAGTAAGCAGACGCGCTACAAACCTATTTTGTGATTCCTCAATATTCAAACAAAAAGATGATCTTGTCTGACATGTTGGGCGATTTATGGTCGCTTTTTTCTCCAATCTCGCCCAATTCCCCGATGTGGATAGATCCTTGGCTTTTGTGCTAGGATTTTCCAACCAGATACCATCCTGCAGTCGTCACAAAATCTCTGAGATGGGGAATGGCAAGCACCCATTTGGCTTGATCTCTGGGAGTTAAGCCAAACTTGTAGCGATAAATCGGATTGAACAAAAACATCCGCTGCTGCTGAATCTGGAATCCGGATTGCCGAATGATTCTCTCAAACCGATGTGTAGTGATGCCTGTATCCTTGATTTCGATCAGATCTTCTACTATCCGATCCGATTCTCCAAACAATCGCAAGCTGCCTGCATAGAGAGGCCTGGGCAGCAAATGTATCCACGGCCACACGCTGAGTATCTTGCTTTTGCAAATCTGTTGATGTCCACCAAAGGGCATTCGCCAGGGAGGAAACCCAAAGAATATGTGGCCATTTGGTGTAAGAAAATTGTGCAAATAGGGAATAAATTTTTCCTGCTCAGGAATATGCTCGATGGTATCCTTGAGAAGAATCAAGTCAAACTGATGTCGATATTCTTCCAAAAAATCTTCATCATAGACATTTTTGGCAAGAAAGCTGACCAATCCTTTGGCCCTTTCTGGCTCCATCAGGCGCTTGGCAGCTTCAATGCGTGAAGGACTGAGATCCACTCCCAAACAACTTGCTCCTCTGTTGGTGAACGCGCGAAGGACACCTCCTTCTCCGCAACCAATCTCCATGATGGACAGAGAATCTGTGATCGCTACTTGTTGTTCGATGAACGGGACAAGAAAGGTCTCTGCATTGTCTACCTGCTGTTGAAACCGAACTTGTTTGGATGTATGCTGGGCCAGTGCCATGCTCAATTGTCGTTTAGGTCCAGACTATACGGGCAGATCTTCAATGGAGAGGGAGCGATACTCATCCAGGCAAAATTGCATGCAGTCAAGGATATAGTCTGCCGAGAAGTCAAATCGAATTCCAGCCGCATCATAGATTTGGGGAATAGACTTGGTGTATCCCAGCTTCAGCGCATCGAGATATTGTTGTAAGGCCTTCTCTGGGTCCTGCCGATAATTCCGCCAAATTCCAATCGCGCCCAATTGAGCAATGGCATACTCTATATAATAGAATGGAACATCAAAAATATGTCCCTGCTTCAGCCAAAGATGAGCCAATTCTCCTTCATATCCTTCCCAGTTGACTTCATGCCCATGAAATTGGTAGTATAATTCGGTCCAGGTTTGGTTGCGTTCCTCCTCGGAATGTGTGGGATGATTGTATACCCATTGCTGGAAAGCATCTACTGTAGCGATCCAGGGCAGGATGGTGATACAGCGCATCAGTTGTTCCTTCTTGGCTCTCAATCTAAGTTTCTCATCTGGATAAAACTCATCATAATGATCCAGACACAACAATTCCATCGTCATGGAGGCAAGTTCTGCCACCTCAGATGGTGTTTGTTTGAGGGCGTTGAGGGGAATGTCTCTGGTAACAAAGGAATGAATGGCATGCCCACTTTCATGAAGCATGGTGGTAACATCAGCCTGAGTCCCGGTTGCATTCATAAAGATGAAGGGAACGCCAGTCTCCAGGAGTGGATAGTTGTATCCGCCTGGAGCTTTGCCGACCCGACTCCCTAAATCCAGATAGCCCATTCGGTCCATCAGTTGCAACATTTGACCGAGCTCAGGCTTCAATTTGCCCAATACCTCGATAGATTTTTGTAGCAATTCAGGTGCTTCCACAAATGGCTTGAGAGGGGTGTCTCCGAAGATGTCTACATGTAGATCCCAGGGCCTCAATTCATTCAGTTGCAGTTTCTCTTTCCGCTCCTGCAAAAATCGTTCATACATGGGCCTGATGGCTTTGGATACAGACTCATGAAAGGCAACGACATCTTCTGGTTG
Organism: Bacteroidota bacterium; assembly: GCA_039029315.1. Taxonomy (GTDB): domain Bacteria; phylum Bacteroidota; class Bacteroidia; order J057; family J057; genus JBCCCJ01. The sequence goes on along the minus strand of JBCCGK010000066.1, from coordinate 52,531 downwards.
ATAATCAAAGCGGCCCAGTTGATCGAACTTATATCGGGTATAGGAAGGATAATCAGCATTGATCGCAATCTGATGACGCAAGTCCAACAATTGGCCAAAGATATCCTGGAGTCTGGTCCAATCTTGTTTTCTCCGCTCAGCAACTTTCTCCCAGATACTTTGCCTGAGGTCTCTGTCTCTTTTTTCAAGCAACTTGCCAGCTTGCTGTAAGGTGAGCGTTTCGCCTTCATGCTCGATGGTCATCGATCCGATCATCGATCCATGTTGTTGTGAGATGCTATGACTTTTGGCCAGAAGAGGAACATTGTCTTCCCGAAACAACTCGATACTTCTTTGCAACTGTCTGGCAAAGGTCAGGTAAGGATCTGAGGGCAACTGATCAAAATATGGATGGGCAGCAATTTTCCTGTTCAGTTTGTCATCATAAACAGAGAGGTGTGGCAGAATCTCGGTAATGAAATACTGATAGGCTGATTCCAGATTCTTGTCCTGGGTATTGCAAGTCATTTTGATGTAGCGCCATGCAACATCTTCAGCTACGAGGGCTTCCAATTCGTTTCTTTGGCGAAGAAAGGCTTCGAGTTCTTCCAGGGTTTGAGGGGATTGTTCCAGTAGAAAATCGAAATGGATCTTCAATCCTTCCCAGCTTTCAACCAGGAAATCAGGCGGGACAAAGGTACGGGAGGCTCGGGCATCTGTAACTTCCAAAAATTGTTGCATAGCATTTTTTCTAATTCTGCGAAACTACAAAAAAAGCATCGCGGACAGAAGTTTCCTCCTGGTTTTCCTGACAAGTTAGAGAGAAGGTTTTTTCTAAAAAAGAGAAAAAAAGTCCTCCAGTTGCATAATTGAATAGCTTTCTGTTGCGATTGTGAACAAATAATTCTAACCTTAGGCTGAGAACAGATTCTACCTTCTTGCTTCGTGGACCGAATCAAAGACATCTATCAATCCCTATCCCGGACGGAACGCCGCAACCTAAAAAATTACCTGACTGCTTTCCATAGCAAAGGGGAAAATAAAGCTTTGATGCTGCTGAAAAAGCTTGAAAAGGATCCTACACTCGACAATCGAGCCATGGCCATGAGCCTTTATGGCGATCCTCGCTCAAAAGCCTTTATCATGCTCAAGTCCCGTCTCCTTGACAAGATGCTGGAACTATTGAGTTTGAGTGCCACCCTTCAAAATCAAGCTGATCTCAAAGATGATCCTTTGGCATTTAGTGAGATTCATCTTCACAAATTATTGAGTCATGCACTGCTCTTGAAACAAAGAGGATTGATCTCACATGCAGAAGAACTCTTGAGAAGATGCGCAAAAGAGGCAGAATCTGCTTCTGCTCCTCATTTGAGACTTCAGGCACTGTTGTACCTCCGCCAACTGGGGACAGGAAGAGAAGAAGGGTTTGATATCCTGAATGGAGACATTTTTCAACTCAGGCAACAATGGGAATCCGATATGAAGGGAAGAGAATGGATGGACCGGGTCAGGTTGAGACAGTTCTATCAATTTGTCGATGCGTCTGACCATCCCTCATTCTTGAAGAGTGGGATCAAGGAATTGGAAAGTCAGCTGGAACATAGTTACAATCTTCGAACACATCTTGACTATCTGGTGTTGAGAATCTCCTATTTCACAGCAATTCATGCTGACCAACAGGCCCGAGAGGTCCTGGAAGAACTGAAAGAATTGATTCATACCCATGCCTCTTTAGGGGAGAAAAAAAATCTTGGACTTCCATACGTCCATTTAGCTGAGATAGAGATACAGGCCTGTCAGTATCAAGCTGCCATATCGGCTGCCCAGGCTGCTTGTGCGCTCTATTCTCCCAGGCAAGGGGAATTTCTGCTTGCCTCTATTGTACTGATGTATGCTTGTCTGCTTGGGGGAGACCTGACTCAGTCTGAGGCTGCTTTTGGTAGCCTTGATTGGCAGTTGGAAGACTCGCCTGATCCAGTGCTCAAAGAAGTGATATATTATCTTCGTGGCTGTCAGCTGTATATGGAAGGAAACACCAAAGAGGCCCTTGCCGAAATGGGACAGATGAAAGAACTGTTGAAGCATAAATATGGCTGGAACTCTGCTTTGCGAATTCAGGAAATGCTGTTGTTGTTGGAGCTAGGGCATACAGATACTGTAATCGCCAAGATCGAAGCCTTTCGGAAACATCTTGCCAAATATCCAGGCACTAAGCGAGAAGAAATTACATATCGATATCTTGCCTTGCTGGACCGACAGTCTTTCGATTATCATACCCAAAGCCCGGAAATGAAAGCCTTGTTGGGGGAGTTGAAAGAAATTCCCTGGAAACCAATGGGCGCAGAACTGATTCGCTTTGATGTCTGGATACAAGCCAAAGCTGCAAGGAGATCATATTACCCCCTCTTGTTGGACATCCTGGAGTCTCACCCACACAACATTCATTCCTCATCCTCTACCACTAATCTCTCCTGAATGGAATCCTATTTGTTGCAGTGGCCGGTCCATGAACAATGGAAAATCTCTCATGCCAAGGTGGAAGAAGGAGGCAGAGCTGTAGTGCTTGAATTTCAAAGAGTGCCACAGGAAAAAGGCGCAGCACGAGTCAGTTTGACATCGATTGCTGGTGTGCCTTCCATGAAATTGTCTGACATTGTGGAACGTCAACTAATTGCACAACGAAATCAACATCCGGAGATCCAGCATGAAGTCATTGGGGAGAGCACAGGAAGTCCATCCTCAATAACCTTTGTGATTGAGCAAATGAAGGAGGGAGCCACACTTCGCTCCAGCCTCAATCATGCAGTTATGGGAAAAAAAGGCCTGTATCTACTCGTGATGCTTCACAATGAAGCGACACTTCCCCCATACGTCCGAGCGAAATGGAGTCAGTTTTTTCAATCCGGGACTGTGGTAGAACAGGCATTGACAACAAGCCTGGCACAAAGTGGGGTGATCGGAGGAGATTTGCCAGAATTGTTTGTCTCTGGCCCACAAGCGTTATCTGTACCAGAAAGTGAGCAGAAAGAACAGATAGAGATGGACAGTTGGAAGTCTGACCCCAGAATATTGGGACAGTCTCACCCAGAACATCCAGATGAGATTCCACTTTGGACCTCTGATTTGAACCAAGAGCCTCGACCGATGCGCAAGCTGTGGGTAAGACTTCTTGGCCATCAAGACGATATTTGGCAAGGGCTTGTTATTCATCCTGAATCCTCCGAGAAGGAAGCACTCTATCAAGATGTCATTCACCTTCAATGGAGTGAAGCCAGACAAGCTTTTTTTCATGTGTCCGCCCTCTATCTGGCCGAACGAAGAGAGTGGTCCATCACTCCTTGTCAGTGTTGCGGATTTGAGGGATTGCTTCAAGCACCTTCTGAGTTGATAGAAAAGGGGAAGCTGCATTCGGGAGTCCTTTGTCCATTTTGTGGCGGAACCCAAACCCTTGAACACTATAGCTATCTACCCGATTTGGTCAGGGAGGAGGAAGCAATTCCGCTTTCCTGGTGGCAAAAAATCTTTGCACGCTTCAAGATCAGATGACAAGCTATCTGTGCAAGGCCGACTTTGTCAGAATTGCATCTCCTCTTTATCTAGATGAACATCACCTGCTTACTTTCCTTTTCTTTCTTTTGAAAGGACGGATGATTACTCGGGTTCCCTTGTCATATGTCAGATAACTCCAGACCCAGTTGATAAAGACGACAAGTTTGTTGCGGAAACCAATGAGGAATAAGAGGTGGATAAACATCCAGGCAAGCCAGGCGATCCAGCCTTTGAGGTGCATGTTGCGGAAATCTACGACTGCTTTGTTTCGGCCGATTGTTGCCATAGATCCTTTGTCGAAGTAGACAAATTCCTGGACGACTTCCCCTTCACTTTCATGCAATTTGATGAGGTTTTTGGCGAGGTTGTCTCCCATTTGCATGGCCGCAGGTGCTACCTGTGGATGTCCATCAGGATAGTCTTCTGTCTTCATCAAGGCTACATCACCAATGGCAAACACATCATTATAACTTTGGACTCGATTGTAGCTGTCTACTCTCAGGCGTCCCCGTTCGACGAGTTCCGCATCTATACCGGGAATCAGACTTCCGGTTACCCCAGCAGCCCAGATCACAGTAGAGGCTTCGAATTCTTGTTCTCTGCTGGTGTGGAGCCGTTCGCCATCATAATTGGTAACCATGGTATTGAGCCAAACGTGGACGCCCATTTTTTCCAGAGCGGATTTGGCATCTTCTCCAGATTGGTCAGTCATCCCTGCCAACAATCTGTCGCTGGCCTCAATCAGGTGAATTTCCATCTGTCTCAAATCAAGCTCTGGATAATCGCTTGGCAGTACATGGCGCTTGAGTTCTGCCAGGGCACCAGCAGTTTCGACTCCTGTTGGGCCACCACCGACTACAACGAATTTCATGAGGGTTTCGGCATCTTCCCCGTCAGGCGTTTGCAGGGCTTTCTCAAAATTCTGAAGTGTGAGGCTTCTGAGATCCAATGATTCCGGGATGGTTTTCATGCCCACAGCGTTCTCCTCCAGTCCCTCATTTCCGAAGAAATTGGTTTTGCTCCCAGTGGAAATAACGAGATAGTCATATCGGACTTCTCCAATTGAGGTATGTACCGTTTTTCGAACTGTATCCACTTCCTCTACTTCTGCCATTCGGAAGATGAAATTGTCTTGCTTGGAGAAGATTTTTCGGAGTGGAAATGCGATGGAATCTGGTTCTAATCCGCCGGTTGCTACCTGATAGAGAAGCGGCTGGAAGGTGTGGTAATTGTTGCGATCAAACATCACAACCTGAAAGGGAGCTTTCTTGAGTGCTTTGGCCAGTGTGATGCCTCCAAATCCACCACCAATGATGAGGACGCGAGGCAAGTTCGTTTTGGGAATGACTGCTTTCATATATTTGTTTTTGATCTTCTGATGTCTGTTTGATTGTACGAGCAGAGATGGTGGATGTTGAGAAAGAAAGCGTATTTTTGCAAGAACATGTATCAGATAGTGTTACAAAGAGGAGTGTATGTCCAAGTATTTTATTGCCCTGCAAATTGAGGAAATTCGAGACGAAACATCTGAAGCCTATACCATCCGATTGCGACCTGAGAATCCAGATTGGTTATCCTATCAGGCTGGACAATATTTGACAGTGAAAATTGTGATTGACGGGACCGAATACCGACGTGCATATTCTCTGTCCAGTTCGCCTTTGGTAGATGAACAACTATGCATCACCATCAAGCGAGTAGAAGGGGGCAAGGTGTCGAATTATCTCCGGGATCATGTGCGCGTAGGAGATCGACTGGAAGTAATGCGTCCGATGGGCGGGTTTGTTTTTGTGCCCGAAGTAGATCGAGGGCGTTGTTATGTCTTGATTGGTGGCGGAAGTGGGATTACGCCGCTGATGTCAATTCTGGCTACCATTCTTCATGGGGAACCCTTAAGTGTGGTGTACTTGTGGTATGGCAATCGGACTAGCTCTTCCATTATTTTTCGAGAAGAACTGGAGCGCTTAAGACACGCCTATGATAGTCGCCTGTTTATTCGCCATAGCCTGACCCAGCCACCATCGAATTGGTCTGGACCAAGTGGGAGGTTGGATAAGAATAGGATTTACAGCTGGATTTCGGATTTGTTCATGACGGATGAGCATCGCAAGCAATATTATCTTTGTGGGCCTGCTGGCCTGATGGATGCCGCTGAGCATGCGTTTGATTTACATGCTGTTAACCCATCTGATGTTCATCGAGAATGGTTTGCTGCCCCAGTTCCGACGGAGGCTGAGTTTGATAAAGTGTATCGGGAAGAGGTAGTCGCAACAGAAACATCCACACCTCCAGAGACTGCTCATGACATCACCCTTCAAATTCAGGGAGAAGAACATCTGCTGACTGTAAAGCCAGGACAGAGTATCCTGGATGCTGCTATTGAAGCGAATCTTGACCCTCCATATGCCTGTATGGCAGGAATTTGTAGCAGTTGTATGGCAAAACTTGTTTCTGGAGAGGTGCGTATGGAAGAGACAACTGGCTTGAGCCAAGTGGAATTGGATGAGGGATATATCCTCAGTTGCCAGGCTCATCCTGTAACGGATGATGTGTCAGTTCGTTTCGAATAGAGAATCTATTGATAAATTCTAATCACAGCTTCATGAATCCTGTCCGTCGATTGGTGTGTGTCTTGTTTGTTTGCTTGTTCGTGATAGGAGGCGGCATACATCTGACATATGGGCAGGCGGAAGATTCTGCATTCGAATACCTCAAGATGGGTAAGTGGGAATTGATGAATGGAAGGTATGAAAACGGACTTGATCATTTTCTTCAGGCAAGAAAAGCTTATGGTCTTCAGGGAAAGCGAGATAGTGCAATTCTGATGATGTGTGAGCTTGCGTTGAATTATTTTGTCATGGGCAACATGGACTCTTCCAGCCATTATTTTCGCTTGTCAAGGGAGTTGGCTGTACAGGATTTGGGCGATCAGCATCCTGTTCTAGGCGAAATATATGATCATCTTGGAGAGGTCAATACACACCTATATCGGTTCGACAGAGCTGAAGAAGTATTTGAGAAAAGTTGGGAAATCCTCAAAGAATCTCCAAGTCCTTATTGGGCAGAGCATTTTTATCATAAGGGAAATTTTTATCGAGATCAGGAAATGTTTGTGAAGGCTGAAGTTCATTATTTGAAAGGACTTGACGTAGCGGATTCTATGGACGCCTCTCCAATTGTGCGCGCAAACATATTTGAGGGCCTGGGAGGAATTTATCTGGGGGGATTCCACCAGTTTGACAAGGCCATTGCTTCCTGTCAGAAAGCAATAGATGAACTGGAATCCAATATTTCAACAGAGGTTTTTCCTTTATCCAATCTGTATAGTCTATTAGGAGCCGCCTATTTAAGACAAGGAGACTTCATCAAGTCTGAGGAAGCATTTTCGACAGGGATTGACTTGGGCATCAAACTGAAGGGGAAATTTAGCCGAGAATTAGCTGCTCCTTATCAGAATTTTGCCTTATTACAGATGCAAATAGGAGAGTTGGATACAGGCATTGAATATTTTCAATTGGCTCTCAACATTCTTCTTCAAGTGTTTCAAGAGGAAGATCTGACTGTTGCAAGTGTGTTGGCAAATCTCGGGGATGCATATTCTTTACAAGGTAAGTTCGACCTGGCTGATTCCTATCTAAAAAGAGCTGCGAGGGTTAGGGAAATGCTCCTGGGGAAGAAGAGTAGTGCACTTTCCCACAATTATTTTTTGTTGGGTAAAAACCAATTTTATCGGAAAGAATATTCCTCAGCCCTTACTTATTTTTATCTCTCTCTGGGCATTCAGGATGCCTTAGCCAATCCAAACCTATTTGTGTTGGAGAAAGTTCATTTGTCCATGGCATCTATCTATTCCACTTTGGGGACCTATGATTCTGCCAGATATCATCTTCGATCAGCCGAATCAATCGTTGAGCAAGTGTATCCTGTTGGTCATGACGAGTTTAATACTGTATGGGAAAGATGGTTTTTACTGAATCTGTATGAAAAAAAGTATGAAACGGCTCTCTTGTATGGTCAGAAAATCATTGCCAGTCAGCATCCGGATATCGGGTCTCAAGATGGTCTTTTTGCCCCTTTCCCTCCTCGAGAAATGATGTCTTATGTCTGGACAATCAAAGGAATATACAAAAAAGCCTATTTGTATTTCCACCAATACCTGTATGATGGTCGGAATGAGACGGCCCTCCGAGCAGCGAAGATGCAGATAGACCTTGTCCTGGCGTGGATTGAATTTGCCCATTCAAAAAAAACATTCAATGTACAGGATCTTGCTTCATCCCGGGAGTGGATTGCAGAATATGAACTGGCAAAGGATGTTTTGTATCAATTGTATGTCTTGACCGATAGTGCACATTATGTGGAAGAGGCTTATCATTACACAGAACAATTTCAGGCAAATCTGCTCAAGCAATCTTTTTTGGGTGCCAAAGCAGAAGCCTTGGCGAATATCCCCTCGCATATTCTTGAAGAAGAATCCAGACATCAAGACAGCTTGACCGAGCTGAAAACGCAATTGTTCAGCCTCCGGCAATCTTCACTAGCGCGAGATAGTCTTGCTGAATTTTCTCTCCAAAGCAGGATCTCCATGGAGGAGTTGGCCTATAAGGAATTGATGCAACAAATTAGAATCGCGTATCCGGCCTATCATTATATGAAATATAATCTTGCAACCGTTTCCATCCCGGAGATTCAAACTCATCTGCTTGACAAGCAGCAGGCATTGATCCAATATTCGGTAGGATTCTATGGATTCTATGCGTTTGTGATTACGCCAACCGATATAGGTTTTCTTCGATTGTCAGATTGGGAGGATGACCATCCACAGCCATATGATGAGAATCAACTATTGTTTCAGATTCGGCGTTTTCGGAAAGGAATCTTCGATCATTCTCCTGCTACTCCCAGACAAGCAAGTGCCCCCAATCAAGAGATGATGATAGGGTGGGAATTATATGAGCAATTTGTGCAACCTATTGAAGCTTATCTGTCAGGGATCGACCGACTTGTGATTGTCCCAAGTAGTTATTTGGGGTATTTGCCATTCGATCTTCTACTCAGCAGCAAACCCCATGAGGAGGAACCATTTGTGGAGGAGCTATATCTGTTCAGGAAATATGCGATCAGCTATACCTATTCTACGACTTTGCAAGCAGAAATACTGGAAGATCGAGATAGAGTCAAGGCTTCTAAGCAGTTCATGGCATGGGCGCCAAGTTTCCCCCCCCTCCCACAGTTCGCGGAAGATTCATCGATTCGAGGATTGTATTATCCATTAAGTTTCAACACCAGAGAAGTTTCTCAAATTGCGCGTTCTGCCGGAATCAAGTCTATGGTGGGAAAATCTGCGACTAAGACAAGTTTTGTGGAGGCGGCCTCTGATTACCGCTTTTTGCATCTTGCCACCCATGCGCAAGCCAGAGATATAGAATCTCAGGTGTCTACCATTGCTTTTTCTCCTGAAACAGATTCAGTGACAGTCTCTGACCTCCTCACGGAAACGGAAATCTACAGAATGGATCTACATGCTGATATGGTGGTCCTGAGCGCGTGTGAGACGGGTTTGGGGGCTTTGAGCCATAGCGAAGGGGTGATGAGTCTGGCGAGAGCATTTACCTATGCCGGAGCCAAATCGGTTATTTCGACTTTGTGGAGTGTGAATGACGCCTCGATGGCCTATCTGATGGATCAGTATTATCAAAATCTGGCAAACGGTCACACCAAAGATGTCGCGCTTCAGCAAGCAAAACTCACTTATCTGGAAGAATATGATCCTCGAATGAAAGCGCCCTTTTTCTGGGCTGCTCCTGTGGCTTATGGAGATATGGAGCCAGTAGATCTACAAGCTTCCCGAACAGGTCTGTGGACCCTTCTTGGAAGTGTCGTAATTCTATTAATTCTGGGAATTCGCATTTTGCATTTTCGCCAAAAGCGCCGGGAGCAGGGAATGACTTCTGTCTCAGGGTCTTGACTGGGTGATTTTTTTTGATAAAACATCCCTTGTAATTTGAGATTGGTGCTGCGGCATATTACTTTTGCAAACCGATCACATATATGTGCTCACATACAGAGAGTTGCCGGAGTGGTCGAACGGGCTCGCCTGGAAAGCGGGTGTACCTCAAAAGGGTACCGAGGGTTCGAATCCCTCACTCTCTGCAAGTAATCCCATACCTCCTGCGAGCAATAGCAAGCAGGAGTTTTTGTATTCAGGAGGAGTGTTAAAAAGCCGCCAGGTTTTTGATAAGCGACTGCCGGATACAAAAACCCGAACGCAGTGAGGAGGGATGGGTTTGCTTGTGCCGCCCCTCCCCTCTGGGATCACTGAAAGTCATCCCTCACTCTCTGCTGATTTTCATTCGATTTCAAATTTTACGTCCGATCTGTCCAAAGATTGGGCGTTTTTTGTGGAAATGGGGTCCAATCCCTCTACAACTACGAGCTTATTCTACATGAAAGCTAAGCCCAGTAAATGAACCTTCATTGAGATTTTATTTGAAGAAAATATAACTAATTAGTTATATTTATCGTTCAATGGAGACTAGACTACTCATTTATGAAAATGATTTTGCGCGTTTTTTTGAGTCTCTAAGTCAAAAGAGCAAGCAATATTTTTATGATGGTCTATTCATCATGGATAGCTTAGGTCTTGATCCAAATGTAGTGCCTTATTTAAAAGAAATTCCTCATTCTCGTGGCCTAATGGAACTAACGATATTTTGTGAAGAAGGTGAAGGTGGCATTCTATGCTTTGACGGGTACGATGGACGTATTATTGTTGCGGTTGGATACATTAGAATCAAAGGACAAATCCCGCCTCAGAGTTTATCAAGAGCAGAGCAATTAAGAGAACAGTACTTTTTAAATGAATAATGCTATGGAAGATTCAAATAACCTGATTTCATTTGAGGAATTTAAAGATAAATATATTGGTACCCAAGATTCAAAGTTACGGATAGATTTTGATGCACACGCTAATCAAGCCTTACTTGGCACACTTATCACACAGATGAGGAAAGCCGCTAATCTAACACAAGAACAACTCGCCCAGAAAATTCATAATAAACAGGAATATATTTCACGTATTGAGTCAGGTAAATCTGATATTCGATTAAGTACTTTATTGAAAATACTCCATATCTTGAATTTTAAGCTACAGGCTGTGAAACTGGAAGGATAATGTTATGGTCAAGACTGATCTACCCTCAACCAGTTAAAGGCATTCGATTCTTTCGAAATCAATGATTTTAGCCGAGACCAAATCGAGATGTTGAAAATATAGAAATACAAATCACTGATTGTCAGTCGAATAATTAATAGGTTCGAATCCCTCACTCTCTGCTGGAAAGAAAATACTTCTCCATCCCCAAGTTGTTGCTTGGGGATTTTTTGTTTGGGGAGAACAATTAAAACTCCTGTTTCAGAGAATAGAGGTTGGTACTCCCTTCTTATCTATGATGCAAGATCAACCCAGTATGTCGCCGCCGTTTTCACTTTTTCTGACTCAAATCTTGATTTTTCGCAAAGAGAACTTGACATCTCCTCGTAAGACATGTAAAGCCGCTTAACATATTCTCTTTTCATGTAAATAAAAATGAAAAATCTTTACATGAAGAGATGGTCATGTAAAGAAAATGCCATTATCTTTACATGAAAAAAAAACACCACTTGAATATGAGTTGGCAACCGAGCTTTTTACCGTATCCAGGAGAAATCGAAACGAAAAAAGTGTTGAAAGCCCTTCCTGCCGCTCATAGAGCATTGGCTGAATTAAAAGGGATTGCTCAGACCATTCCCAATCAAAATATATTACTGAACACCCTTGCATTACAGGAAGCAAAAGACAGTTCTGGCGTTGAGAATATTATTACCACCCATGATGAATTATTCAAAGCAGAACTGGATGTCAAGAGGATCAAATCCATTGCGGCAAAAGAAGTACAGAATTATGTCGCTGCTCTGAAAAAAGGATTCGAGCTGGTAACTCACCATCAATTACTGACCAATCGTCATATTCGCACGATTCAGGCTGTCTTGGAACAAAATTCAGCAGGATTTAGATCTGTCGCAGGGACAACACTTACAAATCAACAAACAGGAGAGGTTGTCTACCAACCTCCACAGGATCACCAAATCATATTGAACCTGATGACAAACCTGGAGCAATTCATCAATGATCCTGATCTAGCTGATTATGATCCCTTGGTCAAGATGGCAGTGATCCATTTTCAGTTTGAAAGTATTCACCCATTCTATGATGGAAATGGTAGGACAGGAAGGATCATCAATATTTTGTATCTCGTTTTAATGGGCTTACTCGATTTGCCGATTTTGTATTTGAGTCGATATGTCATCCAACACAAAGGAGAGTATTATCGGCTCTTGCAAGGATTGAGAGAAACCAATGATTGGGAAGCTTGGCTTCTGTATATGATTCAGGCAGTTGAAATCACTTCACGGCAAAGTCTTCATCTGATTCACTCAATCCGAGAACAGATGCAAACCTACAAGTTTATGATCCGAGAGAACTACAAATTCTATAGTCATGAACTGCTAAATAATCTGTTCAATCATCCTTACACAAAAATTGAGTTCTTGGAAAAGGATTTGGGGGTCAGCAGAATTACTGCTTCCAGTTATTTAAACCGTTTGGCAAAGGATGGCATTTTAAGAAAAGAAAGGCTAGGAAAGTCAAATTACTATGTCAATGAACCATTGGTTGCTTTGTTGACTGCTCCATTTTCAGAGTGATGATGGCCCTTGGTTTTACCTGAAATAACGGGTCCATTTTGTAGAATAACAGATTGAAATCTATTCCATATCTCCTTCAATGATATCATAAACAATGGTTTTCGGGATAAAAATCCTCTATGAAAGAGCGTTTTCTTATGGAACATCTTAGGTCGGTCTTTCGTATCTTGTCTGTATTTGAATGCAGAGTATTATGCCCAAACTCCTCGGCCTTGCCCTTGTCCTTTCGCTGAGTTTTCCCTCCCTGACCGCCCAGAACTATCGGGATAGCACCATCTTGATATTTGATACATATTTTGGAGAAGTAACGGATAGCCTCGCTCAGCAACACGCCCTTGCTACCGAGGTGCTAACCGATCTCATTCCTCATCCTCATGACACGCTCACACTGGCAAGCCTGTACGCCCTATCAACAAAGCTACAGGGAGACCCGAGCCGGGAATTTTACAAACTGTTGATCAGAATGGCGGAGCGGGGAGCTACGGGAGCGCTTGATCAGGCGATTATTCCCACGTATCAAGAGATGCTTGTGAAAGCTCTTTTCGGGTTTTATGTGATGGAGGGAGATTTGAAGTATGTGTATCGAGCCTTAACATGGGCTCAGGAGATGAAACATAACGAATTCATAGCTGAATGCTATAGCTACATTGGTGTCAGTTTTTTTAACCAGCAGGATTTTCCGGCAGCAGCAGAGGCCTGGCTCAAGGTGCAGGAGCTAGATCCGACTTCTCTTAGTCCTTCCCTACTTGCAAGGACTGCCTATTACCTGGGAGTGGTGTACCAAAAGCAGAAGAATTCAAAAGAGGCCACAATCCAATTTCAGCGCTCCCTTGAAATTAGCCAGCAAATGGATGATAGCCTGGGCATTGCACGTTCCTATAAGGGTATGGCGTTCTTACAGCTTCAGACAGGAGATACCCTGAGTGCACATCGAAATCTGGAGCAGGCCATGACTATTTATCGAAAAAATAATGTTCTCATTAGTCAGTTCAGTCTCCTCTATGATCTGGGGAAACTGGCCGAAAAGCGGGGCGATTGGGCGGAACTGGCCCGCTACGCAGATGAACTTACCCACCTGCTAGAGGTAGTTCATGAGCCTACCGATGTCATGTTGAAAGAAGCGTACGGCATTTTACTGGCACACTATAAACATCAAGGAAACTATCGAAAAGCCCTGGAAATACAGAAGAAACAGATCAATGCAATTCTGAGGATAAATGACGAGCGCAACCTACAGGAAATCTATGACCAAAAGTATCAGTTTGAATATCGCCAAAAAGCCTTGACCGATAGCTTGCAAACAGCTTCTCAATTGACCCTGAAAGAGGAAGAAAGCCGCCGCCGCCAAAGCATGTCCTATTTCTTACTGGGGGGACTGACCCTTACCCTCATATTCGGACTCATTTTATTGAACCGCTTTCGACTTACACAAAAACAAAAAGGCATGATTGAGGCTGAAAAGGGCAAACTGGATATAGCCAATGCGGAGTTGAATGTGGCGAATAGTGAGCTAAATCTAGCGAACGAAAAACTGCAGGAACTTAACGCTTTCAAATCACGCTTCTTTACCAACATCTCCCATGAGTTTCGCACCCCCCTGACCGTTATTGGGGGAATGGCCGAGCAAATTAGGGAGCATCCTGACAAATGGGCCGAAAAAGGGAGTACCCTCATCAAGCGCAACACCCGTGGTTTGCTTACCCTGGTCAACCAAATTCTCGATTTACGCAAACTGGAATCGGGTAATCTACAACTTAGCCCACAAAAGGCTGAGGTGATCCGGTTTCTGCGACTGGGAGTGGCGTCTTTTGAGTCTATGGCCGAAATGAAGCAGATCGATCTTCGTTTAGAAAGTGAAATCGAAAGCCTATATATGGATTTTGATGCCGAAAAGCTCTCGCTCGTCCAGAATAACCTACTTTCTAACGCCCTCAAATTTACCTCGGAAGGAGGGAAGGTTATCTGTAAGGTGCGGCAACAAGAGGGGCAACTGGAGTTGCAGGTTTCTGATACGGGCATAGGGATTCCCGCTGAAAAACTGCCACTGGTCTTTGGCCGCTTTTATCAGGTGGATAGTAGCTCGACTCGACAGGGCGAAGGAACCGGGATCGGGCTTTCTCTTACCAAAGAATTGGTCGAACTGATGGGAGGCAGGATAGAAGTACAGAGTGAGTTAGGCAAGGGGTCTGTTTTTACCCTGAATCTTCCCATTAGCCTCAATGCCCCTCCAGCTACCGAACCATTGGTCCTGGAGAAGAAATCTGTGGATATTCCCTTGCCCTTTGTAGCGCCCCCCACAACAGTCGTCCCTGCTAGACAGGAACTACCCAGTCTCCTGATCATTGAGGACAATGCTGACATTGTTGCCTATCTCCATGCCTGCCTGGAAGATCAGTACGAACTCTTCGCTGCTCCAGACGGTCAGGCTGGTATCGAGATGGCTTTGGAACTCGTCCCTGACCTTATCATTACCGATGTGATGATGCCCCACAAAAATGGCTATGAGGTTTGTGAGACCCTCAAACTAGACGAACGAACCAGCCATATCCCCATCGTCATGCTCACCGCAAAGGCGGATCAACCCTCGCGCCTGGAAGGCTACAAGCGTGGAGCAGATGCCTATTTGTCCAAACCGTTTGATCAGGCAGAATTAGGGATTCGGCTAGAGAAATTACTGGAACTGAGGAAGGTACTGCAGGCCCGATATCAGCAGAAGGGCATGCCGCCCAAATCTGATGACCTGGCAATGGCTGGTGAGGATGCCTTTATCATGAAAATTCGCCAGCTAATCAGAGAGAACCTGGATGATTCCACCTACCGCGGGGAGGCCCTCGGGAAGGACCTGGGGCTAGGGAAATCTCATTTGCATCGTAAGACAAAAGCCTTGACAGGTATGCCCGTTTCCCATTTTATCCGCAAGCTGCGGATTGAATTTGCGCAGGAGTTCTTGACCGATCCTCAGTTGCAAATCAACGAAGTTGCATACATGGTAGGATTTAATGACCCGGCCTATTTCAGTCGTATTTTTCAGGATCTCATGGGCGTTTCTCCCCGTAAGTGGAAAACCCAATTAAAGGAGTAGGCTACCAACGAAAACTTCTCCTTTTTCCTGAAAAACCTCTCTTAAACATCAGAAAAGCCCGTTAAGGGAAATTAATCCAAGTATTTTGGAAATTAGTCCAAGTACTACCGGGGTGGTTCATCTTCTTTTGTAACATCATTCTAAACAAAAGAAACATGAAATATTTGGTCGCCACCCTCTTGGGAATTTTCGTAGGAATTACTTCCCTTAAGGCTCAAACCTCTGGAGTTAGCATCAGCGCATCTGGAAACGATCCAGATGCTAGTGCCATGCTGGATATTCAAAGTTCCGAAAAGGGGGTACTGATCCCCCGTATGGATAGCAGTAGCCGAATGGCCATCTCCAACCCTGCGGAAGGTCTCATGGTGTATGACAGTACTGCTCTGAGTTTTTACTTTTTCAATGGCACCGATTGGGAGAAATTGAATGGTGCTAGTACTGCTGGTTCTATAGATACGATATGGCAAGCGAATGGAACTGCCTTTTTTACCAAAGGATCAGCTGCTTTTCCTAACAGTGCTACAGGAGATCATGCGATGGTAGCAGGTGGAACAAGAAACCTAGCATCTGGTAACGAGACATTTGCAATCGGACAAGGGAATGTTGTATCTGGGAGCCGTTCGTTCGTTGGAGGGTTAAATGATACCGCTTCAGGATACATCAGTTTTGCATTTGGTATTAATAACGTGGCGGAGGGAATATTCTCTACATCACTGGGCGGTAGTTACAATGAGGCTAGGGGGAATTACTCAGCCATTATCGGTGGGAATCAAAATGTGAATGCTAGTACCAGTAGCTTTATTGGCGGTGGTGACCGCAATGAGATTACAGGATCAGCTGTGCGTAGCACCATAACTGGAGGGTGGCTAAATCAAATCCAAAGCGGATTTTACAATGGCATTTTAGGTGGGATTGGTGATACGATAAATGGTAATTATAATGCCCTACTGGCAGGCCAGTACAACCGCATAGATGGTAGTTCAAGTGTAGTGGGAGGATCAAATAATAAGATAACAAACGATTTTGCTGTGGCTTTTGGTAAAGATAATCAAGTCAACGGCTTTTCAGCCGCCATTGTGGGGGGACAAGACAATGTTGCTAATGGCTTCAGTGCTACCATTTTGGGTGGACAAGACAATGTCGCTAATGGCAGCATTGCTACCATTTTGGGTGGAAAAGACAATCTTACGACAGGAATAGCAAACGTAGTAGGTGGAGAAAATAATACCGCATCGGGTAACTACTCGTTTGTAATGGGCAAGGACAATAGGGCAAATCAACACTACAGTGCAGTTTTAGGTGGCTATGATAATAGAGCAGATGGGCCAGAAACAGTTGTAGTTGGGGGGCATAGTAATCTGGCTTCAGGACCAATCGCCATGGTAGTTGGGGGATTAGAAAATCAAGCAAGTGGAGTAGGAAGTCTTGCGTTGGGGGGGAGGGGCTTGCTCTCGTCCAGTCGTTATTCTATCGCACTAGGAAGGTATAACCTAGGTACTGGGGCGAGTACGAATAGCTGGGTAAACACCGACCCCTTGTTTGAAATAGGGATTGGTACTGATGCAGCCAATCGGGCGAATGCGATTACGGTACTGAAAAATGGAAAAACTGGCATTGGGACCAGTACGCCCGATACCACGCTTCATGTAGTGGGGGGGATAAAATTCGAAGACGGCAGCGAGCAAGCTGGTTATGTCTTAACATCTGATGCCAACGGTGCCGCAAGTTGGCAATCATTAGGGGCGATCGCTGATACGCAAAACCTGAGTTTAAGCGGAACCAATTTAAGTATTAGCGGGGGCAACACAATTAGTCTCGCTTCCCTTGATAATCAAAGCCTAACTCTAAGCGGAACCAATTTAAGTATTAGCGGGGGCAATACGATTAGCCTTACTTCCCTTGCCGGAGATAGTGATTGGGTAGCCAACGGAACGAACCAGTATAGCGGGGCTAGCGGTAACGTGGGGATTGGTACCAGTACGCCAGATACCAAGCTACATGTTGTTGGAGGGTTTACGTTAGAAGATGGCAGTGAGCATGCCGGTTATATCTTAACATCTGATGCCAACGGTACCGCAAGTTGGCAACCATTGCCTCCGTCGATTCCTCAAAGCCTAAGTTTAACTGGAACCAATTTGAGCATTAGCGGGGGGGGCAACACAATTAGTCTCGCTTCCCTTGATACGCAAAGCCTGAGTTTAAGCGGAACCGATTTAAGTATTAGTGGGGGTAACACGATTAGCCTCGCTTCCCTTACCGGAGATAGCGATTGGATACCAAACGGCAACAACCAGTACAGCGGGGGTAGCGGCAATGTGGGGATTGGTATCAGTACACCGAATGAAAAGCTGCATGTGCATAACAATACTGCCAGTAACGCATACATGCGAGTTTCGGCCAGCAGCAGCAATCACGACTCTGGCTTGCGAATCTCCAACAGCGCCGATAACAAGGAAGCTGTACTGTACATGGATGGGGATGATGGCAACAAGCTCAATTTCTGGACAACTGATGCCGGTAATGTGATGTCTATCGAGCAAAATGGGAATGTGGCAATTGGCTCCAGCACGTCCACTATTCCTTTATTTGTAAACAAAACAAATAGCAACGGCTGGCAAGGGCTATTCGAAAACGGTAATTCCCGGGTGTACCTGGCACATGAGGGCGGATATGGCATGTACGTACACACAGGAAAAAACAGCAGCACCGCCCGCTATGCGTTTCAGGTATTGAATAACAACCGAACCCATATGTACATCAGGGAGGATGGAAAAATTGGTTTGGGTAAAACCAACCCAGGTGCCACTTTGGATATTAATGGGGACATTATTGCAACAGGAATAGCCAGATTTGGAGGCTTTGACGTAAAAGACATTAACAGCAACAGTCGATGGTCTTTCATTACCGAGAACTCAGGTAACAGTTTTTCAGACCTATTGATTGAAAATAATCCCGGAAACGGTTGGTCCAGTAAAGCACGGATTAACCAAAGTAACGGAGCCTACACCGCTCTATCCGATGCACGTTTGAAAAGCAATATTGCTCCAATGACCCATACGCTTCCTTCAGTCATGGCGCTACAGCCGAAAACCTACACCTTTACAGATGATAAAAGCCAACGACAAAATATTGGATTCTTGGCACAAGAGGTGGAAAAGCTATTCCCCCAACTCGTGTATAAGGGCAAGGGAGGTCGTGGTGATAAGGGGGAGCTGTACACGATGGATTACAGTGGGTTTGGGGTAGTTGCGATAGTCGCTATTCAAGAGCAGCAACAGATGATTGAAAGCCAAACTCAAAAGATCGCAGAGCAAGAAGCGCGATTAAGCAGTCTGGAGGAACAGCTGAAGGCCTTATTGCTAAAAGAGCAGCAGAATAAGGAGTAGGTAAGACCCGTTGAATGTGAGTGCGACGAAGGCCTAGCAGCGGATCATTGAGGCTTTGAATGCTGAAAATGAGATTCAGTAGGCAGAGATCGAGAACCTCCCATCTTACCCCTATCCTATTTTGGAATGAAAGCGGGGAAGGATTCTGGTATTTTTACTGAGGGAAATATAAAATATGTCTCATAAAGACAGGATCAGCAATTTTATGAAAATATTTTGAGCGTGGAGTAAGCAATACCTTTCCTATACCCCCTCAAAAATCAACATTACACCTATTTCATTTTCACCTATATAAAAATAGGATTCATTTCCCTCACTTTCTGCTGATTTTCGTACAATTTCAAGGTTTACGTCCGATCTGACCGAAGATTGGGCGTTTTTTGTGGGCTTATTTCTCCTGGTCGAGGAAAAATATGGTTGTGCGGAAGAGGTCTAGGAGAAGGAGGGGGCATATCCCTCATTGTCATCAAAAACATCTGCGAATATGTCTCACAACGGACGATTCAGTCGAGAGGATTGCCATACGTTTGTAGCACAAACACATAAGATTTTTCCTTTTACATGAAACGACACAGTTATTTCCTGCCTTTGATTCTATTGGCACTTTCCAGTTGTATCACCACAGATTTTGTGGATGAACCTCTTGGCCCTGTCCCTGCTCGATTTGAATTGAGCCATTCCTCTCTCATGGTATTGGAAGGGGAAAGTCAACAACTTTCTGCCCAAGTAATTGCTTCTGACGGAAGTGTGTTGACTGCCTCTGTGAATTTTATCAGCCGCAATCCGGCTATAGCTAGCGTAGATCCCGATGGACTGCTGATGGCTGTTTCTGCTGGGGAGGTATGGATCGACGTATTGACGACAAGTCTGGAAGATTCTCTCCTTGTAACGGTGGAGGAAGACCTTGGTCCTGTTCCCGCCCGAATTGACCTCAGCCATTCCTCTATCATTTTATTGGAAGGGGAAAGCCAGCAACTCTCAGCTCAGGTAATTGCTTCTGACGAAAGTGTGTTGATGGATGTTCCTGTGGAGTGGAGCAGCCGCGATCCATCCATAGCGAGCGTAGACGCCGACGGACTGTTGATGGCCGTTGCAGCTGGGCAGGTATGGATTGACATTTCGACTACGACCCTGAAAGATTCCCTTTTAGCGACAGTATCGGTTGATCCCAGTGTGCTTGCTGAGATCAGCATCACAAGTAGCCGAAGCGACCTTTTTATCGGTGATACGCTACAGTTTCAATCGGTATTGCGCAATGCCAGTGGAGCGATCTTAACGGATAAGGAGATCAGCTGGACAAGCACCAATCCCAGCATCTGTACCGTCAATGAAGATGGAGTAGTACTTGCCCTGGCCGAAGGGGAGACCCAAATCATCGCCTCCTCCGAGGGGGTGAACAGCTTGCCAGCTCCGTTGATGGTGATGGCGCCAGCCGATACGATCACGCGTATGGGAAGTTTCCAGGGACTCAACGGATACAATGTAAAGGGAACAGCCACCCTGATGACTATTGATGGCGAGTCGACCTTAATGTTTGACCCAGACTTCCAATCCTCCAATGGACCTGGACTCTATGTGTATCTCAGCCCCAATGCGACCAATGTGAGTGGCGGGGTAAAACTGGAGAAATTACAAGCCACGTCTGGCATGCAAACCTATGCCATTCCTGCCAACGTGAATCCACAGGACTTTGACCATGTCCTGATTTATTGTCAGCCTTTCGGGGCACCATTTGGAACGGCTACATTTGAATAACTCCTTCATCTTCTATCCAACATGAAACGAATACCGCTATTTATCATAGGTTTCTCTGCTTTCCTGTCTTTTGTCCAAGCCCAAAGTGGTTGGACGCAAGCCAAGCAGGCAGGATATTTCAAGCTCAATCAGAGTACCATCCGCGCGGGCCAATTTTATGCCCCCAATGGAGATCTCATCGATATCACCACTACTTCAGTATACAGCACGGTGCTGTATGGGGAATATGGAATTACAGATCGATTGACCGCTTTGCTCAATGCGCAGCTGTTCGTTCGAAGCACCATCAACAATCTGGAAAGTCGGGCTGACGGAGTGGTGATTCCTGGAGATCAATTCAACGGCCTTGGAGAAATACAAGTGGGGCTCAAATACGGGATCATCAAGAAGGGACCTATCGTCTTGGCAGCCTCAGGACAGTTGAAATTGCCTTCTGGTGCCAATGTAGGTGGAAACTCAGAACTGTTGCAATCTGGCGATGGTGCATGGGGGGCAATCGGCATGCTTCATGCTTCTCATTCTTTCTACCCAAAGCCATTTTATGCTAATCTCTCCGTTGGCTACCAATGGCGGGGCACTGCGGACCTGGCCTACAGCACAGGTTTGTCAACGGTCAACTATGATGATGCCTTTGTGTGGGGAGGAGAATTGGGGTGGACCCCGAAAGAAAGCTGGGCATTTGCCTTCAAATGGACACAGGTTCAGCCTTTTCCCGCGGATATGGCTGGAGGCGTTACGGGCAGTTCTTCCATATTTGGCAACCGTCTGACCTATTTTGCCATTCTCCCAGAGGCAAACTATATCCATCCAAAGAATTGGGGGCTTTCTGTCTCTGCGGGAGGGGTCTTGTTTGCCCGGAATATCCTGGCAGCTCCCAGCTTCAATGTAGGTGTATTTTACATATTGAAGGGAAAATGATGTTGAAAAGGGGATCTTTCCATCTCTCAGGAGAATGCGAAAGATCCCTTTGCGCACCCGATCAACCCGCAAGTAAAGGTCTGGGAAGATATGCGATTAATAACATGTCTTCCTCCAGGTTTAAGTCATTGCAAGTACTGGCTCATACACTTGTTCTTCTTGCTCTCTGGAGGCCAAATATTCCTCTAACACTCCCTGATAATCACCGGCTCCATATCTGCCAAAAAGCTCTGCAATGGGATTGGATTTTCGATAGGGAGAAAGTCTTAGCTCCTTTAGCATGATATCAAGATATTGTTGGTAGCGCGTATTGATGGCACAGGATCGGGAAGGCTCAAACTGAATATGTTGCCGCTTCCACTCCCTGACATAATGAATTGTTTCTCTCATTTCTTCAACAGGAGGAAGACTCAGTTCTCCGTCAAGTAAAGCAAGCAACCAAACCGTACCAACTTCTACTGCCGGGATGTGTAAAAATCCATGATTATACCCAGCAAAGGCGAAATTTGGAATATCTGGATGAATCATGTGCCTATATAACTGAACCCCATCTTCTTCCTTTTCAAGGATCTCTCTATACGTTGCAGGCATAAAAGGAAATATTGGTGAATTCGATCCAAGGGAAAGAATGACGGTATCTGCTTCTATCGTTTTTCCATTACTCAATACGACTCCATTGGAGGTGAATCCTTCCAATTCAGCATGGTTGGGAGTGATGATTCCTTCAGCGATTAATCGACAAAAGGCAGGAGGTTGCAAAGCCGTAGCTGATCTCAAATCATGTAACATAGGATGTTTCGGAATAATGCTGTTTAATCGTTCCTGCACTTCTTTTCCTTTGAACCAGCCTTTTGATTTGATCAATATTGTAAACAGGCGAGAAAGCATAAACCAGAATCCCTTCACCAGAAAAGCAAGTTTTCGATGCAAAAACGCTTCTGCTTTACTGGGATAAGCCCAGGCTGGCATCATGACTGACCCCATCCGACTGAACAAGGGATAGGAATAATGAACGCCCAGGATTTTCAAAGGCACTGTCCAACGCGGAGTTCTGAAAATATGTTCTACCTGAGCACCTTCCAGTGCAGTGAGTGTGGCCATGTCCAGGGCACTTTTCCCAAAGCCAACAACGGCGACTTTTTTATCTTGAAAATCAGTCAGATCCTGAATATCTCTTTCTGTGATGATCGTTCCTGTAAATTCGGACTCTCCGTCAAATTTTGGTCTGTTTTTCCCTCCTGAATATTGCCCGATAGAAGAGATGACAAAATCTGCGTGAAATTGAGTTTTTCCTTCAGCAAGGATTAGATTCACGTTCCAACCGTCATCTGTTTCTTCCAGTGATTCTATATAGTGATTCAGTCTGATATCCAGCTCAAAATGTATAGCCGCAGCGCTTAGATATTCCATGATTTGCTTGGCAGTAGGGTGCAAATCAGGTGTTTGAGGCCAGGGAAAGTCTGAAAAATGATATTGTTGGTCAATGTTTTGCAAACGTACCTCCGAGTAAGCCTGGGCCCAGACTCCCCCAATTTGAGGGGCTTTATCAAAAATAGTTACTGCATGACCCGCTTTTTGTAAAATGATGGCAGTGCCGATTCCAGATACACCGGCTCCGATAATTGCAATACGCATGTGTTTGTATTTTGCGTTAATGGATAATAAAACCAAGATGCTCTTATCAGTATCAGTAGATCTTCATTTCGTAACATAAGCGGGATAATTTTTGATCATTCGCTTTTGTGGTATCTGGATATGATACACATCATAAAGGTGCTTGACGAAATTCTACAAAGGAGATCTGCCTACTGGACAAAATCGATTGTGGCCGGATCGGGAGCTCGGCCTGGACTATAAACAAGCTTGCCTCGGGGCAAATCATCATCTAAATCAAGCCCTTCTTCTGAATCAACTCCATGAAGCTATCCTTCATTCTTTTGCTGATGGGTAAGGTGTAATGGTCGATCCGTATCTGATTCCCCTCAATCTCTTGGATGTGATCGACATTGACAATGTGGGATCTATGGATGCGCTTGAAGTGATGCGGAGGCAATAGCTCTTCCATGAATCCAGTTGTTTGTAGGGCCAGGACGACATCGTCTTTGGTGTAGATCTTCACATATTCCCCATAACTCTGAACAAACAGAATCTCATCATAGGCTAGCTTGATGATCTTCCGACTGGTTTTGACAAAGAAGTAGGAAGAGGCTTGAGCGTCGGCGAGGCTATCTGCTGAGGAAGAGGGATTGGAGGAAGAAGCGGAAGGTGTATATTGGATCAGTTCTATGGCTTTGTCTATGGCTTTGCAGAATCGCTGGAAAGAAATTGGCTTGACCAAATAATCGATAATGTCCAACTCGTATCCATCCAGCGCATACTCTGAATAGGCAGTGGTGAAGATGGTAACAGGCTTATTCTTCAAGGTTTTTAACACTTCGATCCCTGTTAGATCGTCCATCTGGATATCGGAGAGAAAGATATCGACCCCTCCCTGATGGATCGCTTTTTTTGCCTCCAGCCCACTGCTTACCACCTTCAAAACCTCCAGCTCTTCTATCTTCTGTACATAGGCGACCAATAAGTCTTGGGCAGGCTTTTCATCATCGGCAATCAATACTCGATATTTCATGATCATTCTTTTCTTTCAAGTGGGAGGCTCAAATTCAGCTGATAGTGATCTTGTTCAAGCTTTTCCTCCAATACATAGGCATCTGGATACAGCAAATTCAATCTCCGCTTGAGGTTTTCCAATCCAACCCCTTGATAATCGGGATCTTTGGGAATGCGATCTTTGACAGAATTGACTACCTCCATGTGAAAGCGATCCCCATCGCCTAGTTTCATCTCTATTTGAATGAAACCATCTGGATTGCTGGTCGCATCACTGTGCTTGCAGGCATTTTCTACAATATTGATGAGGAGCAATGGAGGAATGAGGTGATAGCCTTTTACGCCTTCTATGTGCAATCGAATGTTGTTGAGTTCAGGGTTTTTCATCCGATACATTTCGATCAGGTCCTCTACGGTATCTAATTCTTTCATGAGCATTACTCGATCCTCTTGTCCATCATATACGATGAATCGCAAAATGGATGAGAGGCGTTCGAGCATAGGAGCGGCTTTCTCATTATTGGTTTGCACGTAGGAATAAATGTTGTTGAGCGTATTGAACAAAAAATGCGGATTGATCTGGGATTTGAGGAAACTCAGTTCCGCATGCAATTTCTCGTTACGGAGCAGACTTTGGGTTTGAATATTGGTGATCCAGGCTTCTACAAAATAATACAGACTACTCACAGCGACGACGAGCAGCAATAACAAGAGATTGTAGGAAACATCAGGAAGAAAAGGGTAATCATAGGGATAAGTATACGGAAGAGCGGTTTCGATCCCTCGCAAAATCACACTGGTGGAGAACAGGAGCACAATGCTAGCTGTCCCATATTGCCAACGTTTTCCTTGTCTGAGAAGGGGGAGTAGGAGGTAGTAGTGCACATAGACAGGAACTGCATGAAGGATGGCAAAACTACCTGCATATACAAAGGAGAGCCCTGCACTCGAATAGTTCAATTCTTCCAAAAAATAAATCAGGAAGAAGATCAACCAAAGTCCTAGCTGGCTCAACCTGCTATACGTCCGAAAATTTGCTTGGTCCATGACCCATGTTACAAATTATGAAGGAAGAGGAGAATATTTTCCCATGATTCTCTCCCAACATCTGACAAAAGGCTCTTTTGACCGGTTGAACGGAATCTGGGTGATGCCGCTTTCCACTTATCGGAATGAAAAGGCCTTTGGAAAGATTTCTGCTGCCGCCGATGGATCAAATATGGAAAGAGGAATCCAATGTCCTATTCTTGGTTCAAGACATTAATCCGATATCTCTTTTCCCAACAGACAAATACCTTTTCATGATGACTGCATCCCGCATATCACTTCTCACACTCCTGCTCCTCACGTCATTTGTTGGATATTCTCAACAGACGGTCAGAGGTAAGTTAGTAGACATCGACACGAAACAGCCCATTGCCTTCGCCACCATCATGATTCAGGACAGCGAACCGCTCATTGGTGGCAACAGCAATGAAGAAGGGAAATTTTGGTTGAGTAAGGTTCCCCTTGGCAGACACAGCCTGGTGGTATCCTACATCGGCTACGAGCCCCTGGTCCTGCCGAATATCGAGGTCACGGCAGGCAAAGAAGTAGTGCTAGAGCTGGAAATGACAGAAAGCTTCCAGACTTTGGATGCAGTAACCATCAGTGATGAGCAGAGCAAAGCCATCAGCATCAATGAATTCTCCACCATCAGTGCGCGAACATTGACCGTGGAAGAGGCAAGTCGATATGCAGCTTCCATTGCAGACCCAGCCCGTCAGGCCCAGAATTTCGCGGGAGTTACAGGGGCAGGAGATGATATCTACAATGACATTGTGATTCGGGGGAACTCCCCCAGAGGATTGTTGTGGCGGTTGGAGGGCATAGAGATTATGAATCCCAATCACTTTGCTTCCCTGGGCAGTTCCGGAGGTGCGGTGAGTATGTTGAGTTCCAATGTACTTCGCGCTTCAGATTTCTTTACCGGGGCTTTTCCTGCGGAATATGGCAATGCGCTGTCGGGGGTATTTGACCTGAGATTCAGAACCGGGAACAATGAACAAAGAGAAATGACCGCAGGGGCAGGATTTCTGGGACTTGAACTGGCAGGGGAAGGGCCTTTTCACAAGAATTCAGAGGCTTCCTATTTGTTCAACTATCGGTACTCTACCCTGTCCATCCTGAATCATTTGGGAATCAAAGTAGCCGGTGATGTCTTGCCAACCTATCAGGATCTGAGCTTCAATCTGAATTTTCCCACCAAAAAGATCGGCACCTTCAATCTCTTTGGCGTAGGGGGGACAAGTCTGGCAGATTTTGACACAGATCCAGACTGGAGTGAAACGATCACCGAAAATGAAGTAGATGAATCCATGACTGGAATTGTCGGTCTCAAGCACATGGCTTTTCTGGGAGAGAAAACCTATACCAAAACAGTGGCTTCTGCTTCTCTGAATGACTATGCTTACCGATACAATCTGATTGAGAACAACAAATCACGCCCAAATTATGTGGAAACCAGCCTGCGCAACAATCTTCGTCTCTCTTCCTTTCTCCACCACAAGTTCAATGTCAAGCATGTGCTCCGAACAGGGATTGTCCTCAGTCATCTCAAGAGTGCCTATGAAGTGCAATCAGACATAGATTCTCTTCTCAAAACAACCTTGGACATTCATGGAAATACCCTGCAATTTCAGGCATTTGCCCAATGGAAATGGAGATTGTCCCAACAGTTCACCCTCAACTCAGGTGTCCACTATCTGCGCTATGGCCTCAATGACAATCAGTCCCTGGAGCCAAGATTGGCCCTCAGATGGCAGCTTAAAAAACAACATGCTCTCACTCTGGGAACAGGCCTACATTCACGGACAGAAGACATTAGCACCTACTTGGCTCCACAAATTGTTGGTCAGGACACACTGAGGCCCAACCGATCTCTAGACTTCAGCAAGGCTGCACATGGGATTCTGGGTTACGATTGGCAAGTCAAGCCCCATACCCGGCTGAAAGTTGAAGCCTATTTTCAACAGTTGTACGATGTCCCGGTTTCCTCGGATACTTCCACGGACTTTTCGGCCATCAATGCCTACAGTGCCTATGATTTTTTCGACAGAACAGATACTTTGCTGAACAAGGGAACCGGCAGAAACTTTGGGCTGGAAATCACGCTGGAGCGATTTCTTCACAACAATTTCTATTTTTTGAGTACCCTTTCCCTCTACCAATCTCAATTCAGTCTGGATGGAGAACAGTATTTCAACTCCCAATACAATGGCAATTACATTTTTAATGGACTGATTGGGAAGGACTTTTTGTGGGGAAAAGAAAGAAAAAACACATTTGGCATCAATGGAAAAGTAAGCTTCTCTGGAGGCCAACGATTCACTGAGATAGATGAACAGAAATCAAAGGAAGCTTTTGACACCATTTTATCATCAACACCATTTAGTGGGAAACTGGATGCCTACTATCGCTTTGATATCGGCATCAATGTCAAAATCAATCAGGCCAGGAGTACACATACCATTAGTCTCAATGTCCAAAACATCACCAATCGTTTGAATGAGTATTCCAGGAGGAGTTTTTATAATCCAGCCACTCAAAAGATCTCTGTCACCAGCACCAAGCAGTCCGGTCTGATTCCGGTTCTCAGATACACTGTCAATTTTTAGGCAACACCTCACATGTCAATCAACAAGATTTATTTATTCATCATCTGGATTCTCTGTTCCTTCTCTGTCCATGCCCAGCAGCAGGACAGTGTGGAGCAGGGAATCGCTGATCGGATCTTCAATTCCTATCTGGAAGTTGGTTTACTGGCAGAGCGATCTCCTCAATTGGGCACTGGTCTGATTCTGAAGTCAGCCTTCGAATATCGGTGGAAAGGCGTCAATCATCCATTTATTCGATTCAACTTTGATCAGTATGATCCAATTTACCACCTTAACTCTGCTGAAGATCCAGGCAACATCCTGAACGAAGCTGCCTCAATTACAGATATGCTCCTGGGGCCAGGCTATCGCTTTGGGAAACAAGCTCTCCGTATGACAGTGGCCTTTCAGGCAGGCATCAAATCTTATACAACTCCCATTCGCATTACAGAAACTACTCCTGATCTCATTTATATGGAAGGAGGAAACTGGATTCCTGCCAGTCGCCTGACAGCTGGTATGGAATATTATCTAGATGACTTTTTTGCGATTTCATTGGAGCTGTTTCAGAATCAGGCCTGGAGTGCAGTTGACTATTGGAAAAACAGAAAAACAGCCTTTGGAATTTCAATCGGTCTGGTCGGTACATTTTTTTAGGTGGATAATGGGAATGGACCTAATCGTCCAGATTCAGTCACCAGACTCTCTCCTGAACAGCCATCCCCTCATCCAGCAAAATGCCTCAAAATCTCCTGAATTACCGTATCGGGTTTGGTTTGAATTAGCCCATGCCCTGTTTCTAAGGAGATCTCTCTGTAAGTGGCTTCAATCAATGCTTCCTGTTGGGGAATAATAGCTGGGGCGATGACGCCATCTTCTTTTCCCCAAATATAGAGGGTAGGTGCTTGGATCGATCGTTTGAAGATCTTGTTGCTGGCCATTTCTTCTACATCCAGTGCCCGATACCAATTCAAGGCAGCGGTGGCAGCGCCATATTCTCCATACAATGCCAGATATTCCGCAAGGTAGTCTGGATGATTTTTGCTCATCATCTGCTTATAAAATTGCTGATCATTGGCTACAAATCGATACTCAGGTAGAAGCGGGAGTTGCAATAATTTGAAATAACTGCTGCGCTCTTGTTGTTCTGGATGATTCATCACTGCATCAAAAAACACCCCAATATGTGGAATGGACAGGGCCGTCAGCGTTAAGAGTCGTTCAGGATATTCCATCGCCACATTCCAACTGAGGACGGCTCCCCAATCATGCCCCACCAAATGAAACTGATCAAAGCCCATGTGATCCGCCACGTCGATCACATCTTGTGTCAAACTGTCAATGTGATAATGAGAAACACCTGTAGGTCTTGCTCCAGGACTATAGCCTCGCTGGTCGAAAGCGATGACCCGATAGCCTTCTGTTGCTGCTTGTTCCAACAAGGGTCGCCACATAATTGAGGACTCCGGGAAGCCATGCAGTAGCACAACGCCTGGTCCCTCATTTTGGAGACCAGCTACCCGAACCAACAATTCAAACTCCCCGATTGGCAAGCGGAATTCACCAACAGTGTCTGTGGCTGTCAAAAGGGGAAGGGTAGCTATTCTGTTGCTGTGCTGTTTTGACCAGTCGATGGACGCAAAATACCTGAAGGAAGGGACCGCAATGAGCAGAATCAGCAAAACAAGGAAGGCCAATTTCACATATTTCCAATTCATTGCTTGAGGGGATTAAAGATGTTAACAGAGAGGGTGTACGATTTTGCTGAATTTACAGATAGCGCATGATATTTGCGATCTTATTCACTGATACCAAACTCCATTCTTTCTTTTCCTGCATTAATTGTACTGCTGTATCGAGAACCGTTCATTTAAAATTCTCGATATCTTCTTCCCGGCGGATCTTGTTCAACTTCATTGATAGAGGGGTATAAATAATGTAATGGTATTAAAATTTTCACAAAGAAGTCGAATCTCGGATTTTTTTCAAGAAACATGTCTGAAGGGTCCGTGCACTTCCTTCATATCTGTGGTGTAAGATTCACTTAATGTGTCGCCGCTTTATTTACTGTTTCTCTCGTTTTCCGAATCCCGCTCATTAGGTGATAAATGGAGTCAAATTCCTGTGATTGAGTGTTCTCCGTTAGTATCCATGTGAATTGATTGTTCCTGACTACCACCTCTACTTTTCGCTTGGCAATGGTGGTCACCACAAAGCCCTCTCGCTCTAAGGCTCTGCGGGTCCAGACTGCCTCTTCTCCTTCCCCACTTAATTGAACCGCGTCTTCCTTTGTCTGTTGCATCTGAAATGCACCGCTAAACCGATTGAATGAGACTCCCTCACTGATAAAGGCTTGTTCAAATGTACCATTTAGAACCAGATCTTCTGGCGCTCCGACATGCAATTTCCCTCCTTTGGGTAATAGCCATATTTGATCAGCACTTCGCATGGCCAAATCCATGTCATGGGTTGACAACAAGATCGCCTTTCCGGTATCATGAGCCAATTTTCTCAACAGTTGCATGATCTCCACTCTTCTTGGCAAATCCAAGAAAGCTGTCACCTCATCCAGAATCATCACTTCCGGTTCTTGTGCCAAGGCCCTTGCGACCATGATCTTTTGTCGCTCCCCATCGCTCAATTCGGACAGGACTCTCCCTGCCAATTCATCAGCGCCCGTCATGTTGATAGACCATTGAATCTGTTCATGGTCTTTAGGACTCAGTTTTCCTGTCCAATCTGTATGTGGATATCGCCCTAGTGCCACTACCTCATAGGCAGTAAGCATGCCGGCCTGAACTCTTTCAGTCAGGACGAGGCTCAATTTTTTTGCGAGTTGTCTCGCAGAAAGTTGATGAACGATTTCATTGTCCAACAGCACTTGACCTTTCAAGGGCTTTTGGGCACCAGATATGGTACGCATCAAGGTAGATTTTCCCGCGCCATTGGGCCCTAGCAAACAAACAAGTTCTCCTTTGTTGAGCTCCACATTGATATCCCTGGCAACAACTGTCGTCTCTTTTCGATGTTTATATCCAATCGCCAGATTTTTGAGTCGAATAATTGGTTTCATATTGGTTAGGTCCTTAAAGTTCAAATCCGCGCATGCGCTTGTTTTTCAAAATCACCCACATCACAACTGGTGCACCTATAAGCGCATTCACGGCATTCAGATGCAGAAAGTGTCGTTCCCAAGGCAGATGCACGAATAAATCAGCAGCAAGAGCAATGAGGCTTCCCAATAACATGACAGCAGGAAGCAGGATTTTGTGATCTGAGGTATTAAAGATCCCACGTGCCAAATGCGGAATGATCAGGCCCAGAAAAAGAATAGGTCCGCAATAAGCCGTGACGGGTGCTGCCAATAAGACCGCACTTGCAAGAGTAATCATGCGGCTATTTCGAATCGATATCCCCAAACTTCTGGCATAATTCTCTCCAAGCAATAAGGCATTCAGGGGTTTGGCCATGAGCCAACCTATGATCAGTCCTGAAATGGTGAGTGGAAGCAATACAGGAAAATGTTCCCAATATACCCCTGCAAAACTCCCATCATTCCAGCCTGCAAAAATCTTTGTCTGCGATTGATTGGTGAAGTGTAAAATGACGCTGATCAGCCCCTGTGCCAAATAACCGAGCATCAGTCCGAAAATCAAAAGAGTAATGGTGCTGACTTTTCTGGAGATGCCAACAATTAGGAATAAGACCAGCAAACAACCGATCATCGCCCCCGAGACAATACTCAAATTGCCCAGAAAAGCGAAATTCTCCAGAAAACTTGAGCCTACTACCGCAGCAGCAGTCACCACAAGTGCCACCCCTAATTGTGCCCCAGCAGTCAGTCCCAGTGCCCAGGGACCGGCAAGCGGATTTCTGAACAATGTTTGTAATTGTAAGCCAGCCGTACCCAATGCCGCCCCTCCAATGGTGGCGGCAATCGTGCGAGGCAAACGCAATTCATGAATGATCTTGATCCATGTACTGTCAGCGCCTTCCAAACTAAATAGTGCTGCAATAACCCCTGAGATCGGGATGTGGACTGATCCGATCCCCAACTCCAACAGGAAGAAAAGAATTGTTCCAACGAACAGTATTGGGAAAAGGAACATCCGCGAATGGCTGGATAAGCGAATGCCCGATTTTGATTGAGGAATAGGAGGAGAAATGGTTTCACTCATTTGCTGTGTGATTCTGGTTCGGTTGAAGAAGGACCTTGTATATGTTTGTCATAATGGCCCAAAAAAACGGGAGAATAATCTGCCAATAACTGTGGATGGGTCAGCTTGATCAGATCTGCCAACACAGTATCAGGACGAACAATTGCTGTAGCATACCAATCCGAAGCGTTGTTTTTGGAATCCATTCTTGTCATGTTGTGGTACAAGTGACCTGACCTCCATGCCGCAAAGGATTCCATGAGGTCTTCCTGTGGCAATGGGCCTGCATGAATGTCTCCAATGATCCAGTGTTTGGCTTCTTTTCCCTTCAACAATAGTTCTTCTGTATTTAGGGTCTGTCTTCCATTGGCATTGGCCGGAGTATTTTGTGCCAATATATTTTCCAATCCTGCATCTTGCATGTATTGAGCCTGGAAGCTGCTGATCTGCATAGCCCATCTTTGTTTGCTGGTATAAAATCCCCAGATGGCAGATTCACGTTCCGGAAGATCTGATGTAAGTGCTTTGAGGCTATTGATTCTCTCTTCGATATGGTGAAAAACCCGATTGGCGTCTTCCTCCGCATTGAAAAACAAGCTGTAAAACTTAAGCCACTCGGCCCGTGCCAAATACGCCTGCTCTGCCCAGTCAAATACGGCTACAGTTGGAATGCCTACTTGCCGGCACTTCTCCAAACTTGTTGTATGATCCATGCTCGCAAGGGTCATCAGAAACACATCCGGCTGTCTTTGCAATAGCACCTCAATATTCGGCGGGCTGTGCCAGCTATATCCTATCTGTCCGATCTCGCCAGAGATGGCTTTGTTCCTCATGTTATGGTCATAGGAATACAGACCACCAATTGCATTAATGTGATGTTCGAGGCCCAACTCCCGTAAAAAACTCTCAGCATGTTGAATATTCACTGCTGCTGTTTTGACAGGGATCTCAATGATCGTAGCCTTTTCCAACTCGCCATGAAGATGAGGGGGGGAGCTTCCTCTTTGTACCAAAACCAAGACATCTTGCCTAATTTCTCCTTCCTCTTCTTCGCCATTGGGGTAGAAGGTCGCATCAGTTTTTACCACTTTGTAATTCCCGTGATAACTTACCCTAAAATGCCTGGCAAGTTGTGGGACTACCTTGTGGGGAAAGAGATCTACTTCCGACTTGGGTTTGTCTATTTTGATATTCTCAATTTGTCCAGACATCGCTTCTTGCTGTTGCCCGCATGAGAAAAAAAGGCAAATGCTCAGGAGGATCATCGCGCTTTTTTGCAGACTGCCCCTTGCATGAGAAGCTAGGCTCAAATCCCTTTTTGGGTGAGATGCTGTAGCGACAGATTGCAATCTATCGCTACGAGGAATCAATACATGTTGTGTTTGCACAGGCCAGGGAATTGTGGAATAGTTCATAGCTTGCTTAGGTTCACTTTGTCAAAGAATAATAGTTCATGCTCTGGTAAGAGATCTGGGTAAAAAATGGAAATGAGATCTTCCAGCACCAAATCTGGCCGAACTTCAGGCGTTTCGTACCAGTCATATGCATCGTGTTCATAGCGCGTTCGTTTTTGGTAATGATAGACCTGTCCATTGCGGTAGGCTTGAAAACTTTGTAAATAACTGGCAGGAGGCCATTCCGCATCAGATCTACTGTTTGTAATCCACACATCCGCATCCTTTGCCAGGTGAAGGAGCATTTCATTGTTCATACCGACCAGGTGATTGGGACCATCATCTTTCAGCACGTTTTGCACTCCTGCAAATTCAAGGAAGGAAGCATAAAAATCATTTCTGTGCACGGACCAATCACTGTCAGAAGAAGGAAAATAGGTCATGAAGGCTTTGGGAGATGAAGAATTGGTGTCTAGCAATTGTCTCAGCTCCAAACATCTTTGAACAATTTTGTCAAACAATTCGTTGGCTTCTTGTTCTTTATTGAAAAACATGGCTGTAAACTTTAACCATTCTGCCTTCCCCAAAAAAGAAGGTTCTGCCCAGGCAAACTGTGGAATGGCATTGATGCCAAGTTGTCTCAATTTATCCATAGACGCCAAACGTCCGTGGTCATAAGCATGAAGCAAGAGGACATCGGGGCTGAGTGCCAGAATCATTTCCGGTTGTGAGATCTGATGGAAGCTGTATCCGATGGAGGCAATTTCCTTTTCCTCCCATCTCTTCCGTAAACGTGAGTCATAAATGCCTCCCCCTCCCATGCCTACAATGTTGTCAATCAAGCCCAAAGTAGCGAGTCTCGTAATTTCCCCATCATGATTGGCTGCTACTGATTGAAGAGGGACTTCCACGAGCCAGGCATCGGAAAGATCCTCAGATTCTTTGGGTACGGAATTTCCTTTTGGCAGAAAAATGATTTTTTGATCGAAGGCCAGATCACGATATTCACTTTGATAATGAATATGGGCAATTTTATACCACGGATGATTGTATACCGTAAAATTCTGAGCGAAATCAATGTCTAACTTCTCTAAAAAGGTCGAATCATTCATCCTTAGTGAAGATTCTGCCATCTCCCCGGAGGTGTTGGATTGGCAATGAATAAAACAAATGACTATCCACGCGATAAGGGCGACGCTCACTTGATTGATGTTTTGCATAGGCATGGATAGTCGAAGATGTTACTCAAATTAAGTGGGGTTCATTCTCTCAAATTAATGCAACATTGTTGCATTAATCAAGAAAGTCTGTATTTTTGCAACATTGTTGCATTGCTAACTTTTCATCTATTTCCTCTCCCCATCCACCTTGACTAATCGACAACAGCCAATTTTCATGAGTAGTTTTCAAGGAACCTTTCTTCGTAAAAACGCTACATCTGATACCCTGGGGGCATTCGCCAGTGCTCTCTGTGCGCTTCATTGTGTGGCCACCCCTTTGATTTTTTTGGCACATGCCAGCACTGCTGATCACCACGCATCTGCTCCTTTGTGGTGGGGTATCCTGGATTATTTTTTTCTTATCATTTCCTTTGTTGCCATTCATTATTCAGCCAAAAAGACATCCCTCAGATGGATGCCATTTGCGCTCTACTTTGCCTGGGCTTTATTGGCAGGATACATTCTCATCGAAACATTTCATCTGTTTCATCTGAGTCATGCCTTGATCTACTTCCCTGCTTTCGGTCTGGTTTTTCTTCATGTATACAACAGGAGACATTGCCGATGTGAGGAGGATGATTGCTGTGTGTCGGAGTAGGGGGATCTTATTTTTTTTCGATCTGATCTCGCCTTTGCGGCTTCCATTTTTTTCAAAACTTTATGCAACAGTGTTGCATTTATGGCTATTCTTTTTCTTTTTGCGAGCATGTTGCATCTCTAGCTTCTACCCAAATGATACACCTTCATCAAGTCAGCAAGTCTTTCAAAGGCAAGCCTGCTGTTCAAAACCTGTCCTTAACCATCCCCAAAGGAGAAATTTTGGGCTTACTTGGAGCAAATGGAGCCGGTAAGTCCACCACCATCAATGTTCTCCTGGGATTCCTCTCCCCTGACTCGGGAACAGCAAGTATTGATGAGTTAGATGTAGGACGTGAAACCACTCAAGTACGCAAGCTGATCGGTTACATCCCAGAGAATGTCAATCTCTATCCCTATTTGACCGGATTGGAGAATCTGGATTATTTCTGTCGTTTGGCTGGACTCACATATTCCAAAAGCGAATTGCAGGAATTCTTGAATACTTGCGGTTTGCAGAGCGATGCTCACCATCAAAAAGTTGCTGACTACTCCAAGGGAATGCGCCAGAAAGTAGGCATTGCCATTGCATATGCCAAAAAGGCAAAGGTCTATCTCCTCGATGAGCCTGCCAGTGGTCTGGACCCACTAGCCAGTAATGAGCTGTCAGAATTGCTCAAAAAACTGGCTGCTGAAGGAGCTGCAATCTTGATGGCTTCTCATGATATTTTTCGTGTGCGGGAGGTCTGTCACCGAATTGGCATTCTCAAACATGGCCAATTGGTGAAAGAACTGCACAGCACTGAAGTAAGTGCCAAGGAATTGGAGGAGCTTTATCTTGAATACATGCAAAACTGAGCAGATTATGAGGCAAATCATCAAAAATGAATGGCAATCTCTTGCCCGTACCCGCCTGCTGTTAGGCATCAGTGTTGGCTTTGCTTTGGTCCTGTTGCTGTCCATTCAATTGGGAAATTATCAACATCGGAAGCAGGCAAATGCTCATGATCATGCCAAAGATCACCTTCGGGAACAGTGGGAAAGCATTGATGCCATGAATCCGCACAGTGCTGCCCATTATGGCACCTATGTCTTCAAAACACCTAATTTGCTGAGTAGTCTGGATGAAGGAGTAAACAGCATTACAGGAAATGTGATTCGGGTGGAGGGGCATGTGCAAAATGAAATGGTACATTCGGAAGCCTCTCAGATGCAAGCGATTTCCAGGTTTGGAAAATTGAAAAGTTCTCTTCTGTTGAAATACATCGTGCCTCTCCTCCTGATATTTCTGGCATTCAGTTCTATCAGTTCTGAAAAACAAAGTGGCAGACTTAAACTGATGATCTTGCAAGGGGCCACCCCTCATCAAATAATTGTGGCCAAAAGCCTGTCTGTTTGGCTCTATGGTGTGATGTTGTTGCTATTGGTCATAGGCTCTTACAGCTTATTGAACATTCAGCATTTGACCAGTGACATTGTACAAAGAACATTCATGTTCTTTGGTGTGTATACCCTCTACTATTTTATCATCAGTGGCCTGACTGTTTATCTATCAGCCCGATGGCAACATGCAACGCTTGCCTTAACCTCCATGCTTGGGATCTGGATTGTGTGGACGGTGTTTTTGCCAAATATTTTGATGACAAGTGTAGAAAAGTGGCATCCCTTGCCGAGTAGGGATACCTTCAAGACAGCGATGAAAGAGGATCGAGCCAAAGGCATCGATGGGCATAATCCTTCTGACAAACGTGCAGAAGAATTGAAACAACAAGTCCTCGAGGAATATGGCGTGGACAGCCTGTCTCAACTGCCAATCAACTTTGATGGTATTGCCATGCAGGCGGATGAGGAATATGGCAATCAGGTCTGGGACAAACATTTCGGCCATCTCAGAGAGGTCTTTGCTCAGCAAAAACAAAGCCTTCAATTCGGTGGCATAGTCAATCCTTTTATCTCCCTGGATAATGCCAGTAAGGGATTTGCTGCTACAGATAATCTGCATCATCAGGATTTTCTGTTACAAGTGGAAAACTATCGCAGGGAATTGCTCAAAAGCCTCAATGACGAACATGCTTTTGGGGGCTCAAAAAGTGGAGATTGGGGCTGGAAAGCTGACAATGCCTTTTTCAGATCTGTGCCTGATTTTTCTTATACGCCCGCTTCGCTTTCTTCAGTTTTCGGCTTGTATTTGTTCGATGTTGGGGTCCTCTTGTTCTGGTCTCTCCTGACGCTAGGCCTTTTGTTTTTGGGAACGAAAAAAATTCAACTGCTATGAATCCCTTGACCATATTTTTGTATGAGTGGAAACATCTGAGCCGCTCGCCATTTAAGCTCGTGGCAATGGTCCTATTTATCATCGCAGCTATCTATGCCTTGCACAGTGGAGCAGCACTGTACAAGAAGCAGGATGCTGCCATTGAGCAGATCAGGGAAAAAGCGGATGAAGAGAGGCAAAGATATCTCTCCTATTATGACAAAGGAGAAAAGGGACCAGAGGACCGCCCATGGATAGATATGAGCACTCCTTTCTGGGCGGTTTGGAATTCTCCGACCTATCATTTCAAAACGCCATCTCCTGCCATGGTCTATAGCATTGGGCAGGCGGAACAATATGGCTTTTATAAGCGGGTGACATACGGAAGTAGTCCCTATGATGCTGATATGGCTGAGGAGATTGCGAATCCAGAGCGACTTCAATCAGGCACTTTGGATTTTTCATTTGTTGTTTTGTACCTCTTGCCTCTGCTATTGTTGATCTGTCTGTATAACATCAAAGGAGCAGAAGCAGATGCAGGATTTTTGCCGTTGGTTTTTACGCAAACGGGATCACAAAATAGCTGGCTCCTGGCAAGAGTCACTTTCTATGGTCTCTTGATCTTACTTATATTACTTGGATTGATGCTATATGGAGCTGGCCTGACCTCGGTTTTTCCAGGGTCAGGTTCAGCATTTTTGCACATGTTTTTCTGGCTTTTTGGCTATCTTTTGCTGTGGGGAATTGTCTATGCCTTGATCCTTCAAAAGGGAATGAGTAGTATCAGCAATACCTTGAAAATGGTAGGCGTATGGCTCCTGTTTGCCTTCATCATTCCCGCCACTGTGCATCAATGGGTCAGCATCCAACATCCTTCCAATCTGATGACTGAATGGATCGATGCGCAAAGAGAGGAAAGCAATCAGCTTTATGATCAAGCAGATAGTGTTATTCAAGCTCAGCTGAATGCGCTGTTTCCTGACATTGTCAATAGTCCTGTTGCCTTGGCAGGGACCAATACCAGATTCGCCAGAAACCGTTCCATTGCCGCACTGAGTAATGAACTGGTGAAAAAAAGCGTCGCAAAGATTGAATCCAGCAATGAGGCCAGAAATGATCTGATCCGTTTCAGCTATTGGTTCAATCCTGTTACATTCATGCAGAACAAGCTCAATGATCTGAGTCAGACTCACTATCAGGATTATCAAAGCTACCGAACAGACATCCAGTCAATGGTTGATATGCAGATACAGATATTGGTGTTGGATCTCTGGAATGATGTCGAGGTGGACAAAAAGAGATATTTGCAATATCAGGAAATGATGGGGCAAGCTTCAGAAAAATAGGGAGCCTAATTATTCTTGATTCGGATAGGCACCTGAAAGAATAAGCAGGTGGTCCCAAAAAACCAAGCAAACCTCAATGTCACGCTGAACGAAGCCTGTGAGTTGACTTGAAGGGAAGCCTGTCCCAGACTTGATCAGAGACATAGGAGACTTTTGCATATTGGGACACAGGCTGAAAAAGATTCTTTGGCCCACTATCCAAACCACAACCAATCCTCAGGAAGACACCAATGGTGTACTTTTTTAATATTTGCCATAAATCGATTGTCCCACTACTTATTGTGCCAAGATAACCTTATTTCCTACATTTTTTTTTTGAATTTTCGATAATATGCATACTGGAGTAAGCTTGTTGATTGCCAAGCATTTTTGGACCAGCGTTTTCAAATCGAGATCCTTGTATCTGTTATTCGGAATCGTGGTTCTGCTCCTTTTGTATGCTGCCTACAGTGGCTTACAATATCACAAGCATAATGATTCCCGGACAGATCATCAGGAATTGGCCCGGAAAAGTTGGGAAAATAATCCCGATAAACATCCTCACAGGATGGCACATTTTGGCTCTTTTGCTTTTAGGCTCAAACATCCTTTGAGCATCTTTGACTTCGGGATTGAGAGCTATACCGGCAATGCCGTTTTCCTGGAAGCTCACAAACAAAATATGGTCAATTTCTCAGAAGCTAGTTTTTCGACAAGCTTATTGAGGTTCGGAGAACTCAGTATGGCAATGGTGCTTCAGACGCTCTTGCCACTTATTATTTTTTTTCTGGGCTATACCTCTATTGCTTCAGACCGGGAACAGGGCACCTTAACTATCATGCTCACCCAAGGTGCGAGTTGGAAAGAAATCTTGTTTGGGAAATCATTGGGCTTGTTAGGAATTGCGATACTTTTTACGCTTCCCTTTCTTCTCATAACACTTGCTCTATTGATCACAGGAGGTCATGCCACAGCAGATACATGGATGCGGTTTGGTCTGATATCGATTACCTATCTCCTTTTTACGTGTATTTTGTGCCTCACGAGTATAGGAGTCTCTGCCAGTAGTCAGACATCCAAACATGCTTTGACCAAACTTCTGGGGATCTGGCTTCTCATGGTGGTGTTGATCCCAAGGACTTCGCAAGCATTGGGTACTTATTTTCATCCAAGTCCCAACAAACTTGAATTCAGATCAGTAGTGGAGGAAGAGGTGATACAAACCGGAGACAGCCATAATCCCAATGATCCTTTGTTCAATGCGTTGAGAGATTCTGTCCTGGCTGCTCACCAAGTCGATTCTGTAACACAGCTCCCATTTAATTATGGTGGATTTGTGATGGGGCAAGGAGAAAAATTGAGTTCTCAGATTTACCTCAAACATCATAATTGGCTGCTGGATCAATACAGAAAACAAAATCAGCTGACTCGATTGATGGCTTTGGTCAATCCTTATCTGGCGATCAAACATGTATCTATGGCAATATCAGCCAGTGATTTTGAATCCTATGTTGATTTTCAACAACAAGCAGAAAGCTACCGATATCAACTGGCACAAAGAATGAATGAGCTTCAAATGAAATATATCAGCACGAAGAAGATCAGCGGTTCAGAGGGCAAAGTACATGTCGTAAACCGTGCTGAGTGGAAAGCCTTCCCCGATTTCCACCATCACAATTTACCTTTGAGATTCGCCATTCGAAACGAGGCCTTATCCTTGCTGTCCATTCTTCTTTGGACTTTCTTATCTATTGGGGCCCTGATGCATCTGTCCCGAAAAGCAAAAGCTATTTGAGTCATGTATTCTTTACTCTTCAAACAGTTTTCCCGGACTCGAACTTGTATGTTGGGGCTACTGATCATTTTTACACTGGGGGTCATTAGCATCATCATTGGCAAACACTATTTGGCTGAACAGGAAAAGGCTACGGCTCAAGTCATAGAACAGCAATTGGCTCATATAGAACGAAATGTACACCTACACTATGATGATCTTGGTCTCTTGCTCTACTA
Organism: Bacteroidota bacterium; assembly: GCA_039029315.1. Taxonomy (GTDB): domain Bacteria; phylum Bacteroidota; class Bacteroidia; order J057; family J057; genus JBCCCJ01. The sequence goes on along the minus strand of JBCCGK010000066.1, from coordinate 11,933 downwards.
CCTCAAATTCAGCCTGATCAATGAATCCAGCCCTTTGTCCGGCTTATCTATCGGTCAACGTGACGTCAATCCCAGTGTGCTGAGTGCGAGTATTCTCACCCTGGAAGGCCAGAAATATGATACAGATCTTGTCAACCCTACCCAACTGCTCTATGGCAACCTGGATCTGAGTTTCCTTCTGGTTTACGTTTTTCCCCTTATTATTATCGCTTTTAGCTACAACTTGCGTTCAGAAGAGGAGGAGATGGGCACCTGGCGGCTTGTCAGTCTGCTAGCCAACTCTACCCAGGTATTCTTATTGAAAAAGCTTTCAGTGCGGGTGATCCTACTGCTGTCCGTCATGATTACCTTATTCTTGATAGCGACGATAAGTTTACAGATCCCCTGGGATACAAGTTTCTTATTATTCGTAACTGCTAGCCTTCTTTATCTCTTATTTTGGTTTGCGCTAAGCTTCTGGATTGTCTCCTTTCAACGCAATTCCGACTTCAATGCCATCAGCTTATTATCAATTTGGCTAGCTTTGGTGGTATTGCTCCCTGCAACGATCAATACGCTCATCACTACCCAATATCCGGTACCTGAAGCTCTCTCGACCATCATTAAACAACGAGATGCTTATCATCAAAAATGGGATACCAATAAACGCGCAACGATGGACAAGTTTTATGCAAGCTATCCACAGTTTGAATCCTATGGTTATCCCACCGAAGAAGGGTTCACCTGGTTATGGTACTATGCAATGCAGCATGCAGGAGATGCAGAATCCCGGGAAGAAAGTGCAAGTATGCGGGACAAAATCCTCCAAAGAGAGACCATCAGCAGAAATTGGGCATATGTTGTGCCAAGCATGCATACCCAGCTTCTATTCAATGAACTTGCAGGTACCCATTTAAGTAATCATATTGATTTCCTTGAATACGTTCAGGAATTTCATGAACGAACCCGCTTATTTTTCTATCCCAGGATTTTCTCAGAGAGAAATGCTCATGAAATAGACTGGACACAATTCCAACCTGAAACCTGGAATGCAGCTCGGGATATCGATTGGATAACAATATTGCTTCCCCTGGTGATTGCCATTGTGATTTTTTCGGGCCTTGCTACCATCAATCATTGGAAATCGTCTTAAACCAACATGTAAGATGGCGATTGGGCAAGGGGGGGTATGTGAATAGGATGATGAACTATCGGAACAGCGAGAATTTGCCTTGATTCTGAAAATAAATGACTCCTAATCCAAATCATTATGAATGAATCATCGAACATTAACAGACGAAACTGGATGAAGGTTGCTCTTGCCTCTGCGGCAATGTCATCTCTGGAGGTAGAAGGTTTTTCAAAACAATTGCAACAACTGGAATTGGGTCAGACCGATGACTTCTGGGAGAGTGTCCGGCAGAAATTCGAGGTTTCGCCGGATGCAGTCAATCTTGTCACAAGCGTTCGAGGAGTAACTACAAAGGTAGTCCGCGAGGGGCTTGCTTCGGAAACCGAGCGGCTCAACGTTTTTCAGGACCTCCTGGACCTGCTATATTCAAAAGAACCACGACCGCCCGAGCGATCCAAAGCTACGGCCCGGCAAACAACAGCAAAATTCATTGGGGCTTTGCCCGAAGAAGTGGCTCTCCTGAGGAATACTACCGAAGGTGTGACAACCGTACTGATGAACTGGCCCCTGGAAAGAGGAGATGAGATACTTGTCTCGTCCGCCGAGCATTTCCCTTATTACGATACCCTCGCTCAACGGGCAGCACGTGATGGCATCATTATTCGGAAATTTCATTATCCAGCACCTGTAAATTCACACGAGGATATTCTTAAGGCCATTGATCAGGCTATGACCGATAAAACACGCCTGGTAATGATCGGCCATGTGGTACTCACCGGACAGATCAACGCGGCCAGGAAAATTGCCGATCTGGCACATTCCCGCGGAGCGAAGCTGTTGGTTGATGGCGTTCTTAGTGTCGGTCATATTGAGACGGATGTAAAAACCATGGATTGTGACTTTTTTGCCGCTGGATTTCATAAATGGGGGGGTGGTCCCCGCGGCACAGCGGTCTTTTACATACGCCCAGATCTGGTAGAAAACCTTCCGCCACTATTTGGTGCCTACCAAGAAAAGGATGGTTTCTATCAGCCACTATGGAATGATGACCGGATGATCAAATATGAAACTTTTGGCGCACATCCGGACGCTCATTATATGCTGCTTGCAGAAGCCCTCGGTTTTCTCGATGAGATTGGAATTAGCCGTATTCGCAAACGGCTTTTTCAATTGACCTCAAGGTGGGTCAATCGAGTCAGTTCCTTAGACCGTTTTCGGTCAGCAGTGCGATTACATCAGGATCAATGCTGTGGATTGGTAGGCTGGGAATTAGATGGGATAGATTCCAAAAAGATTTGGCCGATCCTCCGTGAACACTATGTGCTTGTTGGTAGTACGGACACTTATTCGGGTTTCTTTGGGATCCCCAAGAATGAACCCAGGCGATTGTTCATTGCCAATGCCGGTATTTTCACTTCGGAATCGGATGTTGATCGGCTTGCAGATGCCATTGAAGATGCCCACCGACGGTTGGGATAATCACCCAAAAAAGTTAAGACCGTGTTTGGAACAGAGAATTTATAAGAGAAAATACTGGATTTGGGGTTCTGACAAGCTTTGCATTTGCCCTCTAAGTCCTACCTACAGAATGGATGAACAGTGGGTGTTGGCGTAAAGAGGCTTGTCCGAACCGGGGTTAATTGACGGACTCGAAGCTGTCACCATTTTTGAAATGCCCATGAACAGCTCCATTAAGGAGAGCATCAAGTATATCTCAGCAGATGCATAGGAAAAGAAGCAAAATGGTTTTCCTCAGGTAGTTGCGCAATTAACAGCTGCTTTTTTACTATTATAGAGTATATCGCTTGCTACCATTCGTCCTATCAAAAAATTTCCCAATGAAAAAGTTAGTATATGTTATTCTTTTATTGCCTTCAATGGGGCTTAGTCAGTCATGGATGACTCCCATTGGTATTCCTGATCCGCCATTTGGCATTCATGAAAGTCATACCATGTATGATGGCCAAGCTGGATATTTTGATGCTGGAGCTGGTCCGTATACTTATTATGTAGACAACACAGCGACCAATTGTGATGATTCCGGGAATGGAACATCTTCCCAACCCAGATGTACCATTCCTATGACTCTTACAGCTGGAGATGTGGTCGAAATTCATGGTGGACCCTATAATTTCGGGGGAAACGATTGGAATATCATGGCTGCTGGCTCAGCTGATCGACCCATTTTTATTAGAGGAGTAGATTCCACCAATCGGCCCATCATAGATGACAAAAAAGTGCATGTTACGGGGAGCTATGTACTTGTAGAAAATCTCGAATTCGATGATGGATTTTTGAGATTGGGTCTTCCGGGGGACCAATTTCTGGCAGCGAGATACAATGAATTACATCATTCTGACCGTGGCAACATGTTGAGCAATTCCGGAGCTGAGGATGTGGTCCTCTTCAAAAACTATATCCATCATAATATTAGAGTCCCTAATGACGGGCATGGAATTTTTGTAGGGCGGTTTAGCAATCGGACCTGGATATTGGAGAATACCGTTCATCATGCCAGTGGAGATGGTATACAGTTTTGTCATGGCTGTTCTGACGACCCTCCTGATCATACCTATGTCGGTCGAAATACCTTATATAAAAATCGCGAAAATGGCATCACACTGAAGTACGCAAGCAATGTGATCATCTCTGAAAATATCGTTTATGGTCATTATCCTGCCCCGGCAAATACATATTGGTGTTTTGAGGATAGTTCATTTTGTGGGACCTGGACAAGTGGATCTGATGGAACCTCAATCATTTTGGGGGGAGATGGTGGCCCCCATCATGTTTGGGTCTTGTTCAATGAGATTTATGATAGCATGAAAGGCATCCGAAATGAGGAAACCTGGGGAGGAGCCTGGTTGATCGGGAACAAAATATATGACATTGGGAATTCAGCTATAGCCCTGGAGAAAGATGGGATACCAGTTCATATCATAGGCAATACGATTCGAAATGCTGCGTATGGGATCAATCAGTTTTGGCGAGACAATTTCCAGCTCTTTATTCACAATAATATCTTCGACAACATCCGGGATGAATATCTTAATATCGAGACCAGAGCGGTAGCAGATAGTTCTCAAATGAGTCATAATCTATTCTGGAACAATGGCAATCCAATTCAGATGGAGTGGGGGAATATGAATATGACCTTTAGCCAAACACCTGATTTTAATGGGTTTTCTGGTGGAGCGAATAATCTGATCGCAGAACCCATGTTCATGGATACTACCCATAATGATTTTCGACTTCAGGCCAGCAGTCCAGGGATCAATGCCGGATTGGATATCCTCAGCACGCATCAGGCAAGCTTCCAACAGACATTTGGGGCCAATCTGGATCTGATGCTGGATTGTGATCGAGTAGTCCGGCCTCAGGGCTTGGAGTGGGATATTGGAGCATTTGAGTATCAGAAAGGGACTTTTTTTGATCGTGAATTTGAGAATACACCTGGAGCTAAGATTGAGGAGATTTATCCAAATCCTTTCAGACATTCACTCAAAGTTGTTTATTCCGTTCCGCAATCTGGTTTTGTCTCCATGAACTTGTACGACAGAACGGGCAAGAAGGTGAAACGCTTATATGAGAGAACTCTTGTAGCAGGAAAATATGAATTGAAGCTGGAAGCCAATGATTTAGCTGCGGGACTTTACCTCATCCGCCTGGAGTTTGATCGAAAATATTCGCATTCAAGGTCTTTGGTTCTCCTACCGTGAGTTAGACGATTTCTCTATCCTTTCATTTGCTTGAAGAAGAAACTCAACTGTGCTGGGGTTTCTAAGAGACTGTTTTTGAATCTATGCTGAGAATGTTCATGGTGTATTTTTTTCTCAGCCAAGGCCCTTTTTTGTTTCCATAGTGGTGCTATGGGAACAAAAAAAGCCGCAGAATGAGGAAAAAATAAGTAGGGGGACACAATCAAATTGTAGGATCGAGTTCCTCCCCCAACCCCCTTCAAAGGGGAAAATCGTTGATTTCTGGCCTTGTGGGTTGATGTCTCCCGCTGGCGGGAGAGCGAGAGGGTGGAAGATGAGTGTCAAATATAAATTTGTCTCCTTACTTACACATACAAAAAATAAGTAATAGATTTCCAAACAGTCTCTAATACAGTGGAACATAAGTTTCTTATGGTTGTTCATGAACCCCCCTTTTCGCCTTTACTTCCCCCCTCAAGAGGTGGGACAGGCGATAATCTTCCTGCTTTTCAGCAGAAAAGGCCTTGTGCGAAGTCCCATTTGTAAGGGGACGGGCCAGTGCGAAGGGGTTCAACAATACATCAAAAAACTTCGGTTACAATGTACTAATATGTGCCAAATAATTTGACATGAAAAGAAGAAAATTTTTGCAGTTATCAGGCATGGGAGTCGCAGCGACTCCTTTGGTCGGCAGCCTTGCTACTCCTTTGTCAGGGCGAAAGAGTGCTCCCGGTACGTCATCTGAGGTCATTGTAATCGGTGCAGGAACCTTCGGGGTTTGGACCGCTTATCACCTTCAACAAATGGGAGCGACTGTCACCTTGCTGGATGCTTATGGCCCAGGAAATTCAAGGGCAAGCTCAGGAGGGGAAACGAGACTGATTCAGGCAGACAATGATCAGGGGATATATGTTCAGAGTGCAATTCGTGCGTATGCGTGGTGGAAAAAAATGGAAGAGGAATCTGGTGAAAAGCTGGTTTATTCTACAGGACGCCTATCCATGTCTCAACAGGAGACCTATCGACAGGACGTCTTGAATCGACAAGCCCAGCATCAATCACAAGGCATCAACAATACCGAGCTTCTGGATCAAGACGAAATTAGATACCGTTGGCCCCAGATTTATTCAGATGATATCACATCTGCCATGTATAATGATGGTGGCCCCTCGGGAAGTACCTTAATGGCCAGGAAAGGAATCCAAACCATAGCCAGACAGTTTGAAAAAAATGGCGGGCGACTGCGAATTGCTCAAGGCATGCCCATCCTCAGCAAGGGCAAAGTAGAAGGAATCGAGCTGAGGGGAGAGAAAACGTTAAGAGCACAGACCTATGTATTTGCCTGCGGTCCCTGGTTGTGCAAGATGTTTCCTGATCTTCTATTGCCAAGACTTCAAGTAGAAAGACGGGATGTGCTCTTTGTGGGAACACCTGCAGGTGATGATCGCTTTTCATATCCCAATTTGCCAGAATGGAGTGTGACAGGAAGTGGATACTACGGCTTTCCCAATATCGAAGGAAGGGGCCTGAAAGTAGCCCCTTATCCTGATTACAATTCATTTGATCCCGATATAGACGAACGCTTGGTGAATCCCTATCAAGCCAAGCGGGCCCATGACTTTGTCAAACAGCGATTTCCTGCACTTGAGGACCAGCCCATCACAGAAAGCCGGGTTTGCCAGGTCACCAATTCTATTGACCACAATTTTGTTGTGGATCAGCTTCCTTCTTCAGAGAATACCTTCATTGTGGGGGGCGGATCAGGCCACGGCTTCAAGCATGGACCTGCCATCGGAGAATATGCTGCAAAGCGAATTTTGGGTCAGGAGACCGATCAGGAATTGGATCGCCTTTTTAGGCTGAAAGAGAAGGTTTTTGGGGCAGAATAAGGGCAAAGTTTGTACATTTTATGCTGCTGTTCATCCATCTTATAATTTTGATAAGAACTGAAAGATGCGCCTTGAGGCATCCTTTTGTGCTGCCATATCTCCTTCTTCCGTGCCACCAAAATTAAAATCATAGCTATTTCCATCGATCATCATGTTTCCTTGTCTCATGGAGGAAGGATTGTTAGGGTTGCCTGATATTAAATGACCAGCATGTTCATATTGAATGTTTTCGATTTCAAACTCGAAAGGATTATTTTTTATTCTAGTCTCTATCATATCGCTCATCATGGCAGACGGCCATACTTCATCCTCAAGTCCGGAGAAGAGTAGGATAGGCCCATGAATATGTTCCACCTGTATGGAAGCCTCCCTTACAGCACTACTATCTGATAAGCCTTTTTGCCAATAGGGAAGTGTTTCAACTGTAGAGGAGCGAGGACCTTTGATTTTTTGCATTGGTATAAATGGAACAGCTTGATTGTCAATAGTCCAGCTTGGCTTGACTTCATCTGAATTAAATGGAAAAACCGTATTTGACCAACTGACAGAGGATGGGCTGTATGCAATAACGCCATGAACTGTTTCTGGATAATAGGAAGCAAGAAGCAAGGCAAGTTCAGCATTTCTTGATGCTCCCATCACAACGATCTTATCGGGATTCACTTCGGGCTGCTGCTTCAACCAGTCCATGGCTTTTTGAAAATATTCCAGGGGAATGTCTTCAGGCAATTCTGGAAGTCCTTCCTGACGGGTATAAGGCAATGACAGACCTACATAGTTCGCTTTTGCAAATTCCTGTCCCCAATAATCACCCCAATTTCCACCGCCAATCAGAACAATTGCAGCTTGGTTTTCTATGTCTCCTTTTGCAAAGAAGCTTGCCTGAAACCCATCATCATTGATAGATCTGGGCTTTACGCCATCAAATAATATGCTGTCTAGATAAACATATCCTGCTATCAATGCTGCCAAGACAGCTATGCTTCCAATGAGAATTTTTGATTTCTGTTTCACTTGTCTTTTTTAGGGTAATGCCAGCGGTCTGGATGACATGCGTTTTCATCCATGTTATCTTTTGTGATACGCTTTTTGTACGAGTGTTCAACAAAGTAAGTATAGTCTGTAGACAACTAGTGGGACTTATTCTATTGTCTAGAGTCTAACCACTCTAAAATCTTATTTGATACCTCATTGTGATTTGCCTCCAGCATCATATCATGGGCCATATTTTCAAATATTATGGATTCCGTATTGTATTTCCTGGCTGTATTCTGAATATCCTTTACCGAAAAAATTTGATCATTTTCTGCTCCTAAAACCAAAAGAGGAATCTTCAAATGATAATTGATTTTGACATTAGGAATGAGCATGTTCAAAAATGCTTTGTAGGATTCACTACACATTTTTTCTGTGTAATCTTTAACCAGATTATCCTCAAGATTTTTAGAGAAAAATGCCCATTTCGACTTTTTCGGAGAATTAACTAATCCATATAAGTTTAACGTCAATAAATAAAGCCATGAATAAGAAGTCCTAAATAAGAACTTTAATGTTGTTTTTATTACTCCATAGGGCGGAACAGAAGCTAGCAATACCCCTTTCTTACAATCATTTCTCTCCAAATACTTTTGGAGAATTATTCCTCCCATTGAATGAGCGATAATGATTGGCTTTTGAGGAAGGGATCGGACTGCTGTTTCTAAGTCTGACACATAATCTTGTAATCCAAGTCTGTTTATCCCTTTGATTTTTCCAGGCTTATCATGTTTGCTAAGATTCAGGGCGTAACATGCATACCCATTATTGGAAAAAAAGTCCATGAAGTGTTTGTCCCAACACCAAGCCCCGTGCCAAGCTCCATGAACAAATAGAATGATGTCTTCTTTTTTATTGCCTTTGGGTTCTTTGTGTAGCATTTGTCTCAACAATTTCCAGTTAAGTAACACTCAAAAAATAAGGTTTCGTTTTGCTTGATCTTTTGCACCTGTCCTGCGTCAGAAAAAACCTCATGTGCCCCAGCACATTCGGTTTTTCTTCCTTGGTCTGGTACAAAATCTCTACCCAAAACTCGAAAGCTTATTTTTCTCGTATTACTAAAATAGGAAGTCTATTGATACTTTGCCACTAAGGTCCGGCTACTCAACCTCTCATAGCATTAGCCTATGGGGGGCAGAATTATAGATTTTGTGCCTTGAAGGGTCAAAAAATGATCTATAACCATTTCCATAAACACCACTGAAAACAGTCTCTAAGCCTCAGTCAAACTCTTCTACCTCATAAATCCTCCTTCTGAATGAATTATTTGGCCAGTAATCCATTCTGCTTCCTGACTAACCAAAAATCCAATTATTTTAGCTGTATCTGATGGATTTCCCAATCTCTTCATTGGAAATCTTGGCAATAATTCGCTTTTCAACTTGTCATCCATCCAACCAGTATCATTTGGACCGGGATTCACGGCATTAATGGTTATTCCTTTTAAGGCAATTTCACTGGATATAGTGTAAGTCAGATTTTCAATGGCTGCTTTTGTTATGGCATATGCTAGTTCATTCGGCATTTTGCCCAAGGATTGGCCTGAAGTCAAATTAACAATTCGCCCATTAGCCTCGAACTTGAAGCGCTTGACAAATTCACTTATTAACAAAGTTGTCGCGCGCAAATTTACTTCATAATGGCTATCCAATACCTGAGCAGTTATGGAACTAATGGATGATTCAGTACTGAAGGTAGCGTTATTGATTAATATTGAAGGATTCCCTAATTGGTTCTCAACTTCATCAAAAAGGAATTGAATTGATTCTACCTTTTGGAGATTTAGTTCCAAGCACGCACATCTTATTCCTAGATTTTGTAATTCACTTTGTATTTGTTTGGGTTCTAACTCATGGGTCTCCCAAGGCATTTGACGGTCATATTCAGTCCAGTAAGTGAAGAAGATATCGCAACCCTGATTTGCCAGTTCATGACAAATTGCGCGACCGATTCCTTCAAGGCGACTTACTCCGGTAATGATGGCTATTCTACGATTCATCATGTTTTATGTGAGTTAGGGGCATGTAGACAATGGTAGCAGAACTCAGAAACTGTTTAAATTTTGACTCTTTTTTATCTGCTGTTCTACTTTTTGGTCAAGCAACAAGTAGCAAACACTCAAGTCCTGACTCTCGGGATTTCGCTTCGCTCAACACAACCAACCAAAGCCACCAGCACCTGCCGTCCTCCTCGTCCCGATGTATCGGGATGCACCCCAACCCACTCATTGTCTATGAAAAGACCTACAGTGACAAAGTAGTAAACGTCTCTTACTTTTTATCTTTTAGATACTCTTCAATTTGTTTAGAGTATCGTTCAACTACATCTACAAGATGCCCGCCTTGAACAAACTCTGACACCATCGATACCCCATTCTCATGAATGCCAGCGTTGCGCTCTGTCCAAACAACGATCGTCGAATTCTTTGTTGCTCCTTCTTTACAGGTGATGTCTATTCTTTGCAATTCGAAATCGTCCCACAATACAAGATATTGCAGATACATTTGCTCGGGATTATGCTTAGTAACGATTAAAAAGATTTCGTGTGAATGGTATTCTGTAACAGTAACTTGTCCTATTAGACTCTCCTCTTTTCCTTCACGAAGGACAGTAGGATTCCACCAATCGTAGATCAGATGACGACCATTAGGCTCCAGGAGTGGCCAGACTTTATCAATTGAAAATGGGATCATGACTTCATGGCTTTGTTCAAAACCCACTGTGGGGAAAGTTGCCGGAGGCCCAGGATTGATCTGAGATGGATTGGATTGCGATCCATGGGGAGTATGTTGCCCACAGGAGCAAAAAGAGAATATAACTAATGATGTTAACACTAAGTATTTCATTTTCTTTACTGTTTTGAAGGCAAAGAAAAGTAGATTGTGTATCAGTTACATTTACATTTGTTGAGAAAATCAATTTCATCTGACTAGTAAGACAATTGTTTGTGTCTGAAAATCAGCTCTGTATAGAATCGCAAAAAGACTAATCATGAAAGGACATCTTGCTCGTTAGATTCGATTAACAAAATAAGGCTAATTACCTGTCAGAAATGTTTATTTGGTAGTGCACTAAATGTAATGCTCAAATCAAGGCCAGTTTTTAGCAGCATTATTTTTCAGCCTTACATTTGTACCACTACTGTTTATTTTTCTTAGTTTTATCTTCACACTGTCCATTATCCAAAGATCCCTTTCATTGAGGTTAGCCGTTTCCATTATATGAAAAAAATAGTTGTATTGACGATCATGCTAGTCCTACTTTCTTGTGAGGAGGATATCAATCTCGAAGAAAGAATACTTGCAGATTATATTGAATTAAATAATTCGCTAGAGTTGGCAGACTTAGTTGCCTGTGCTGCTGGGACTAAGGATGGCTTTCTTGGGTCTGCAGATGAGCCAACAGATATTTTTTTCTATCCGATTAATGGCGCAACAGACTTCAGATATTTTGAGGCAGAGTCTTTGGCAGATTCGGCAAACTTCTCAACATACATTCAAAAGGACTTAGATAGTGAACCAGTTTTTAATGGTTATTTATGGAAGTTCAACAACAAAGCATTTTCAGGAGAGAGAATGGGGGTTGTGACCTACAAAACTCCCGGGAAAATTCACGTTTGTACGCCCATAAGACTGAAAACATATAGTAAGCCAACCGAAATAAATTCAGGAGTTGTGCAAATTAATGAAATGGATATTAGTCCTTCATTTAGCTGGGAAGACGGAATCATCAAGGAAAATGTTATCTACTTTCAAGTGATTTCAGATTTGGACAATAATTTGATTTCTGGGACATATACCTTCGAGAAAGAGTTTACTTTTTATGATTTGAGCAATGTAGTATTCAATATTACTTATCCTACACCTGTTCCAACGCTAGAACCGGGCAAAACCTATACATTTACCTTAATGGGGGTCAGCGAAGATAATTGGGTTAATCTTTTTGCTGAAAAAGAATTTTCGACTTATTAACAAGCTTAGAGACTGTTTGAAAATCTGTCACTTATTTTTTGTATGCGTCTTTTTTCCTCATCCTACAGCTTTTTTTGTTCTCATAGCCCCACTATGAGAACAAAAAAGAGCCTTGTTTGAGAAAAAAATACATCATAAAAATTCTCAGCACAAATTTCAAAACAGTTTCTTAGTTTGACTTTGTCCATTTTTATAGGAGAAAAATCCTCCCATATGCTCTGGAAACCGT
>JBCCGK010000065.1:0-66947 GCA_039029315.1 Bacteroidota bacterium | reverse complement strand
CTCTGGACCCAATTCATGGGATGGTTGATTTCGCGGCGGAGTTGGCTTTTGTTTCCCGCGGTGATGCACCCAATATATCGTCCATTGTTGAAATGAATGGATACTTCCAGGCCAAGAGCTGTATTGAGATTGGACAAGGTGTTGGGCAAAACACTTAAATCTTCTGAGGAACTACCAATTGAATTTGACCATTCTCTTGAACTGATTCCTGCAATAAATGTGGGGTTAGTAGCCGGGCCAGTATAAGCAAGGATCTGGTCGCCTGTCTCTCCAGGAGTTCCATGCAATCCATCCAGGACCCCTATGGTAGAACCTGTATTGCTTATGCCTAATGCGTCTATAGATACTACTGTTCCGGCAGCAAGAAGAGTTGTTGCTGTCCAGGTACAAGTGCTTTCATTCAGGCTTGTGACAAAAGAAGACCCATTCCATCCGATATCAGTAAAACTGATCGATGTGTTAGGTTGGATGTCTTCCAATACAACGAAGGCAAACTGATCAGGATTACTCATCTGATAAGCGATAAATGCAATATCACCTGGAGCCAATGTTGTTTGGCCTAGCAAGCTGTCAAGACAACCAATGAGTGATAAGAATAGGAAAATTCGTTTCATGTGTTTGAAAATGTTATTGAGTGAAAAATGAAATGTCATGGGAAAAGGCAAACACAGGAGTATGCTGGGTGAAAGATCAAATCCCTGTCACCAGAGAGGACTATCTCCCAAACAGAATGCCTTAGGAATTATGTGGATGAATCAAGCTCGGAAGGGCTTCATTCGAATACTATTTTTTTGACTACGGAGCCCTTTGTTGTTTGGATGGTGACCAGGGAGAGTCCTGAATAATTCGTTCTCACTGTTGCAGAATGTCGATGGAGTTCTATACTAGAAGGCAGTTCTCTGCCTGTAAAGTCAAAGAGGCGAATGGATTGGATTGAAGCTTCTGGAGATTCGATTATGAGGCGGCCAGAACTTGGGTTGGGAAAAACTGAAAGGATGATCTCTGAAGTCGTTCTCCCGATGGCATTTGGCTGGCTGTCAGGTTTCCAGAAAGTAAGAAGCGGATACGGTTGTGCAAATTCGCCCGCCAAGAGCATAAATCCATTTGGATGTGGTCGCATAAGAAATAATTGGTCCCCTATACATTCTCGATCAAACAGGGGGGATAGCCAGGTTGATCCATCCCAAATTGCGAAACCCTTTGGATCATGTCCTGCAACTGAAATGTCATGCCCACCCGCATACAGGAATCCAGTGGCATCTATGGCAATGAAAGAGACATCTCCTTCTATTTCGTCTCCAAGGGCTTCCCAGGACGTTCCGTTCCATTGAGCAACATTGGCGATACTATCAGTACCGATCAAAGAAAAATCTCCACCAACGTAGAGGGTTCCATTGGCGGAGATGGCCAGACTATATGCCCCTTGATTCATCTCACCACCAATTTGTGTCCAGACAGTCCCATCATATTTTGCAACTCCCTCTACATATGGCATCCCATCTAAGGAGAAAGTCCCAGCTCCATAGATATTCCCTTCTGCATCGACTTGCAGGTCATAGAATCCTCCGTCCAGATTGGCATTAATCGGGTTCCAGCTTGAGTCATCCCATTTAAAAGTGCCTTCATAATCTACATAGACATACACATGATTGTTTTGATCAACTGTGATTGCACTGGGAATATCCCCCAATCCACCTCCGAGACTATCCCACTGCGAACCTGTCCATTGTGCGATATGGCCGAGAAACTCTCCTGTTGAATCTTGGCCATAACTTTCGAAATAACCAATCCCATAGACCTGATTTTGTGGACCAAAGGCAAACTGATTGATAAAGGTTTCTTCGGGATAAAGATTGGCTCCTCTGTCCTGCCAACTATTCCCATCCCACATGCCGACTGTTTGGGCTTCATCCCCGAATAGGGTAAAGAAATATCCAGTCATGAACACATGGCCATTGGGGGCGATGTTAACAGTTCGAATGTCAGGAAATCCTCCTTTTCCAACAGCAGACCATGAATTATTTGCCCATTTGGCAATTCCATTAACATTCACATTCCCTGCCTTCTCAAATGTTCCAAGGGTATATAAGTTCCCTTGTTCGTCAAACTGAAGGAAGTCTGCCCGGCCATTGATGCCAGACCCCAGTGAGGACCAAACATTGCCATCCCAACGGGTAAGGAATCTGGATTGGATATCAGGAAGCGCAAAAAAACTACCTCCAGCATATACCCTACCTTGGTCATCAATCTCTATTGCCGAAACATCATTTGGTAGGCCACCCCCTAAATTATCCCAATTGTTTCCATCCCATTTGCCGATATTGTTGAGAGCTAAGCCAGCGATATTCTCGATATCTCCCCCGACATATACATTCCCTTGCTCATCTATTTTGATTGTATTGATATACCCGCCGACATAATTGGCTGCATGAATCAGGGTATCCCAATCTGTCCCATTCCAGTGATTGAGGATATTGGCGTATCCGGCACCTGAATAATCAAATCCTCCTGCATAGACATGGCCTTGGCTGCTGACAGCTAGTGCCGAGATGCCTATGAATATCTCTCCATCAAGGGTATCCCAATTGTTTCCATCCCATCTTATGACCTCTGTGCCATATTTTTGGGCTGCGAACAGATGGTCTTGTCCATCAAACTCCAAAAAATCCATGGGCTGATTGAGCCCAGCGCCAAGCCCGGACCAATTATTCCCATTCCATTGGGCAATATGTTGGATCGGTATACCTGCTACTGTATCAAAGTCTCCACTTACAAAGAGATCGCCTTGTGAATCGAATGCCACAACATTGACATTTCCGTTGAACACAGAATGTATCGGTACCCAATCTGTTCCATCAAAAGTATGGAGGGTTTCGCATCCACCTGACAATAGGCTGCCTTGAGGATCTATGACAAAACCACTTGTGTTCGGAAGAATTCCATCATTCCCGATAGGAGAAAATGTGCCATTGATCTGAGCGGTGAGTAGAAAAGGGAAAAAAAAGGAAAGAATTAAGATGGTACGTTTCATTTTCATTTGGGTATGGAGAATGTTGATACAAATTTTTGAAGAGAGTGAGAGGGATTACTCGAATACAATTTTTCGCATTATCCATCCTTTTTTTGTCTGGATCTTCAAGAATGCAAGACCGGAATAGTTGCTTATAAGGGTGGCCTCGGTAGGTTTTAGATCGACTTTGGCAGGAATTGGCTGACCAAAAAGGTTGGAGAGGTGAAGGCTTTGGATTTTGGTTTGGCTTGATTTGATATGAAGTTGGTTTGTCGTAGGATTGGGATAAACTTGTAAATCGTAATTGAACAACTCTTCAGTAGAAACCAAGCTCTTCACAACCAAAGTATCAGAAGCAGTACATCCTAAACTATCAGTTACAATCACAGAATAAGTTCCGGCTTCCTCTACAATTATCGCTGGATCTGTCTGACCTGTGGACCAGAGGTAAGTCAATCCAGAACCTGTGGCATTCAGGATTGTTTGTTCTCCTGGTAGTAGATCCACATCTGGTCCTAAATCAACAGATGGTCCTGGACTGATATGGATTGTGATAGGGTATGATGGACTTTCTACACCCGAATGTGTCTGAGTAAGGTAATAGGTCGTTGTAGTAGAAATGGTGGGTATATATGTATTGCCAACTGCTACTGGAAATCCAAGATTTTGATCATTATACCAGGTCACATTATTTCCTCCTACTTCAAGTCGAATTTCCTCTCCTTGGCAAAAAACCGTATCAGACAGCAGGGATAAATTCCAAAGCTTTATAGTTCCCAGGACTGTGCAACCATTTGTATTGCTATCCCATGGTCCTTGGAGCGTATTTTCAATGGAATCATATACCAAATCGCCAAATAGGATGCACCACCCTCCTCCACTTGGAGGAATCTCAGAGATAATTGTTGTTTGGTTAAAGTGGAACACGCTATCAGTTAGCGTACCAAAAAGATTGGTATGAGCATAGGAGTTTGAGTTAGCCAAGCTAATGTAAGAGCTTCCAGTAATATTGCTTCCATTTTGAGAAAGCTCCATACTAAAAGGAAGTTTACCCGCTCCCTGTCGTAAAATCCCCTGCCAGTATCCAGAAAGATCCTGACCATGTAAGCAGTAACTGATTAAGAGGAAGAAAAAAGTAGTCAAATATGTTTGCATTGATTTACTATTGATTTTATAACATCTGAAACAGCAAGGGAAGGAGAGACAGAAGGAATCTTCCACTCCTTCCCTGCTAATATGGAATGCTAAAGCGTGGTGATTGTGAGTATCCTAAAAGGCAAAGCCAAGCGAAATACCAGATCTGAATCCAGGTAAGATTGCCCTGGCCCTGGCCTTCAATTCATTTCCCTGAATCTCAGTTGTGATCCCGTTGCCAATGATGGGGAGGTCCGTCAACTCTGCTCGGATATCGCCTTCAATCTCTGAAGCATTTGCCGAAATGTATGTGGCAGTCAGTGTATTATAATTGGCGCCCAATCCAAGAAAATACCAATCAATGCTGACTTTGTCTCCAATGATCCATTGTGCGCCTAATTGAAGCCCCACTCCGATCCCACTCAACCGAAAAGAAACATCTGTAGGGATTCGATCGAACTGTCCCCCAAATGCCAGGGTCCTTGAACTATACCGGAGATATGGAGCTACATAAAATCCTTTTGGTGCACCGTTTTTGGCACTGTAGAAACGATACTGAGGAGTAAGTACAAAGCCAGACAGGCCGATAGAGCCATCGTCTATGCCTTCTGAAGACAGGGCATCTTCGATCAAAGAAGCCGTAGCTCCCGGCAAGCCCAAAGAGATATTGAGGGTGACTGCAAGGGATTGTCTTTCTTGAAGGACACGCTCATAGCCCAGTGTTAGGCTTCGGCCAGCAAGACCCAATGGATTGATCTTGACAAGGTTCTCCTGTGCAAAGCCTTGGGACAGGCACAAAAGGAGAAATGATACGAAAATTAGTTTTTTCATAATTTTGTTAAGTTATTTGGATTTGAAAATGTATCGAATGCTGAGAGAGCCATAGCCGAGGCCAAAACCCCTCACATAATCAGTATTCAGAAAAATGGTTGGACTCCAATCCAGACTGAGGTTGATCGGCGTAGATGCGAAGGCATAATCCAAGCCGGCATAGCCCTGAATCCCAATGCTGTTATCTGAGAAGTTAATGCCGTCAAACAAGCCGCCGTATGACCAGAAAAATGCGGAGGCACCCACTCCCAGGTAATAATGAAGGCCGTCTAGTTCATCAATTAATTCCAGTGGCTTGTGAAATTGGAGGGCAGCACTCACATTCGCTGTTCGGAGAGAGGAGGTGTAGCCCCTTGTGCCCACATAGACTTCAAGGGCAAGTGGTTCACGCAGAAAATGCTTCAGGGAAATCGACAATGGAGACCCTAATCTCAAACCGATGGCAGTCTTATACTGAGCTTTGACAGAATTTGTCGTCCCGATAAGAGCTAACACCAAAAAGGTGAGAGACAACAGATGAGAAAAAATAGATTTGCTCATGAGATGAAATTTTTTTGAAAAAGTGAGGAATGGTGACTAAGCTGTAAAATAAACAGGGAGTAGACTGAAGAGCGTTCAGCTCTCCCTGTCCGAAACGCGTCACTCTGGCGTTATATCGTTGAACCCCGTACTGTTTCTGATCTATTCAGAAATAGGTATATGTTGTTACTGAAACATGATTCGCTTGCTAATCCGACCTTTGGCAGTCTCTATATATAGCGTACTCAGTCCTCGATAGACTGTCTGAATAGTGGCATGATACAATGCCTGCTCAATCGTAGCTGGAATCGATCGACCGAAGATGTCGTACACCTGGAGAGAAAGAATCACCTCTGTCGATGACTCTATACTGAGAATACCTCTAGAAGGATTGGGAGCACAGCTGATAGAAGCTTGTAAAGGTGTTTCTATTGAAGAGCTTAGACCATGTTCAAAGGCTCCAATATCTGGTGAATTTCCTTGGAAAGGCAGGCCAACATCTACGCCTTGATCTATACAGGGACTTCCCACTGATAGCGAAAAATCGAATCCTGCTGGATCGACATAGAGAGGATCAGTATCCATCATGCCTATGCCCGGAGTATAGATTTCAGCATGGACAGTACCGATATTTGAATGACTGGCTGCAACGGTGATTCCATTCCCGAAATCAATGCTTTCTTGCTCATTTCCCCATACGATAGAATTGACTAACCCCACTGATAAGCTGGCCCCACTTATGGTAAACCCTTCTATGCCATAGCCCTCTCGACTGCTTGATGGAACATTGATATTGTTGGAAATTGTGGAATTGACAAATCGCCATTCTACCATCGAGCTATCTGTTGTTTGAGTCTTTAACCCACTCCCATAATTCCCTGAGATCGCTGAATTGATGATCATTACACGATCTGAGCCGCCATCCCAATGATGGATCGCCAGTGCAGCTTCATTGCCATTATTTTCTACGATCTGACAATTGCGAAAACTGACAAAGTTACTGGAATTGGCGTTATTGATAATCCAGTTACTATAGCCTGAAAGCGTCCGGATTCCTCTCTTGATTGTGAGCCCATCTACAATTATTTGAGAAGAAGCATCATCATCTGTGGAGATATAGAGCACTGCATCAAAATATCCTCCATCCAGAATGGTTGGATAAGCCACAGGATCATAGATGCTAAAGTCTTCATTCCAGCCACCCTGTATCATGAGTTTAATCGGACCATTTGGGAATTCTATATAGTTCAAGGGATATACCCCTGCAGGAATCCTCAATACACTTCCGGCCTGTGCCAACTCTATCGCCTCTTCCAGATCACCAGATGTGTAAGATATGACTGCCGGGGACAGGACATCTTGTGGATCACTTTCGAGATAGTGTTCATGCAGATTGATTAGTTGATCTCCATCCAGATCCGAATAGGCATCTTTGGGATTGGAAGGGTCGAGGCCGTTGGCGATTTCCCAATTGTCTTCCATCCAGTCATTGTCGTTGTCTAGCATACGAGAAGTTGGCGCATGTGGAGAATTGCTTCCGGAAGAAGCACTTGCAATGGTACGTTGGTACTCATTGCGAGCATCTTGTTGTGCTTCTGCTTTCAGGCGTTCAGGAACGCTTAGTGAAGATTGGGAAAGTAGGGGCATGCAAAACAATAGCCCCATTAGGGTGCAAATAAGGATACGCATAGAGTGACTATTATCGAGATGAATACTACATAGCAGGTGCTAGGTGCTATGATTCAAATAAGTGGAAATAATTCGACTTTGCATAGGAAAAAGTGGGGCGGTTTGTTCTCTGATTTTGGTTCAAGGAAGAACAGCATTTGAGGAGAAACCTCTCTTTTTAGCACGTATTAGGCCCTTTTGTTTGCTTTATTTGTTCCCAAAATCGGGGCGAATAATCTATTCAGAGTTGTGAAAAAAAGAAGAAAATCGAAAAAAAGAGAAGAGATGTGTTACTTTTTGCTCTGTCCTTGACAGTAATTGGTTGAACCGGATATCCATCCTTTTTCATGCCTTCCCGGGATAGGTTTTGTTCAACCTATTTAACTATCAAAAAATGTTGTATTCACAAACTGCCATTCAGGCAGAGATGGGAAATCCATGCCTTCGATTTCAAAAACTCTTTTCCTTCATTTGTTGGTCTGCCTTCTCTTTCTCTCTTGGGATTGCTCAACCAGCCTATCCGATCAGTTTTACCTTGTCCCAAACAGAATTCTCTGCAAGAGATACCATTGAGTTGGAGGTTTCAATGGGGACGTTTGAACAGCAAGTCCCGGCAGAGGATAGCCATAGCATTGTCTACACCTATTCGGAAGAAGTCTTTGACATTGATCCTAACAGTCCTTTTTCGATCGTAGCTGGGGCAAATTCCTTTTTATTAACTGAGACTCAGTGGACATGGGATGTTACTGTAGATGAGGAAGCTCATACCCTACAGATTGATTTGGATCGTACAGATGGGCAGGCATTTCCCGCGGGATATGGGGAAGCCTTCCAGCTAACAGGAATCATCGTAACGGTTGAAGAAATACATGTGAGACGTGCAGCAGAGGAGGCAATCGAACAACTTGTTGTCAATATTTATCCTAACCCCAGCCATGACTGGATCAAAGTTGAGTCCGCAAGTCGGATCACACGCATGCGACTTTTGGACCATTCCGGCAGACTTGCAGCTCAATGGCAGGGACATGTGAGTAATCCCAAATTATCTGTATCAGATCTGAGTGCAGGAGTCTATCATTTGAGTTTGATAAATGAGGCAGGCGAACGCTCTACTCATCGAATATTGGTGAAGCATTAGGGCTGTACTCCATTTCCGAGTTGACATCTGATCCATTGATGATCCAGGCCAGCAGGCCCAGCATCCAGAACATCCAGAAAATCTCTTCTGGATGTTTCTTCTTGTAAGTCTACTGCACCCAGACGATCCAACAGCATCCATCTGCTCGAAAAAGCCTGGACATCTCTCTGAGCTAACTTGGGGGTAAGAAACGCAATCCTTTTTCTTAAAGAAGCCAGCCCTTCTCCATACTCTCTCCTCGCGTTTTGTTCAAATAAGAGTTTCAGAAAGATAATACGGGCATTGAGCTCATTGCTTGGATTTTTATACTTCTGCATCGCAAGTCTTCTGGCCAGAGGGAGGTTCAGTTTGGATTCAAAATGGAACATCAGTGTTTGAAAGGTGCTCAGTTCCTCTCTATCTTCTTCTGGCAGGAAGGGCGTTAAATCCTCTAAATAGGGCTCGACTTGTGAAAACGCCTGGAGTCGAAATGCAAGCCTGAAGAAATTCTTGTAATGGGTGGATAATAAGACACCAGCAGAGATGAGTAATTCATGGTCGAATCCCCATATATACCAATCAAAGGCAGCCTGGACACGCTCATCAGTGATATCTTGATCGATAGATCGACTCAAACAAGCATTTAGAATCGAAAAAATAGCCTTTCTGTTTTCGGGCGAAAACCAGTTAAAAAGTCTTTCATGTTGGAAAGACTGACACAGTCTGGTGAGTGGCCAAGAACTGAGGCCCAAAAGATGACGATAGATTTGTTCCAACAATTCGATTCCTGGATCTGATTGATAATGCGAGGACAATTGTAACAAAGATTCTCCTATTGTGGCTTCTCTTTTTGTTCGATTTCTTTGACTGACAGTCAGGGCCAGTTCAATCAGGAATCGATCATATAAGTACCGGTTATTCAGGCTGTCCAATAGCGCAGACTCTGTCTTCACCGTTGAGAAATCTCCGGTTTTTTGTTGGTACTGTTGGTACTCCATTTGTATCTGATATCTGAAATCATGTTTGGAATTGTCCTGAGTTGATACAATGGAGGCTTGCTGTTTGTTGATTTCCAGGTACTTGATATGGAACCATTTTTCACACTTGGGACGTTGATTCAGCAGTCGAAGTGCCAGGATACTTTTTTGTTTTGGGTCTTTTAGCACCATTTGAGAAATCAGATAATCTTCGAGATCCCTGGCAAGCTCTGTACATAATTTCCGAAAGGCAGCTGCTGGATCAGAATTCCTGCTATATAAGCGAGGGGGAACCTCTTGAGGGTTCATTCCTTTTTCAAGGAACTTCCAACAGTTTCTTTTGATGGTATTTTCTTGAGGATGAGTCATCTGAATCCACTTTCTGGCCCCTTTCTTTTCCTGGGGAGAAAGATGTTCATATAAGGTCCAAAGCTTGTTGGGGCTGTCGTCTTTCATGGAATTAGGAAAATGAAAATTCCTGAATTGTCATTTTGTTGATTTTTTAATGAGAGTATGCAATATTATTTCTCATTAATTAGTTACCAATATACTTTTTGTGAAGCAGAGGAACAAGCTTGCTCCATTTATTCAACACATAAACTAGATTTCGTGGAAGTCAATGAACTTCCCATTGATTCAATCTTTTGGATATGAAACGATTATTTTTTTTCAGTTCACCTATCGGGTGGCTATCTCTCCTTTGTTGTCTGCTCCTTATTGCTGATGTGAGTTGCAAAAATGAGAGAGGCGCCCTGGAACCAGAACTTTCTCAAAGAAGTCTGCTGGACCGTCTTGCTTACTACAATGCGAGGGCCGATCAGAATATGCTCATCGACACCTACCGTACATTTGGCAAACTATCCAAAATCCAGGAGGACTATAACAACTGGATTTGGGCCAGATGTATGACAGCAAAAGCCTATCGGGACATCAATCGGGTGGATTCTCTGGCCTACATCATGGATCAGACCCATACGATCCTGGACACAGCAAGTTTCCAGATAGCTGATTCCACCCAAGCTCGTGTGTATCTGGTCCAGGCCATGGCGGTATTATTTACCCAGAAAGATCTACAGGCTACCTTTCCATTATTTCAAAAAGCTGCCGCCACTGCACCAGATCATCCAGTGGCTATACAGGCTGAGTGTCTGATTTCAAGTCTGTATATGTCCATGGGCAAACTAGCGGAAGGAAATGCTAAATTGGACTCAGCGATCTTACATGCAAATAAGGTTCTCTCGGAAGCGAGTCCAGCCATGATTACTGTGAATATTCAGAATGCTGCACGATGGACCATGATGGAGGATCATGCCAAAGCTCTAGAGGTGTACCTCCATATCATAGAGCAAGAGCGGCAAAGAAATTCCCCCTACCTCTATGCCTTGGGAGTGGCCTACCTTGGGGGAGAACAAGCCGCACTCAATTTGGGGCAAGAAGCACTCTTTCTGTCTCTGAATGACTCCTTACGTGCCCTCCCTTTAGATGAAATTGCCAATGGAGAGCTGATGAGAGGAACTGCCTACACTCATAGAGCTGCTTACGCTGAGCAAATAGGAGATGTGGAAGAAGCCAAACAATGGGCAACTACGGGCCTACAGCTTGTCAACGCATATAGTGAAGGTTCTGCTTATACTGATGATGCTGGGAATACCTTGGCCCAAATTCTGGTACGAACAGGGCAGTTGGATTCTGCAGCACGCTATCTCTTACCTCTGGTTCAAAAACAAAGTCAATTCATGGGAGAATCCTCGCCCTTTTTGATCCTAGGCTATGTCCAACTCGTGCACATCTTTACAGGCTTGAAAGAATATGACTCCGCTTATGTGTATGTACAGAAACTTAAGCAATTGAGTTCTCACTCTCAACATCATGCGCAGGTGGTCATTCTCAATGCAGAGGTGAACCTCTACATGAAATGGGGAAAATTTGCACAGGCCAAACAGGCTGCAAAAGCATATAACGAGCTATTGCCGCTGATCAGACAACCCATTGCACTTGGAGGGGCCTATGTTCATCTTGGTATGCTTGCTCGTGAAGAAGGCAAAACTGCCAAAGCCTTTGACTTGTTCCACAAAGGCTGGCTTGCTATTACTGATCTCAAAGAAATGAAATCAGTGGATGCCTTCGATTTGGCCAAAATCAATGACATTCCTTTTGCAGTGAGGATTTTGACCCATATAGCAAACTTACATGATGAAGAATATCAAAAGAATCATCAAGAACAAGACTTGAAGGCAAGTATCGACCTTCTGGATCGGGCCCTTCATATATCAGCCTTGAGCTCTGTGATGTATAAAGAACAACAATCTCATCGTCTCCTGCAAGAAACCATCCGTCCTACCTATGAGAAAGCCTTGACACAATGCTATGAAGCCTATAGATTGAAGCAGGACAAACTCTGGATCAAACAAGCCATCAAGCTATCTGAGAGAAACAAATCTCAACAGCTAAGGCAATCCATCCGGGAAGATGAAGGGCTGAAACTTGCACAGGTAGCGCCTGCTATATATCGCTCATTAAAACGGCTAGAATTCTTGATTGCAGGCAAGAAAAATCAAATTGAAATGGCTTACGGACACCCACAATTATTTGCCTATGTTCCCAAATTTGAGCAGGAGCGTTTTATGCTTGAAGATAGCTTGTTGAGTTTGATCCAGCATCTTGAGCGAGATTATCCTGATTTTTTTCAAGCGAAGTTTCAGGTGGAACCCATGTCTGTCTCGGAGATGCAGGCCTCTCTACCTGAGCAAACTGCTTTGCTATTGTACAGTTTGGGAAAGGATGCACTTCACACCTTCGTGCTTGGAGCAGATACAATGATTTGGCATCGATCACCTACAGCCATTGATTCGATCCACTTGTGGACGGAGAATATATATCAAATGTGCAAAACTGAATTTTCTTCCACAGAAAATGAGCAGGCACAGATCAACCCCTATCTGGCAACCGCTTCGAACTTGTATCATACACTGATCCAACCCCTCCATCCCTATTTGAAGCAGGTGGAACATCTTCATATTGCGCCAGACAATTTTTTGTACAAACTGCCTTTTGAGGCACTAGTCGTGGATGGTTCCATGACCGCATCGAATACCTTTGAAGATCTGGATTACTTGATCCACACCTGGGATGTGTCCTATACTTATGCTGTTTCTACAAGTCTGGGCACAGGCGGTCCATCCAAGCTGGCGAGAGATTCCTGGATTGGCTATGGACCCTTTACCCCTGAATTACAAGCAAAAATAAAGAAGAAAAAAAACCAGACTGAGTCTGATAAATCATTTGTGAAAATGTTCTCATTACAGCTTCAAAATGAGCTGATAGAGAGTCTTGGTCGGCGGTCGGGATTTCAGGCGAAGATAGGAAAAGCGGCAACCAAGGCGGATTTTTTTTCTCATGCACCTGAAGCAGGAGCCATTCACCTGGGGCTTCACAGTGAAGCTAACCTGGACCAGCCACACAATTCTGAATTGATATTTGCACCAGATATTGCAGCTGGAGGTAATCGATTGTTGGCACATGAGATATCGACGATGTCCCTCAAGGCGAACTTCATATTCCTGGCAGGTTGTCAGACCAACTCCGGGACGATCCAGTTTGGTGAAGGCTTGTTGTCGTTGGCAAGGAGATTTCAAATGGCAGGCTGCAGAAGTCTGATTGCTAACAGATGGGATGCAAAATCAAGAGAGACCACTGAGATAGCGGAATTGTTTTATGATTCTCTTTTTCAGGGAGAATCGAAACATCTCGCCTTAAATAATGCAAAAAGGTCCTATATCACCAATCCCACCACCATCTCCTCCTACAAGCACCCAAGATATTGGGCCTCTCTCTCTCTGATCGGTGAGACTGGTCTGTGGGAACCTGGTCTTCCAAATTAAAAAGAACATGATACAATCAACAAGCCATATACCATTGATGGATCCGGCCATTGAAGGCCTGGATTGTGCCAACTACAAGCGGGATTATCCCGCCCTTCTGGCAGATATTTGCAAGGACAACCAGCGTGCGATGTCTTGCTTGTTCAAACAACTCCAGGCCTATATGCTTGGAACAATGAGGCAACAGGCATTCTGGAGAAAAAGGCAGACTCATCTCATCAAGGATGCCTTTCTGGATAGTTTTGTAGTGTTGATAAGGAAAATTCAGTCTGGGCAATTTGTCTTGAATCAGAAGGCCAGCATACAAAGCTATTTTTATTCCATTTATCAGCGGGTCCTGAAAAATCTCCAATATAAGGGAAGAGAAAGCGAAAAGAAGCTAGAAGCATATCTCGCTCTTTTGGAAGAGGAAATCCCACAAGAAGAGTTCGTGATACAGGAACTCGATCGACTCGCCCTCTTTCAGCATGCGCTCTCGCAGCTCAAGGAAGAGTGCAGGCATCTCGTAACTATGCGGACCTATCAGGAGCTGTCCTACAAGGAGATCAGCAAAAGAGATCAGCAAGGACGAAGTGAAAATGCATTGAAAACGCACTATTATCGATGTCTGCAAGCACTAAAAGAAAAGCTCTCATCATGAAAATAGAAGATCAGAAATTCATTCGAATCAGCCGATACCTGGACAAGGATATGTTGCCAAATGAACAGAGCGAATTTGAACAGGACATGTCAGCCAATCACGAACTAAGTTTGCAAGTTCGATATGTGCAAGAATTGATGAGAGGGGTCAAAGATATGGCGTTGAGACAGGACATGTCTGATCTATGGGACCAGCAAACCCTTGATCAGCATCCTGCAACGACTTCCTTTCCCATCTGGAAAATTGTCGGGCTTGCCGCCTCTGTTCTGCTCATCGCCATAGGAATCTGGAATATGAATCAGGATTCTCCTACGGAGGCTCTTGTCAAGAAGTGGCTCAGCCCGGATGTAGAGTTCAAGAGCAATATGTCATCTGCTGACCATGCAGAATTATTGGAGCAGATAGAGTCAAATCTTGTCAACAAGGATTACCAAAATTCCAGGGAGGGCGCACTCGACCTTTTGAAAATGGATGGGGAAAACATATATGCACATTATTTGTTGGGAATCGCCGAAGTGGGTACTGGTTCCTATAAACGAGCAATTCTGCATCTGAAATTAGCTTCTGCTACAAAGGATGAGCAATTAGGCCTGAGAGTTCAGTGGTGGCTAGCCCTAGCATTGGTAGGCTCAGATCAACTGGATGAAGCGAGAAGGATCCTGTCAGACATCATTAGCAGTCCCATTCCACATTATAGAAAACAAGGAGCAGAGGAGCTATTGGGAATTCTGGATGGTGAAGATCCAGGCTGAGAAAGCACAGAGATGAACAAAAAGTCTGCCCATCCGGGCAGACTTGACAATCGTGTTTGTGTGTGTTTGATCCCTACAATTGGTAGTATCCAATAAATTGTCCGCCATTCCCTGCTTGATAAATCGTGTAAGTTGTGCCCGATAAATCAAAAAGGATGTAGTAACTATTGGCCAATTCCAACTTGACAGCAGCTCCAACAGCGTTGATTGGGCATGTATTGTCAGGGCCCCACTGCCAGAGGTCATATACATTTCCAAATGGTTTGTTGATCGAGTAATATCCATACTTATCTCCGGTTTTGTTGAAATGAATCACGCGAGAAGAATTGTCTTCGATAGCTGCGGAGATCCCATGAAGATCAAATGGATGATCATCATGTCCCCATACTGACAGGGAATAAATACTTGAATAAGAACTATCCGGTCGGAATACAGTGTATTTGGTCCCGGTACCATCATGCAAATAGAGATTTCCACTGGGGAGCAACTGAGCTGCTGATACAGCATCGAGTGGACAATTTTTCAGCGGAGCAGATTCGTCATGAATACTGTAGGGGCCAGTAAAGGTATAGTTGAATTGATCACAGATGACATACTGCTTTCCCGTCAGGTCAAACAGGGCAATGTCTCCATTCTGTAATTGAGTCGCAGAGCCAATCGCATCAAAGGCATCAGACCAGAAAGCCGTGAATGGGGGAGGGGTATCATCAAAGATTTTGGGCTCACAAACAGTGGTTTGATATTTAGTGGCTACTTTCACTGCAAGATCCTGATGTGTCTCAAGGCTTCTAAGAACATAGGACAGCGGAACCCCCGTCCGATAATCTCCGCCTTCTGTCAGGTATCTTCCTACAGCAGTCATATCCCCATTAAAGGTAGATAGGGCCA
Organism: Bacteroidota bacterium; assembly: GCA_039029315.1. Taxonomy (GTDB): domain Bacteria; phylum Bacteroidota; class Bacteroidia; order J057; family J057; genus JBCCCJ01. Next base: position 51,530 of record JBCCGK010000065.1, on the reverse strand, counting down.
ATCCCTGATCGCCTCCAAGAGCAAACACTTTGATGCTGCTGTTTTCCAGATCCTTCACATATTGGGCACTGGCTGACAGAGATCCTCCTACTACAGCTGCATCATAAGTGGCTTTGATGGAGGCCCGGATGTCTGTCCTGGAAGAGGTGGACTCGACCAGGAGATAGAATTTTCGTCCATAGGTTACAGAGGAAATATAAGTGCCAGGATTCCCTGGACCAATATAAGGCTCAAGGTCAGAAGGCTGGACTTCCGCAGCGAAAAACGCATCATAAGAGGTGGGCTTTTCAAAGATCATGGTATAGAAATTCTGTGTTAAGGTAACCAGATAACTATGATAGGAACGATTGCTGTTGATACTCAGCTTTCCCTTGACGTCTGTGGTGAGAGAATGGAAGTTAACACCCATCTTGAATGCCATTTGCTGTTGGGACTGAATTTCCTCAAAATTGTAGGAAAACTGAGCTGGAAGAATCCCATTATTGGCATCGATGATTTCATTCAGAGCCTCAATGATATTCCCTTGACTGACCTTGTCTACGCATTTTTGCGTTCCTGTTGAGCCATTGACCAAGTCGATCGTGACACAGCCTGGACCTCGGTCAATTACGATAGGGTTGGGTGTGGACTCAGTTATGGAATTTCCTTGTAGCAGATTGCCGGGCCAAATGATTTCAGAACTGGGATTGAAGTTGAAATATTCCTCAGCCCCATTGACAAAATCATATTCTTTGCTAACACAGAGCCATTCTTCCCCATGTTGATCACTCAAGGTTGAGTCCACTATTGTGCTATCACTTTTCTCCGCAAATGATTCAAACTGCCCTCCCTGTGCAATGATCTGATCAAAGGTTTTGGATTGTGGACTAGGCATGGGAGTATCCATTTCTTCAAATGAATCATGTTCGCACCCAAAGATGCTCATGAGAACTAAAACAAAAATCGGGATGAAACGGAAAGAAAGCATTGCTATGGTTTTTTGTGAATGAATGTCTATTAGCTTGACATTTTCATACGCCCCACCTGTCTCCCAATCCGATCATCTGAGAGATTTTTTTTTCAAAAAGCTCCTGAATCAGACAAAATTGCTACTTTCGAGGCTAGCTTTAGGCAAAAAGATCTGAGCATTACTTCTATGAAGAAAACCATATGGGGAGTTATCCTGATGTGCTGCATTCTCCCACAGCTATTGGTGGCCCAAATCGAAATCAAAGGAATCGTCATTTCTGAGGAGACAGAGGAACCTTTGGTTGGAGCAAGGGTTGAGATCATTGACTATAGTGAAGGAACACTCACTGATCAGAAAGGGCAATTCCTCTTGACAGTTAAAGATACCAGTGTTCAATTACTGGTGAGCTATTTTGGTTTTATTTCTCAACCGATCACTCTCCTCAGTGGCCAGACCACCTTTGTGATCAAAATGATTTCTGAGAACGCTCAATTGGATGATGTGGTCATTACTGCCCTTGGAATAAAAAGACAGAAAAGAGAATTGGGTTATTCGACAGAGAGTGTTGGGGGCGATGAAGTCGCCCTCTCCAATGCGCCCAATGTCATCAATGCCTTGAGTGGCAAAGCTGCTGGTGTGCAAATCGCAAGTCCAAACGGCGTGGACGGAGGGACTACCCGGATCACCATTCGAGGAAATAACAATATCAATGCAAACAATCAACCGCTGATCGTGCTCGATGGAGTCCCGCTGGAAAATGCTCCTGGAATGGAAAACATTGGAAGAGGGGTTGATTGGGGATCGGCGATCAACAATATCAATCCTGAAGACATAGAGGAGATGAATATCCTCAAGGGACCAACTGCTGCTGCCTTGTATGGTGCGAGAGGCGCCAATGGTGTCATCCTCATCACTACAAGAAAAGGAAAACAACAATCGGGAATCGGGATTCAGTATGCTGTTTCTCACAAAGTCATTCAACCGTATCGATATAGAGAGGTGCAAAACATCTATGGAAGTGGAGGCCCCGTAAGCCTGTTAGCGCCGCAACTGGAGAAGAATGATGAAGGAGAATTTGTCTATCCTGCCAATATTCATACCATTGAGGGGCCGTTTGGAAAGTCTACGACCGAACTATTCGGATTCTATTCAACCGGTGTCTCCTGGGGACCGGAGATGAAGGGAGAAATGGTACGATGGTGGGATGGAGTAATGAGGCCGTATTCTCCCCAGCCCGACAATCTGAAGTTGTATTTTAACAATGGACATACCACCACACATAATGTTAGTTTCTCTGGTGGGGGAGAAATGGGAACCCTCAGAGTATCCATGACCAATACCAATCACAAAGCGGTCATCCCCAATAGTGGATTTGATCAACTCAATGCGAATCTGGCAGGAAACCTGAACATCTCCGAAAAACTTACCGCTGATATCAGCCTTTCCTACATCAATTTCGAACGGCTGAACAGTCCTACATTGGGGGATGATAACAACAAATCATTCGGCAAAGGCATTCTGTATAGTTGGCCGCGATCCTACAAAGGACTCGAACGAGAGATCAATATTCTGTCCAATGGAGCGCGCAACACTTATGATGGACAATATCCATTTACATTTTCGCCTCCACATCTTTGGTGGAATACCTTTAACCAGAACACAACCTTAAGTCGAAACAAACTGATCGGCTCAATCACCCTCAATTATTCCATTGCCTCTTGGTTGACAGCAATGGGGAGAGTTGGGCTAGACTTCAATTTGGATCAGTTCGAAACCCGCAACAACCCCATTGATGTTCTGGGAATCAATGAAGGATTCTATAGTAATGAACTCACCAAAAACCAGGTCAACAACAATGAATTCCTGATCACTGCGCATAAAGATCAATTGTTTGATATTCCGATTTCAGTTCGAGCTTCTGTCGGAGGCACCCAATGGAAGCGTCGCTTGTATGGACTGAAAGGACAAAGTGGCAGATGGGTTAACCCCTGGCTATTCAATTTCAACAACTTTCAGGACCCCTTATCTGTTCCTGCGCCAAGGGAATTTAGGTTTGACAAGAACATCAATTCTCTATATGGATTTTTGAACCTGTCTTATGACAATTGGCTGTTTTTGGAAGTCACAGGTCGCAATGATTGGTCCTCTGCTTTACCCATCTCCGACAACTCCTATTTTTATCCTTCCTCTTCTCTCAGCTTCATTGCCTCAGAAGTACTCAAATTGCCTTCCTGGATCAATTTTTGGAAAATCCGTGGCGCCTATGCACAAGCTGCTTCAGATACAGACCCGTTCCAGGTAGATTTTGTCTATTCTACAGGGACTTTTGGCAACGTTCAGACTGCATCTTTACCTGGAACCATTCCACCAATTGCCTTGCGTCCTCAACAAGCCAACTCTTATGAAGTAGGCACCACCATTGGATTGCTGGATGACAGAGTAAATCTGGATGTTACCTATTATCACATCAGTTCTTTCGATCAAATTCTGGATGCACCCTTACCTGCTTCCTCTGGTGCAAGCAACATTCGGATCAACACAGGACGCCTGGAGAATCGTGGGATAGAAGCCGTGCTAAACATCACCTTTTGGCAAGGAGTCAATGGTTTTTTTCGGACTTCATTCAATGCTGCCAGAAACAGAAATCACGTAATCAGCCTGGGAGATGGAGCTGATATCCTGGAACTTGCTAATATCTGGGGCTTGAATGGGCCCGCAATTGCGGTGCGGGAAGGGGAACAATATGGAACCATCATAGGATATGATTATGTCTATCATGCCAATGGGCAGCCCATCCTGAATGAAGCAGGAACCCATTATTTGATCTCAGACAATCGGGTTCCGATCGGCAATGCCTCGCCTGATTTTATTGGAGGTTGGTCCACAGATCTTCGTATCAAAGGCTTCAGGCTACATACCCTGCTCGACACCAAATGGGGGGGCGATATCTATGCTGGCTCATATGTGATTGGTTTACAAACAGGACAAAGCCCGCTCACGCTCTCCGAACGACAAGGAGGAGGACTGCCTTATACCGATCCTGAAGGCAATGAGCGGAATATTGGGGTAGTGCTGGATGGCGTTTATGCCGATGGAACACCCAATGACAAAGTGGTCCACTATTATTTCAAATATGTACCCAATGCAGGTGGGTGGGGCAGATTTTTGTCCAAGCCCGGTATCCTGGACAATAGTTGGATCAAACTTCGAGAAGTGTCCCTGTCTTATACCCTTCCCAAGACCTTCCTTGAGCAGGTGAAAATATTTCAGCAACTGGAGGTATCGATTGTAGGAAGAGATCTGGCCTATCTGTACACCAGCCTGCCAGATCGAATCAATCCAGAAGGCAGCAATGGTTCAGGCAATGCACAGGGACTGGAATGGGCAGCCTATCCGGGGATGCGATCCTATGGATTCCGGATTCAGGCCAATTTTTAGGGAAATTGGACATGATTTTGTACATTAGATCCTATAGGAATCGTTCACAATGAAAGAGAGAAACAAGACATTTCCGCCATTCATTCAGTCTCATTTACTTGACATTAGAAAGCTTTGCCAGCTTCATAAAGTAAAAAATCTGTGGCTTTTTGGATCTGTCCTGAGGAAAGATTTTTCTTTGAAATCAGACATTGATTTTTTGTACGAAATGGATGATGAACAGATCAAAGCGGATGAGTGGTATTTTTCCTTCTGGGGATTCCTGGACTCCCTCACAAAGCTTTTGGATAGAAAAATTGATTTGGTTTGGTATAAGGGAATTAAAAATCCATATTTCAAGGAAGAGGTAGATAATTCCAAGGTTTTACTCTATGACGTTAAAGGAGAAAAAATACCTCTTTGATATTTCTCTGGCGATAGACAATATTTTTCTTATTCATCTAGCTGAGGAATGGAGACAAAATAAATCATCTATTCTGAATTGTGCTTTTGCCCTGACTCTGCGTTGCTCAACCCTCACTTAGCTACACTAAAATCGGGTTTCGCGCCTTGATCCAGAACAAAATTACTGCTTCATTTTTTGATGATTTATTTCATCACCATTCCTGATGTAAAAGATGAATTGGTATTTGAAACAAATCTGACAATTCTCAGGGCAGTTGAAAGAGAAATAGGCATAATCGGTGAGGCATTGTCAAAACTCCAACAATTGGGATGTCGGTTGAGTTTTTCCGATTCAATTATTAACCGGAGAAATACAATTATTCATCAATACGACGCCATTAAGCCCATCACTATTTGGGTTTTTATCCACCAGGATTTACCTGAGCTTAAAATTGAAGTAGAGGGTCTTCTTACCTAATGGTCATGGATTCCGGATTCAGGCCAATTTTTAGGGAAAATGAATGGGCTTTTGTACCTTGAAGAGAAGATTTCAGACAGGAATGCCCTACATCCATTCTTGACGCTTGTTCATCAAGTCAAATGATCATAAGAGACTTGATCCCCCCATCCAAACATTATGTTATCCTTCTCTCCCATACAGGCAAATTCATTCGCCAAGCAAATCAAGGCAAACAGCCAGGTCGGTGACTTGAAATATCTTGATGGCGATCAAAGGATTCCCAGGTCACACCCCTATTCTTTGTTGATTACAACACTTCTTTGTGGCATTTTATTGATCTCAGGTTTTTCATCTTTAAAGGCTGACCAATATGCCTATCGGGATAGTCTTCGTGCCTTATTGACTACGCAGTTATCCGATCTGGACCGATATGATGTTCTAAGGAAGCTACATTCGACTTATTTAAGGGAGCAACCAGATAGCGGATTATATTACCTACAAAAAGCTTTGGCCTTTAGCCAAGAAATCGAAAACACCTCCTGCCAGATCAATGCGTATTTATCGCTTGCCTATTTTTATTTCTGGATTAAGGGTCTGCCTGCCGAAGCCAAACTCTACCTCCATCTTGCCAGACCATTGATAGATGAAAGGACGAAGCCGCGCTATGTGAGTGCCTATTACGATTATTCCGGGATTATCCATATGAACATTGGCATTTATGACACAGCAGCAGCTCATTTTTTGATTGCCCGAGCGCGGTATGAAGAACGTGAAAAGGAACAAGAAGTCATGGGATGCATCAATAATTTGGGTACTGTCTACAATAGAATGGGGAAGTATGATCAAGCCTTGAAATATTATCTCGAATATTTGGAAAAAGCAGAATCTATCGCCCATCAAGACGGGAAAGAATCTTTGGGACTTGGTCTGGGGAATGTGGGATTGATCTACAAAAAACAAAAAGACTATCCTCAGGCAATTCAGTATTTACAACGATCTCTTGAGATCAACAAAGAATTGGGAGATCTGCGAAATATTGTGATCAACTACCAAAACATCGGGTCTACGTATGAGTCAATGGTGAAGTTGGATAGTGCGGAGTATTTTTATTCACAAGCCCTCAAACTAGCTGAGGAATTGAATTTGCCAGCTAAAATATTGTATGCCAAGCATGGACTTGGATTTGTTTACGGAAGCCAACAACATTATGCCAAGGCCTTCCCATTGTTGGAAGAAGCATTGACAAGAGCCACAGAACTGGATTTAAGAGACTTGATTTCTGGAATCAATTATTCCCTCTCCCTGTTTTATGAACGAGCTGGAAATCCTTCCCAGGCTTTGCATTATCGGATTGAGTATGAAATATGGAAGGATAGCATGATCAACGAAAACTATCTCAATCGGATCAAGGAACTTGAACTGAAGTATGAAACCGCCAAGAAAGAGAAGGAGATCAACAATCTTACCCAACAAGCACAGATCCAGGAACTGACCGCCAAACGTCAGACAATACTGAGCTGGGCATTGGGCATCGGCTTCCTGCTCCTATTGATCATTGTCATTCTGATTGTCTATCAAGCCCGACAGCGACTTCGAAATCAGCAAATGATTGCTACCCAACAACAAGAGCTGGACGCCTCTCATTTCCAGCAAAAATTAGGGGAATTGGAGATGAAAGCCCTTCGCGCCCAAATGAACCCTCATTTTGTATTCAATTGCCTCAATTCGATCAATCACCTCACCCTAAAAGGAGAAACCCAACAAGCCTCGCGATACTTGTCCAAATTCTCCAAACTCCTCCGGCAGATCCTGGAACATTCGGAAAAAGATCTGGTATCCCTGGCTGAAGAATTGTCTATGTTGAATACCTATGTTCAACTGGAGGCATTGCGATTTCGGGACAAAATCCAGGTCGAACAAATCATTGATCCTGAGACGGATGTAGATGATGTGTTGATTCCGCCGCTCATCTTGCAGCCCATCGTTGAGAATGCGATCTGGCATGGGCTGATGCACAAAGAAGGTGAAGGAAATATTTGGATCTTTGTGAAGGAAGAGCCCGAAATGTTGAGCTGTGTGATCGAAGATGATGGAATCGGGAGGGAGAAAGCCGTCCTGTTTCGACCTGATTCTTCTCCCAAACAAAAATCTTTTGGCTTGCAACTCACTCGAGAACGATTACTTTTGCTCACACAGAAGGACAGATTGGAAGGAGAGCTGACAATCAGTGAGCGACAAGGAGGTGGAACCAGAGTAGATATTCGAATACCAATCAGCTAACATGATCCAGACCATCATCATAGACGATGAAGCCGATGCGCGAGAATCTTTGAGCATGGCTCTGAAAACGTATTGTTCTGAAATTCATGTGCTTGCGGAATGTTCTTCTGCTATTGAAGGCTTGCAAAGAATCCAAGAACACAAACCAGAGCTGGTTTTCCTCGATATCCAGATGCCGCATATGACTGGATTTGAGATGTTGCAACAATTAGAGACCATCGATTTTTCGACCATCTTTGTCACAGCTTATGATACCTATGCCATCAAGGCCATCAAGTTCAGCGCCTTCGACTATCTGCTAAAGCCTCTGGATATCGACGATCTGCAAGAAAGTGTGCAGCGCTTGGTAGAAGAAAAAAAGGAGGAGGCCGATCCGAGATATAAGCACTTGTTCAACAATTTGAATCCCAAAAGTCCTCAACCATTTGAACGACTGGCCATTTCCACTTCTGAAGGAATGGAATTCATCCAGGTTGAGGACATCATCTATTGTCAAGCCAGTGGGAATTATACGGTCGTACATCTGCCCAATAAACAACATCTTCTCGTTTCCAAAACCCTGAAAGATTTTGAACTCCTTTTAGAAGATAAAGGCTTTTGCAGGGTTCATCATGCTTCTTTGATTAATCTGAAGCACATACAGAAATATATCAAAGGGGAAGGGGGGTATGTACTACTCAATGATGGACATAGCGTAGATATCTCTCGCAGAAGAAAGGAAGAATTCCTCAAGCGAATAGCGATCTTGTAGCATAAGTTGGATCATATCTGGTATCCTGATCGGATAAGATCTTTTGACTTTCCCTGTTACATTTTTCACTTGTACCTGTTTGATGTCTATCGATGCTGGCTCAAGGTCTCCATGCCTCCCCTGCCACTTATCTTTTCCCTCCCTCCACTTGTCTATAGAAGACTTCCAGTTGCTCATTTGTATTCGCATAGATTCAGGCATGCGTCTTTCTTTACGTCATCCTGTTTAACCTATCCAACTATGTTTCGATCAATTTTGCTCACCAGTTTACTGGCAGGGGTTGCACTCACCTTGCTGGCACAACCCCCCAATGACGATTGTATCAATGCGATCAATATTCCCAATGTTACAAGCCAACAGACCATTCAGGCAGACTTTACTCTGGCAACAGAGAGTCTGGATGCATCTTGTGAGACAGTCAGCAACAACAATCGTGATGTCTGGTATCAATTGACCATGCCCTATGATGGGCGATTACTGATATCCAATGTCAATGGCATCAATCGGGTATCCGTATATGATGCGTGTGGAGGATCAGAACTTGCCTGTATCATTGTAAAAGGTTTCGTGGACTCCTTGTCATCTGGGGCAAATATCCTATTAAGGATGAGTACTATTCAGGCTAGTATGACGAGCAGCAGTTTCAAGATCCAGTCATTCGCTCCTGCTTCCAACGATGAGTGTTCTAATGCGATTTCCATTGGAGATGTAAGCCTTCCTCAGCAAATTCAACTGGACACAAGAGAAGCCTATGAGAGTCTGGATGCTTCATGCGAAAGCCCCAATCAGGTCAATCAAGACCTTTGGTATACCTTCAGCATGCCCTTCGATGGGAAACTGAGAATTACAGGCGTCTTTGGATTTAATCGGATCAGCTTATATGATCAATGCGCTGGAACTGACATCGCTTGTTTTTCTGGAAATGGATTCGTGGATTCTTTAAATTCAGGAACCACCTATTGGTTACGGTACTCAGCCATTGCTACTCAAGCAATTCAGGACAACATTACTGTTCAGGCATTTGCTACGCCTGCAAATGATATCTGTAGTCAATCAGTCTCTCTTGGAGATCTGACGACGCCTCAAATTGTGAATATAGATCCTAGAGGAGCCTATGAAAGTATGGATGTTTCCTGTGAGGACTCAAGCCTCAATAATCTGGACCTATGGTACCATTTTACCATGCCCTACGATGGAAAGCTATCCGTAACTGGGGTATTTGGGGTAAACAAAATCACTGTGTTTGATAGCTGTGGAGGGATGGAATTGGGATGTGAGCTGAGTGGAGGATTCTTTTATGGCTTACAAGCTGGCAAAACCTATGTGCTGCGATATGGAGTGTACGCTTTGCAGAGTGGATCTGACGACGTGACCTTTCAGGCATTTCCACCCGCTCCCAATGATGAATGTAGTACCCCTGATAGCATTCCTGACATCAGCGTTCAACAATTCGTTAGTCTGGACACCCGAGAGGCTACAGAGAGCATAGATGTCTCTTGTGAAGATTCCTCTATGATCAATTTGGATTTATGGTATGCCTTTACCATGCCATATAATGGGATGATTCGCTTGACAGGCGTATTTGGATTCAATAAGATTGCCCTTTTTGACACTTGTGGGGGAAATGAACTGGCTTGCCAAATCGCCAATGGATTCATCTATGGTCTGGATTCTGCCAAGATGTACCTCTTGCGTTATGCAGCTACTTCAGGTCAGGCGGATGTTGATCAATTCGGAATTCAGGCCTTTGAGCCTCCGGCAAATGATGCCTGTACAAGTCCTGATACCATTGGAGACCTGAGCGTTCAGCAAATCATCTCACTCGACACCCGCGAAGCAACTGAAACACTGGATGCCTCTTGCGAAACTGCAAACCTGGATAATCTGGATCTTTGGTATGAGTTTACGATGCCCTATGATGGGATGCTGAACATAACAGGCGTATTCGGAATGAACAGAATTGCCGTATTCGATTCTTGTGGAGGCAATGAAATTGACTGTCTGATTGGAAACGGTTTCATCTATGGCCTGGATTCTGCCAATACTTACCTCTTGCGTTATGCAGCCATTTCCTCTCAAGCTGTTCAGGACCAATTCAATATTCAGGCATTTTCGCCTCCCTCCTTTGATGAATGTCAGGCACCCGATTCAATAGGCGATATCAGCCAGATGCAATTGGTCTCAGTAGATACCAGACAAGCCACAGAGAGTTTGGATGCCAGTTGTGAGGATGGGTTCAATCAGAATCTGGATCTTTGGTTTGAGTTTCGGATGCCATTTGATGGAAAAGTCCTGATTGATGATGTTGCAGGTGCCAACACTGTGGCAATTTGGGATTCTTGTGGAGGGATAGAACTCTGGTGTCAATCAGGGAATGGAATTGTGCACGGTCTTGACTCAGGACAAATGTATGTGCTTCGATATGCCAGCATCAGTCAGCAGGCAGATCAGGATGTCTTCAGCATTCAGGCATTTGAAAATCTGCCCAATGATGAATGTACCAACCCCATGCAGATTCCTGATATCACCAATCCACAAACCATTCAACTAGATACACGGGAAGCCACTGAAAGCCTCGATGCGAGTTGTGAAAACGCCAGCCAGGATAATTTGGATCTATGGTTCAGCTTCGACATGCCATTCGATGGCAAAGTGCTGATTGACGGCTTTCAAGCCCCGCATACTGTTACACTTTGGGACTCCTGTGGTGGGTCAGAGCTCGACTGTTCCATTGGGAATCAATTATGGCAAGTATTGGATTCAGGTCAACAGTATGTGTTGCGCTTTGCATCACCAGCTTTGAGTGCAACAGCTGAAGATTTTTCGATTGTCGTTTTTCCCCTGCCACACAATGACATATGCGATAATGCAGAAATGGTGGAAGACATCAGCATGCTGGATACCCTGATCGCTGACACGCGCTATGCAACGGAGACCTTTGAAGCTTCCTGCGAAATGGTGATGGTGGAGAATCAGGATGTTTGGTACCAATTCTCGATGCCTTTTGATGGATCAGTTGAGATCAATGGAATTGATAGTACAAGCTCTCTGACATTATTGGATACTTGTTCTGGAAATGAAATAGATTGTCTCCTGGGAGATGGTTCTTTTGCCCCACTCCTCTCCGGAAACAATTACTTTCTGAGATATGCCTCTCCAGCGGAAGAAGCCAGCATTGATAGCTTCGAGATAGTCGCAGTCAAGGCTTTGTCAATAGCGGATCATCTGTCCGAATCCATGGGCCTTCAATTGTTCCCCAATCCCGCGCATTCTTTGGTACATATATCCGGCGAAGATGCCTCCCGCATCACACAAGCCCTCGTTTACGATATCACTGGAACAAGAGTTGGATCTGTCTCTGTCCAACATTCAAGCATTGATGTATCACGATTTCCGCCTGCTTTGTACGTGCTCATACTCCCTGAATTAGACTTCCCTCAACCCTACAAATTGCTGATCCAAAGAGATTAGCCTTCTTCCCTATGCAATACAAACAAAAACATGACCCAATGAAACATTTATTTCAAATATGTATCTTTTTCTTCCTGATTTTTGCCAGTAGTGTCATGCTGGGGCAAAAGTGGATTCCTCAGGAAACGATTCTCCCCAATGATTCCAGCATAGAATCTCAAGATCATATTGGAAATGCTATCGCAGTGACAGAGAACTATTTATTGGCCGGAGCACATTTCCATCATTATGATTCCATGGGGCAAGACCGCATATTCAATGCTGGAGCAGCTTATATGTATCGGAAAACGGCTACAGGAGACTGGGAACTTCACCAGAAACTCGTATCTGAAAATCGAAAACCCACGGCATTTTTTGGAGACAAATTGGCCATGTCAGATCAATGGGTTGCCATTGCTTCCCCCTATGCGAAAGTAGACTCTGTAGTTGGGAGCAGTCAAGTGGGCATTGTTGAGATGTATCAGCTTACTTCTGCTGGTTTTTGGCAATTTGATACGACGCTTTTGGCACCTTTTCCAATATTTGGTGGACATTTTGGATCAGCGCTTGCCTTATCGGGGAATCGTGTGTTGATCGGTTCTGATGGAGATAATTATGATGAAAATGAAGCGGATTCCATCAGAGAGGCAGGTGCTACTTTCGTGTTTGAATATGAGGCGGGAAAGGGATGGGAATTTGTTCAAAAACTGGTGGCCAGTGATCGGCAGGAAGAGGCACACTTCGGTCAGGTTTTGGCTTTGGATGGAGATCGTGCTGTAATCAGTGCGCCTCACTTCGATGTTGAAAATCCTTTTATCAATTTTGAATCTGGACAGGCATATATTTTTGAAAGAAGTCCTGTTTCTGGAGTCTGGGAAGAAGTACAGATTCTTCAAGATCAGTTGGCGGAGAGTTACGAATACTATGGGAGATATCCTGATATCAGTGGAGACTATGTCATGATTGGAAATCCTACAGAAGATGACCTGCCGGGAGGAGAACGCTTGACCGAAGCGGGGAGTGTTGAGGTATACCATCGGGAAAACTCTGGGGAGTGGGTCTTACATCAGGTTTTGGTCGCCTCAGACCGGGCCTACAAAGATCACTTTGGCACTGTATGTCTCAAGGGGAATGTTGCCCTCATTGGAGCACTTACGGAAGATCATATAGGAATGAACATGGATTCCCTCACAAGTGCAGGATCGGTATATGCCTTTGACCTTCAGGCCAATGGCCAATGGAGAGAAAGCGCCAAAATTGTGGCACCGCTTCGAAATCAGTTTGATCAATTTGGCTATGTCATGGATTTGCAGGGAGAAACCCTGATTGTTGGTGTGCCTTTTGCTGCCCATGATAGTGTGTTTTATGATGCTGGACTGGTGTATGTTTTTGAAAGAGAATGGCCACTAGCAATAGATAGACAGACCGTTTTCTCCGATTTGCCGATTCAATTGCTCCACAATCCTTCAGCTGAGTTATCCTTGCGCAATCAGTCCGGTCAGCCCCAAACTGTTGATCTACAACTGCTCGACCTTAACGGAAAACAACTCATTCAAAAAACGGTTCCCATCGTCGATAGTTGGACGCAGGATTTCCCTTCACTGGCTGCAGGTATCTATTTGGTGAAATGGACGCATCCAGATTTTGGGCAGCATGTTCAGAAATGGATGAAAATCGAGCGGTAGTGTAGGGCTTGGGAATCGATCAAGGCCGCATCCTGTAATGGGATGCGGCTTATATACGTTTAAGACTTAGGTTGATTTTGTGAGTCTCGATTTTGAGCCTTAACATGTTTGGAGTTGCTATCTTTGAGGAGACAAAAAGTTAAGCTCGAACACGAATCAAAATATCAATGAAACGAAAACGAAAGAGTTACACGAAGGATTTCAAGGTCATGGCTGTGGAGCTGTGCCTGAGTGGGAAAAGTATCAGGGAAGTCTCCACAGATATAGGTGTTAGTCGCGATATTGTGCGTCGATGGAAACGAGAGTATCTCCAGGACCAGGCATCAAGTTTTCCTGGGAATGGGAAGTCGGTTTTAAGTGCCGAACAGGCCGAGATTGCCCGCTTGAAGAAAGAGCTACGAGAGGCCCAACTAGAACGAGATATCCTAAAAAAGGCAGTGCGCATCTTCTCCAGGAGCGATGGGTAATCTATGAGTTTATCAAGACTCATAAGGAAGAATTTCCCATTGGGAAGATGTGCAAAGTTATGGGCGTAAGTCGCAGTGGGTATTACCATTGGCTGAATCGGGGTCAATCCAAGCGTGCAAAAGAGAATAGGTCTTTGCTGGCCCAGATCCGCCAGATCCATCAAAAAAGTCATGGGCGATATGGCAGTCCTCGGATTACAGAAGCCTTAAGACGAGTAGGCAAAGTAGCTTCTCGCCCTCGTGTGGCGCGCCTGATGAAGGCGGCAGGTATACAGAGTAAAGTCAAGAAAAAGTACAAGCAAACCACAGATTCGAATCATGAACTTACAATTGCACCCAATGTATTGGATCGCCAGTTTGAGTGGGATTGTTTGGGCAAAGCCTGGGTGTCAGACATCAGCTATTTGTGGACCGGACAGGGCTGGGTTTATCTGACAGTAATTATAGATCTGGCTGACAGACAGGTGATTGGATGGGCCTTGAGTCAAGAGATGACAACAGAGCAGACCATTTTGGCAGCATGGAAAATGGCCATCACAAATCGAGCAGTGGAGCCAGGTCTGATCTTTCACTCTGATCGTGGGGTTCAGTATGCAGCCGCGGCTTTCCGTGCCCAACTCCACAAACACCAGATCATTCAAAGCATGAGCAGGAAAGGAAATTGCTGGGAAGATCCCGCAAGGGTCTGCAGTCGCTGAGTCCTTCTTCAAAACACTCAAGGCCGAGATCGGATATGATACCTTTTTCTCCACTGCAAAAGAGGCCAGAATCGCCCTCTTTGAATTCATTGAAATCTGGTACAACAGACAAAGATTACATTCGGCTATCGGATATAGAACCCCAGCCGAAATGAACAACCATCTACAACAATCTCATGTTTTATCTAAAGCTTAACTTTTTGTCCAGTTTTTCCTTGCAACTCCAGATGCAGAAGTGGACAGTAGAGCTGAAGCCTGGGACAGCGATCACACGCTTTAGAGATGTGCAAGCTGCCTTTATGCACCTGGAGACAGGAGAGGAGTATGTGGCTGAGTTTAAGCCTTGAGATGAAGAGCCTTAGCCTTAAGAAAGTTTCAAACTGTCCTAAGGCTTCAAACAGACTGATCAAAGAATGAAAAATGGATGAACATTTGATGGACAGTAAGGGCTAGGGAATCGATCACAGCCGCATCCTTTGAGGGAATGCGGCTATTTCAGGATAATCAGAATAAATGAGGGATTTGCTTTAGGTCAGAAATACATCTGAAGGGAACTTTCTATGCAATGGTACGGTAGCTGAGTCGTACTTCTTTTATTTCCGTTTTAACGGAAGCCCTGGTTCTGGCCGCTCCATTGGCAACACACTCTAATTTTGTCTTAAAGACCAAATCTGCATTCCCGGCGATGGGGCGGTCCTGATAAATATGAAGGACCCCTTTATAAGTTTGAAAACCATCTTCTCCAGTCCGACGCTCATCTTGCATCCGAAAAGGTTTGTCCCAGTATCTACTGATGGCTTGAATATACAGTGGAAAATTGTGAAACACCTGATCATCTTTGGACTTTAAATAACAGTATAAGCCGGATCGGAGATAATTCCCAGCTCCATCCATATTGAGCAGTTTTTGACATTCACCCTCATAATGGAATCGATAATCGAATTCAATATTTACTTCGGTCACTCCGGGATGAATATAGTTGTGAATGCGTAGATGCAGATCCTGTCTCAAGTCTCTTTCCTCACCAATCGTGGTCAAGGTATCAATCTCGATATTGCCCATCCAGCCCTGATCAGAAAATCCTACCGAAGCTTCCTGGAAACCAGATGTGGTGTTGAAATTGATATCAGAAGTATCCATTGCTTCATGGTAAAAATCCGTAAAGGTGCGTTCAATGACTTGAAAAGGAACATCATCAATTTGCTGCATGGATAGGCTTTCTTCACCTGAAACCATTTGCTGGGAATATTCATCATGGGCAGCTTGCATTTGATCGTTCGCTGGTGCGATCCAGGAAGTTTGTACTTTTGAGGCCACAAAGGAATCGTTACTCTTTTTGAACAAAACTTGATTTTTTCCGGGACGCTCAGAAAGTTCGGCGAGATTGAGTGCATTCAGATCTAGATCAAAGGCTTTGGCTTCAGGACTGGTGTCATTATCCAAGGCATTTTTAAAGTTGTTCAGCGGCACTTTGATTAAATCACTCATGGTTTGCCTGAGGATATCAGCAGGAGAGTTGCCGAAGGGAGGCTGGCTAGGATCACTTGTATTTGCCATAATTTTGGGATGTTTATGAATGAATAATTGAATGACGGATGGTACAGATTGGACCATCAGTTCTACAACGATTGCTGTACGGGACAATCAATCATTGCGTGGATATGAAAAGCTTAAGGTGAATGAACGGTCAAGAGGCTTGCCTTTTCCGTTTGGGTGCAAGTAACATTCACGCAAAGTCAATTCCTTCACCCCAGCGGGTGAACCCATAAAAAATGTTAGAACCTTGATTGGTATCAAGCAATTTTAAATCCATCCAAATGATGAATGCCGAACTCCGAATGTCAAAAGTAGGGAGTAGATTGATCCCGATTTTCTTCGACATTCTTGATAGGAAGTTCGACATTCAACATCTCCTACGGAGAAACTTGGACTGCTAATTTCTTGCGAAAGAATTAATTACAGCCACAAAAACTGCAATCACTGGAATAGCATTTGGTCCCATCTGAGAACGTGCAGCAATAACTCCCCCCTTCATCCGTGCCGGCAGCGGACGGATGTTTCACATTGATATCTCCCTTGGGATTGATGCGAACTTGTAAGGCATCCTTTTTTTGCTTCAGTTCGGCGAGTGTTGTCCCACTACAACCACAGAAACTACAGTCGCTGGAATAGCATTTGGTTCCATCGGAGAATGTGCAACAATAAGAACCTTTGGCTGAATTCAGGGATGGACCAATGACAATTCCTTTTTTCTTCAACTTAAATACTCTAAGTCCATCTACAAATCCATCACTTGGCACAAAGCCGCTCGACATACCCACCAATACAAGGAGACTAACTGCCGTAAAAATGAATGGTAACCGTTTCATGAGAAAAAAATTAAGGGTTAATAAAAAAAAACTGTTTCCACCCTTTCCTCTCATCAGGATAGGAGAAACAGATCGTCAGGGAACCCCAAATGAAGGATCTTTTAATCCTTTAGACTTGGTTCCCTAACCAGAAAGAATTGTAACTTCTGCTCATTTTCTTTGAGATTTCTGATGAACTGCTTGTTTTTTCTTGTACTTTTATTGTTTCGTTTGTTAGGAACTGCCCGGATGTATGAAAGAATGAGAACCTTATATCAGCCAGTTTGGCATTGTTTACTCCTCCTCCTTATAGGGATGTTTTTCCCCGCTTGCGACAAAGGATTTGAAGAGATCAATCGCAATCCTTTTTCGCCTACAACCACTGATATTGGGCCACTATTCAATCAGGTGATTAGTTCCCTTAGATTAGGATGGAACGAGCAATTCTACCTACACAATGAAAAGCTCTATCAAGTTACGCAACAGGCAGCGCTCACAGCGGAGACTTTTCAGAATATCAATATTGGAACAGAAGAAATTTGGTCCCAATACTATACAACACTGGCCCATATCCGGGAAATAGAACGAAGGCTGGATGCGCATGAAGGAGCATCAGAAGCCACAAACAATATTCGGGCACAGCTGAAAATTTTGACCGCATACAAGACCTTTCGTGTCACAGATCTGTTCGGAGATATTCCTTTCTTTGAGGCTGGAAAAGGCTTCGAAGATGTGGATGCGGTTCGACCGGCCTTTGATGATCAACAGGAGATTTATCGGCATCTATTAGAAGAGCTGAAGTGGGCTGTAGAGAACATGAACCTTGAACCTGAGCCGAGTACCTCTTCTGGTGAGGCATACCTGTCCTTGGGGAATTTCGATACCTTTTTTGGTGGATATTTGAGGCAATGGGAGCGATTTGCCAATTCTCTCCGACTCAGGCATGCAGTGAGAATGGCAGATAAAGATCCTGATTTTGCCTACCCGATCATTCAGGAACTCATGGAAGGGGATGCAGAGATGATAGGCGAGGGAGATGATGTTGTGATGCTCCCGGCTGCTCAAAACTGGTTGAATCTCAGTGTAAACTGGTCTTTCCGGGAGCATAAGAAACTGAGATTGGGAACGACAACGTGGGAACAAATGTCTGAAAGTGATGAACCAGATGGCTCTGGGATTTTCGATCCGCGACTCTTTGTGTTTTTTGAACCCAATCAAGCCAGGGAATGGGTGCCATTTCCTCAAGTTCCCCAGGATTCTACCCCACAATCTGGCGGAATTCCCTATCAGCAACACAGAGATGTGAGTTATGATTTCAAGGGCCAAAGCAATCTCTATTCTCCTCTCAACTATTATCTTGTCCGAGATGAAAAAGATATTCCGGAAATCATCATGACTGCCGCAGAAGTACATTATCTGAAAGCAGAGGTATATTTCAGAGGCCTAGGGGTGGAGGCAAATACGCCCCTGGCTGAAACAGAGTATACCACAGGCGTCGCAGCTTCCATGAAATTCTGGCAAAACATCATGGTCAACTCAGGCATTTGGGAAAATAAAGCACCTATTCTCAATTCCACTGAGATCTTCATTCGGGTAAATAATCTCAATATCAGCATCTTCCATCCGCAAAACGACAAGCTTCAACTGATCTACACGCAGCGATGGTTGGACGCCTTCAGACAACCCTGGGAGGCTTTCGCTCTGTTAAGGCGGACAAATGCCACCCCAAGAGAAGGCACACCCAATACATTTTTTCGGTTCAGCTACCCCCCTTCAGAAACGGAAAAAAACCCAGACAACTGGAATCAACAGCTCCAAAAAATGGGAGCAGATGCGTCTACGACCAAAGTGTGGTGGATGCCTGATTGATGCTTGTATGTACCTAAGCAAGCTTCTGAGATGAATGCTTTTCTATAAGATAAAAAATCCTTGTCATATGAATCTAAAACATCTACTTCTACTTCTATTAATTGGATGGGTGATGGTGCAGTCTGCTTTCCTGACTGCTCAAACCAATCAGTACCTGCATTTTGATAGATCCAATGATTATGTTCGTCTCGATGATGGCTCTCAATATATTGCCAATACAACTGCCTTCTCTATGGCCGGATGGTTTTATACTGACCAGTTGGCTTATGGTCAGGGCATGATTGGGTTTCGGGGAACTTCTCAGGGATTTTATTTGATCCAATTGAGCAATGGAATACTCGAATCACGTCTGATCACAGATGCAGGCTTTCATGAATATGTAGGGCCAGCTTTTACGATTTTGCCGGGGGTATGGCAACATGTAGCCTGGGTATATGATGGCGCATCCGTAAAACTCTTCATCGATGGTGTTGAGAAAGGAAGCACACCTGCTTCGGGCCAGATCACAGCAACAGATATTCCGTTTACCATTGGTCGGAGTATCCTGACCAACTTGAACTTCTACTTTGGAGGAGGAGCGGATGAAGTCAGTGTATGGGACAAAGCCTTGAGCCAGACAGATCTTCAGGATATGATGAACAATGAATTGACGGGCAATGAAGCCAACCTTCAATTGTACTATAAATTCAACCAGGGCTCTCCATGCGGCGATAATTCAACCATCAATTCCTTGGTATCGGAAGTCGGCGGAGGAACACGAGATGCTGATCTGATTGGATTTGCCCTGAATGGAGGCTGTTCGTCAAACTTTGATGGAACGCTACAGGCAGGGTTTCAGGCAATTTCTTTTTCAGAAGTTCCGGATAAGTTGACTTCGGATATGCCCTTTGATGTGCATGCTTCCGCGAGTTCTGGATTGCCTGTGAGTTTTGACATCATCTCTGGTCCAGCCACGGTATCAGATAGCACAGTGACGCTAAGTGGGGCAGCCGGAACGGTGGTCATCGCTGCCAATCAATATGGAGATGCAAGCTGGGATACAGCTTCTTCTGTTGTTCAATCTTTTGATGTGGTCGATCCTCAGACCAATACACCGAGGATAGATCTGCGAAGTCCTCTGCCTGGACTGGTCGTAGTTCCTGAATTGTCTCCAATCCAGTTGGCCGCCATTGTCACCATTGATTATGAAGAAATGTTCGATGTCGGAAATGTAGAGTTTCAGATTGATTCTGTAGTGATTCTTGCCAAGGATTGGCAAAATGGACACTTTACTGCCTGGTGGGAACCCCCTTCCTACGGAAGTCATGATTTGACGATTCGGGCATTCAATTCCTTTGGTGCTTCGATAGATACGACTGTTTCTCTGCTGATCATCGATATTGCGGGCAATGAAACTGCTACAGCCTTTTCCGATATCTGGATCAATAGTTCAAAATTGTTTGAAGAAGTAGAGGCCGAATTGCCCTCCTTTTTAGGGGCCTTTGATCAGGTCACGGCAACCTTGAGTGTCGCCTGCCCGCCAGGTGGATGTGGACCCTGGGACCGCGTCGCCAAGGTACACATCCAGACCCATGAAGGAGAATGGGTAGAAATGATTCGCTACATTACTCCCTATGGCGTGGAGTGTTCCCATACCCTGGATGTGACGGATTTTGTATCCGCTTTGCAAGGCAAAATCCGCTTTCGAATGAGCTGTGAGACCTTCGACAATGGCTTTGAATATACATTGGCGCTCAGTTATCAGGCCGGAACACCTGCCTATAAGTATAGCCGAATCAATCCGGTTTGGCACCAGACCTTTGATTTTGGGAATCCCGGAAATCTGCAACCTGTAGATACGCAGCAGGTGGCCTTTCCGCCTAACACCCAGGCCTCTACCTTCAAACTATTGGCCAGCGGACATGGCTGGGGCGAGAACAATACCGACAATGCAGCGGAGTTTTATGAGGCAACCCACCATGTCTGGGTTGATGGCCAACAAACCTTTGCACATCATAACTGGCTCACATGCAATCCGAATCCCGATGGATGTCAACCTCAAAATGGAACCTGGCCAATCAATCGTGCAGGATTCTGCCCTGGTCATATATCTCCCTGGTTTGACTATGACATGGGACCATATATCTCCAATGGGCAAGCAGATCTGACCTATATCATGGATGAAGCCTATGTCGATGACTGTCATGCGAACAATCCGAACTGTGTGAACGGGGCAACTTGTCCCAATTGCAATGATGGATTCAATCCGCATTTGATCATGGCTTCCAGTTTGATCAACTTCTCTGATATCCCCTTCGATCCGGTTGGTACCACCAGCCTGTCGGAATCTCTCGATTCCTGGAAGTTCGAGGTCTATCCGAATCCTAGCACTGGTATCCTCAGATTGGAACTCAGTGAGGCCGTCTCTCATGCAGATATTCGCGTAGTCAACCTGCTGGGAGTGGAAGTTGTACAACTAGCCAACATTTCCTTTTCCAGTGATGCCTATGAACTGAATCTGGGAGAACTGACAAAAGGGATGTACATGATTGTATTAACGTCCAAACTTGGAATGGCTTCTCAAGCTGTTTTGTTGAAGTAGAATTTGGATTTGGGCATGAACCATTCGGCTTTCACCCGAATGTCAGAGATTTCAGGCCGAAGACTCCCTTCTTTTTTCAGGCAATTTGTCCGAAAAAAAGAGGGGAGTTAAGAATTTGGACACATTTATTTGTGAGGGAAATAGTGGGCATAGGGGAAATAAGGGGGAAATCGTTGATTTCTGGCCTTGTGGGCTGATGTCTCCCGCTGGCGGGAGAGCGAGAGGGTGGAAGATGATTGCCAAATATACATTTGTCCAAAAACTTACTTATCTCTGTATGAGTTGTCAATTCTTGATGTCTGTTCCCTGGATAGCCTACAAGACATGAGGATTCCGCGAAAAGTTGAGATTTCCCTTAAAAATAGAGAGCTCTCAGTTTGATCCCATCTATCCGATTGTACTCAATGCCGGGAAAGGGCATTTTGATCAGATTGAGCAGGCGAAAAGTGGTTCTTAGCCATTTTCGGCGGGTTGGAATACGGGTGAAATCCACATCCAGCGAAAGGATATATTGTCGATACCTTTCCAGATGAGGAAAAGGCTGGCCCAAATAATAACGTGGATTCTCGAACTCCTTGATCATGCCATTGGCGCTGTAGCCGATGGCGAGGTTTAGCCAGGGAGGGAGTTGATCGATCTTGCTGAGGGCCTTGAGATTCCCGGATAACCAATAGGAATGTCCATTGTAATCGAGGAAGAACCGCTCGGCATGTGTTTCTCCCAGAATTCGGTGATACTGAGGATAAATGCTGGGAGAATATGAAAACTTCATCAGGATTCTTTGTTCCTCCCAGAGGGCTTCTTGCCCCATGAAGAGGGCCATGCCAGCAGCATTGGCTGCCATATCGGGCCAGGAAAATCCCCAGCCTTCATACAGGCCATCGAAGACCTCAATCGGCGTTTGGAAGATCAGACCAATTGGGCCACCAAACCACAGTGCTTTCTTTTTGTCTACCCCTGCCCATCTCAAGGCATAGTAGGCAGTATAGCTTTCCTGATAAGCACCATAGGCATGACCAGCCTTGTCCATCTGTAGATATCCCTTGCTGTCATCATACCAATGGAAGGGAACTCTTTCATGATCTTTGTACCAAATAAAACTCAAGTAGGAAAGTCCCCCGACATAGATTCCGGTTTCGGTACCG
The DNA here is from genome assembly GCA_039029315.1 of Bacteroidota bacterium. Classification (GTDB taxonomy): domain Bacteria; phylum Bacteroidota; class Bacteroidia; order J057; family J057; genus JBCCCJ01. The sequence goes on along the minus strand of JBCCGK010000065.1, from coordinate 29,025 downwards.
AGAACTGTATATAATCGGCTTTTGTTGAGTGAATCCGGATACTGTTGCCCAACAAATTGAGCAGAACTATGCAGATGAAAAACCAGAAAGATCTGACACAATATCAATAGAGGCTTCATCATATAGCTAAGTACATCAGTGGTTCATAATTGTTTTTCTTCTCCAACTGCATACAAGGCATCCAGATCCCAAACTAAGTCCCATTTGCCTTTTTCTGATACTTCCAATTGGATACTTTGAGACTCAAGGGTCGGAAGGAGCTCGACGCTTTTGGTGCCAGTGGTCATATTGATGCTTAGTTGATCGAACTCCCGCTTCACATTGGTCCACTTATAGGTCATCAATCCTTCCTTATTGATCGCATATGCCAGTTGGGGAACTTCTCGCTCGTTCAGGTATTGATGGAAGAACCAGCCATAATCGCTTCCGGTCTTCTGATTCACAAGCTGGATGAAATCCTGACTGTTGACAAGCTTATACTGAAAGGACTTGGCAAAGGTGAGAATGATGTCCCAAAACAGGGAATCATTGTCGATCTGGTTTCGCAGGGTATGAAGAATCCACGATCCTTTCATATAGACATCAGAACTTTTTTTGTAGTGAAACCACCTCCTGTCTGTTACTCCTACCACTGGGTATTGATTTTTGATGAACAAGCGTTGGAATAACATATGATTGAGATAGCCGGCATTCCCAGAAACCTCTTCGAAGAACAATGCTTCTGCATAAGAGGCAAAGCCTTCCTGAATCCACACATCAGCCATGTCTGTGGCAGTTACGCTATTGCCCCACCATTCATGAGCGGTTTCGTGAAGAATGATATAATCTACATCGACACCTATATCATTTTTGTATTTGTTGCCATAAGCGATGGCTGTTTGATGTTCCATCCCGGCATAAGGAGATTCCACTAGTTTGAACCCATCTCTGTACCAGGGATAGGCACCAAAACGATCTTCGAACACCTTCAGAATAGGCAGCAATTGGGTGAAATGAGATTTGGCTTTTTGGTAGTTCTCAGGCAAAACATAATGATTGATGTGAAGGGTTTGACCATCGATGCCTGAATAGCTGTCTTCCAGGAGCTGAAAATTGCCAACATAGACCGTAACATTGTAGGTGTTGATTGGGTAGGACACAAACCAGGTATAGGTTGTAAATCCATCCTTTTCGGTTGTGTCCTCCAATGTTCCATTGCCGACTGCCACCATGGGAGCAGGAACGGTATAGTGGAGTCTGATACTATCCGGTTCATCTGCAGTATGGTCTTTGAGTGGCCACCATATGCTGGCACCTTCTGATTCGCAGGCTACGCCGATCCAGGGATTTTTTTGTTTGTCTTTTTTCCAAACGAAGCCGCCTTTCCAGGGCGCTTTTTTTGCGACTTTAGGGCTTCCATCATAATCAATTACCAGAGTGAATCTCTGTCCTTTCTTTCTTGGGGTTTCTACCATGACTGCCCGCTCTATTCTGGAAAAGGCAAGGTCCTCTCCCGTTGCCTTGTCAACCAATTGGGTAATATCCATGTTCGGATGCAAATCAATCTGTAAGGTGTCAAAATCCGTAACAGCTGTCGCATGGATCTCAACCTTTCCTTCCAAATATTGGTTCTTTGGATCTATATTGAGGCGAAGATCATAGAACTGAACATCAAAACAACTTCTGTATTTGGTCATTTCCCCTAACAAGATGGTTTCCTGCGAAAATTCAGGAAGAACACCAGCATTCGGTGGATTTTTTACCTTGAGATGAATTCCCAGAAGGCTGCATGAAGTCAAACAACTAAGAAGAAGGATCAATGAGAGAAACAACAGAAGGATATTTTTCATGTTTGATGACAAATTGAAAACTTTTGCAATGGTAGTGTCCCGAAGAGGGACGGTTGAAATGATTGAGAAAAATAAACATGCAAAGATAGATCAATTATGTTCATCAAGCTTTGACAATCCAAATTAATTCTGTTTTCATGAAAATAGCGGAAAGGCGCTAGTTCATGCTGATTTCCAGCAACTGATGATCTATAATCATCCAGAAGGTCCGATCAGAATAGGGCTGACTATTGCTAGACAAAATGAGCAGATTGGTAGACACTTCTTCCATATCCCAACTAATCCCCCCATCATTCGTGCTGGCAAAGAGATCATTGGCAGGCCCTACATCTGTTGGGCAATGACTGAGGTTGAGAATGAGTAAGCCATTCTGGCTAGAGGTATATCCAACCACCTTGCTTGATCTGTCATGGATGATGGTCCAGGACTTCCCACCATCAGATGATTTCATGGCCTGATGACTTCCAGTGACGATGAGATTGTCTTCATCTATCACATACACATCCTGAAAAAATGCTACCCCTGTTTCCAGAACTTCCAGCAGATCCCCATTTGTGTTGATTTTGAGGAGTTTCCCTTCTTTGCCAGAAATATAAAGGTGCTCATCGACCAAACGATACCCAAAGGTAACTTGTTTGAACTCCAGATCGGGAGAATCAAATAAGGTGTGCCAACTCTCCCCATTGTCTGTGGACTTCACGAGTTTGTAGGCTTGGTGGTCAGTGAGATAGGCATAAATATTTCCATCCTTGTCAAATTGGAGGTGATACAAAAGGCCTGGCAGATTCTCGTGTGTCAGCCTTTCCCAACTTTTTCCCCCATCAGTGGTGCGGAGGGTATTATTCTGATAAACATTCTGTTGACTCCCTATGATCAGACCGAATTGAGCATCTCTGAATGCCATGCTTCGGGGATGAAAGTCAAATTCTATCTCCAGCCTGTCCCAATTCATGCCGCTGTCGGTAGATTTCATCAGGCCGACATATCCTCCGATATTGGTACTGCCCAAGGCATATGCTAGCTGTTCATTGATGACCTGAAGTTGATCAAAAAGTCCAATCTTGAAGTCTGGGTCCAGCACCCCTCGTTTACTTATCCTGACTCCTGAAGGAGGGGTGATTTCGGTAATGAATGAACAATTGATGGGATTCTCCGGCTCTGGAGCAATATCGATCAATTGGCAGGAACTCAAACTGAGGAGAAGAAGTAGGGGCAGAAAGTAGGTTTTCATAGAAAAAAAATGAGGAATGAAGTTCATATGTATCATTAAGACGAGCGAACTCGACAAAAAGCTGGGATGGAATTATTGTGAGTGTTTGGAGGATTGGTGATTGGGTTGTTGGTGATTGGGGGAGGGGAGACAAACTACTTACTCAATTATTGATACCAACCAACCATTTTTTGTAGAGGCGCTACTTTGCGATGACCACCATCAGATATTTCCTTGTTAGAGATTTTGGACAAGGATCGCTTTACGTATTCATCCTACAACACTTTCCAATGAGAAGGCTTCAACTTACTGTACTTGTTTTTGCTATATGCTGTCTATGTCTTCCTATTTGGGGGCAGATTCCTTCGGTTGACTTATCTCAATACGCACGCCCTATTCTTTCGCGAAAAAGTCTGGATCTGTCCCTTCAGGGGAAGGGGCAACACAGTCAGCCAGGGCTAAGATCGAATAACAGCCAGACTCGCTTTACAGGGCTCAGTGGCAATATGAATGTGCGCTATCAGTCTTTGAGCAATACTCCCAAGCTCCAGGAAAATACCCTCATCTCACTGGGAATCAATCCAGATATACATCAGCAATCCCGAGGAATCCGTTCCCAGGTGAAGAACCGACGATTTCAGTCACATCTTCTGATCAGATCTGACAGATTGAGATACTTGTCCTCCTCCTTCTTCTTCGGTCTCACAACACAGCTGGATTATCGATCTGATGTGACGCACATCTCTTCGAGAAAGGTCAGCTTGATAAATGAACTTGAGGAGGTGGACAACCAACTGGCACAACATCGACTTAAATTAGATATGCAATTGACGGTCGGCCACGGACGAATTGAGCAGGTAGAGGATGCCCAACATGCCTTATTCATTCTTCACGCCTTGGAGAGGAGGGGATATGTGACCCGTGAGCTGACAGAAGGGGATGTATTGGGATTTGCGGCTCGAATATCTCAACTGAAAAATAGAAGATATTTTGACTTTCGATTGCAAAAAATCTGGGAACTGGAACAGATACATACTTTCTTGAGGGAACAGGATATGGTCGATCAGGAAGAAGCAGCTGTCGGGCTGTATGCCATCGTGCAGGATATGTGGAATTATGGTTTTCTTGCTCCGCGACTCGCGGGCCGCAGAGCAAGTATAGGAATCGATCCCAATATTCGGATGTCCAATCAGACGTATGCTGACTTTGACCGATATCAGTCCGCCTCACATGATACCAGTATTCAAGTAGAAGGGGGACTGCGCTCTATAGAGTTTGCTCCAGCCTTATATGTTTCCTATGTGTCCGAACAGCCCTGGAAGCAATCCTGGCAGCGATCAATCAGCCTGGAAGCAGAATATGGCATGCGATATGGCGCATTCCGACACCGGAAAACAGAAGATATGCAGCTCCAAATGTACACGCTGAAAGAATGGTTTTTTCCTCCCTATCTTCAGTTGGTGGCTCATTATGGCATCGGATACTATCCAACAAGCAGGACCTATATCCGGGGATTTCTTCGTGCAAACCTGTTCCAGGCCATACAGACTCCCAATGCCGTTGCCCTTCCCGGAAACAGATGGCGCGATCAGACCTATCTGGGAAGTCAACTCAGCTTGAATGCCTATTATTACCTATCTCCTGCGATCCGACTAGAAATCTCCTATCTGGCATCCGTAAGGGGCACAGCGAATCTGGCCACATTTTCTCCAAACAGGAATTTTATCACCGCCATTGGAAGGAACGCCCGCATCCAACAACAGACATCTGTTGGATTACAGATTGCCTGGTTTTGATCAGAGTCCCAATTTCTGTCTTGTGTCGGCAGGAAGGGCATCCTTGTGAATCATGACATGGATGGTCTTGTATCTAAAATAAGGTTTGGACACATAGACATATCCGCCGCATTGATTGGATGACTGACCCCAGGAGTTTTTGACAATATAGTAGGGAGAACCTTTTTGATCTTTTGCCATTCCGACGATGTGCATCAAATGATCATCCGTAGTTGAGAATTGGTCAAAGCCTTTTTGACGAAGCTCGGGGGTAATTTCCTTTTCCGGTCCGGGCTCCTGGGGGACTGTTCTTCCCTCTTGGGGCACAACAGCAACCGCCTTTCCGTGAGAAAAATACTTCTCACTTACATCCGTGTCCCAGGCTACGGTATGACCATTTTGCAAGGCATAATCCACGGTGGCTTCCAGTTCATCCAGCGGAAGATTATAGACTCGTGACCAGTCCCAATTGTCCGGAACCTCCAGAACGAATGACTGATAATAAGGATGATGTGTAAATGAACTCAACTCTATATAATCCTCGGATTTGAGTCCAAGTTCTTCTGCGAAACTGATGGGGGTATAGGGCTTTCCTTTATACTCAAACTCTTGTGGAATTTCCCCCAGATATACATCGAGCACAGATCCAATCACTTCTTTCCACTTTGGTGTGAGTCCTTTCATGTTATCGGAAGTGAAAGACTCAACCATACTGAGGAGAACCCTGTCCATTTCTATATGTGTATGGCGGTCTGGGCGAATTGTCTTGCCAGAGTAAACAGATTCCGGGACCAGACCAAATTGATCCTGCACGTTCAGGACATCCCGAAACAAGCCGCCGGGGCTAAAGTTTGCATTCCCATGCATCCGAACATAGAGCTCAGCTTTCTGAGGATAAGTATGCCGGACGATGTACATTTCTGATAAATCGAATTCCCCTTTCCCTTTGCGAATGAGTTCTGATTCAAAAAAGGATAAGGTAGAAAAACTCCAGCATGTGCCCGAGCTCCCCTGATTTTTGACAGCAGTTGCCCCTTGATTGTGTTCAATGGTAAAAAGATAACCGCCTTCAGGAGTATTTCGAATAACTTCTTGTCCGAATACAACAGACATGCTTAGGATCAGAATAGGAAGGATGAATAGATGTCTTTTCATAGGATAGAGGTTTGGATAGAAAAGTCAAATATAGCAAGAATTGAAACATAAATGCTGTAGGCTTTTGCTAGTTTTAACGTATGAAATCTCTAACTCGACGGACTGCCCTTAAACAAATGGGGATTGCTGGAAGTGGTCTGGCACTCGCTCCTTCTTTATTTGCAACAGATCGGCTCCCTGAAGACCGAAAACTGGGGGTGGCTCTGGTTGGTTTGGGGAATTATGCTACCATCATGCTGGGACCAGCATTGAAAGAAACGCAGCACTGTTATTTGGCCGGTTTGGTTACAGGAACACCAGCCAAAGCTGACAAATGGGCCAAGGAATACAATGTCCCCCAAAAGAATATTTATAACTATGAGACCTTTGACCAAATAGCAGACAATGATGAGATCGACATCATCTATATCGTTTTGCCCAATTTTATGCATGCTGAATACACCATCCGTGCTGCCGAAGCTGGCAAACATGTGATCTGTGAGAAACCGATGGCACTTACTTCAGCGGAATGTGAAGAAATGATAGCAGCATGTAAAAAAGCAGATCGCATCTTGTCTATTGGATACCGATTGCAGTATGAGCGCCATCATCAAGAAGTCATGCGCTTGGGACAAAACAAGGTTCACGGCCCCATCCATCTGATCGAATCGGGCCTGGCCTATAGAGTTCGTCGGCCAGGAATCTGGAGACTAGACAAAGAGAAGGGAGGGGGAGGAGCCATCATGGATTTGGGAGTGTACTGTATTCAAGCCGCCAGATATACGACTGGCAAAGAACCCATCTCCGTAACAGCTCAGGCATATACCTACGACAGTGAATGGTTCAAAGACATACATGAGACCGTTATGTGGCAAATGGAATTTCCGGGAGGAACGATAGCCCATGCAGTGACGAGTTATTCCACCTATGTGGACAGGCACTTTGTCAGTGCTGAGAAAGGGTGGTTCGAGTGCCAACCCTCATTCAATGGACGCGGAACATCCGGTCGAACCCATGAAGGCCCCATGGATCTGCCTCAAGTCAGTCAGCAAGCCACACAAATGGATGATGTTGCAAGCAGCATCAAAGAAAAACGGTCTCCCCTGGTTACCGGAGAAGAAGGGCTTACAGATCTTCGCCTGATTGAGGCAATCTTGTCCGCGGCTGACAATGGACGTAAAGTCATGCTCTAGAGTTTGCGCACCTTTTGGTGGGAAGTGGCAGCATCGACCATGCGCCACATGGAGACGACTTTGCCAGAATCGATCGATTCATAAGCAAACCCATGTTCGTCTTTGATGATTTTGCACCTTCCCAACTCATACCGCAACGCGATGACTTCATCTCCCTCTGACATAGGTGTTCCATCCAGGTCAACAAACTGAATAGGAGCAGTCTTTTTTGCCTGCCCGTTTCTGGACCGTTTAAAGAAGTTGAACATAATATATGATCAGTCAGGGTGTGGAATGACCAATTCTTGTCCTGGGTAGATCAGATTTGGATCTTTCAGGATATCAGTATTGGCACTAAAAATAGTCATGTACTTTGCAGCCTTTTTATAGTAGGTCTTGGCAATTTTGCCCAGGGTATCTCCCTTCTCGACCGTGTGCTTGTGGTAATACTCTGTGATTTCTACCTGGATATCCGCTTCAATGTCCATGGGGGTTTCTCCACCGATTTCCTTGATTTTGTCCCACATCCGATCCTTATGAAATTGAGTCAAAGCTGTTCCTCCCACCTTGAGTTTGCCTTCAGCTTCCTCTACATATCCACCCTTGACCTGAAATGCTTCTCCAAGAGAAAGGACTTCCCGATATTTGTCTTGTAGACTCATGATATTGTTGTTTTGTGTAGTGAGTATTCGTAATCGCTGCAAGTTAGGGATTCTCCTTCGATTGGCAAATGAAAGCCTTTTCTGCTGGCAGAGTTAAAACAAGGTCAAGGGAAGTTGCCAGTTAAAACTCATGCGATGGTAACGGCAAGGGCCATGATCTCTGATCGCCTCTTTGTGCTTTTTGGTCGGATACCCCTTATTGCTCTCCCAGCCATACATGGGATATTCTTGTCCCAACATCTGCATGATATCATCTCGATAGGTTTTGGCAAGAATAGAAGCAGCAGCAATGTTGAGGTATTTTCCATCTCCTTTGATGATACAGGCATGTGGGATGGAAGGATAGGGACGAAACCTGTTTCCATCAATACTCAGGAATTCTGCTGGAGTAGTCAAACCGGAAATCGCTTCATGCATCGCTTCATAGGTAGCATTCAGAATATTGACCTGATCGATTCTGGGAGCTGAGATCATGCCTACATTCCAGGCAATGGCTTCAGCAAGAATATCGGTTCTGATACGTATTCTTTGTTGGTGGGTCAGCTTTTTGGAGTCAGTGAGTTGTTCATGGGTAAAGGTTATGGGAAGTATGACAGCCGCTGCTACCACTGGGCCTGCCAAACAGCCTCGGCCTGCTTCGTCTACTCCAGCCTCACACGTATAAGAAGAATATGACAAATCTAGCTTCATGAAGAAATCTGATTTCTAAGAGATAATTCAGTTTTTTTGTATTTGTAGCTTAAGGAAAGTTTTGTTTTATTTCAAGTTGTCGTCCATGAAACCATATTTTATTGATCAATCTTTTACCTTTTGGGCCAAAACCTTAAACTAAACTTATTTCTATGAACAAATTGTACGTTAGAATCATTGCCTTGAGCATTGTGTGGATGGGTATAAATCAAACAATGTTGCTGGCACAGCCTGCAAATGATAGCGCCATCAATGCAGTCTTGCTCCCAGTCGATGGAATGACACATACTTATTCCAATGTTGGAGCTACTGCTGAAGCTGGCGAACAGGCACTGGGTCCTGATCCTGCGAATGATGGCGCTGGATTTCAAGGATGGTCTCAGGGCGAAACAAATATTGCAAACTCTATCTGGTTTAAATTTGTTGCCCCTGCATCTGGAGCTGTCTCCATCGATCTCTGTGGGGGAGGAACCCTTGGAACGGATTTTGATACGCAAATGGGGGTTTATGAAGCCGGAGATTCATCTGATTTTGCTACATATACCCTATTGGCTGCCAATGATGACTGGCCAGGATGTAGCCCGTTCACCTTTCCCAATACAGCCTCTCCCTGGGCCTCATATGTAGAAGTACCCTGCCTGACACCCGGAAACACCTATATGTTTTTGGTGGATGGATTTTTGGGTTCCGTAGAGACAGGAACAGCTGGAATCGTGCTCAATGAAATTCCGGGTGACCCTTTGAGTCTTGGTGCAGTGTCCGTGCGTGATGTTAGCTGTCCCGGAGGAGCTTCAGGTGCCATTACTGTCAATGCAACCAGTGGCTTTGCATTTGATGTGATGTGGGACAATGGAATCACTGATACACTTTTGCTCTCTGATCTATCAGCGGGTACGTATACAGTTACTTTGACAGACGCCTGTGATTCAGTGACCACTTTTCCCGTTACAGTCTCTGAGCCTGATTCCGTCGTAGGATTTATGGTGGATGCTGGAGATGATGTAAGCATCTGTCAAGGAGATCAAATTGAACTTGGAGGGACACCAGTAGCCTCTGGTGGCGTTCCCAATGGAGGAAACAGTGTGTATTCCATTGTCTATACTGGCGGAGGGAACCTTCTCGCAAATACTTCTGTTGAAAACAATGAGAACTATAACCCGCTAAGTACAACTGGTTTGCCATTTAGTGGATTGAGATCCATGGATTTCGCTTTTGGAAACATCATATTCGCTTTGAGTGTCAATACCGGAGCTGCTGCTGGTGAACTGATTGCTATCACACCTGATCCCGTCAGCCCCACTGCCACAAATGTAGGTCCGATGACACCATTGGCCGGTGATTTTCTGGTAAATATCATGTATGATGATCTAACCGAGACAATGTGGGCAACTGCCTTTGATACCTTGAACTTTGGTACAAGATATTATACTGTTGATGTATCCAGTGGAGCCCTTACAGCCGCTGGTTATTCTCCCAATGTTACCATTGCGTATGGTGCGTCATTTGATGCTTCAGGTACCCTGTACGTTGTTGACGCCAATGATTCCTTGTATACTGCTGATCCCAATACCGGAGCTACAACCACCATTGGCTATGTTGGGGTAAATCTCACATTTATCAATGTAAATGATATGGATTTTGATCCAGTATCAGGAGGATTGTTTATGTCCTATTATACAGATCTGGGGAATGTCGTTGCAGAAATCGATCTGAATACCGGATTGTTAATGCCACTAGGGTTCATGGAAATTCCTGGTAATCCCAACTTCAGCTATGGAGGCTTTGCCATTTCGCCTCCTGTCTCTCCAGATGATGTGTATACTTTTGACTGGTTTCCACCGGCTAGCCTTGATGCTACGGATGTGCCACACCCAATTTCCTCAGCAACCTCCTCTCGTTTTTACATTCTCACTGCCACTGAAACCTGTGGAACATCAGTCAGTGACACCATCAATATTACTGTGAATCCTTCTCCTACTGTATCTGCTACCAGTTCTCCTGATAATGGGACCCTGAACGGTACTGCGACTGCTACTCCTTCAGGAGGAGTCGGTACCTTTACCTATGTGTGGGTGAATTCAACAGGGGATACAGTATCTACTGACCAAACTGCTATGGGGCTCGCTACTGGTACTTATACAGTGACTGCCATAGATGAGAATGGATGTGATGCTGTAACAGAGGTATTTGTAGATACCAATGTTGGGATTGATGATCTTCTAAAAGCCGGGATCAATTCATTCAATGTATACCCAAATCCTTCGAATGGAGTAGTGAGTATCCAAGTTGAACTGGAAAACATTGATCAACTTCGGATCTCTTTGTTGGATCTGAGAGGAAAAATGGTTTGGGAAGGAGCTGAGCAGACAAGCAGCTTGTTTGAGCAGAAAATAGATATCAGTCATCTGCCAAGCGGTACTTATCTGGTTCAAGTGAGAACATCTACAGGAAGTAGCTTGCACAAGCTGACATTGAACTAAGAGACTGTTTGAACATCTGTCGCTTATTGTTTGTATGCGTCTTTTTTCCTCATTCGGCAGCTTTTTTTGTTCTCATAGCAGCACTATAAAAACAAAAAAGAGCCTTTTCTGAGAAAAAAACACACCCTGAAAATTCTCAGCACAGATCTCAAAACAGTCGCTAGGAGTCTCTGGACTCCGAAAGAAATATATTAAGGTTATCTCTTAAGCGCTTCAATTGAACAGAGCGCAGATTCGCAAAAGAACAGAATCAATTCTTACAATTGGTATTTCTGTGCAAAATGCGTCTCTGCTTTCTGCTCGAAGGCTTGGGAGATGGCCTTTTTTTATTTACAATAAAGCCGGAATTCTTTTTACTTTGCCTGCCTACCATTATCAAACCTCATCATGACGAACCTTCTCTATTATGTAAGCTGCCTTCTTGCTCTGGCAGTCATTTCTGTTGGACAGCTATTTGCCCAACCGGCCAACGATAGTATTTGTAATGCAATCTTTTTGCCTCTGAGCGATACCTGTATGAACATGGGTAGTGCAAATGGGGATAATACCGGTGCTGCACAAGAAAATGGTGAGCCCATTGCCAGTTGCTTTGCTGGAGGAACCAATTCTGTCTGGTTCAAAACAGTTGCGCCTGCCAGCGGATTTGTCTCTTTGTCTACCGACTACATCCTCACTGCAGCCTCTCCCAATACAGACACAGAGATCGCCCTTTACGCTCTCCCCGCAGGAGATTGTTCTAATTTCTCAGATCTGATGGAAATCGCCTGTAGTCAGGATGAAGCTGGAAATTTGCAATTCAATTCTACCATTCCTTTTGCTCCTGTTGTGCCCGGAGATACCGTTTACGTATCTGTTTCAGGTTGGAATGGAACACAAGGAAGCTTCTGTTTGGATGTCAGTGAATTCATTCCGCCTCCCGGCCCATCGAATGATACCCTCTGCAATGCTGTACTGTTGACCGTCGGAGACACCTGCACTGGACCCAATGGAGACACCCAAAACGCACTTCTTGAACCAGGAGAGCCCTCTTCCTGGTGTACCAGTGCGCAAAATTCGGTTTGGTATACATTTGTTGCCCCCGCATCTGGTTATGTAAATATCACCACTGATGTTCCCTTCATGGGAACAAATTTCGAAACAGATTTGATTCTGTATGCCAATCCCGGAGGAAATTGTATGAATTTGGCAGATTTGTTCGAAATTTCCTGTTCCAGTGATGAAGATACTGGAATCGGCTTTGGAGCAAATCTTGATTCCATTCCGCTGACACCGGGAGATACCTTTTTTGTCGCTGTGGTAGATGGAGGAGGAACCTTTTGCATAGAAGTTGAAGAAGTAACTCCCTCCTATGTCCCTGCCAATGATGATGTGTGCAATGCCATCTCTCTGACTGTGGGAGATACCTGTCTGAGCCCAATCGGTAACAATCTCAATGCTGGGATTCAGATAGGAGAGCCCGTTGGTAGCTGCTTTTTTGGGAATACTACTTCTTTGTGGTATAGCTTTGTTGGACCAGCTTCAGGACTGATTACGATCTCTACAGATATCCTGGTGCAGGGTGTCGAAAATGATGATACCGAGATTGCCCTTTACGAATTAGGTGGAGGCAATTGTGCGAACCTTGGAGATTTGATTGAAGTGGCCTGTGATCAGGATGCTGGTCAGGTCGTAGGGTCCAATGGAATTCTTCAAACTGTCCAGGTTACCTCTGGAACGACCTATTACATCCAGGTTTCTGGCGCTTCTTATTCCCAGGGTGCCTTCTGCATGGAATTGAGTGCAGCTCCTGCGAATGACAGCGTCTGTCAGGCGATCGACATTCCTGTGGATGGTATGGTTCGATCTTATACCAACTTTGGGGCGAGTTCACATCCATTGGAGGACAGTCTGATTGCACCTCCAGCAGGCGATGGGTTTTCCAATGTTGCCTGGAGTGAAAATGTCATTCATAACTCTGTCTGGTTTAGTTTTTCTGCTCCCACCTCAGGTGGAGTGTTTATTGATCTGTGCAACAATGAGATGGGAACTGAATTTGATACCCAGGTCGCCGTGTATGAAGTTGGACAATGTGATGACTTTGGCACGTTTACCTTCAGAGGAGCGAATGATAATATGCCAGGCTCCGCTTGTGATTTTGCCTCTCAACTAGAAGTATTTTGCCTAACACCCGGACAGACCTATTACATTCTGGTAGACGGCTGGCAGGGAGAAATGGGAGGATTTGGAATCAGTGTCTCGGATGCAGTAGCTGATCCACTATCTCTACAATTGACATCGACCAATCCGCTCTGTCCGGATGAAGCAACAGGTGCGATTGATTTGCAAGTGTCAGGAGGAGGATTTCCCTATACCTATCAGTGGAATTCAGGCTCAATGATGCAAGATCTGAATGATTTGGTCCCCGGTACCTATATTGTAACAGTTACAGACGCCTGTGATAGCACATTGATGGATTCTGCTCAGATCGATTCAGCCAGTCCTTTGGTGTTGGATGTAGGGATGGATCAAAGTTTTTGTAAAGGACATCCTTTTCGCCTGGGAGGAAATCCGACAGGCTCAGGAGGAAGTCCATTGGAAAGTCAGCGTGCCTATGTTGTTTCAAACCAACCTCAGGATGAGTTGATTGCATTTGGGGTGAAGGAGGTCGCCAATGATTCGGTCATTGGAGGGGGAAGTCTGGCAAGTGTGACAGCAGGAGATTTTGCAGAAGGAGTATTATATGGGATTGATGATGTAAATGAAGAATTGGTCAGCATAGATCTCTCCACGGGCCAAACCATCATTCTTGGGAATCCTGTGCTACCAGGAGCCTCCTATTCCTGGAATGGCTTGGCATATATCAAGCAAACTGCGACCATGTATGCCGCAGCATCTGACGGATTTTCTTCCACCCTGTATTCGATTGACTTGGCGACAGGGGAAGAAGTCGAAATCGGATCGATGGGACTCTCCTCCATTGGTTGGCTGGCTGCTGATACCAGTGGCCAACTGTATACTGTGGATGTAACGACTGGAATTCTCTACACCATCAATCCCCAAAATGCAGCGCCACTTATTGTAGGTCCGGTGGATCTGCCAGGAAGCGGAAGACAGGGGGCTGACTTTGATCCTGATAATAATGTGTTGTATGTGGTCTCTACTGATGCCAATCAGTCTGCAGCTACCTTTAGAAGAGTGAATATTGCTACTGGTGTGAGTACTGTGGTGGATACCCTGGCTTTTTCTCAAATAGACGTATTGGCTATTGCACCAGAATCCAGACCGCCCTACATTTTCAGCTGGACACCAACGATGGATGTGGATGATTCTACTCTGGCCAACCCCGTTACGACAGCCACCATCACGACAACCTATACAGTCGTAATGATGGATGGATGTGGAAAATCCCTGTCAGATTCAGTCGTAATCAATCGGGTGGACGGTCCTGTCCTGGCATTAAGTAGTAGTCCGGCAGCAGTGGGCATGCCGGGCAGTGCAACTGCATTTGCCTCCGGAGGGACAGCTCCTTATTCTTATCTGTGGAGCACAGGAGATACGACATTCAACATTTCTGCTTATGGTGGGACTTACCTCTTGACCATTACGGATGCGCTTGGATGTACGGTGACCGATTCTGTAACCATTGGTGGACCCACTGTGAGCATAGATGAATTGACAGCTGCTGGATTTGGGCAACTGAGTCTATATCCGAATCCTTCCCATGGAAGCGTAAGCCTGGACGGGCTGATGCTAAAGCCAGGTCGATTGCACATTCATGTTTTTGATGTGCAGGGTAGAGCCGTTTATCAAACGGAGTTACAGGTGGCAGGGATATTTGAAACAACGCTCAATCTGGAGCAATCGCCTGCTGGCGTTTATCTGGTTCATCTGAGAAGCAATCATGGACAGATTACACGTCGACTCCTTATAGAATAAAGGTTGCACCTTAAATAATGACAGCGCCCTGAGTCATTTTGACTCAGGGCGCTCTATGTTGATGGGATGCGAATCAAAAAGCTGATATTCTTACATCTGTGAGAGGGATACACAAGACCTCAATGGGGCCTAGCTAGATCTTGCCACTTGATACGCATATGAGATAAGACAATCGCAGAGCTTATATCTCCGTAATGTCGACAAATTCATCTTCCAATCCCTCTTGCATCAATAAGGCATCTAGGGCCTCTTTGTCAATGTCCGAGGAATCCTCCATTTCCAGACCATGAAGCTCCATCATTAACAATCCCGCATCTGGAAATGATAATTGATTCAGCACAACCTTCCAGTTTCCTTGTTCTCTTGTCATCAGAAGTTTTTCTTCCCCATATCCTTCCAAACTATAGTACACGGTGGCACTGCTTCCTTGATCATCCACACGCACAATCAGATAATTTAGCTCATCTTCCTGGTCAAGTTCATATTCTTCTGAAAACTCTTCCAGTTCATTGAGCAATTCCTGGCTTGTCTGTGTGACATACCCCCTGGCAGATTCAAAATCTCCATTCAGACGAAAAGCTAAATACTTATGCGCTACTTCTCGGATGGTGTTAATCTTGCTTCCATTGCATCCCATTGCGAAGATGGAAAGCACAAGAAGGAATACCCAAAGGCGGCCACGAAGGATCATGATAAGGAAAGGTTTGGATCTACAAGAGCAAAAAATATCGTATTCCTCTTGCTAAGGTATTGATTATTTACCCTTTATGAAAAAAAACATAGATATTTTTTATTTACTCTGTGGAAATTTTTCATGATTTAGCTAACCAGCCTTGGCGATTGGGCTGTATTCTACCTGTTTGTGAAGATAGGCAGCGTTGTGTTGGGGGGCATCGATTTGTTGCGCGATGTTTCTTCTCAGACCAATGATTCCAGCTACCAAGGTCCCGATTAAGAGAGAAAATACCATCGTCATCGGGAGCTCTAATAGCAGGCAAATCAGGGTAATCGCTGTACAGAAGATCGTAATTCCATACAGAGAGAAGGCAGCCTGCTTGTGTGACAGTCCGACCTTTAGCAAGAGGTGGTGGAGATGATTTCTGTCTGGGGTAAAAATCGGGTTCCCGGCCATCTTACGTGTGATGATAACTTGAACGACATCCAGAAGTGGAACGACCAGGACAGAAAAGACAAGAACAGGAGCAAAACTATTGATAGCTGAAAATCCAGCCAGAGCATCACTGCTTTCAAGGAACCGGATACAAAAGACCACCAGGAGAACCCCGATAGAGAGTGAGCCTGTATCTCCCATAAAGATTTTGGCAGGAGAAAAATTAAAACAAAGGAATCCTACCAGACTACCTGCCAGGGCCAGAGCAAAGGTCCCATAAACAAAATCCTCCATAATGAAGAGAGCTGTTCCGAGAATCAGACTAGCAATCAAGGCAATCCCTCCCGCGAGTCCATCGATGCCATCAATCATATTGTAGGCATTGGTCAACCCAACAATGAACGTCATGGTGATCACAAACTGAAAAACAATAGGTAGCTCTTCAATGCCGAATAATCCATGAAGCGAGCGAATCCTCAATCCCCCTATCGAAATCAAAAAAGCCAAACCAATCTGGATCAAAAATTTGTGATTGGCATTGATTTCAGACAGATCATCCTTCAGGCCTACAAAGAATAAAAGGAACATCGACAAGATGGTGAACTGGAGTTCAGCAACTTGAGAAAAGTCTGCCCATAAACAAAAGCTTGAAAGCATTCCGATAAAGATCGCCACTCCACCCAATGCTGGAGTAGGAGCTTTGTGTTGTTTTCTTCCGGTAGGAATATCTACCAGAGAGCGCTCTAGGGCTAGTTGAATGATAACGGGAATGAGTTTGTAGGCAATGACAAAAGCTGTAAGTGGGACAAGAACGAAGGTAAATATGTGCATGAATTAAGTAATTGAATAACTGTTCAAATATATTTCCAGAAATTTAATTACCAAAACCAAAATAGTACGAAATATTACAATATGCGAATTGTTCAATTAAAAAAAAGCCTGGTCATGTAACCAGGCTTTTTGTGGGGAACTTCTCTGTCAAAAAAGTTCCTTATGCTATTCATGTGAGTCGGGAGGTGGAATGAACCCTATAAGCCCACCAGACGGATATTGGGGAAGAGGCCTGAAGCCAATTTGCCAAGAATCTCAATCACCATTTGCCCCTGGATCTTAAATTCTTATTCCTTTTTCTCCTCTTTTTGGTCGAATGAGATGGGGACCCACAACTGAACACCTAATCCTCATCATTCGTCTATACCTTTCACCTATCATTCGCCTTGATTATTTCACCAGGTTAAGTTCAACACGGCGATTATTGGCTCTCCCTCGGGGATCTCGATTGGTATCTACTGGCAAATTTTCTCCATAACTCAAGATTGATATTCGTTCCCTGCCTACGCCTTTTGATTCGAGGTAATAGGTAATGGCTTTTGCACGATTTTGTCCGAGAACCATATTGTACATTTCATTCCCTTCGTGATCCGTATGACCACCAATCATGAGTTTTTGGGTTGGATGGGTTTGCAAATACAAAGCAAGTTCATCCAACATGCTAAAATAGTGCTGCTTAATGATCGCCTTATCCGTATCGAACAAGACTGGACCAAATGTTTGCTCTCGTATCGGACTTCCTTGAGAAGAAAGAGGTGCGGGTGCTGATTGATTGGGACAGCCGCGAGTGGCCACTGGACCATAGATCAAGGGGCAGGCATCTTCCAGATCTGAGAGCCCGTCTTTATCCGTATCGGGACATCCCTGAAAGGCGGGCAGTCCTACCACATACGGACACTTGTCTACTTGATTGAGGATTCCGTCCCCATCTGCATCCCAATTGTTATTATTGTCAGGACACCCTTGCAATTCTCTTCTTCCGGCTGTGAACGGACATCTATCTTCAAAGTCTGAGATTCCATCCTGATCTGAGTCCGGGCAGCCCTGTAGTTGTGGGGGACCAGCCACCATGGGACACTTGTCCAGATGATCCAATGTTCCATCCCGATCAGCATCTGCAGCTTGTGTGGGCGGACAGCTTTGGCAGGGTTGCTGTTGGTATGGAAGTTGGGGCTGCCATGAATAAGAGGAGGTCTGAGGTTGAGGTGGAGTCGGACAGCCTTTGTACATCTTTTCTCCTTTTATGCTAGGGCAGAGGTCCTCAAAATCAGGTATGCCATCCCTGTCAGTATCTGGGCATCCCTGAAATTCTGTCAAGCCAACTGTTTGCGGACACATATCAATTTTATCGGGTATGCCGTCTCCATCAGCATCTATATCTGAACTGGGACATCCGCTTCTGATTCTTGGGCCAGCTTCATTCGGACATTTGTCTACTTGATCAGGAAGGCCATCATTGTCAGAATCCGGGCACCCTTTAAAGGCAATCAGGCCGGGAATTTCTGGACACTCATCTGCCTTGTCCAAGATCCCATCTCCGTCTCGATCTTCTGCTGGGCATCCACCTCGGATTCTTGGTCCGGGTAGGGTAGGGCAATCATCTTCCTGGTCGATGACGCCATCTCCATCTGAGTCGGGGCATCCACCATAGCGCTTTAAGCCAGGAATATCCGGGCATCTGTCATTGCGGTCTCGGATTCCATCACCGTCCTGATCATTGACCGTCCTGGTATTGTTGAGTTTTGGAGCAGGGCGCGTTCGAGCAGCAATATCTCCATCCCAAATGTAAGACAGACTAAGTTCTGGGCCTCCTTGCATATTGGTAAATCCACTCAATAAGGAGGTATTGATATCATAAGACAACCCAATCAACAATCCCTGATAGGCCAATCCAACATAAGGAATGACTGCATCTCCATTTCTGACGCCAACACCAAATTGACCTATGACGCCTTCATCGATACGATAATGAACATTGACTCCTCCGGTCAATTCTCTTGCTTGCCCTTGCTTTAAGTAAATAAGGGAGGGAAGAATGGAAAGTCTCTCTCCCCCTAGGAAATTGAAACCAACTGACAGGCTTGTTCTGACTGGCAAATGCACCTCTTCATCCCCTAACAAGGAGATAACAGGACGATTCACATGAGCAAGTGCAGCTCGAATATATGCGCCACGAATCAAGTTGGCTTCTGGATTCGCAAAGGACCATCCTATGCCTGAGTGCAAATCCCCCACTGTCAGACGCATGATGGGGAGCGTTTCCAGATTGGGAAGAGAAGGGTCGAACCCGAGAGGTGGACTATACTGAGAATCAAAACTCAATTGAGTGGGATCGATACTTTTTTGGATAAAGCCTCCTTTGACACCAAGTGAGAGTCGATGCCGGCCAAATGGGCGATGATACGCCAGACCCAGGAGGGCGTTGGTGTGGCGAAGACCAGCCATTCCTGCCTGATCATCTACAAACTCCAGCCCTAGTCCGATGTTACCAAGGGGGGCGTCTATGCTGGCAGAGCTTGTTTGAAAAGCATCAGCTATATTGGCCCATTGGCGTCTATAGGCTCCGTTCAAGCGGATTTTTCCATCAAAGTGCCCGATTTGAGCCGGATTGATCCCTATAGCGGAATTGAAATACTGGGAAAAATGGGGATCTTGTCCCTGGAGAGGAATCATCCAGCCCATCAAGAATAAAATGGCAAAGCTGCGTATGAGTTGTTTCATCTGATAACTGTCGTTTGGCCTTTAATCACTTCTACTTCTCCATTGGCTAGTGTAACTCTACCGACATAGATATATGTGTCGGGGGCAACAGCAGATCCTTGATACGAACCATCCCATCCATGGTCTGGTGCTTGACTCTGAAAGATGACTTCTCCCCATTCATTGAAAATGGTGAAGGTCATTTCACTTATATTTTGCCCTCTGAGGAAGAGCACATCGTTCACGCCATCTCCATTGGGGGTGAAAGCTGTTGGGACAAAGAGATTTGCGGGCTTGTCTTCAAATATCACGAACTGAAGTTTGCTTAGAGAATCTCTACATTGGCCTCCTGTTCCGATAGTCAGGCTGACATCATACGCTCCAAATTGTGCGTAGGTATGGGCAGGATTTTGTTCTGTAGAGGTATTCTCCAGCGAACTGGAATCACCGAATGTCCAATTGTAGGTCAATGCATTTGCAGTACTAGTCTGGAATTGAACGGTCAGTCCATTTCTGTCGAGAGTCTGATCAGTCATCACGAAGTCGATGCTGGGTACATCTGTCACCTCAAATACAAAATCAGAAGATTGGACGATTTGGCCATCAGCCAGTCTTCCTGCAATGGAAATCGAATATTGGCCACTGCTGTTGAATATGGTGGAATATTCTGAGGATGCAGATGCCTGGACTTGCATGCCATTTACAGAAAAGACATACGCTTCAAAAATGTCTGTGTTGGCCGAAAATGTACACGCATGTCCTACACAGACAGTGTCATTTCTTTCAATGGTGGAGGCCAGCACATCCAGCAAGATGACGAAATCCTGTTTTAGAATGGTATCCTTGCACCCACCAGCTCCAGTGGCGATCAATTGTACGTCATACAAGCCTTCTTCCTGATAGAGATGAATTGGTTGGGACAGGGTAGATACATTGTCTGGCCCTGATTGGGGATCTCCAAAATCCCAGAGAAAGTTGTTGGCACCAGTGCCTGTGTATTCGAACTCCACTTCAAATCCTTGATCGATCTGACCGAGAATCTCATAGGCGATTTCGGCTTGTGGATAGGCGACTACATGAATGGGAAGCAAAATGGAATTTGCGCTTTTTCCGTTGGATTGCAGTCCTGTTACCTGAATCTCATCTGTGCGCACAAATTCGAAGACATAATCGAACTCATTGCTGGGAGAATTCTGGAGAACCTCTCCATTGATAGAAAAGGTATAGGAATCGAAAATGTCAGGCAAAGCGACAAACTTCGTAGAGCTACCGACACATAAGGTATCGTCAGCTGCCAATTCTTCCGGGAGGCTATGAAGTTCCAACAAGGCGACAGCATCGGCTTTCAGGAGACTATCTGCACAACCACCTTCTCCTATACTGATCAATTGCACATCATAGCTGCCTGCTTCTGTATAGATATGGGTAGGATTTTGGGCAAATGACTGATTGTCCGGCCCGGAAGTACTGTCTCCAAAGTTCCATAACCAGCTGAGGGCTCCACTGCCTATATAGTCAAATGAAACGGTAAATCCTTGTTCATTTTGCTCCTCTACTGTAACGCTAAAATCTGAAACTGGATACGCTGCTACATAGAAGTCAATGCTATTGGCATAGGTAGAGTCACCATTTGCCTCTATCCCAACCACATAGACTGATTGAGGTCCTTGTTGATCAAAGAGATGGGAGTAGGATAGAGAGGTGCCCGACTGAACAAGTTGTTCATTGACATAAAACAAATAGGAAGAATAGATAGATGTGTTGGCCGTGAACGTAATCAACTCCCCTGCACACAGACTATCTTCAGGCTGAATGACTAATGGAGAGCTATCGAGACTGAGAAATGCGACGAAGCGTTCACGATGGAGGCTATCCGTACAGCCTCCCTGGCCTATTGTTACCAAACTTACATCATACGCTCCTTCAGATTGATACAAATGAGTCGGATTCTCAAGCGTCGATGTATTGGCCGGACCTGAGAGTGTGTCTCCAAAATTCCATCTCCATGCTAGCCCGCCTGAGCCCAGGGATTGGAAAGCAACCTCATACCCATTTCCCGATTCGCTTTGAATGGTATAGGAAAAATCAGAAGTTGGCGGTTGAACCACTTCCAGGATAAATGGACTGGAAACAACTGTGTACCCATCTATATGAGCAGCCTCAACTGTA
The DNA here is from genome assembly GCA_039029315.1 of Bacteroidota bacterium. Taxonomy (GTDB): domain Bacteria; phylum Bacteroidota; class Bacteroidia; order J057; family J057; genus JBCCCJ01. The sequence goes on along the minus strand of JBCCGK010000065.1, from coordinate 7,347 downwards.
AGTTCTACCTCTCCGACCGTAGAGAGCAGAAGTTCAAAGATGGTGCTGCTTGAATTCTGAACACTGACACCTCCAATCTGGAAATCATAGGATTGATAAAAATCCGGCGCTGCTACGAATGTTGCCGTTTCTCCCAAACAGGCTGTGTCTCCATTGAGATGTGTCGAAGAGGATACATTTACCCCTGAACTTTTTTCAACACGTCGGACCAAATCGTTGAAAGCATCTCCGATATAGAGGTAGTCTGTTCGTGGATGATAACAAATCGCTGTCGCACCGCTGAAAGAAGCATTGATCCCATACCCGTCTTGTCCGCCAGTCTCACCCGAAGTGCCAACCCAGGTAACCACCGATCCATTGTGAATCCGGCGAATGATGTGATTGTACCCATCCATTACATAGATAGCTCCATCTTTGTCTTCGACTACATCCCAGGGATAATTGAATCTTGCAGTAGATGCTGGCCCATCATCACTTCCCAATAAACCTGAGCCTGCGATGGTGGTGGTAAATCCATTTGGACTGACTTTTCTGATCTTGTGATTCCATTCGTCAGCAATCAGAATATCTCCAGCAGCATTCAACTCAATTCCATATGGGCGGTTGAATCTGGCCTGCGAACCAGTTCCATCTGTATCTCCCTCCAAAAAGGCAGCGCCTGCAATGGTTGTTACAACTCCTGCAGGGGTGATTTTTCGGATGGTATGTGCTACATGATCACATAAAAAGATTGTTCCATCTACCGCGATGGTGATGCCTGTAGGATCAGCAAACCTTGCACTAGCGGATGGACCGTCCATCACGCCAAAGGTGCCAGAACCTGCATATGTAGTCACATTTCCGAGGGTATCAATTTTTCGAATCAATTGATTCTTGGTGTCTGCTACATAGACAGTCCCGAGAGAATCACAAGTCAATCCCCAAGGGGAGTAAAATCTTGCGAGATGGCCAGGCCCATCGTCTGTCCCAATCGTTCCTGTTCCTGCCAGGGTATAGACGGAATCTGTTCTCGTATCAAGAACCCGAATTTTGTGATTCCATCTATCTGCAACATAAATTCTCCCGAATTTGTCAGATGCGATACCGTGAGGGTTGCTGAAAAGCGCATCATTGATGGCATGCCCATCATCATCTCCTGGTGTTTCGACTGTTCCTGCCACAGTGGTTACCAACTGAGCCTGAAGCCCAGTTGGTATTCCGGTACATAGCAGGATATAGCCAAGCAGCAAGAAGAACTTTTGGACAGGATAGATCACATGGCCAATGCCAACTCCCAGCAGGCTTATTCTTTCCATGTTATATCTGGATAAGGTCTATGGATGAGTATATGGAAATATGGACAATTAGGCATGTACTGGAGTCGCCTCCACCTGGGCATGTCCCATGGCAGCCTCTATTGACTGAGCGTATTGATTCGAAATCGCTTTCCAGGTATATCTTCTTTGGGCGATTGCCTGGAGCCTTTCTCCAATTTCTTCCCGTTGCTCATCCGTCAGGTTTTGTAGTAGTGAGAGGAGTTGGTCAGAAGTGTTGAAAAACAGTGCCTCGTTTTCTGTACTTGCTCTGTTGAAGATGCAGTCGAAAGCGATCGTCGGGAGACGCAAATTCATTGCCTCTACCAGCGAAGGATTGGTTCCACCTGCACTATGCCCATGGACATATACATAAGCATTGGATCGCAACATGTCCAGTACTCTTCGATCTCTGATAAAATCCAGCATATAGATATGCTCATACTTGCCGTATTTTTCTCTTAAACCTCTACCAAAGGCACTGTCTACCCAATTGCCCAGAATGACAATAGACAGATCAGAAAAGCGAGAAAAACCTTCCAGAATCATCTCCAGGTTATTTTCTGGTTCGATTCGACAGGCTTTCACCGCATACTTGCTGTTGAGAAAAGGGTACTTGATTCTATCCTCTGGAAGGATTTCAGCAGATTGGGCATGATCTCCGCCATAGGCAATCATATCAGCCTGGGGCCTGCCATACACCTCATGCACATAATCCTTGATGCCATCATTGTCAGCAATGATTCGATCAGCATGTTTGATAGAAAGACTTTCAGCCAATTTGAGATACCATTTTGCAAATTTTCCCCATTTGGGTCGGCGCCATTCCAGTCCATCAATATTGACCAGGATTTTTTTGGACCGAAAAAGAAGTTTTAAGAGGGGAAGAATCAGACAACCGGATACCCCCAAAACCACCAATACGTCATTCCGAAAAATGGCATGCAACATGGCCGTGATATCGTAGATGACACTTTGGGCACCATTGGCGCTGAATGGCAAGTAAACGATTTTGGCACCATTCCATTCTGGTGTTCTTTCTTTGGCTTCGTACTTTTTGGTACTGTTGTAAACAGTGATGTTGTACTGATCTGCAAGATTCAGGACAAAATGATGGGCCATGGTTTCCAGCCCTCCGTAGCGTGCAGGTACACCTACCACGCCAATGATCGCAACATTGAGTTTCCTTTGCATATTCTCTTTCCTTTGTTGAGACACAAACTTATTTTTTGAAAATATATTTATCAAATCTCAAAACATCCAAATCAAACATAGTTCGATTATGTAATTTAATATATTTTTCGAATGAATATTCCTTCCGTATGAATAGATTCAATAGTTATTGAATGAAATGATGTTTAGCCTTTTTCTTATCTTCGGCTGTTTAGTCCTTTTTATCAAAGATCTTACACTATGGCAGAACCAAACATTCCACAGAAACAACCCTATGTGCTCGAGCTGGAAGCAGGAACCTATTTTTGGTGTGCTTGTGGAAAAAGTAGCAAGCAACCTTTCTGTGATGGGGCCCATCACGGATCAGAATTTTCTCCTGTAAAAACAGTATTGGAAGAAGGGAAAAAGGTCGCTTTATGCGGTTGTAAGATTACTGGGAATCAGCCCTTTTGCGACGGAAAGCACAAACATTTGTAAACAGGGGCCAAAGGCTTATTCTTTGTTTGCTTGATCAACGGACTCTGAGGGAGATTCACTTCCGGGGACGGGATCATATCCGCTGCCTCCCCACGGATGGCAACTGCCAATCCTTTTGACTGCCAACCACCCTCCTTTGAAGGGCCCGTGGAGTTTGATGGCCTGGACAGCATAGCTGGAACATGTTGGGGTATATCTGCATGCAGCAGGAAAGAAAGGAGAAATCGCATATTGATATATGCGAATCAACGCTACAAATACAGCACTCACTGCTTGTCGAATCATACTTAAAGATACGTAAATCTCTACAATTCGTCTATAGAGAAGCAATAGAGTCGCGCTTCAGGTGTATTGTTTTTCTCACAGGAAAGATAAAGGTGCGTGTGTGAGGAAAAGCAAATGGCTTCGATCTGTGTATGGGGTTCGAGATTGAAGCGGCGGGCAGTTCCTTGCAAGAACTGATGTCCTTGTACATCTGAAAACACCCAGATAAATGGCCAGGGATTTTGATCCCAATTGTATCCTGTCAGAACAAGCTGCTGTGTACTGGCTTGGTAGTCGGCAGCTGTAATGGTTCCTTTTACATCAAATCTTCCCTGGTAGGCAGCATCATAAGTTCCAGCTTCTTTGGGAAGAGCGTATTGATAGGTCTGACCATCCCCCCTGTTCTTGGTGAATAGATACAAACTGTCTCCCATGCTGATAAAGCCTTCACAATCGAAATTGTGGTGATTGTTTGGCTGAAAATTGGTTTGCTCAGGGTAAGAATAGGCAATCATTCCCTCAGCAAGAATGCTATCAACAGAAGATAGGATGAGGGCAGATTTTGAAACCTTATAGATGCGGAGGTCCTGTCGGTCTCCATTGTTGTTGCCGATGTCACCGATATAGAGGTAGCTGGAGTCCTGCGCCAATTCTTCCCAATCTACATTGTCTGCTCCCTTGATCCACACGGTTCGAAGAACATCTCCGGTTTGGGTATCCACCTGATACAGTTTTGGATCATCTCCGCTATCGTTCAATGTCCAAAGCATATCATCCCAATAAATCAAACCTGATGTTTCATACACCATGCCATCCATCTCACTGATACATACCGGCGGATCGAACATCGGAAATTCATCTGCATATTGACGGGTCCCCGTGAAACAACCAAGGGAAAGAAGGATGAAAAGGAGGGCGAGATATCTCATCAAGACAGAATTTTTGTGCAAAGTAGGGAATTCTGATTGAAAGATGCTCGTGAGAACAAATTTCTCCTCCTTGAAGGCACATTGGTAGTCTCCCATGTCACGATTGAGAGGGCGATCTAATTTTTGTCCACTTCAGGTAGTTGTCCTACAGGCCGGACCCCTCTTCCAATCCGATCGGTCAATTTGTCCCTAAGCTCCGATCTGGCCTCTTCTACCAGAACAAGTAATTCATCCCGTTTCTCAGGATAGAGATCGATCACATTGTTTCCTTCTCCAGGATCGCGCATCATGATGAACAACTGCATGCTGTGTAACTCAATCTTTTGGTTAGGACCTGAAACCTCTCGACTTCCTGGCGAGCCATTGTTTGGATTACCATCTAAACTGATAATTCTTATAAGCATACGTTGCCCTTAGGTAGAGAATATTCCTCAGACTGTCTACCCGATAACTCTCCCGCTCTGTCACACAGGTAAATCCATCCACAATTGTATCACTGAGGTTGCGTACATAACTAAAGTGATCCGCATGTTGAACCATGTATCCGACAAGTTTGTGGCTGTTTTTGTCCATATACAATTTCCAGATATCCGGAGTGCTGTGATTGACATGCGTGGCGGGACTGTAGCTAGCCTGAATGACTTCCACTTGTTGTCCGTTTTCCAGACTTTCTTGTCCTCGGTACCGGATCTCGGCTCCCGGATCCAGCAATTTGAAAGGGATATCTATGACGAAGGTAGAACTGAGGATGGTATTGGTTAGCTTGCTCTGGCTTGCCAAGCTGTCTATTTGGCCGTCAATGGTTTTGACGATCTCCCCATTTTCCTGAACCAAAAGATGTTGCTGATCATTGGTTTGCCAGGCAATCTCGATCTTGTTTGGCTCATAAGAATAGCGATGTTGTTGATTGGCTGAAGCTTCCACCTCCCCATTTTCTAGCAGCAAGGCGTACTCTTTCTGAAAACTGAGTTGTTTCTTTGATCTCCATTTGGCCAGCCCACCCATGGCTTCCATACTGCTGATCAGAACCTTCCTGGCCTGTAGGTCTGAAATATGAGCAAATGGGTCTATCTCCGGGGATTGAATTTGGGTTGTTGGAGAAGGAGAACAGGCCCAAAGAAGCCCGATCATGAGAAGAAAATACGAAATGGGAAAGATGCGAATTTGCATGAGGTACTGGCTTTTGTCCGAAAAATACGAATAATTACAGGACATCCTTATCCATTCACTACTATGCATATGCTACGAATACATCCAGTCTGTTTTTGTGTTGGAGTTCTTCTTATCACTGTGTTTGGGAGCTGCACACCAGTTGAATTGATTCCCCCCACCGATGGTATTGACCTGACAAGTTGGCAAACAGCGAGCCCCAAAGAGGTGGGAATGAACAAAAAGATTCTTTCAAATGCAGTCGAGAAAGCAGAGGATATCCCACGATTCTTAAGCCTGTTGGTGGTGAAAAATGGCCATTTGGTGCTGGAAGAATACTTTCACGGAAACCATGCGGACAGCTTGAATGATGTCAGATCTGTGACGAAAAGTGTGGTATCGACTTTGACCGGGATCGCACTGAAAGAGGGATATATTCAGACATTGGAGGAGACCATCGATGCCTATTGGCCAGAATCAATTGCTCCTCTATCGGATGATCAGAAATCCATTCGCATCAGGGACTTGCTGACAATGAGTAGCGGATTTGAGTGGGAAGAATCAGGAAGTATTGGATACAATGATTGGTTTCAGGCTGATGATAAAATCAAATATTTGCTGGACCAGCCGATGTCTGACGCGCCAGGAGAAACCTTTGCTTATAACTCACCTGCTGTTCACTTGCTCGGTGTGGTATTGGAGGAAGCAACAAATATGCGGCTCGCTGAATTCGCAGATAGATACCTGTTTTCCAAAATAGGGATCAAGGAGGCAAAATGGCATGAATTTTCAGATGGATATGTCAATGGCGGCTCTGGGATAGACCTCCGACCGAGAGACCTGGCACGATTGGGACAATTTTTTCTTCAAAATGGAAAGAATAAAGGAGTACAAATCCTGCCCGAATACTGGGTTGATGAAGCAACACGACCTGTGTATGATTGGCGAACTGAGCAAGGGGCGGCTACCTCCATCAGCTATGGATATCTGTGGTGGACAGAAGACATGGCAACCAAGGCGTATTTTGCATGGGGGTATGGTGGTCAATTTGTGTTTGTCGTTCCTGAGCATCAGCTTGTTGTCATCACGACCATTTATTGGGGACTGTTGAGTCAGGATGGCGGTCCCGAACCCATGTATGATGCTGCATTGGACATCATCATCAATGAAGTGCTAAGAGCTGTTGAGGATTAGATCGACGCTTATACCAGACACAAGCCATTAGAAGCCAACATCTCCTGGCTGATGTCCATCCCAAGCATGAGTCGTTGAATAATCTGATCCTGAGATTCTCCTTTGTGATCCATGGTTACCACCAACAGCACATGGGAGAAAGAGTACCCATCTATTTCCAGCCCAAGCAATGAATTTCTGAACTGTTGGCAGAGGTCAAGAAAATCAGACTTGTTTTGGTTGGGAACCCTAAAGATGAGTTTGGTGGTATTCTGTTCAAAGAGATGAACATTTGGACCCAGGAAAATCTTGGCAGATTCCATCAAATCTTCAAAGAGGGGATGGACAGAATATGCATGAATAGCAAAGGAAGGATCAAGGCAAATGAGAATATAGCCTGATTGAGAGCCTGTTAGGACACGAGAAAAAGAAGCCACCTAGGTATAGAGTTATGAATAATATTGCATCGTTATTCATTTAGACGGCAAAAAACATATTGGTCACCAAATAGATGGCGTATGCTTAGAGACTGTTTGAACATCTTTTACTTATTGTTTGTATGCGTATTTTTTCCTTATCCAGCAGCTTTTTTTGTTCCCATAGCACCACTATGAGAACAAAAAAGAACCTTGCCTGAGAAAAAAATACACCCTGAAAATTCTCAGTCCAGATTCCAAAACAGTCTCTTAATTTGACTTTAGCCAAAATGGGAATTCAAATTTCTTTCATACACTTTTATCAGTTTAGGCGAGCTGGCCCCCAAAATTCGGTAAACTGGGGTGGATTTGTGAGTTGGGCTTAGAATTTTGGCGGTTTTTACGCAACTTTTTGGCGGCAAAAAGTTGCAAAGAAATCTAAAAACAAAGGAAAATAAAAAATGTACGGTTGTG
>JBCCGK010000064.1:0-68444 GCA_039029315.1 Bacteroidota bacterium | reverse complement strand
TTCGCCTTTACTTCCCCCCTCAAGAGGTGGGACAGGCGATAATCTTCCTGCTTTTCAGCAGAAAAGGCCTTGTGCGAAGTCCCATTTGTAAGGGGACGGGCCAGTGCGAAGGGGTTCAATAAAACATCAAAAAACTTCGGTTACAATGTGCTTAAGGGACAGAAAAAAAATATGTGGTATTTTGCGCGGAGATTTTGTGCCAGCTCAAGGAAGACAAATCGAGTATGGCGGGCCAATCGAGATGTTTCTGAGGCTGAGATGGGGGAAAATGAAGATCCCGTAATTAAAGGGATCAGCAAAGGTGCATAGGTGTTTTTTGACTGTTCCTAAATTGTAAAAAAGAAAGTTGGTATGAAAATAGAAGCATTGCACGAATTCCATAATGAACAATTTGCGGAAGAATGGTCAAATAAATTCTCTCCCACAAAAGATAGAATCAATCTATTTCAACTAATCTTGGATAATATTGATATCCATAAAGAACAGACTAAGCAAGTATTAGAACTAGGAATCGGACCAGGATATTTGGCAGAATATATTTTGAAAAGAAGAAATGACATTGTGTATGAAGGCTTAGATTTTTCTAGACCAATGTTGAACATTGCATCTAAAAGACTTGAATCAAATAAGAATGAGAAAAGGTACACGCAAGTAGATCTGACAGATTCGTCATGGAAGAATAGAATCAAAACCAATCCAGGTACAATAATTTCAACATGGGCACTTCATGATTTATTGAGTAAGGAAAATATATTCAATGTGTATAGGGTAGCATATGAGGTTCTTCCTAATCAAGGCAAATTGATAAATGGGGATTTTATAAAACCTGAAGAATCAAAAATTGAATATGAAAAAGGGAGAATTAAACCAAGCGAACACATTGAGCTACTTTTTAAAGCTGGATTTGCTGATGCCCAATGCATTAGGAAATTTGAAGAGAATGTAGAGAATCCCACAACCTCAAATAACTACGCTTGTTTCATAGCCATTAAATAGGGACTGTTGAAAAAGTCAGGTAGATATTATTGTGTATTTCTTTAGTCTCTGGCCCTGTTTTCCACTGAACAGTGGCTCCTTTGCTTGTGCTTTTTTGATAGTCGGTGGCCTACCCCAATCATAGAACAGTCAAAATGATTTCTTGTATCGCCACAAAAGTCTCCGACCCAAGGAACGCAAATGCAACATCTGCCTTACTCCTTCTCTGGTCAAATGTATGCTAGAGGAAAAGCTTATGAATTCGAATATGGAGGGTCAATCCTGGGAGATAAATTGGCAATTGTTCAATCTCAAGACAAGAGATTCTCGTTCATGCAGAAGAATGAATCCCAAGAATAGTAAAACCAATTGGAAATGCTGAAAAAACAGACAAAGGCAATCAACTTTCTACTAATACTATTGACAGGTTTCCAACAAGCCTACGGACAACTTGACCGAGAGACAGAAAAGAATATTGACAAAGCAGTAGAATATTTCAACAATGAGGAATACGAAAAGGCTTTGACTTATGCTAATAAATTAATTGAAAAAGAGTCTTCCGACTATGTGTCATGGGCTTTGAAAGGGCGGGCTCTATTTACCCTTGGATATCAAGAGGATGGAATAAAAGCCATGAGTAAGGCAATAGAAATCAATCCGGGCTACTACCAGGCATATGGTTACCGGGCAGTAATGTACAACCTGACAGGAAGCCAAGACATAAAACAGGTCATTAGTGATGTTAACATGGCCCTTGCTCATGACCCTGACAATTTCGAACTCATTGAAATCAAAGCTGGCATCTTGTACAAGACCGGACAATTTGGAAAGGCATTCAGTGAGTACGATAAGCTTCTAAAATCTGGCCAAGGCAGTTACTCTGTTATAGTATTTCACTCATCTGTGAACAGAAAACTTGGCAATCCAGACTTAGCCTTACAGGGATACAACAAAGCCATACAAATTGATCCTGACCAATCTTTCGCCTATGAAGAAAGGGCATTTCTATTCGTCGAACAGGAAAAGTATGATCAAGCAATCAAGGATTATGGCAAGGTGCTACTAACAATTCCCGACAACAAGGAATTTGAACCAGTTAGGGCATACACCTATAACAATAGAGGTCTTGCCTATCATAAAGCTGGAAACAATCAACAAGCTCTTACAGAGATTAACCATTCTTTGGAGCTGTTACCGACTAATTCCTATGCGTATAAAAATCGAGCCTTGGTCTATATTGATATGGCGATCAAGGAGAATGCGTGCGCAGACTTGGAAAAAGCTATTGAATTGGGATATACACAGCAGTATGGAAATGAGGTAGAAAAATTAATGGACCAACATTGTAAATAAAAAAACCTGTAACACAGCGTATAATCGTTTTATTGTCATTAATTTACAAATTAAATATCAATCATATTTTTCAAAAATCATTTAAAATATTAAACCAGGAAGTGGTTGGAAAAGCCAAATTTCGACCACCTTTTAAAGTGAACAATACACTCGAGAATGCGGCATTATTTGCCCATGTAGTGAATGGACGTTCAAAAATATATGCCCCTGTCAAAAGTGTAGAATTACACTCGGGAGACAGTTTAATCATGAAGTGCGATAAATTTGTAAACAATTGGTTCGCAAATAATGATAATTCCTTCACCGAAGTTATTCTCTTTCAACTGAAGCCAGAAATACTCCACTACATTTACGAAAATAAAGTCCCTGATTTTGTCCAGGAGTCTCCAATTACTGAAGATTCTTCTCTCCAAAAAATACCACCGAATGATCTCCTAATCCGGTTTGCAAAAGAAATATCCTACTACATTGATCACCCTCAGATGATGAAGGAGGAATTGATTAAAGTCAAAACTCGGGAACTGATATTCCTCTTGACAGAAACAGACCATGAAAGCCCAATAAAAAATGTATTGAGGGCATTATTTTACCAAAACGACTATAAGTTTAAACATATCATCGAGGCCAATATTTTCGAAAATCTGAATTTAGAAGATTTAGCATTCATGGCTGGATTAAGTCTTTCTTCTTTTCAAAGAAGATTTAAAGACTTATTTAAAACAACACCTAGAAAATATATCAATGCAAAAAGGCTTGAAAAAGCCAAATATCTGCTCGAGACGACAAATACACGCGTAAATGATATTGCCTATTCCTGTGGCTTTCAGGATGTAGCCTATTTTTCCAATACCTTTTCTGCTACTTTCTCCACTTCTCCTTCCAACTATAGAAAAAGGCATTTGAAATAAACTTCCAAATCTTTGACAATTTCTTACAACTTTTTTGAAAGAAGGACAATGATCTTAGTGCTGTAAATAGAGACTGCTCTCCAGTCTTGCTTGTATCACTAACATTTGTTGTCTTATCATGAAACCTATATTCAAAATTGTTGTAGCTCTCATTGGTCTGTTTATTCTTATCAATGGAGTAATGTTCATGTTCAATCCAGAATTTGGAATGAACCTTTCCCATCTTTCCGCCAGTAATACATTTGGGATCAGTACTGTTCGAGCAATCATCGGAGGGTCTATGTTGGCTACTGGCTTACTGACACTCCTGGCAATAGTTACTTCCAAATCTGACTTGTTGCACTCCGCTGTTGTCATTCTTCTTGCCTGGACGCTTGGTCGGGTGATCAGTCTATTCGCTGACGGATTTGACAAAGAGGTATTCATAGGTGGAATTTTGATTTCTCTCCTAATGGCTGTGTTACTCACCATATCTCACAAAGTTCTTAGCAAAGAAGTCAGCAACTAATTTCCTCCCATTTCCCTTCCATAATAATATTAGAACAATGAAAATAGAAGTTCCAAAATTTGTGCTCGTCATCACACTCCTTACAGGACTGATTGCTACTGTTCTTGGTGTCTGGGCCTCTCTTTTTCCAGAGACACATCCACAATTTTTAGGAGAGATAGCATCTGTTCTGTCGTGGTCTGGCAGAGAACTTGGACTCGGCTTGTCCTGTTTACTTGCCGTTTTCTTTCTGAGGGATGCCCGTGTAATAGCTGCTGTTCTTTTTGGCTCCTGGATTCGTGAAACGCTTGATTTTATCGATTTTTTTAGAGTCGAAGATTCCCCTACTCGCTTGTATGTTGTGGTTGGGATTTCCGTCATTCTCCATAGCATTGCTCTGTACCAAACATGGCGAGCCATAAACAATGCCAATACATCTAACATTATCGAAAAATGAATATCTCATCTATAAATCTCCTCCTGAGGTTCTTTATTACAATCACTACAAGCTGTTTTTTATCTGCCTACGCGTTTGCCCAAGGTCCGTGGGTTCAGAAAAAACATACTGGCTTTGTTCAAATACAAACCACCTTACAAGCTCAAGGAACCTATGATGGGTTAATTGTGAACGAAGTACGAATAACAGATACTGAAACAAATATTAATAGAGAAGTTGCCAGTTCAGATGTTGGAATATATGCTATATATGGTCTGACAGATAAGCTGACACTTTTCACACATCTGCCTTTCAAGTATGTAGCGACCAAAGAACAGACGGATTCTCTCTATCATCCAACTTTACTTGAGGAAGGAAGGCTATTTGGGTTAAGTAACTATCAGGCAGGGATCAAGTATCGGGTATTGGATAATAAGCTAAAAGTAGCGGTTTCTCTGCAATCAAGTTGGAATACTGCCTCTCAGGATTTAGAAAAAGGGATAACAACAGGGTATCTTGCCAATTCATTTGGCATATTCGGACATGTAGGGGGAAGTTTCGCTTCTCGCTGGTATTCTTTTCTCGATTTAGGCTATAATGTATCCACTCATGAGTATAGTGATTTTGTCAATGCAAATGTTGAGTTGGGGTTCCAGGCAGTCAAAACCAAAAGTTTATGGATTGTATTGAATGTCAACATAAGGGAATCTTTAGAAAACGGAGATTTCGTGAATGAAAACTTGCTTCAAACGGGCTTGTATCCTAATGACCAAGAATGGAAAGGGTATGGGATAAAAATATTCTATGAATTGAAAAATCATATTGGTTTTACCTTAGGTACAGCAGGTGCTTTCTCTGCAAATTATGTTGGGTTTGCAGGACCACTTACCTTTGGCATATTTAAGAAATGGTAAAACTACTGCCAACAACGATTGAAATCTGAATTCCCTCTATCCATTGGCTACTTCAGTTGGGGAAACCGATAGGCGCTCAACATCCCTAATGGAGAATGAAACAGCAGCAAGTCATATGGTCCATATGCTTGTTCATCAGTTGGTTGCAGTAGAGGGAGGGCTGGGCCAATTCTTTTGTCTGCATGTGCATACTTCAGGAGGGTGGCCTTCCGATGCCCCAACATCCGGTGTGCTTCGCTATTGGAGCTGCCACGGGCTTTCAAGCTCAAAACTTATCGTAAACTTCATAGGTATGCCATCTTTGAGTAAGCCCTTGATCAGATAAACTCCGGTTTTCAATTCACTTCGCCATAGAGACTGTTTTGGAATCTGTGCTAAGAATTTTTATGATGTATTTTTTTCTCAGACAAGGCTCTTTTTTGTTCTCATAGTGGTGCTATGGGAACAAAAAAAGCCGCCGGATGAGGAAAAAAGACGCATACAAAAAATAAGTGACAGATTTCCAAACAGTCTCTTAGAAGGCCACATCCTGAGCACATTTCCCTCCCAGCTCAAACAATTCTACTCAATACAGTTTGTTCAGTATTTTGTATACGATGGTGGCTTTCATATTACCAATGATTAAGCGTTCAATTTATCAGCATGAACGCTTAATTTTTTTGTAGCTTCACAAACAGACTTCCGCAAAGCGGCTTCGTTCCATATCACCTACTACGCCACACTTGCCGACTCGGCCTCTGATTGTGTGGACAGTCCTACCCTACAAGCTGAACAAACAAATGAGCATCGTTTTGTCAATGTATGGAAATCATAAGTTAACATTAGATTCTTATGAATCAGGGGTTGACGAAATCGAGCAACACTTCAATACACAGATCATCGACTACAAAGAAGGAATCGACCTCCCTCAACAAACCAATCATATACATGCGCTGACATTCTGGACGCATCACGAATTCTACAAATTGAAGTTCAAGGAGCGCAATTGGGGATTTTGGCTAAATTGTAATCATAGAGATTGTGAGCGGATTAGAATTTTCAGAAACTCTGTGGATTTTGTAATACGAAATGTAAATACGAGATACGACATTTGGAAAGACCTCATTTCAACTCAATACCAAACAAAAGAAAAATACTCCGACAATCTGGAGTTTTGGGAAGCGCAAGATAGAAATTGGAAGTCATTTGCCTCCTTCGCCAAGGAATGTATTGTTAGAATTGGAGGAAACACGATCATCTATATGAATGATTTTGCCTTCCAGGATATCGAAGCTGAATTATGGCAAGGAGGAAGGTTTGAAGAAGCCATTGAAAATCTGAAGAAAAAATCAGAAGAAATTGAGATCAAAGAATTGATCAGAGACAAAAAAAATACATTTGAAAAAATGGAAAACTGGTTTATTGAAAGAATAATACAAGAAGACATCCACTAACAACGCATAATTGTTCCCCTCAACTAATCGTCGCCACGCCTGACATGAAGTCGACCATGAAACTAATCCTTGGACCCATATTATTTCTTGCCTGCCTAAGCTGTTTTGGCCAAACAACTTGGTCACATGTAGGGGGAGCCGACTCTTCTAAACAAGCCTTACCCCTGGAATTGAATGAGCCAGTTTCACTTATCCAGGGTTCTGCTTTTTATGTATTTAATCATGATAAGGACACTATTTTTTTGTCTAGCCTGAGCAGATTTGGTCCATGGACACAATGCAAGAAGTATAAAATCAAAGACAGCATACAAGTTGATCAGAAGGGCGCCATGGAGATGGTCTTTTTTCGCAAGTGTTTTTGCCTCATTGAAGAGCATGGAGCGACTTATGACATATCAGAAAAAATAACATTCAAAAAATATGAGGTATGGGACCTGGACAATAAGAAATTATTATTCGAGGCAATGAGTACCTACAGAGTAAGCTTCGATAGATATTTTATCCATCAAGAACCAAGAAGAAAAAAAGGGAGATCCTATTATAGATATAAGTTCTCAATGAATTCGTCTGGGCAAATAAAACTAAGCAAGTTCCTAAGAGTGGGAAGGAAATATCCTGATAATCAAAAAGGGACTTATGTATTCAGCGCAGGCAACTATATGTATCAAAAATAATGTTGGCAAAAGTCCTATACGTTTGGATCAAAACAGAATGACCTTAAGGCCCATGACCACCATGAATTCGCGATACTCTGTTAGCTTCGAAAAGGCGAGAAACATGCTTTTTGAGATGAGATAAATGAAAAATGAAAATGCTAATACGACTACTATTATACTTTTCTATTGGATGGATGATGCTCATTGGGTGTTCACCCTTACTAAGTGAAGCAAATATTTCACCCAATATCAATCGTGTAGTAGGGGGCGAAAGACATGGATATTGGATATTAACGGACTCAAATGGTCGCAAAGAAGCGGAAGGATTTTATGAAAATGGAGTGAAGAATGGCGATTGGAAGATATTTACCCAAGATGGCAATTTTTATTGGCAAGGTAAAATGGAGGACGGGTATTGGGTGGGGTGGTGGTATTTAACGAACACCAAAAATCAGATTAAGATTGATGCGTTAAAATTTAATAAATGGGGAGAATGTATCGGTCATAGAACAATGAGATGGTGAACAACTGCTGAATACAAGCAACCGAATAGGATAGCAAAGCTCATGAAAATCCCGCACTCGTGAATAGACAAAGCCCAAGAGGATGCGCGATCAATTCGACATTCTAAAGCAGTATTGAGTACCTTATGATAGAGAGAAACGCACATCTCCAATCTCTAACATGTGAATAGCACATAGCTGATCTTCGATACAGCAAGCTTCCATACACAAGACCGCTAGCAACCATAAAAAAAATGGAATTCGAATTAATAAGTTTTGAAGATACGAAATCCTTGATTCATGAAATCCTGGATGATATACCTCCAAAGGACTACAACTTAACGCCTAATGAGATATTCTTTCTGCTAGAAGAGGCTGGGAAAATCATTGAAAGCAAGCGAATTCCATATTGGGAAGATTTTGAAACAGGAAATAAAGATTTCTCCACTGAAGAAATTCTTGCACAAATAAAAATTAATCTTGAAACCGAAGAAGCTGTAATCATCATATCAGATGAGTGTTTCAAAGAACAAAAAGCATATAAGGTTTCAGGGGAAAAATTAGTCGAATTTGCGGAAACAATGTATCCATCTCTCCATGACATGGATCTGATTCAGCCTCTCGATCTAATTTTTATCCAACCTTCAGACAAGACAATCTCGATGATCCATCATGAGGGATTGATAATAGAATATTAAATAAGTAAGCGGACATATTTACCTATGCTTATTCTATTTCTCCCCCTGCCTCCAAAGGGGGAAATCGTTGATTTCTGGCCTTGTGGGCTGATGTCTCCCGCTGGCGGGAGAGCGAGAGGGTGGAGGATGATTGCCAAATATACATTTGTCCAAATACTTAAATACGCTGCTAACAAAGCGAATACCACTCGCAAGCTCAAGAGCACAGGACCATCAGCTGTCATCCTAATATAAAAACAGGAGAATCTTCCGATCCAAACAGCCCTCAACTTTTGAGCAAACAAATATCGACTTCTAAACAAACTTAGTCTCAAAATTTCTCTTGACCTTTACACCATATTATTCGAAGCTGATTGGCTTCTACGACAGAGAAATTAATCTAAACAGACATGAGTATGAACACATTTGGCAAACAAGGATGGACTCCTGAAAGATTAGGGAGCCTCAATGGAAAAACCTACCTCATCACTGGAGCAAACACAGGCGCGGGCTTTGAAGCAAGCAGGATGTTGTTGAGTAAAGGGGCTGAGGTGGTTATGTTGAACCGCAATGAACAAAAGTCGAATCAAGCCATCGCTGACCTAAAGGGTCAATTCGGGGCAGATGCGAAAGTCTCATTTATCAAAATGGATTTGGCAGCGCTTGCTTCTGTACGCAATGCCGCAGAAGAGGTGATGAAAAAGGTCCCCAAGATTGACGCATTGATGTGTAATGCTGCTGTTGCCCAGGTAGCCAAGCAGACATTTACGCCTGATGGTTTTGAAAGCCAGTTGGGCATTAACCATTATGGGCATTTTTTATTGGTCAATTTGCTATTTGATCATGTGGAAAAATCCAAGGGAAGAATTGTCGTGGTTGCGAGTGAAGGATATAAAATGGGATTGAAAACGATACAGTTTGAAGACATGAACTTTGACAAAAACTACCATCCCAATAATACCTATTGCCATAGCAAATTGGCACAGATGATGTTTGCCTACGAGTTGCAAGATCGAATACATGCTGCCAACAAAGATGTAAAAGTTTATGTCTGCCATCCAGGGGCCTCGAAGACTTCACTTATCAATAAAGATACCCCTTTGATGACCAGAATTATGTGGTCAATTATGTCATCCTTACCCATCGTCCAATCAGCTGAAAAAGGAGCTTACCCCGAAGTGATGTGTGCAACAGAAGACAACCTAAAACAGGACGCTTATTATGGACCTACAGGAAGAATGCAATGGACAGGTCCGGTCGGAGAATGCCAGATGGAATCTTTTGTTATGGACAAAGCTATTATGAAAAAGTTATGGACAGTTTCAGAGGAGCTAACAGGACAAACATTTCAAGTATAATGGAAACACCAAACGCAACAGAAAAAGGCAAAGTCTTTATGACCTGCATCATAGACAAGCAGTTCACCTGGGAAAATATTTATCCCCAACATATCGTCGCATACATTTATTCGGGTGAGCTGATCTTGTCTTATGGGAGAAATACCCTGACCTTTGTTGCGGGCGACACTGTTTTGGTGCCCAGACATCAACTCTCACGCAGCATAAAAAATCCTGTTGAAGGACAAGCCTTCAAATGTGTATCGATGGCGCTCCCGGAAGAGCAGCTACGGGAATTTTATCTCACCCATCCCATCCTGGAAAGCTGGTCAGAAAATATTTCGAAGCAAAGACCCCTCAAATCGCATCCTTTATTGACAAGTTTTTTTGCTTCTTTACTGCCGTATTTTGAGATGCAAGATGAACTTCCTGAGGAAATCGTTGCGATCAAAATACAGGAAGTATTGACCATCATCGATCGTGTAGACAAAAGGGCAAGCGCCATGTTAGGGACATTTAGCGAGATCGGCAAAATCGACCTTGAAAAGTATATGGAGGAGCATTTTATGTACAACCTCCCCCTGGAGAGATTCGCTTTTTTGACAGGGAGAAGTCTGACAACCTTTAAATCAGATTTTAAAAAAATATATAAGAATACACCAGGAAAATGGCTCACAGAGAAACGATTGAATCTGGCATATCATAAACTTACGGCCGAGAAACAAAAAATCACTGATGTATATCATTCAGTTGGCTTTGAGAACCTTTCACATTTTTCATTTGCATTCAAAAAAGCCTTTGGGTACAGTCCCAGTAACATCAATAGGACTCAACAATAAGTAGGATCACTAACCCCTTTCAATCATAAAGACATGGAAATCATAAAAATCGCTACAGAATGGGCAAAAGATGAAGTCTTTTCATCAAGATTTTTTATCCTTTTCGGAATCATGTTTGTTCTGGCAAGCATCGGATTCTGGCAACTAGGAAAAACCGATGTTGCGAAAGCATTCATTTGGCCAAGCCTGGTAGCTGGTATGTTATTATTGGCTGTAGGGATTGGCATATTTGTCGCCAATAAATCAAGAATTACAAGCTTCGCAACGGCTTACAATAGCGATGCTGCCGCTTTTGTACAATCGGAAATCACCCGAACCGAAAAATCAATGGGGGAATTCCGCTTGATCGTTTTCAAAATCATTCCACTCATTATCACAGTGGCTGCATTGTTAATCATTTTTGTTGACAGCCCTTTGTGGCGAGCAATCAGCATCACGACCATTGCGATGATGGTGGTGATTTTGATGGTTGACAGCAATGCCAACGCCAGAATTGAAGCCTACCATCAACACTTATTATCAGTGGAACAACAAGATGTAAATTGAGGGTTCTTTTGTTTTCCTATGTATCCTTTGAGACACAGCTTGTTTGTCCAAGCACTTGCTTCCCTCCACAATAAAATCGAGCTTGCTCATGTGGAAAAATGGGTACGAGGCTGCCGTTAATGCTTAGAGACTGTTTTGGAATCTGTGCTGAGAATTTTTCTAGTATATTTTTTTCTCAGACAAGACTCTTTTTTGTTCTCATAGTGGTGCTATGAGAACAAAAAAAGCCGCAGAATGAGGAATAAAGACGCATAGAAAAAATAAGTGACAGATGTGCAAACAGTCTCTTAAAGGATATTCTATCAAATGTATGCACATGCAGGAGAAACAAACCATCGTATTTTTAGGAGCAACTGGCGCGGTTGGATCGATTGCCTTTCATCATCTATTGAGTTCCAATAAGGTATCCAGAATCTTGACACTGGGCAGAAGAGCCGTCGATGTGAAGGAGCCGCCTGCCTACCTGGAACAAAAACTGATTGATATTCATCACCCCTCCAGCTATGCGGATGAGATCAGGAACTGCAACATTGCCATTTGTACCCTGGGGGTTGGCGAACCATCAAAAGTGTCGAAAGCCGATTTTATCGCCATCGATAAGACGGCTGTCCTGAATTTTGCCAAGATCTGTAAAGAGAATGGAGTCAAGCAGTTTCATTTATTATCATCGGTTGGATCAAGCAGTCGCTCAAGAAATTACTATTTGCGCACAAAGGGAGAGCTCGAAGATGAATTAGCCAGGATGGATTTTGACCGCTTGAGTATTTTTCACCCTTCTATGATCATGACCCCGCAGAACAGGTATGGCTTTACACAAGCCCTGGCGCTATTCATATGGCCCAAGCTGGATATTTTTCTGCATGGGGGAGCCAGAAAATATAGGGGAATAAAAGTGGACATGCTGGGTAAATCCATTGCCAATAATGTCTTCATCGACAAACAGGGAGTCGAATATTTGCGATACGATGATTTTCTGAAATTACAGGGATAAATTAGATGAAAATAGAAACCTAATTCTTGCAAAGAATGTATACGCAATCATAACTCCCAATCGGTCACCGGATTTCACATATTTCGTGTTCATGTCAATTAGCATAGCCATACATGTATGTTTAAAAAAGAAGGATTACACAATTTTGAACTGAGGTGGAAGGCCCAAAAGATCAAATGGATAAATGATACACAGTCCAGGATAGAATATGAGAAGATCAAAGAAAAGGACAAAGATTTAAAACAGTTTATTATTGAAGAAAAAGCGAAAGGTGCAAAGATTCGCTTGAAGTATATCATTGAAGGAACCGATTTCGGGTTCTGGTTAAATCTAAACTTTTTCAGAAGTAAAAAAGCCATCGATGGAGAGCGCCTTGAAAATATGCTCACTATGGGCTTTAATATTTTTGGTTCTTTGACAAAATCTGTGATTTAGGCAGTGGCGATTAAGATACGGATTCTCATGTGGTTAAAATTGGGGAGTCCGAAAGAGATTCGTTTGAAGTATCGGAGGTAGTTATTCAGTCCTTCAGTTTGGGCATTTGTGATTCGAGTGTGAGCGAAAGCTGCAATTTGGTTTTTCCAATTTTGGAGTGTTTTGAGGAAGGTATTCAGGAATTTGTTTTCCAGCTTCTTTGCATGTTCGATCCAAAAGGCTAGCTGCTGGAGCAGTTGTTGTTTGCTTGTGGCAATATCAAAGAGAGAATTGAAGGTATTTCTCAGTTGATAGACCTCAGCCAGTTCCCAGGATTTGTCCAAGGCTTGTTGGATCTGATCAAGTTCATCCTGTTCACATTTTTCAGGACGTTTGAACAGTTTCCATTTGATGTCTTTGAAACAAGCTTCCTGTTTGAATTCCTTTCGAAGTTCTTTGCGAATCTTATCCAAGACCTCATTGAGTGCCTTGACCACATGGAAGCGATCAATGACCACCTCGGCATTGGGAAAACACTCCTTGGCAACGTTGATATAGGTGCGCCAAATATCGCAGGCAACCACTTCGATCTGTTCACAAAAATCCTGGCCAAGAGACTGGAAATGCGCTTTCAATGTTGCTTTCTTGCGATCTGGAAGTACATCCAATTGAATCCCTCGTTCCAAATCTGTCAACACGCAGATGTAATCTCTCTTGCCTTTGCGGTGAGCAACCTCATCTATGCCTATCTTCCTGACCTGAGCATAGCGACTGGGCAGATCTAACTGAAGTTCTGCCTGTTCATAGAACAATCGCTCGACGGTCTTGTGGCTCATATTGACCAAGGCACCAACTTCGGTGAAAGCTTGTTTGCCACACATCTCAAATATCCACTTGGCCTGACGCTTGGTGTAGGTTTTTCCAGCCATAATCCAGTCTGGTGATTCGTTGAAGTACCGATTGCAAACAGCACAAACGAATTGGCGAATCCGAAGTTCCAGCCAAACCTCTTTGCCAGAGATGGCCAAATCCCGAACTCGGCGAGAACTATATTGGTTGATCACTCCTGTGGCCTCACCGCAATGCGGACAGCTAGCTGTCCCTGCAGTAGTATGGCAATGAATCTGTAGCTTGTTCGAAGATCGTTCAATTGAGGTGATTTTCAAGTTGGGAAGACCCAACAACTCTTCATAAAATTCTTCAGGACTCATGACACAAACTACCTATTCCACACTTTTTGTCAAAGAACCATATTTTTGAATTCGAAAAAATAAACTTCCTTCTTGAAAAGGTGAACGTGAAAAGAATCTTGGGACAATTGATAACGCTGGATGATTGTTACGATTTCTTTCGGGCAAGAAATGACGATAAAACAAAAAATAATGACTCAATAGAACAATCCAGTCAGGAAATGCTGAAAGAACATAACCTGGATACGGTTTTGTATTGTGCTCCTTGCTGTGGGGAAAGATTGTGTGGCTATCTCGGAGTACGAGTGTATCATACTGAAGAACAGATCATTTGGCATATTGGCTTGTACAATGAAGTCACTGAATTTCGGTTCGATAGGAAGAGCTATTTTGCTCAATTTCAGGAATATATTGATTTGGTGAATCTTGAGCTGAAACAATTGGGAGTAGAAGAAGTCAACATTCTCGAAGCTGGGGAATCCTACAAACCCCTAAAGACTTCAGTTGAGGCTTTGAAATCAAGATTCAGAAAGTTGAATCAGGAGAATATTGGGATGGGAGACGTTTTCACCGTCCTCAAAGAAGGGAATGTTCATGAAATGGACGGAATCATCCAACTTGCTGAGGAGTATGGGATCAGTAATCAGCAGATAATGGAAAAATTAGAAAAAGATTATTCCAGTCTGAATGAAGGTAAAAAAAACAATATCTCCTGGAGAATGCTTGATTACGGAGAATTTTTTAGCAATCTGGATTTAGAAAACTGGGCGTTAGTAAAAAAGGCATATCTCCTTTACAGATAAAGACTGGCTACGTCAGCACTCGAACCTTTATCCCAAATGAAAACCAATATGACTTTCGTAGCTATTTGCCCGAAAAGATTCCTATTCAAACTTGGTCTGATATTTTTTCCATGATCATCGGACTTCTTGCGGGTGGTTGTTTCGCCTTGTTACTTCTCACGTCAGTGAGATAGTCCTGTCCATCGCTATAATGGGAAAGGATAAACAAATGGTTATCTTCATCAATGGATTGAAGAAGCAATCACAAACCTGTCTAAACCAATTGAACATGAAACGGATCTTACCTATATTATTATTACTAAGTTTGCTCGCAATCAGTTGTACAGACTCCCAACAGGCAAACAAAGCAGACCAATTGATGCTGCAAATGCAAAATGACAGCTTAACACATTCGATCAACCAACTAGAAGCTTCTATGAATCAAAAAATTGCCACCTTCTTGACCTTTCAAAAAGAAGATGCAGAAGAGGCCATGAACTTGTATATAAGCCTGTTTGAAAAGTCCGAAATCCTTGATCTCAAACGCTGGGGAAAGGACGGGCCCGGAAAAGAAGGAACAATCATGCAAGCCACATTTACCCTGAATGGGAAACTATTCATGTGCAGTGATAGTCCTCCGGTTCACGACTGGGACTTTACGCCAGCAGTCTCAATCTTTGTAGAATGCGCGGATGAAGACGAACTTCAACGCTTGTTCACACAGCTATCCGAAGGAGGAAAAATCATGATGCCAGTGGGCAATTATGGTTTTAGCCAACAATTCGGATGGTGTGAGGACAAATATGGGATTTCCTGGCAGCTGAATTTACCATAGTGTATTCGATTCGATTGTTAGCTAAGTAAGTAGCCGAAAAAATTTATAAACCACCTAAATGATCAACCTGAGTGGGGAATGAGAGAAGGCTAGTGGGGGAAACCTATGATTCAGTGTCCGGGGTGTTTTGTCGTCCTACAATCGCTTTTATCCACATTGTAAAAGCTCCTTCCTGTCAGGCAGATTTTGTTTTGTTCGACCGCACACAATCCGAATTCCTCTGGCCAATCAGAATGGCAATTCGTTTCATTTATTTTGCTAAAGATTGATTATCTATCTACTATAACCTATAGCTACTTCTATCAGTAAATATCTGTTTCATTGACCATTTTAGAGTAGGACGAAAATTCAAATAAGATGAAAACAACAACATTTCTCACATTTGTCGGTGATCAATGCGGAAAGGCGGAAGAAGCAATCAATTTTTACACCTCCATCTTCCCAAATTCGGAAATCAAAAGCATAACCCGATACGATGAAGGAGAAGCCGGAGGAACGCCGGAATTGATCAAATATGGCGTATTCACCCTGAATGGAACCGAATACAGGGTTTCAGAAAGTAATTTTAATCACCCTTGGTCATTTACACCAGGGGTATCCCTGTTCATTGATAGTGACTCAGAACATGAGATACAAACCTTATTCGATCAACTCTCTTCCAATGGAGGTCAGGTTATGGTTCCGCTTGACAACTACGAGGCAGGCGACTATGGATTTGGTAAAAAATTCGGATGGTGTGCAGACCGATATGGCATTTCCTGGCAACTGAACCTTTCAGAATAGATTCGAAGGACGATATGAACAGTTCGACTTGGATGAATTAAACAGCTATTTAACATAAGTAAGGCGCCACATTTACATTTGACAATCATGCTCCTCCCTCTCGCTCTTCCGCCAGCGAGAGACATTTTGAAAAATTTTCATTTCATTTACATTAATTTACAAGTGAATTTCCTCCAGAGAAGGTGCTTCATTCTACCTTTATGAAAAAAGAATGTATCAAATGAAGACTCCAGACGTGTACACACAATTTTGTTCACTCTTGTTCATCCTGGCATTAATCATTTCTTGTAGCGGCCAGGAAAAATCAACCTTACCAAAGGATATTCCGCTCACCACTGTCCCTCAGCTGCTCACTGTTCCGCTCTCTGTTCCAGGCGCACCCTCCGACGCACAAATCGCCGAATACATCCGCAACATTTTCCAGGATAAAAACGGAAACCTTTGGTTTGGTACCAATGGATATGGGGTCGCGCACTATGATGGAGATACGGTTTCATATTTCTCCAATGCACAGGGGTTTGGTGGCCAACAGATTACAGGCATCACAGAGGATTTGGAGAAAAATATATGGTTCGCGACAGACCTGGGCGTTGTGAAATATGGCTGGTCAAGGAATCCTGAAGGGGGAAAACAGTTCACCAACTATACAGATCCGCAATATTTCAGTGGCCAACGATTCTGGAGCATATTTGCTGACAGCAAAGGCCAAATTTGGGCAGGGTCAGCAACAGGTATATTTCGATTTGATGGGGAAAAGTGGGCACCTTTTGAACTCCCCTATCCAGAGGAAGTGACAGGCGAATTCATCACGGCAGGGACAAGTTGGTCTATATCAGAAGACCGTGCAGGCAATATGTGGTTTAGCACAAATGGGTATGGCGCCTTTTCATATGATGGACAGTCGTTTACCCAATATTCAAAAAAAGATGGGTTGACGGACAATCGTGTTGATGTCATCATAGAAGCGAGCAATGGAGACATATGGTTCGGAACCAGATTTGGAGGCCTCAGTCGATATGATGGCAAAAGCTTTATCAATTATACTGCACGTGATAGTATTGGCAACAATGAAGTTTGTGCCATTTATGAAGATAAGGAAGGGAATATCTGGTTTAGCTCTGAAGGGTTCGGGGTGTACCGGTACAATGGAGAATCTTTTGCCAATTACAATCACATGCAAGGTCTTGCTGTCAGGGCGGTACAAACCATTTTTGAAGACAAAGAAGGTAGGTTGTGGGTTGGCGGTGGAGGGGGACTGTATCGATACGATGGTAAGTCCTTTGTTCATGTCACCAAAAGTGGCCCCTGGAATTAATCTGCGAGTGGGTCTTATTCAAAAAAATAGTCAGGTATCCCACTGGATACGGACAGTCGATCATAGACAGTGGGTCGTAAATGAAGGGGAACAAGTCGATGCAGATGTTTTGATGAGTCTGAATTGATTCGCTGATACAGAAATAGTACCTTCAAATGCGTACTAAGAGACTGTTGAATATTATCCTATGGTTTTGTTATGCCCCTTTTTTCGCCCTTCTGCGTTGAAAAAATCCTCATGTAGCTCTGCTACATTCCGGTTTTTCCGCCTTGAAGGTCAAAAAAAACCTATAACAAATTCCATAAACAAAACTCAAACAGTCTCTAAGAATGAATCCATCTGAAGGGAATGTTTACCTTTTTCCGACAATGGACATTAGATAGAGAGTCGTTTTCTCACATTGAAGTTCTCTTCCTGGGAGACAAAGAATGGCGCGAATAACGTGACCAATTCCAGTGGAAATAAGATGGAGACTGAATGATACATTGTTGACTCATATATGGCAATACCCAAGAAAAAAGCAGGCCAATACTTCTAAACAACGAACAGTTTCGATATGTGATTTTTGCCAAAAAAACACAACTGCCTAGACACAACCCTACATCCCAACAATCAGCATATCAGGATGAATAAGACCTTGCTCTCAAATAGAAACACGTTACACTTCTCTGAATTTTTGGGAACTTTAGACCAGTGATGGCCATGATATCAGTTCTTGGGATATTGTTCTCTCCAATCTTATCCAACCCTATGAAACACATTCTCTTATTCTCGATGCTTATCCTGCTGCTGTTTACTCCCCGCAGCAATGCACAACAACTAGTCGCAAATATCAATCAGACCAACGCAGGTAGTTCTCCTGCCCGGCTGATGGGCAATGAGGACTATGGAGCCTTCTTTGCCCGCCCTGACGGAGGAGCCTATCAATTGTTTTATCTCCCTTCAGGCACTGACAGCTTGTTGCAATTTGGGACTGACCTCCCAGGCGACAATATCAGGGATAATGCTCTGATTGGAGAAGATGTCTATATCAGAATCTACGATTCAGACCAGGATGAGCAAATCTTTCTGCGGGCTGACCTAGCGACAGATAGTCTGCATACGTTTGCTGTACTAGGCTCAAATACCTCCTCTTCGGGAAGCAATAAATTCACCCGAATAGACGGAACAAATGAGCTTCTATTCATCCACCGGAACCAATCATATACCTTTCAACTCTTCCGTACCGATGGCACGACGGCAGGGACTCAGTTGGTATCTGATTTGCCGGATAATGAATTCGTCTCCCAAATCGTCTCACAGGACAGCTTTGCTTATTTGATTTATCCAGCAAAGTTCTTTCCCAGCGAACCTGCACATATTTATCTGTACGATGGCTTGAACGTGGGACCTGTGAACCTACCCATAGGGGCTGAGTATGGAATAAGTGTTCGGAGGCTTTCTGACAAGGTGCTTATATCAGGCTTTGGCCCTGATAGTACTTCCCACCTGCTCGCTTCGCCAGACCTCAATCAATATCGCAATCTGTCCAGCTTTCCGAATGACAGCAATACCCTCGCCTTGAACGTAGCTTTCCTATCGGATACACATGTATACTACACCCGCAATGGAGGCGGATATTCTCACGAACTCTTGCGGACAGATACGATGGCGAGCAGTCTGGATACCATCATAGAATTGAATCCCGCTCTGGATTCAATCTCCTTCTTTGACCATAGCTATGATCCCGGCTCCGGCCTTCTCTTTTATTTAGGGCGGGACGTTAATGATGGCAGTGTCTCCTTGTATCGTTCAGATTTAACGACGGCTGGCACATTTCCACTCACAGTTGTTCAGCCTGTTGGGGCAAGCATCACGAACATTAGCAGGAGCAATTTATTGATAGAGGGATTGTTTTATTTCAAAGCTTTTCGCGATACGACGGGTGAGGAATTATGGGTGAGTGATGGGACAGTCAGTGGGACACAGCCTTTGCTTGACCTGGTTCCGGGCATGGACGATGCCCGTATTGAAGATCTTAGGCGGATGGGGGAGAAGTTGGGCTTTCGGGCGAATTCGATAACTGTCGGAGAAGAAGTCTTTATTAGCGATGGAAGTACCGCTGGCACCCGAGTAGTATTAGATTTAAACGAAAAGGAATCAGGGTCTAATCCCGCTCGTTTTTTCACCTATCAAGACAGCTTGTTCTTTATTGCTTCAAATGGATGCAGCGGCTTCGAATTGTACAAGAGTGGTGGCACTGCTTCGACTACGAAAATAGTGAAAGACTTGATTCCAGGCAGGGATGGCTATACGCTGGCTAAGACCTTGGAGGTAGCTGGTCGCGCGTACTACCTTGCTATCCCTGAAGCCTCCGGCAGCAGCTATCGGTTGATAGAGACAGATGGCACGGAGACGGGCACAAGGGAAATATTCTCCAATATAGAAGCGCTGGACATCAGAAATTTATCTGCGCCCGGTCGCTTGGGTGATGATCTCCTGATCTCAGCCTATAGTGTTCCGGCGGGACAGCAGCTGTACCGCTATGATCCGGATTCCATGCGTATCGATACCCTGGCTTTTCTCAATAGTTCTGGCTTCAATAGTCCGGCTTTTTGTTTCTTTGCCTTGTCAGATTCCCTTTCCCTCTTTACTCCATACACCAGTTTGGGACCCAGGCTCTTCCGCAGTGATGGGAGTCCGCAAGGCACCTTTATGATCCCACTTATGGGACTCTTCGATCCGAATTCTATTTCGGAATTCAATATCAGTCAGGGAATCACATATTTTAAAGCATCAGCGAATATATCTCAGGAATATATCTACCAAACTGATGGAACCGTGGCAGGTACCCAGCGGCTGAATTCTTCTCCTTATGATAGAATCGAAGACATATTTACCTACCAGAATCAGGCATATTTCTTCGCTGAGGACTTCTCCATTTTCGATCTGTATCGGATTGATCCGATGAATGGATCGATTAGCCAAACCGGGCTTCTGAATGGGGCGGCGGAGTTCCCTGATAATACTATCATCAAGGGAGATACTATCTTTTTTACCGCCATATCAACTACTCATGGCAGTGAGCTATGGATGATTCCAGGAGCAGGTCAAGTCGCAGTCCAGGTTGCCGATCTGCGAATGGGAACCGCTTCCTCTTCTCCCAGAGAGTTGAGACTACTAGATGGTCTATTGTATTTCACTGCCGAGGGGGATGATGGCCGTCGAGATCTCTATCAATCCGATGGCAGTGCGCAAGGAACTGTGTTGGTCCGCAGCATCTCAGGTAGTACCACAGGCTTTTCTCCCATGAGCTTAATCGTCCACGATAGCATCATTTACTTTTCCGCTTTGGATTCCGAGCTGAACCGAGAACTATTTCGATACAATCCTGCTGCTCCCTCAGACACCAGCGGATTGGATGACCCCAACCTCAATATACATTGCGATTCCCCTGGAGGCACAGTGAGCATAGAGGATCAGGTACTCGATCATGCCATCAGCCTTTATCCCAATCCGACAGCTGACCGACTGACTGTCAGGGTCGCTGATAATAGACAGCAACTTGAGTTGATCCTGCTATCAGTTGACGGGAGGCTATTAGGGAAGCAAAGGATGAGCGGAGACTTTCTGGAACTATCGTTGGGCGGACTGCCGCCTGGCGTATATACCTTGGCAGTGATAGATGCAGAAAATGGCCGGAAGGTAGTTCGACGGATTGTCAAGTACTAACACAATATGCGGAATAGATGGAGGAAAATTCATCGATATAGGTAGACGGATCATCCTAATTTATTTGTAGGATATAGGAAATTCTGGAAATAGGGGGCTCTCTTATGATAAAGATTCCCCTATCCCTTATTTCTCCAAACCCGCTTTCATAAAAGAGGTATTATTCAATAAATCCATTGTATATTTATCCTGGAATGGCAATAGGACCCATTCCAGGATTGATTGCGTTATTTCCAAGAAAAAAGCGAACTCGAACGAATATATCCAATGGCTGATATTCATAATCCCCTGGAGGTCGGCAAGGATATAGGGCCAAATCAATTCCAGAAATGAACAAGGCATTAAGGGACATATGGGACAGGCTTCCCGGAAAATGGGTGCTAAACAGGAAAATCCACCATCTAGATACCCAAATCACAGAGACTGCCAGGGGAATCGCGTCCTTTTCATACATTTCTTCCAATCATCCCAATATCCTGCTCTATGAAGAGAGCGGGATTCTCTCTTTACACCAATCCTCAAAAGAAATCAAATTCAGCCGCAGGTATATCTACCAACTCCATGATACGACCATAGACATCATACTGAATGATGGCGTGACCAAAGGCGAACTCTTTCAGCGCCTTAGCCCTCAGGAGGATATAAGGGTCATGAAAGGCTCCGAACACATCTGTAGGCTCGACAGGCATAATGGAAAACACTTTTTCGAACATGCCTTTTCTTTTCGAACAACCTACACAGTAGTAGGGCCTCGAACAAACTTGGAGATTATGTCTTCGTATGAAAAAACAACTGAAAAGAGCAAGCCCTAGTTGTGGCGCAACAGTCATCTGTAGACGATGAACAATCATTACATGAAGCACACCTCTGAAGATATCAAGCAGCTCGTCCAAAAAGAGTTGGACATGATGAGAAAGCCTGTTGTGAAAAAAGGGCTGGAGTCCATCTTGACTGTTGAGCCGATTGCACATTTGAGGGAATGGGACTATTCCCGGAATGGAGAAAAATGTGAATGTTGGACTGTCGCCATTGATCCTCAAACTGATAGCTCGATCATTTTTTCAGAATATGGTCATGGAGGATGGGGCCTGGTTTCAAGCAAGGAGCTGTCATTTGGGATGGATTCAGGATGGTTTCATGAGTTGGAGGAATGCTATCTGAATTCATTTGCTGCCGGGGAATTACCAATCTGGTGTGTAAAGAGAGAGACTGACAACAAGGGGCGAATAATATGTGCCGAAGAAATGAACATGGATTGTGCTTTCAAGATAAGAGATAAGATGGCAGAAGAAGATAAATCAGGAAGGTATCATGTCGAAATCAAAGAATAGAGAAATTCTCCTGGCAAACGCCAATGAAACCTGGCTTTGAACACAAGCATATGTATCCCTTACTGGTCTAGGCAATCAAACCAAAAAGAACATGCAAGTAACAAAACAGAATGTCATCTCATTTATCCGAGAATTGGTAATTGTGATCATCGGGATTTTGATTGCCTTATCGATTAATACCTGGAATGCAAACAGAAAGGATGAAATATTCATCGAAAAAGCCCTCTTTGCGATCGAGGAAGAAATTAGCCTGAACCAAACTGACATCAGGAGCATTGTCCAGAAACACGAAAATACCCTGGATACAATCGCAATCTATGTCGACGATGATCACATGTCCCTGGAGCAGATTATCAAACGAGTGTCGGGCTTTCAAGTCGCCGAATTGAAAAACATAGGACTCCGATTCTTTATTTCAGACAAGGCGGAATTGATAGACTATGAGACAATATCAATGCTGTCGGAAATTGAGTTCCATAGCGAAACGGTTAAAACAAAGACACAAAACCTTGTCAATCATTTGTATAACAAACTCGACAGCACAAATAAATCAGACAAGCACAAATTTGCCATTTATCTCTCCGACATTATGAATAGTGAACTTAAGCTGCTGAAACTGTATGATGCCTTTCTGAACGAAAGAACGAACGCCAGTCCGGATTGACGAGCACATCACCCATAGGTTCTGATTGATGATAGTCCAAAGAATGTCTAGATTCTTGATTGACGAATTCAATAAGGACCGACAATTCCGGTCGGTACTTTTCAACCAACTGCCGAATTCGAAACTCTTTGCCATACAGAACCATCGTGTATGATCACAGCATGCATGGATGGTGCTGTATGCTGTTGGTGGCCAGCTAAATACATGCTTCAATCATGAAGAAAGCATGGACACAGGCACGAAACGAACCTTAGAACACACTGACCCATTCACACATGAACCTACACCTATCTCTTTTATCTCTCCTGTTACTCTTCTCCTGTCAAAGCACAAAACATGCAGACCCACTTCCCCTTGATGACATACAAGCGGATTTAGAATATTTTGACAGGCTTATGTTAGAAACATCGTCCTACGCCGGTCTGAATGGATTTAGCTATAAAGAGGAGCTGTCTCAGTTTGTAAAAGACCATGACGGGCTGACGGTCTCGAAAGCAGAACTGGGACATTTCCTGACAACTACTGTCGGAAAAATGGGAGATAGACATGCGTATGTTCGAGGATATGAATTGCCAAATACGAAGTTCTTTCCATTGGCTTTTGCCCCTTACAATGAGGAAATTTTGGTGCTGGACTTTCATCCCGCAAGCCGACAATACAGAATAAAGTTTCCCTCATTTCCAATATTAACATCTATTGATCATGTCCCCGTTGATAAACTGCTGCCTGAAATCCTGCCCGAAGAGGTTTCAGCACCGCAGGAGGCCTATTTTACCAGGGCTGTGAGAAAGTTAAGAGACATTGAAGAAATATATGGCCAATTGGGGAAGAGTCTGCCAAATCCAATCGAAATTACCCTCTCCAATGATCAAAAATCAAAAGATACCACGATTCAATTATTGCTGGTAGATAGAGATCACCGAATGAACAAATGGGATGAAAAATTTTATCGACAATTTTTCTATCTGGATGAAGAAGAGTTTAATCAAAAAGAAGTTTTTCAACAACTCTTCACTGTTGATGAGGGCATAGGATACGTCCGAATTCCAGATATGGTGGGGAAAGACGAAGCTCCCCAATTGTATGCGTACCTGAATCAGTTCATGCATGAACTCAAGCAGGAAAGCGCTGGACTAATCATTGATGTGAGAAGTAATGGTGGAGGCGTAAGAGATTTGATATATGAAATGGCAGGATATTTTGTCCACCCGGATTCAATTTATGTTGTCAATGCTGTTCAACAAAGAGGAAAAATCCCCCTGAATCAGGAGTTGAAGGAAGATTTACATCACAGATTTCTTTTTTCAATAGATGAGTTAGAGCAGCGAGAAAAAGAAGCTGTCCATCGGTTTCATTCAAGTTTTCAACCAATGTACGAGCTGGACGAAACAAAATTCAGCCAATTTCACTATGCAGTATTCAATGGACAAAAGCTCTCCAAAGACAAGTTTTTTTATGAAAAGCCTATATTCATTCTCACAAATGAAAGAAGTTTTAGTGCCGCTTCTGTATTGGTAGCTTTGTTTAAGGGAGTACCCAACATCTATATTGCAGGTGTAAATACTGATGGCTCAAGCGGCAATAGCGAAAGGTTTACATTGCCTAACACACAACTCAAAGGCAAAATAAGCACCATGGTTTCCTTCCAAAAAGATGGAAAAGTACTGGATGGCTATGGTACCGCACCTGACATAAACATCAGTCGGGATTTGGAACAGATATTATGGAAATCTGATACCCAACTCGAAAAATTAAGAGAAATCATACACAAGGGAGAATACCTTAATAGCCCCTAAAGCCGAAAACGCCAGGGCAAGCAGTAAGCAAAACAACAAAGACCATGACAAAGGAAATATCCAAGGCGGTGAAACAGATGCTGAGTGTTTATGATGAAAAAGGTCTTCTTCTCACTCATGGGATCCTCAAGCACTTTGTCAAAATCAATGCTCCTCAATGTGTTGCCTGGACGCTATCGATGGTCGAGCCATATATGGAAGCCTTGTCAAAGGAAGCGGAGGTGAAGTCTTCGCTCTCAGTGATCAGGGAATGCATCTCGAATCCCTCCGAATCAATGTATGCCGAAGTGTTTCGCTTGACATGGAGTGCCTGGAATGCTCGTTATGAAATATGGGAAGGTCCAAAACTCTATTTGGCATTGGCTGGATTGGGGTGGGCTTGCCAGGGCCTCATCCTGAGAAAGCATTTTTCAACATTCATAGAAAAAGAAGAGGCAAGTGAGTATGATTTTTATCAACTCAAGGACTATTCACAGGAAGAAAGAGATAAGAGACTGAGCAATCTAATCACTTCTGCTTGCAGTAAATCTCTGAATGGTGTGTATGATTCCGGGGCGATTCCCAATGGACAGTTGCTTGTTGCGAAATCCTTTGAGGAAGCAATCACAGATTGTCTGTGAATAGGGATCTCTTGCAACATAGAGGGACCTAAACGCCTTTTCCTTCCTACAGACAGACCTCGCCAATTCGAAGAAAGAGATACCCTATCTACAAAGCTGGCGATCTTCGTACCTAAAATAGCTCATTTTATCCCTAATCCCTTCAGAGGCCTAGGATCGACAGCTTTTTTCGCCAACTTCAGTCAAGCAAATAACAGACAGATCAACCCATTCCAAACACAGCAGTTCAGTATGAAAAGACCGATACATATCCAAAACACCCAATCGATTGAGTTCGTCTACCCTCGCTGGTGATGGATCAACCAGCGTCTGCTTAGGCAACTCTTTTCCCTTAATCCAATTCACTACCGCACACTGTTATCAGTTCAGGCGGGTAGGCCCCCAAACTTCGGCAACTCACCGGACCAACCGATCGGCAACTCACCGGACCAACCGATCGGCGGGTTTGGGTACCTTTTTTCCGCCAAAAGGTCCAAAGAATTCTAACAACAAATGATGAGAAAAAGTGGACGGCAGAGAGTAATTCAACAGTACAGAAAGTCCCCGGCAAGCAATCGAAATCGGACTGCTGTAAATGGCCTGGCTTGTCCTAAGCACAAAAACAAATAGCCTACGAAATGAAAAAAATTCTCCTCCTCAAAATTCTAACTATTGTCAGCATTTCTTTTCACAGTTGTAGAATGTATCTCCCCCAATTGGAAGGCCTACCTTTTGAGCAGCATACCACTCTGGAAGGAACCGGATATACACAAGAGCAGGTGGATTCACTCTCGCAGTATGTCAGGAATAATCTGACAACAACAGGCATGCTAGTCCTTCAGGATGGCAAAGTTCTGTGGGAATATGGAGATATACAAGATCTAAGCTACCTGGCATCTTGTCGCAAAAGTATCCTCAGCATTCTCTATGGCAAATATGTTGAGAATGGTACCATAGATTTACAGCAAAGTATTGGAGAAATTGGCATTGAGGAAGACAAAGGCTTGTTAGATATAGAGAAGTCCGCAACAGTGGACCACATCATCAATTCGCGTTCTGGCGTATTTTATCAGCCTGTAAATCCCGGAAATGATGAAAAAAACATCCTGGAAAGAGGGTCGGTGAAGCCTGGAGAATATTTTGTTTACAACAATTGGGATTACAATGTTGCGGGACATATTTTTGAAAAACTCACAGGAAAAGATATTTATCAAGAACTTGAGAATCAGTTGGCTATTCCACTTGGGTTTCAGGATTGGAACATCAAGAATCAAAAGAAGCAGCACCGTAAAAGTAGGTCAAGATATCCTGCCTATCATATGTATATTTCTGTCAGGGATATGGCCAAGATTGGGCAGTTGATGCTGAATAAGGGAAAGTGGAAGGGAAAACAGATCATTTCGAGAAAATGGATTGAAACCATCACAACAACCGTCACCCCAACAGCAGTGATAAACAAACGTAGAGGCCTGACAGCATCTAGTCCTTATCAGTTTTCTTATGGCTATATGTGGTGGATGGTAGACAACATTCAGCATCATCCTGATTTTGAAGGTGCCTATACAGCGAGTGGATATGGGGGACAATATCTGACGATCATTCCCAAAAAGAATATGGTAATCGCTCATAAGTATAAGATCCCAAGACTGGTAAGATGGGGCCTGAAAGGTGGGAATGATGTTCCTTATTGGCAATACTGGAAACTAATTCATGACTACCTCGGGTCAAAGAATTAGAGATATATCTAGCTGGATGTAAAAAACTATCAAACCAAATGCAGAGCAAGGTAGGGGATACCCATGTCACATTTTTGATGTCTGAATCAAGCTGTAGAAAAACACTATACGAACAATTATAATCAATATGGATAAGAAATCAATTCAAGAAATTGGTAAAAAACAATTAGGCGGAATTCCGCTCGAAATCAGTCGAAAGACCATTGGGTTGTGCAATGAAGTATACGAATTGACATATGAGTCCGAGAGTTTCATCTTGAGGATGAATAAGGCGAAAGAATGGATCTATGGAACCCATCAGTTTCTCCCGATTTTCAAAGAATTACACATCAATACTCCAGATATTGTCGCAGCAGATTATTCCAAAACAGCGTTTCCATTTTGTTATCAGATCCAAACCAAATTGCAGGGCCAGGATTTAGGCCTTGTGATCGATAGCCTCAGTCCGGCAAATCTGAAGGCAATCGCTGCTGATATTTCCAACATTTTTGACAAGTTTTCTTCCCTTCCTCCCAAAGAGGATTTTGGTGGCTTATCGGGGATGAATGAGGAAAAAGTTGGCAATTTGTTGGAAGTAATAAGCAATCAAAGAAGAGGGATTTTAGAGAGAAATGAGACCTCAAACGTCCTTGGAAGGGAGATCATCGCAATTCTCAATGAATTAATTCATGACTACAAGGAGTATTTTTCTACTGCACAACCCAAATTGTATTATGATGATATCAGTGCAAAAAACGTGATGATCCACAATGGGAGATTTGTTGGATTGGTAGATTTAGATTTTCTCAGAAAAGGAGACTACCTGGAGGCCTTGGGAGCAATCATGGCGTGTTGGCATGGGGAAGAATATGGAGACATTTATTTGAATGAGATCATAGCACTACAAGGCTTGAATGAATATCAGCAAAATATCATCAAGGTATATGCGATATTACATCTGATGATGTGGACGACTGAAGAAGGAATCAAATTTAACAGTAATTCAAGCGGAACAATCAATTGGGAGAATGTGGAGAAGAAGAAAACGAAAATAATGAATGTGTATAGCTCCATTCACAGAAGTGGAGGAAGGTAGCGACCTTTTTCAAGCCGCTATCCGAATCTGAACGCACTCATGTAAACCTTTTGTCCCAAACAAGCAGACAGATCGGCAATCCGCGGGGAGGATGGCATGTGGGTCGGCCTTGGTTGGGATTTTACGAATAGTCTGTTGTTTTAATAAGGGATTCGTGAGCTGACGGTTCTTGATTTTTGCGCAACTTTTTATCAAGAGCACGAAGTACATGAATGCCTTTGAAAAGCTGTAGACCATGAATAAACAGTTGCAACAGGAATGAAAAACTTCAAGAAAAAGTTACAAAAGGAATGAAAAACCTCAAAAAAAAGTAGCAAAAGGAATCAAAAACCCCTAATCGACTTCAGCAAAAAAAAGAAAAAAACCCTGAAAGCCTTTAGCCTCATAAAAAGCCTGAATCCAGGTTTTTTGAAAAAAAAAATCATCTCCAAAATCCAACCTCCCATCACTTCTCGTAGGTATTGCACATGTACGATCAAACTGTAGAATTATGCAATCCTATATTATGACATTTTACAAGACACTGGTCATTGTAGCATCTCTGACCATCATGTTTGGCTTCATTGCCTGCCTGGAAGAAAAACAAGCGTCTGGCCCTTTTCAGAAGGCTGCTATGACCGCCCAAGCCCAGATGAGCTTTCCCGAACTATTGCCGCGAAATCCTGCACTTGGTTCAGTGGAAGAACAAGTCAAGATGTCTGACATTTATGCAGACTTGACCAGAAAGATTCAGCAAGATCCCGCAGACCATCGCTCACGAATCCAATTGGCACAACTCTTTATGCTGGAAGCGCGAGTAACAGGAGAGCACGGACATTATTATCCGGCATCGCTGACAGTCTTGGACGAGTTGCTGGCCAACGATCCTCCGCAGGATGCACAATTTGGAGCCCTCAGCCTGAAAGCTTCTGTATACCTATCCCTGCATCGATTCGAAGAAGCCAAAAAGCTGGCAGAAGAAGCGGTCAAGCTCAATAGCTACAATTCTTTGATTTATGGATCTCTGGTAGATGCCAATGTGGAATTGGGAGACTACGAAACAGCAATTCAAATGGCAGATAAAATGGTAGCCATTCGACCAGACCTTCGATCCTATTCCCGTGTGTCTTATCTCAGGGAAATTCACGGAGATATGGAAGGAGCCATCGAGGCCATGCAGATGGCTGTTGGAGCTGGATATCCTGGCTATGAAGAGACTGCTTGGTGTCGGTTAACCTTGGGCGAACTGATTGAGCAAAGCGGAGATCTTACAGCTGCCAGAGAGCAATATGAGCAAATATTGGCCGAACGCCCCAACTATCCCTTTGCCATGGCCGCACTCGCTCGGATCGATGCAGAAGAAGGCATGCTCGAGGCCGCGGAAAATCGAGTCAAACAAGCCATTGCTATCATTCCCGAGTTTTCATTCTATGAGCAATTGGCTGAGATTTATCGAACAACAGCTCGAGAAGAGGAAGCCGAGGCGACCATTCAGTCAATTTTGGAGATGCTGGCAGATGACGAGGCCAAGGGACACAAAATGGGTCTGGAATATGCCAATGTCTATCTCAACCTCAAGGGAGACCCTCAGACAGCACTGGAATATGCCAAAAAAGAATACACCCTTCGTCCTGAGAACATTGACGTAAACAAAGTCCTGGCAGAGATCTATTGGTCAATGGGGGAGTCAAAAATGGCAAAGGCTCATCTGATCGTCGCCAACCGAACGGGCTCACAGCATCCGCACCTTCAACAATTGAATAATCGAATCCAAAGCTAAAGGAGCCAGCCTAAAAGAGAAGATCAAAATCGGAGGAGAGGTCGGCTTGCGTGAGGGAGAAGCTTCTGAATTCCTGTAGCACTGAAGATTGGCCCCTTACCCTTGACAAATTCCTCGGAGCTTGGGCCTCCAGCTGTCCAACAGTCCAAGCCTCCGAGGAATCCCTGTTTTGATTACTCTATAGGTCAAGGATGAAGCAGAACCTCTGTATGTCAGATGATTGAGTGGTCGATTTAGGATTTTGCCAACCTGACATTTAAGTATTAGAGCAAAATGAATACGGTATTTTTGTCCTGAATCAATTCGCTGACAACCAATGCCTTATTCCTCCTTTGTCACATACCTTCACCATTCTGTTTGACCACTTACATGCTTCCTGAGATGAACATGCAAGCAGGTATCCGTTTATGCCCACTCATATCGACAGAGCTCAGAGCGGAACAGGAATTGTGAACAAGAAAATCTTCCATGCTCTGCATCATCTACATGAAAGGCAGCTTTGACAGACGAAAAAATTTTATGCAAGTGAACAGAGCAGTATCTTTGTCTGTTGTATATAGAGGAGTGAGGATGAGTGCCTGCCTCCATTGATATTCTGATTGTATAAAGGAAGCGCAACATCTAGATCTAGCGAAAGACATGATTTCTAAACAACCTTTTCTTCCATTCTTGATTACGATTGTCTTTGTCTTTACGTCGCTATTGTCCCATGCAGGAAGCCCCCGCCATTCCATACAAGGATTGATTCTCGATGCTGAATTATCGATTCCGCTTGAGGGGGTTCAAATATTATTGCCAGAATTGAAAACTGGTGCTATCAGTAATGAATTGGGACAATTTCGACTGAAAAACCTGACACAAGGAGAACACTTGATTCGCATCAGTACGCTGGGCTATGAAGTTCTCGAACAAAAAATCGAAGTCGGAGCCACTACTTCCATCCTCAAATTCAAGCTTCAACCCAAAGCCATAGAGATCAAGGAAGTCATCATTTCTGAAACAAAAGCAGAATATACCCTCAAAAAGATCCGTGCCCTGGATTTGGACCTTCGTCCCATCAATTCCTCTCAGGACGTCTTGCGATCCGTTCCGGGCTTGTTCATTGGACAACATGCCGGAGGAGGAAAAGCAGAGCAAATCTTCCTTCGGGGATTTGACATTGATCATGGAACAGATATTCATCTTACGGTAGATGGGTTGCCTGTCAATATGGTCTCTCATGCACATGGGCAGGGATATTCAGATCTTCATTTCCTGATTCCAGAGACAATCCACGAAGTCGATTTTGGCAAAGGGCCATACAAAACACAGGCAGGTAATTTTGCCACAGCAGGCCATGTAGGATTTCAGACCAAAACCACCCTTTCGACCAATTTGGTCAAACTGGAAGGCGGTCAATTCAATCGGATGCGCTTACTGGGGATGGCGAATTTGATACCAAAGAATGCCCAGCATCATGCCTATGTTGCCGCGGAATATTTTCTGTCCGATGGCTTCTTTCGCAGTCCACAAAACCTGAGCCGGATCAATGCTTTTGCCAAATATTCGGGCCAGCTGTCTCCCAACCATCGCTTGTTACTCTCTGCCTCTCATTTCCAAAGCCAGTGGGATGCTTCTGGACAAATTCCAGAGCGAGCGATTCGCTCAGGTCTTATCAGTCGGTGGGGGGCGATTGACAGCACTGAGGGAGGAAACACAGCACGCACGAATCTCAATGTGAGTCTGGTCTCCTCTCAGGAAAATGGAGCCTTGGTTCGCCAACAACTATATGTCAGCCAATATGACTTCGAGCTGTTTTCCAACTTCACTTTCTTTTTGGAGGATCAGGAGAATGGAGATCAAATTCGGCAAAAGGAGCAAAGAAGCATTTATGGATACAGAGGAGCTTACGAAAAGTTTTCAGATTGGAACGGGAGAGAAATGTATACATCCGTTGGAGGAGAACTTAGGGTGGATGAGGTGAAAAACAATGAACTCTCGCATACCCGCAACCGAACAGAGGTGCTGGAGTATCTTTCCCTTGGAGATGTGATGGAAAGCAACGCCAGTGTGTTTGTGGATCATAAAATAGAATTCAAACGGCCCTTGACCCTGGAGGCAGGTCTCCGGTTGGAACGATTCTCCTTTAGATATCAGGATTTGTTAACAGCTCGATATGATCCTAAAGAAGTGGCCAAATGGATGCTGAATCCCAAATTTCGTCTCTCTTATCAACTCTCTCCCAGCTTGCAGCTGTATGCTTATGCTGGCTCTGGCTTTCATTCCAATGACACCAGAGTCATCTTGTCCAACACCAGTCAGAATATTCTTCCTCGCGCCTATGGTGCAGATGTGGGAGGAATGTGGAAACCCATTCCTGGAATGATTATTCAGGGAGCAGCCTGGGGCCTTTGGTTGGATCAGGAATTCATATATGTAGGAGATGCAGGCATTGTAGAGCCTGGAGGGAGGACTCGCAGAGTCGGTGGAGATCTGTCGATTCGTTACCAACTGAGTCCGAAACTGTTTCTGGATGCAGATGCCAACTATGCGCATGCGCGCGCCATTGAAGAAGCAGAAGGTCAAAACTTTATCCCCCTTGCCCCGCGTTTTACCAGTGTAGGGGGACTGACGTATCGCGATCCATCAGGTATCGAAGCAAGTCTTCGATATCGCCATATCGAAGACAGGCCCGCCAATGAAGATTTTTCTCTTATTGCAGAGGGATATAGCTTACTGGATGCCACCTTGCAATGGAATTTCCCGACCATCCAGCTAGGCGCACGGGCAGAAAACCTCTTGAATACAGACTGGAAAGAAACCCAGTTTGAAACAGAATCACGCTTGAGGGAAGAATCTGCTCCTGTTACGGAGATTCACTTTACTCCGGGAACGCCTTTTTCTGTTTATCTGTTTGCAGCATTTCGCTTTCAATAATCTTTCAGAACGATAGCACCTATTCTTTCCCTGTATTTGCCCCGGCAGCAAATTGGCTGTAATTTTATCCCGGAAACCAAGTACCTGCCAACGATCCCAATTCACTTTTCAACCTATTCACCATCACAGGGAATGGCGAAAAAACCAAAAACCGTTTATTTCTGCTCTAATTGTGGAGCTGAACACATCAAATGGCTGGGGCAATGTTCTGCATGCGGCGAATGGGGAACCCTTGTCGAAGAACGAGTGAGTACTCAAAAGGCAATCCCCGCTACGCATCCATCTGCATGGACCCAGGCCTCCAAACCCAAGCCCATTGCTCAAATAGAAGCAAGTACCGAAAGACGAATTCTCACCCCGGATGACGAAATGAATCGCGTCCTTGGTGGAGGAATCGTATTGGGTTCTGTAATTTTATTGGGAGGAGAACCTGGAATTGGAAAGAGTACACTCTTGCTACAAGTGGCTTTGCAAATGGCGCCCAGGAAAATCCTTTATGTATCCGGGGAGGAATCTGAATCCCAGATCAAAATGCGGGCAGCACGTCTGGCCAGTTACAATGAGGAATTATTGGTGGCGGCGGAGACTTCTCTGGAGCGAATTCTGGACTTTTACAAAGAGTATCAGCCAGAGATGTTGGTCATCGACTCGATCCAGACACTCCGAACAGATACACTTGAATCTGCTCCCGGAAGTGTGTCGCAGGTGAGAGAATGTACTTCCCAACTGATTCGACTTGCCAAGCAAGGATCGGTCCCGGTCTTCCTTGTCGGTCATATCACCAAGGAAGGCATGCTGGCAGGTCCCAAGGTGTTGGAACATATGGTGGACACCGTTCTGACTTTTGAAGGGGATCGCCACAATAGCTATCGGATCGTACGGACCTCCAAGAACCGTTTTGGAAGTACCCTGGAATTGGGCATCTATGAGATGCTCAACAATGGCCTGCGGGAAGTGAGCAATCCTTCCGAGATCTTTCTGTCCAATGGAGAGGAAGATTTCAGTGGGGTTACCATTGCGGCCACAATGGAAGGGATGCGACCGCTGCTTATCGAGACACAGGCATTGGTCAGTCCGATGGCATATGGGACCGCGCAGCGATCTGCCACTGGATTCGACTTGCGCCGCTTGAATATGCTGTTAGCTGTGCTCGAAAAGCGCTGTGGCTTCAAGCTTGGGGTAAAAGATGTGTTCATCAACATCACAGGTGGCCTAAAGGTGGAAGATCCAGCTTTGGACCTGGCCCTGGTGTGCGCGGTGATTTCCTCTCTGCATGATTTGGTCATCCCGCCCCAAACAGTCTTCGCCGCTGAGATCGGTCTCTCTGGAGAGATTCGCTCTGTCAACCGATTGGAACCCCGCATCGCTGAGGCTGAGAAGCTGGGCTTCAAGCGAATGTATGTTTCACAGACACAGGCAAATTCACTCAGCCGCTCCTTTGATCAGATTGAAATCATTGGAGTGAGCAAACTGGAAGAGGTCTTCCGAGCCGTGTTCGGGGGAGGCTAATTGGCTCAGGGAAGCAGGGTAGTTGAGGAGCTGGTGCCACTTGTATATGCCTGATCGTACGTGTGTGTGGATGTCGATGGCATGAGCGCTTCTATACATCCACGGCATAACTCTTTATCCTATCTCCTTTTCCCTTTTCCGGGCAGCTTTCTTCTTTCTTTTTCGTTTGCGACGATCGACATAGGATTAAACCACTTTTGTAGTTCCCTTGCCAACCAGATACATTCGCTCGATGTCTATTAGCCTTCCATCCACCCTATAGAGATTTTCCTGATCTTTCACAAGCGGGATGAATAGGGTTACCTCTGCATGTCCAAGCTCCAGAGTATCCAATCCATAAGTTATGATCGGCTCGGTTCTGCTGAATGACTTTCCTGGTGGAAGTTCGAAGGGAGTTACTTCATTAAAGTAACAGCCTCCCCATAGATTGACGGGAAATGCTAAATCGTTGACTCGTACATAATAATGATTGTAGTAGAAGCAGGAATTACAAACATACGTGAGCGTATCTTCCGATATGTTTTTGACTGTATAATGAAGGTAATAATCGGTGTCTATTCCCTGCTTGGTTTCTATGATTCTTTGTTCAATAGAGTCTAGCTGCCATTCAAAAAGAGAATTGACGACACTTGTCGAATCAATCTCTTGAGAGTATGTGTGACACAGAGGGCCTAGAATGAATAGGGGGATCAGAAAATATTTCATGGATGATAGTATTGTGAGTTGGCTTCTTTAATTTCAGTTGTTTGTCAGGTGAGAATGGTTGCATGAGCCATGTAGAAATTCAAGTTAATTCTCGCTTTTTCATTTTTCAATCCAAAAATCTGTGGATTCATTCCATTTTTTTGGGAGAAACAAGCAAGATTGATGTGCTTGAAACTGGAATGTACAGCTATTCTTTAGGAATGGTGATGAAATAAATCATCAAAAAATGAAGCAGTGATTTTGTTCTGGATCAAGGCGCGAAACCCGAATTTAGTGTAGCTAAGTGAGGGGTGAGCAACGTAGAGTCAGAGCAAAAGCACAATTCAGAATAGATGATTTATTTTGTCTCCAGTCATTACCTTCAAACAACACAGTAAATCTCTATGAAACGTTTTAGTAGTCTGCTGGCCACAGCATTCCTGGCCGCACTGTTCCTCAGTTCTTGCAGTCAAGGTTGGCAACAGTATGCCTTGCCAACTTTGCCACAGAAAGAAGGGCTTCAAATCGACATTGAGCCACTCGACAACAAGTACGATCGTCATGGACCGATTGAGGTCCAATTCACTGTAACCAATGTCGGAGACACACCTGTTCGGATCAATCGGGCACAAACTCCGTTGGAAGGAAAATTTACGACTGATTA
Organism: Bacteroidota bacterium; assembly: GCA_039029315.1. Lineage (GTDB taxonomy): Bacteria > Bacteroidota > Bacteroidia > J057 > J057 > JBCCCJ01. Next base: position 32,626 of record JBCCGK010000064.1, on the reverse strand, counting down.
TTTCAGTATTTCTCACAAGAAACACGACGTATACTATACGGGAACCCGTCGGCCTCGAAACCCTTATCTTCCCGGATTGAAACAGCGAATCCAACTGAAGCCTGGAGAAAGCATCAGTGGAGTGGTAGACATTTCTCAAGGATACGAATTTCAAAAAGGCGGGAAATATACCCTTGCCTTTCACGGAAGTACTGTGAATCGTCTCCCGGATTCACCAGAAGTTGAAATCAAACTGAAATAGGAACAAGCTGCCATCCATTGGCAATCCGATTCAACATCCGCTTGAGAGAATCACGACAGAACGCCAAGTCGAATAGCAGACATTGCTTTTCAGGCTTGGCGGATCTTTTTAATCTAAGGAACAGGAAAAGAATAAGGTGTTAATTTTGCGAAGGGGTTTTGCGCCAGATCAAGGAAAAAAAACAGCATGTACCGAGGTACATAAGGTTTTTATGAGGCTGAGCTGGTGCAAAAAATCGAGCAAAATGATACCTTATTTTTTGACTGTTCCTAAAATGTAGATATGAAGACAACTCGAACAGCTGTAGAAGTTCTGTTGCTGGCTGACAAAGAGTCTGTTAGTTGTACTCCTTGGGTGGATCTTTTTCTGGTAAGGGAATGGAGCCTGGGATGCCGAGAAGAGGAAATTCTTTTCGGAGTGGGAACCACTCATAATCTTCCGGCATGAACATTCTCCTCAGGTCGGGATGATTATTGAAGGTAACCCCCAGCATATCATAGCATTCCCGCTCAAACCAATCAGCAGATTTCCACAGGCTGACAATGGAGTCTACAGATGGATCATCTTCTGAGATTTTGCAGCTGATCCGTAGACGCTGCTTGGCAGACATGCTGACAATATTGTAATCCAGTTCAAATCTAAGTCCATCCTCATACAGGTCCGTGGCCGTGATATCGGTCAGATAATTGAAGGCATATTTTTCTTTCATGGTCTTGAGAACCTCAAAGATATGCTCTGCTTTAACCTCAATGGTCATTTCGCCTGCATGGCCTCTCACTTCAAGGATGTAATCCTGAATGGTATCCTTCTGAATGGTTTCGAGAAAATTGCTCATAGATTTATACTTGCTACTCCTGTCGCCAAGTCTCAGGTTGTTGTTGCCAGGACAGGATGGTTGCCCGATCTTCGGGTCGAAGATAATCAATCTCGGTGGCTTTTTCCAAAAGAGTAGAGAGATTGGTCAGGGAATGATAGGCCGTTCCAGTGGCCTGAAACTTTTCATCAGCCTGCGGGAATCCATAGCTGAAAATGGCAATGGTTCCCAGGACGGTGGCTCCAGATTCCTGAACAGCTTTGACCGCCTGAATGCTACTTTTTCCTGTGGAGACCAGATCTTCAATGATCACATATTTTCCCTGCGGATTCACATGTCCCTCAATGAGCTTTTTCATGCCATGCCCCTTGGGTTTGGAGCGAATGTAGATCATGGGTAAATCCAAGGCTGTGGCCACCATCGCGCCCAAAGCAATAGCTCCGGTCGCAACCCCGACTATGCCATCAGCATCAGGATACTTCCTTCGCAGCTGTTCAACAAAATTCGCAGTGATGTTCTTCCTCACCTCTGGGTAGGAAAGGGTCAGACGATTGTCGCAATAGATGGGGGACCGCCAACCAGAACTCCAGGTGTAAGGAGGATCCAGTTGAAGTGTGACGGCTTTGATTTTCAATAAATCCTCTGCTATTTTGCTGCTGTTCACGATATTGTTCGTTGGTTTAGGGCGGCAAAGTTATGAAAATTTTTGCACTAAATCTGTGCCTTGAATTTGATCTGGCTGGCCATTCTCCCAGAACGGATGCCCCTGTCTATTCCTCATCTGAATGGCTTCCCAGGTGGAAATATATTGATCCCCAAACAACTGCATCCTGCACACTGTTGATGGAGAAAGGACATGATGCGGTAGAAGCATTGTGGGCATTGCAGGCCAATGATGATTGGCGGGCTATTGATATTAGCTTACGCTGTCTGTTTGAAGATGAAGCACAAATGAACGCCTTTTTGCAGAGGTTTCAATCCAGATTTCGACCCAAACTCGCAGCTGGAGGAATTGTAGAAAATGAACAGGGTGCCTTTCTCGCCATCTATACTCGAAACCGATGGACCTTTCCCAAAGGCCATGTAGAAGAAGGTGAATCTATTCCCGATGCAGGGATTCGGGAAGTGCAGGAAGAGACCGGATTAAAGACAGTTTCGATCGTGAGACCCTTGTGCAATACTTTGCACACCTTTCGAGCTAAAAAAAAATGGAAACTCAAGACAACCCATTGGTACCTAATGAAGGGTACTGTCACCGAGCGTCTTCTCCCACAGGAAGAAGAACATATTGAGGCTGTGGAATGGGTCTCTCCTCAACAATGGGAGAAGATCAAACATACGTTTTATCCTCAAAATAGATGGTTGTTCGAGCAAGTGATCCCGCCTGAGTCAACTTTATAATGTTTAGCTTTTCACTGTTAATCTTCTACGTTTAATGATTAGACTATTTTTTGTGTGGTTGTTCACGTGTAGTTATGTGTGTATTCATCCATTGCAAGGGCAGGTCGTATTTTGGCAAAAATACCTGGGCGGAAGCCAATTCGATCAGGGACGAAAAATCATCTATCGAGCCGATGGTACGATGGTGATTGCTACAGAGGTATTCTCAACAGATCATTTTGGGGCAGATAATCACAGTGATAATTCTGATGTTGTCATTGCCAAGTATTCTACTCAGGGAGAAATCTTCTGGCAGACTACTTTGGGGGGGAGTGGCTTTGAAAGTGTCGAAGACATGGCAGAATCCCAGGATGGGGGCTTTGTGTTGATCGGAGCTACCGACTCAAAAGACGGAGACCTGACCGAACTAAGGGGCGGACAAGATGTGTGGGTAGCCAAAATTGACGAAACTGGGAAAAGAATATGGAGCGTCAGTTTTGGGGGCGGGGGAGATGACAAAGGAACAGAAATCCTTCCACTTTCGAATGGAGACTTTTTGATCGGAGGAGAATCCAGCTCGATCAATGGAAGCATGAGATCCAGACATCATGGAGGATTGGACAGTTGGGTTGCCAGACTCCGAAGTGATGGTAGTCTGATGTGGGAAAAACATTTTGGCGGAAGTGGAAATGAAAAAGTATGCGGACTTCACGAACTGCAGCCAGAACAATTTGTGATTGTCAATACTACAGATTCCGATGATCAGCAGATCGACACAAATCTTGGCTCAAAAGACGTTTGGGTGTTTGCTATTGATAGTACATTGGAGATCATGTGGCAAAGAACATATGGGGGAGAAGACAATGATGATATTCATGCCAGCCTGATCGAGGAAGATGGAAGTCTCATCCTCGCTGGAACGACCTTCTCAAAAGAAGGACAAATCCCCCGGAACCAGGGAAGAGGAGATATGTGGGTATTTAAGGTGAATCCGCTTGGGATCGTGATGTGGTCGCATACCTTTGGAGGACCAAGGGCAGATGGCGCGAATGCCCTGGCCACCACACATGATGGTGGCTATGTCGTTTGTGGCTTGACAAAATCAAGATCAGGAGAAGGAGATATTCTCATCAATAAAGGATATTACGATGGCTTGCTGGTCAAACTAGACAGTATGGGACAACACGTTTGGTCCCGGACATTGGGCAATTCGGGCAAGGATATTCTCTCAGATGCAATTGAACTACCTGATGGCGGATTCCTGACCATTGGCTACTCGATTCAGGGGGCAAGTGGGCTGCCACTCCCTGGCCATCATGGGGTCGGAGATATCTGGTTATGTAATTTTGGCGATCCTGATCGCCCTGGAACCCGGCCATTTGTTACCCCGCCTATTATGATCGGAAAGGTCCGCGATAAGGATACAGGACGACCGCTCGATGCGACGATTACCCTGACGGACAATGCTACCCTGGATTCCATTTCTATTGCCAAAACCAATCCCGCCGATGGCTCTTTCATTCTTCTGATGCCGTCCTATGGAATGGTGAGCATCAATGTGTTGGCCAAGGGCTATATGTTCTATGGGCAAGACATCAGAATGGATACAGTTGTGGACCAAACAAGTATCAAAATGGAGTTTGAACTGGAAGCCATTCGGATTGGAAGTTCCCTCATCCTGAAAAATATCTATTTCAATACTGGAAGCTGGAAACTGCTAAAACCTTCTCATCCAGAATTGGAACGTGTGGTGGCCTTCTTGAAACTCAATCCACGCGTGATGATTCAAGTGTCGGGCCATACCGACAATACCGGAGATGCCAGCCAAAAAGTTCAACTCTCTCTCAATCGAGCCAATCAAGTCAAAAAATACCTGATCTACAGAGGCATTGCAGAAAATCGGCTTCGAGTCAAAGGATATGGAAAATATCGCCCCATTGCCTCCAATCGGTCTGCGGCTGGTCGACGAAAAAATCGACGGGTAGAATTTCAGGTGCTGAATTTGTAAGATAATTTTAGGACCTATGGCACTGATGCGAATGATTCCGATGCTTGAATCCGGAGACTTGAAGGTGAGTTTGGCCTATTATCGGGATGTCCTGGGATTTGACGTAAGTGGAATCATGCCTGATGCAGTCAATCCCTATTGGTTGGCACTCAAGCGCGAAGGGGCAGAATTGATGTTCACCACACGAAATGACCACTCCCCTCATCTCAACCCAGTCATGACAGGGGTCCTCTATTTCTACCCGGAAGACGTGGAGGCCCTATGGGAAGAGCTGAAGGACAAAGTTACAGTAGAGTGGCCATTGCAGGAATTTTCCTACGGAATGCTGGAATTTGGGATTCGGGATTGTCATGGATACCTACTGAGTTTTGGCAAGGCGGTGAGCAAGAACTCCCAGACAGGGGAACAGGAACATCAAGAACGTTAATCTCTCTCTTGTTTCTTTTGCAGCATCAATTGCAATGAATTCAACAGGTTCTGGAAAATAATATATCCCATCGGCCCAATGGCAATAATGGGAGACAAAAAGCTCAGGCACACCCAAACGCCAAACATGGTGTTTTTTCTCCCCAAAGCCATACTGCCACCAATACGGTTGTCCTTTCCCCCAAGAATTGCGCCTATCCCAAAGTTGAATGCACAAATACCCATCACTGTAGCTAGCAAGCCCAAGAGTTCCTGTTGCGCTTCTGGCATCTCTGTAGTCAAAAACCAGGTGGCTTTCGACATGGCGATATAGACATTGAGGATGAACAGGTAAAAAGAAAGAATTCCTATTCGAAGCAATGATTTGTGGAGACCTGGCAAGTATCGTCGAATACCTTGTGCAGCCAATAATGGAAGCATGATGGTGGCCAATACAGGAATCAGAACTTCAGAAATGGAAATGGAGTCAGTTTCCTCCGCCAGAAAGGGAAGACTCAATGGAATCTCTATCCCTACCAGACAACTGGTGAGGAGAACAGAGAAGGTAACATAGGCAACATTGCCTTTCAAAAAACCAGTCAGAACTGGCGCAGCAGCAGCAGTAGGAAGAATGGCCGTAACAAATCCGGTCAGCGCCAACAAATCAGAAATCGGTCTCAGAAGAAAAAAAATCCCCCAGGGCAATGCCAGATTCGCGACTGAGGTCCAGATATGGCTTCTTTGAATAACCTTACGATCGATGGTGATGTCCAAAAAGGCAAACAACAGCATGGCCATCACTGAATATCTAACCAAAAAGGTAAGGCCATGCCCATAGGGAAATACAATGCCGAGGATCAATGCGAGCGCAAGTGCAAGGAGGCGCATAAGGAGATGGATTGATCAAAATGAGAGGTGAAGGTAGGGATTTCTATGCCAAATTATCCTTAACTTGAGCCTGGAATGAACCATTGCCCTACAAAAAAATGAAGGAGAATGGAGCTCGGATCACCTCTAAATTATTATTCTCTATCCTTACGATCATGACAAGAAAAGCCTATCTCCAACAATTGATGGCCCGCAACAAACTGTATGCATATATTCAGGAATTACAGACTTTAACAGAATTGGAAGAGGTTAACTATTATCATTCGACCTCCCTCATTCTGATGAGTCGATACAATGAACTAAGCAAAGACATTATGGGAGGCATGGTCTCCAGCGCTGAAAGAATCCTTCGAACCAATCAATTGCGTTCAAATGCATTAAGTCTGGAGAAAACGATTTCAGCATATCTCACGCAGATCATGAATGAAGAGGTGGATTCCGCAGCAATCAACGCCATGCCTTTGGATAGCGTAACGGAACACAAGATGCCAACAGAGGAGCCAAGCCAGACCATTAGCTATCATATTCAAGGAGAGAATGTGATTGTTGGCTCAGGAGATCAAATTCAGGGAGAGAACGTAAATGTTATCTCTGGTAACCAAAATACAGTAGAGGTCAATCAAACCAAAGAAGGCAATGAAGACATTCGGACACACTTAAATCATATTCAACAGTTGGTTGAAGCCGGAGAACAAGAAGGCTTTATTACTCGAAGTGAATATGAAGAACTGCTCGACATCCTGGAGGAAATCAAGGAAATTTCCAAACCAAACGAGCGGCAAGAAAAAAGATGGAAGCGCTGGATAGGACGTGCTGCAGAGGTGGGCCGAAAATTTCTGGGAGGGCGAGCAGAAAAAATCACAGATCATGGCCTCAAAGAGTGGTTCGATGCTGGAGGGCAAGAAATGATGGAGGGCTTTCTTCACTCCTGATGTCCCCTGCCATTATTGATCTGTATCTCACACCAATGTTTTAACGACTTTTTACACATGACTACCTATTCCCGCAAACAATTTCTCCAGCAATTGGGGACCGCATCCATTGCCACAGCTAGCCTCGGACTTATTGGCACAGCTTGCGACTCAGCTGTGAAAGCCTCTGATGCTGACCGGCCAAATCCTTCTGATACGCATACGTTGACCATAGGCATGGCCTCCTATTCCCTGCGGAAGTTCAGCCTGGAAGAAGCTATTTCAATGACCAAACGGGTTGGATTGGAGCATATTTGTCTAAAAAGTATGCATCTCCCGCTTGAGAGTAGGGAAAGTGATATTCAGGCTGCAGCCAAAAAAGTGAGGGATGCAGGATTGGATCTATATGGAGCCGGTGTGGTCTACATGAAAAGCGAAGAGGCCGTTCATCAGGCATTTGCTTATGCCAAAGCCGCTGGGATGCGGGTGATCGTCGGGGTCCCTACGCATGACTTATTGCCATTAGTAGAGCAAAAAGTTAAGGAAAGCGGGATTCTATTGGCGATTCACAATCATGGGCCTGGAGACGATCTCTATTCTAGTCCAGATGATGTATGGGAAAAAGTCGAAAATCTTGACAGTCGTGTTGGATTTTGTATAGATATTGGTCATGTCGTGCGCATCCAGCAAGATCCCGTCGAAAAAATCCGAAAATACGCCGATCGCCTGTACGATATTCACTTCAAGGATGTGGATGTTGCAGAGGCCAAAGGGTCCTCACAGGAAATGGGACGAGGAATCATTGACATTCCTGCTGTAGTTCGGGCCTTGAAAGAAATCAAGTATCAAGGCATTGTTGCCCTGGAGTTCGAGAAGGATGGAGATGATCCCTTGGCGGGCATTGCTGAATCTGTCGGGTTTGCGCGTGGGGTGATGCGCGTGGTATAAAAAAAATAAAGCGCAGAGTTGGGAACTCTGCGCATGAAAAGGATCTATTTAAACTACTACTACTACTACATTTTAATATACTGAAGGAACTCTCGTTTGGTTTCATTTTCTGAAAATTTTCCTGAAAAATCTACCGTTATCGTACTACTTGTGGTGTCCTGAACCCCACGAGAAGAGACACACATGTGGTTGGCATCTAGCACCACAGCTACATCTTCTGTCTCCAGGGCTTCTTTCAATGCCTCTGCAATCTGACGAGTCAGGCGTTCCTGAACCTGTGGACGGCGGGCATAATACTGGACAATGCGATTCAGTTTTGAGAGTCCAATCACTTTTCCAGAAGAAATGTAAGCTACATGTGCCTTGCCATAGATCGGGACAAAGTGGTGCTCACAATTAGAGAAAAAAGTAATATCCTTCTCTACCAACATTTCATTATACTGATACTGGTTCTCAAATAAAGTGAGAGAGGGTTTGTTGGCAGGATTAAGTCCACTGAAAATTTCCTTCACATACATCTTGGCAACTCGCTTAGGAGTGCCACTCAGGCTGTCATCCTCAAGGTCAAGACCGAGAATGTTCATGATCTCGCGAAAATGTTGTGCGATCAGCTCCATTTTGGTGTCATCGTCAACCTCAAAGGCATTTTCGCGCAGTGGGGTTTCCGTTGAGGTAGCGACATGTTGATCACCCAATTCCTCGTGAAACCCGTGTTTCCCTGAGTGGAAACCATGATGGCCATTGGTGCCATTATGGCCATTCGCCCCATTATTGTGCGGGGTATTCCACAAAGTTTCGTTCGGTTTCATACAATCTTATAGTTAAATCTAAAGTTACATCTAGCTGGGCACGGAGGATGTCCCAAATCACAACAGCGATATGTTCAGCCGTTGGATTCAGATCTTTGAATTCCTCTGTATCCAGATTCAGGTTTTTGTGGTCAAAGCGGTCGAGAACATGTTCTTTCATGATATCCTTCAGGACTTTCATGTCGATGACATAGCCTGTGCGAGGATCTACTTCTCCCGTAACTTTTACCACAAGTTCATAGTTGTGACCATGAAAGTTGGGATTGTTGCACTTTCCAAAGACTTTTTGATTGACTTCATCTGTCCAGTCTGGATTATGGAGTCGATGTGCAGCATTGAAGTGCGCTTTTCTAAATACTGATACTTTCATGTTACCAAGGAACAAACACTACCGTACGCAATTTTGTTTAGTAATTAATTGAAAATTTGTAACAAAACTATCCAAATTTCAACATTATGTTGGTCGCACACAAGACAGACGTAGCTATCATTGGTAGCGGCATAGCAGGATTAACGGCAGGTTGCCTATTGGCAAAGGATGGCTTCTCTATTACGGTTTTGGAGCAAAATTGGTTACCTGGAGGATGCGCAAGTTCTTATCCTCGCAAGAATTACATATTTGAAAGCGGTGCCACAACGCTGGTAGGCCTTGACGAGCATATGCCCTTGAAATTTTTGCTGGATGAGATAGGAGTTGATATTCACCCACTTGAATTGAAGCCGCCCATGAAAGTATACCTGCCCAATGGCGAAATCCTTACTCGCTATCACGATCTTGAGGCATGGATCTCGGAAGCTGAGCGTGTATTTGGCCAAAAGGGGCAACGAGCATTCTGGACCTATTGCTACAAGCTGAGTCAGTTTGTCTGGGAGACTTCGCTTCAGCAACGGGCCTTTCCCCCCTCCAATGTCTCGGACCTTGCCTATGCCATCAGACATTTTCGTCCCAAACAAGTCCGATTTGCTCCTTTGGCATTTCTTTCAATGGACCGATTGTTGGACAGGTATGGGTTAAGAGAAAATGAACAATTTGTGCGATTTGTGAATGAGCAACTTCTCATCACCGCTCAAAATCATGTGGAAGAAGTTAATGCGCTATTTGGTGCAACAGCTCTCTGTTACACAAATTATTCTAACTATTACGTGCCAGGAGGATTGATTAACCTTGTTCGTCCATTGGTTGAATATATCGAACAAAATGGAGGAAATGTTCAGATGCGAGAACCAGTGAGTCAGATCGAGCCCCTCTCTGGAGAATACTTAATCACGACCAAGCGGGCACAGATACGAGCCAATAAGGTCATCAGCGCCATACCGATCAACAATACTTTGGAGCTATTTAATGAGAGCAGGATTAGGCAGAAATTAAGTCCCAAACTCATGAAATCGGAGGAGCTGAATAGTGCCTTTTCTCTGGGGTTTGTCTGCAAAAAATTTCGAGAATTTGAGTGTCTCCATCATCAGGTTCACGTACAAACACCTCTTCCCTTTGCAGGCTCCAATAGCATATTCTTAAGTCTGAGTCATCCAGCGGATACTGAGAGATGTGGGCCGGACGAAGTGGTTGCTTCTGTCTCGACCCATGTTCACCATCCCGCTCAAACCATATTGGAAGACAAACAGCAGATAGAAGAGGTCATCTTTGATGTACTGGAATCCCATGATTTATTCAGGCGAGATGCCTTGATATTTCATCATAGTTCGACCCCAAAGGCTTGGGAAAAATGGACCAGGAGAGCCTGGGGATTTGTAGGGGGATATCCGCAGTACATGCGAATCAAACCCTGGCAAATGCTGGATGCACGCCTGGACCATAAAGGTGCCTATATTTGTGGAGATAGCACATATCCTGGACAGGGGATTCCCGGTGCATGTTTGAGCGGGATTATCGCTTATCAGAAGTTGAAAATGGATAGTTTTTGATACGATTCAATCAGAATTTTCGTAATATTAGTACCTGAGATCTTCTTTACTTCCTGTTTGTTAAGCTTCCTGTACATGAATCGGCAATTTGTAATTCTAGCTGTTCTGGCCTTCATCCTGGCCAACATCCAAAGCAACGCGCAATCTCCCTCTCAAGAGATGCCTCCTCTCTCTGATTCATCGGATATTCTTCAGGAGGTGCTACAGGCTCAACTCCAACAACCAACTCTTCCTTCAGAATTTGAGCCTGGAGCTGTAACTCCTCGCTTGATCAAAGACTTTATGGAGTTGAATCTCAATGGATTTGAAATCCAGCTCCCCTCCCGAGGGATGGCTCCAAGTCCTACTATATATGAAGGGACCGCTTATGTCAGTGGAGGATTTGGAAGTCGGCAATTTTACGCCTTCAATGCCCAATCAGGCAAAACCAAATGGGCCATAGATTTGAGTGATGATGGGCCCTCAGCTGGAGTGGTGGAAGATGGGGTATTGGTGTTCAATACAGAATCCTGTACCATTTTTGCCCTGAATGCAGAGAGTGGAGAAATGAAGTGGTCCTATTATTTGGGAGACCCATTGATGTCCACACCGACCATCGCCAATGGCATGGTCTTCACAGCTTATCCTGCCAAAAAAAGTCATCACTTTTCTGTGCCATCTACCCCCAATCAAAGCCCAATCATTCAAGATATGAATGTGCCTGGAGCTGCCTTGCCCAAGATGGATAGGCCGCTCAAGCGAGACTATACACATGCCCTGATCGCCTTTGACCTCCATACTGGAACTATCCTGTGGCAAAAGTGGATAGATGGGGATGTGATGTCAGCTCCTGTAGCAGAGGACAAGGACCTCTACGTCACCACATTTCCTGGGACAGTCTTTCGGATAGAGCAGGAAACGGGCAAGATCATGTCTGCCAAAATCAGGCAAGCGACCTCTGCGCCTGTGATCTCCGGGGATTATTTGTTGTTGAGTCAGCGTGCTGATAATAATCATGGAGTGCAAGAACAACTGAACGTACTGGATCGCACCACCAATCAATCAAGGGGCATGACTTACACGCGCTCTGCTCCCTATTTGGATGTTGCAATTCAGTCGAGATCCTCTTATTCGGAGCAAGCAAAATCTTATGATGCTGGAAATGGGTTTGGGATGGGAGCTCCTGCTGCCTCCGGATGGCAGGCTGCTGCTGCAAATGTCGGGCAAGTCAGTGTGAGTTCTCTGCAAGCCTATCAAGGATCGAGAATGCTGGCCTATCAGAAATGGCATTATTCGACTATGGGCAATGAACTGGTCTGTACAGAGGCAAAAAACGGGAAGGTGGCCTGGACATATTCTCTTCCCGGCAGCATGGAAGAAGCCGGGGGACATCTGGCCACTCCACCTCTGGAGGTAGGCGGCAATATTCTCATTTGTACGCTTGGGGGAGAACTTCTGCTGTTCAAAGCCCAATCCGGCAAACTCCTTTATCAGAAAAAAATGAAAGAACAAGTCCGTGCGCAGCCTGTGGTAGACCTGGGTAAAATCTATCTTACCACGATGAGTGGAAAATTTATTTGTCTGGATACAGGGCAAAAAAAGCTGACAGGTTGGCCAACTTGGGGAGGGAATGCTGCTCATACAAATCGTGCAGAGTAGTCGATGAGCATTGTCCCTGACCCACCAATCCCTGACGGGAGCATGAAGGATAGACCAAGCTTTCTTGCCTCACTCGGAACTCTCAACTCTTTCGTGTATTTTTGTCAGAGCAAAGCATTTTCCTCATGGCAAAACCAAAAAAACGTGCAGCCCTCGGACGCGGACTGGGATCTATCCTTCCAACAGATGTACCTAACAAGAGCAGTTCCAATCAGTCTACAGCTGACATCCCGGTTCGACAAATTGAACGAAACCCGTATCAGCCTCGCCAGGAATTTGACGAATTGGCACTACAGGAGTTGGCCGATTCCATCAAAGTACATGGCATCATACAGCCCATCACAGTTCGAAAACTAGCTGAGAACAAATTTCAGCTGATTTCGGGCGAACGACGTCTACGCGCATCCAAGATCGCAGGACTCAGCGACATTCCAGCTTATATTCGTACTGCCAATGATGAGGAAATGCTGGAGATGGCCTTGATCGAAAATATACAGCGCGAGGACCTCAACCCTATCGAAATTGCCTTGACCTATCAGCGGATGATCGATGAGTTAGGCTTAAAGCAAGAAGATCTGGGCGGAAAGGTTGGCAAGGGAAGGAGCACCGTAACCAACTTTTTGGCACTGCTGAAACTGCCCACGGATGTTCAGGCAGGATTGAGAGACAACAGTATCTCTACTGGCCATGCCAAAGCTCTGAATGGATTGGGCGAACCTGCTATGCAATTAGCCGTGTACAAAGACATTGTTGAGCAGGAACTCTCAGTCCGAAAAACTGAAGAGCTTGTCAAGCGTCTGAAACAACCCAAAAAGCAACAAAACGAAGACAAAAAGGATGCTGGCAATTCTGCTGGGCAAATTCATCTCAACAAGGTCGGAGATCAACTTACCTCCAAGTTTGGAAACAAGGTCCGCCTGTCTCAAAAATCCAATGGGCAGGGAGAAATTACCATTCCATTTAATTCTACAGAAGACCTAAACTGGATTCTAAGTGAAATCCTTGATTCCTGATCATTCGTTGTATACAACCGATTCGCTTCATTGCGACACCTTAGTATCAGATCGGGTGAATGACAGGTTTATGATTGAACGGCCGATGAAGGATTATTTTCGATTATTATTGTTGCTGTTTTGCTGGTGGGGACTTTCATCAGCAAGTCTTATTGCGCAGATTGATACGACAAGACTTTCAGGATCGCTGAGGCAAGACTCGCTGAGAACACTGTCTGATGTTGAAGCAGCGATTGCACTTCAGGATTCCTTATTTGCCGCTCAGGCAGATACGACTCCTCTTACCCTAAAAGAAAAAATTCAGAAAACCGTTCAGAATATTGAAGCGGGCCTACCTGAAATTTACGAAGAAGAAAAAAAAACAAAGCTCAAACTGAAGTTCCCCTGGCGAGATGATATCGTTCTGCCCTTTCCCAAAGGAGCCTTGCCAGCTCCACGACCTCCTCCCTTCGATCCTACGATTGCCTGGCAACGGGCATTGCTTATTCCGACACTGGGACAGATTTACAATCGGAGGTATTGGAAGGTGCCTATTTTCCTCATAGGCTATGGGGGAGCGGTTTGGTGGGCCAGCTACAACAACCAGCAATATGGAATCTATGGAGATGCCTTTCTCTGTAAGGTAAGCGAAACCCCCTGTGATCCTGGTCCTGATTTCCAGGGATTGGACTCTGATGGAATCCGCAATCGAAGGAATAGCTTTCGGCAAAATCGTGATTATGCGGTACTCGGAGTTGTCGGTTGGCACTTGATTTCGGTAGCAGAGGCATTTGTGGATGCACATCTGAGAGGATTCGATGTATCAGAAGATCTGACCTCCAATTCGAGTTGGGAATTGAAACCCAGCTTTGAGCCCATTGGGTTGAGTGATGGCACCTTGGGCGTTGGGATGGGCATTCGGTTAAGATTTTAGCGAGCTGAGTGCCTTAATTGACGACTTCTGCTTGTAAGACTTGCCCTTCTCCATCATTCCCCCCTACCTTTGCCTTCCAGAAAATCAGAATTTTTATGAGCATTCTCGGCAATCTCAAAAAAATGCGGGTCAGCCTGGCTGATCCGATTCAGTATGAACTTGAACTGGGAGAGGCGCGCATCTCCATGAATGAGTTGATCGGCAAACAGATTCATTTTCATTACACAGGCTTGATTCATTGCAAAATCTGTGGCAACAAAACCAAAAAAGCCTTTGGTCAGGGATTTTGTTACAACCATTTTACGAACCATCCTGCCAACTCTCCTTGCATCATCAGGCCTGAATTGTGTGAAGGTCACCTGGGAGTAGGCCGAGATGTAGAATGGGAAGAGGAAAACCACGTACAGCCACATGTTGTCTATTTAGCCTTGACCAGTGCGGTCAAAGTCGGAGTAACAAGAAGTGTGCAAGTACCAACCAGATGGATCGATCAGGGGGCCTGGCAGGTCATTCATTTGGCCGAAACACCCTATCGGCAGTTGGCTGGAGAGATTGAAGTAGCACTCAAAGAGCATGTTACAGACAAGACCAATTGGCGGAAAATGCTACAGGATGTGAGAAATGAAGAGGTGGATCTGCTTGATGAGAAGGACCGCCTGGCAGAAGAACTCTCTCCCATTTTGCAAGAATATATCAGCGACAAGGAAGATATCCTAACCCTGACCTATCCAATGGCTCATTATCCAGAGAAAATAAAAAGTATTGGATTTGACAAACTCCCTGACATCAAGGGAGAACTTCAGGGAATCCGGGGGCAGTACTTGTTTTTTGAACATGGACAGGTGCTCAACATTCGGAAACATACCGGCTATCAGGTAGAGTTGTCCTTCAATTGACGATCTCCTGGGGATCGTATGTGAACTCTGGTTGAGTTTACCATTAACAATGTATAAATTGCCGGGCAGCAAATGGAGACTCCTTTCCGTTTGTAAATGGGAATCCTTTTTTGATAGAAACATACACCTCATCACATGATCCTTACCAAACTGTTTTTTCCTTCATGCAAAGACTAGCCAAAACTGTATTACCAACTCGATGGGGCCAATTTTCTATGATCGCCTATGCCAATACACCCAGCGAAATGCCTCATCTCGCCTTGATTCAGGAAGGGTGGTCTTCAGATGAACCAGTTCTGGTTCGGATTCACTCTGAATGTATGACTGGAGATGTCTTTGGCTCTGTGAGATGCGATTGTGGAGAACAATTGGAAGCGGCTATGAAAACCATTTCCAAGCAAGGGGGACTTGTCCTGTATCTCCGTCAAGAAGGGAGAGGGATAGGTCTGGTGAATAAGATGCATGCCTATAATTTGCAAGATGAAGGATTCGATACCGCCGAAGCCAATACCAAGCTGGGATTTGAGGTCGATTCCAGAAAATTTGATATCGCGATCCGTATTCTCGAAGACCTTGGCGTGCAAAAGATTCGTCTGATGACCAATAATCCAGAGAAACTCGCTGCATTTGATGATGCCAATGTGTCCATCGTCGAGCGTGTTCCACTGGAAATATCTCCCAGACAAGAGAACAAATTCTACTTGCACACCAAACAGCGTGTCATGGGACATCTGTTGAATATCTCTTCCAATGGCAATGGAGAACACTGAAGCATATCACACACCATTGCGCCAGGATCAACTGCTGGAAAGCCTTTGGCGGACATTATTGTTGCTCAAAAAGCGAATGAGGACTGTCGATGTCCCGCCTGCATACCTGATGCTGGAATTTGGGGAGAATGAACAGTTGTCTTTTGATACCCCACTTCTGCCCTCTGTCGGGAGCAAGCAACTGTGGATTGGCCTATCAGACCAAGCAACACCTCGGGAAGATACTGCCTGTGCGCAGGTCGATAATTTATATTCCATTCGCGTCTCGAATATCGGAACCCTGAGTCAACAAGAGTGGACACTCCTCCAATCGTATCTGGCTTATTGTTTCCTGCCTTTGCGCGCCCATCGTCTGCAACGCGCCATTGCTGTTTCGCATTTCGCACAAACCCTTGATGGTAAGATTGCTACGCAGACCGGCGATTCCAAATGGATCGGGAATCCTGAGAATCTGCTTCATGCACATCGCATGCGAGCCTTGTGTGATGGCATCATGATTGGAACACGGACATTGTCCAACGATCGACCTTCTCTCACGGTTCGACTGGTGCAAGGAGACAATCCCCGGAGGATAGTCATCAGCTCTTCAGCCAGAGACTTTTCGAGTTTGATCAATAGCTGTGTAGACCCTGTTTTGGTGTTGGGGAGCGAACCCAAGACTTCTGAAAAACATCTGGATTACAAATATTTGCCGTCAAGCAATGGGCATATCTCCTGTGAAGATATCCTTTGCTGTCTGCATCAGGAAGGCATACATTCTGTGTATGTAGAAGGCGGTTCTGAAACTACCTCCAACTTCCTGAAAGATCAGATGTTGGATGTTATGCAGTTTCACTTCTCTCCGCAAATCTTTGGGTCTGGGATCAGTGGGATTGTCTTGCCCGAAATCGCCCAGGTCAAGGAAGCCGTTCGATTTGCCTCCTTTACCTTTCTTCAAGTTGGTGATAGCTATATGTTCGTTGGAGAACCTGAACGATAGCACCTGCCTTGAGTTCCCCTCAGACCTTTGGCATATGCCTTTTGGGAAGCTGAACGCATTATTTTTTCTCGAAATCCCCATTCCTCGGATTATTCAAAAAAATGCCTTGACAGAACCCCAAAATCCTGCTTTCAATCAACAGATGCCTAAATCAGGACAGTTTCTGAAGAAGAGCGATTGATGAAAGGAAGGAAAAGAGATAGTTCGGCTATTTTCTGCACCTGACCGACCTCTTAAGGTCGTTTGTCGTCTCCTGAATTATCTGTAACTTCCCATATCACTTGCTTGAAACCTATTGAATTCTATTTTTTGTGACGACACGTTCATGCTGGCATTTAACAGGAGGCCAGTCCCTTATTCGAGAAGAACCCTTGCCAACTTTGCAGGAAGGTAGTTGCCAGGTCCAGGCCCTTTATTCACTGATCAGTACAGGTACTGAGCGACTCGTTGCCCTTGGGCAAGTTCCGAAAGAATTGTATCCTCAAATGCGCGTCCCCTACATGGGCGGAGATTTTTCCTTTCCTGTCAAATATGGCTATTCGCTGGTAGGGAGAGTGATTACCGAGAATCATCCATATGTTGACAAGGTCGTGCATCTGTTGCATCCACATCAGGCTGAGTGCGTTGTTGCCTCTCAGGATCTCTTTGTGGTTCCGGATGAAATTCCCCCCAGTCGAGCTACTCTCGCCAGCAATCTGGAGACAGCGCTCAATGCTGTTTGGGATGGACAAATCAGCATTGGAGACAAAGTCCTGGTCATAGGATTTGGGATCATCGGCTCCCTGGTCGCCAGGGTTTTGTCTATGATCGGCGCGGTCGAAGTAGTGGTCCAGGATATTGATCTTCGGCGGCAATATTTGGCTGAACAGATGGGCTTTTGGACCCAGGACAAAGGCACAGAAGGGATCTCCTATGATGCCGTTTTTCATACCAGTGCCAGTGAAGAAGGTCTGCAAGCGGCCATAGATCAAGTGGGGTTCGAAGGAAAAATTATTGAGCTGAGTTGGTATGGGAACAAATCAGTGAGTCTGCAATTAGGCGGTGATTTTCATAGCCAACGAAAACAACTCATCAGTTCTCAAGTCTCTCATCTTCCTCCTTATCACAGTCGTCGCTGGAACTATCGCCGCCGCAAGGAGGTGGTATTCGAACTTCTCAAGCAACCAGCATTTGACCAGCATCTGACCGCAGAGATAGCTTTTGAGGAACTTCCCAATGTGTTTACACAATTGAGAGAAGGAACCAATAAAGAATTTGCATGGGTGGTGAAATATTGATAATAGATTTGCGCCAATTTTTCCTCAGCGAATGCCTAATTTTATTGAGGAGACATGCGGAGATCAGCTGACCCAATCAATCGTGTATCAGGATTTATGGATCAATTTCGGGAGTTAACCACCAAAGAAAAAGCGCTCAAAATCAATCTTAATCGACAATGGTATGGCTCCTTTGCTGAGATTGGAGCAGGACAACCTATTGCACACCATTTCTTTAAGGCTGGAGGCGCTTCCGGTACGATTGCAAAGACGATGTCAGCCTATGACATGGAGTTCAGCGATGCAATCTATGGAAAGACCGGACGATACGTCTGTCAGGACCGACTGATTACCATGCTGGATCATGAGTATGTTTTACTTCCCGAACGATTGAGCAGTCGTGCGGACAATACTTGCTTTTTTGCATTGGCTTCCACAGTGGAGACCTTGAACTACCGCAAGACCAATCAGGGACATGGCTGGTTGGGAATTCGATTTCAACTCCGACCGAAGTCTGCTCCCAATGAAATCATTCTTCATTTTATGCTCAAAGATCCTGAGACAATCTGGCAGCAAGAGGCGATTGGCATTATCGGGGTGAATCTGATTTATGGATGTTACCAGTGTGCAGAAGATCTCGATATGTTTCTCAAAAACCTGGTGCAAGGCCTGTCCAAAGATCGGATTGAAGTAGACATGTGCAGCATTCATGGGCCAGATTTTGACTGGGTAGATAATCGAGTGTTGAGCCTGAAACTGGTCAAACGAAGAATGACCAATGCCGCTATGTTTGGCCCAGACGGAAAAGTCATGCATGCTTCTGAAGCACTGTACAAAAAGAATATCCTAATCCTTCGTGGAAGATTTCGGCCACTGACACATGTGAATATGGATATGCTCCGGCTCGGGACACAGAAGTTTGTGGAAGAACCTGATGTTGATCCAGAGGGTATGCTCGTCTTGTCAGAACTAACACTAAAAAATCTGACTGCTGAAGGCAAGATTGATGAACAGGATTTTCTGGACCGAGTGGATATTTTATGTTCCCTGGGACAGACTGTTTTGATTTCCAGCTATCAGGAGTACTATCGCTTGGTGGCATACCTCTCGACCTTCAATCGAAAACGAAAAATTGGTCTCATTCTGGGTATCCGCAATTTGGAGCAGATTTTTGATGAGCAGTACTATGAGGGCATTCAGGGAGGCATCTTACAGGCATTCGGGATTTTGTTTGGAGCAGATGTCAAGCTGTATGTATATCCTGCCCTGACAGATGATCAACAGGAAATCCTCCACCTCGATACCTTCGAACTATCTGAAAAGTTACAGCATTTGTTTCAGTACCTGTTTGCAGCTCATAAGATAGAAGCGCTCGAGACGGTCAATTCTGAATTGTTACGTATTTATTCAGATGAGGTGTTGGCCATGATTCGAAGAGGAGAAGAAGGATGGGAAGAGAAGGTCCCAGAACAGGTGGTGCGGGCCGTAAAGCAATCGAACCTCTTTGGCTATAGCAAACAGATTGTTATGTGAGACATGGGCGGGTATAGCATTGCGAAGGACAAGGAAAGCCGACATTGATCCTCAGATTTCCTGTAATGGATCTGTACGGGTTTTCTGGATTTTTTTCAATTCAACCATGGATTTTTTTTGAATCAGGCGTCTTGTTCATAAAAAGTGACAATGCCGTTATGGAACTTACGTAAGGAGATGGAGGGTGAATGGTTTTTTTTTTAGGATAAAATGTCACTTTTCCTGCCTATTTGGTAACTGGAAGGTATGGTTTTTGCGTTTTAGTATTGTAAAATGAAATAGATGGTTTTTCTCAACAAATTTCTAACATCAATTTCATTTTTTGGAAACCGAAATCGTAATTTTGCGTAATAAAAGTTAGTAGTAGTAGTAGTAGTTAGTTCAAGCCACGTGTCCAGAAGCCCGCCCGGGTTTCTGGATTTTTCTTTTAGGTCCAATTTCAAGTGTAAGTGTATAGAAAAGAGGACAGCCCCTAATGGTGCTGCCCCATGAACATCGTTTTCAATCTCTACTTTTTATATTTGATTGTCAGCAGTCCTTGAGATCATTTTTCCTGATCTGCAATGAACTGATCCACTTTTTCTTTTTCTTCTATCGTTAGCTGTTTGTAGAGCTTTGGAAAATATTCCTGATTGACAAAGCAAGAAATGATTTCTGCATCACTGATATGGATATCCTTGCTCCTGAGAATGGACAGCATCATTGGAATCCAGCTATCAGGATGGTAGAGGGGCTTGATGATGGAGGATGTGGTTGAAGATTGCGGGCGAAGCACTGATTTTTTGGAAGAAGCTGTGCTAGCCATAGGGTTGGTGATCACCTCTCCGGCATTCGACAAGGCATCAAGTCGCTGGGATTCCATCCTTGAGATGTATTGGACAGTCTGCACAAATAATTTTTGGGCAAACAACTTGAAGGCATGAATGTGTGGATCATACTCCTCTCCGGTGGCAAACAATACGGCGCGAGGCACATCTTCGATGAATACTGTCCCTCCTGTGTTTAGGTAATATCCTCTGAGGATGGTTTCAGAAAGTTTGATGGCAAGGGGAGTAATGTGTTTTTTGACGATGCTGGCATCCTTGGGATTGCGATAGTTATAGGTTTTTTCGGGCAGCCAGTCAGTGTGAAAGACGACTTCGTTTTTGCTGGAGTCATACTTCCCATATTTGATCAGAATATGGCGCATAAACAATTTGGCAAAAGGTTCCAGATTTTTCTTGGCCAAATGTTCATCTACAAAACCAATATGAGCCTCCTGTGCATCGTGATTGCCGAGCAAGATGACCCGATCAAACAATTCCCTCAACTGTTCATTGATTCGGGAAGAATGTTCCTGAGAAACTTCTCCTGTGTTGAGGTGAAATACTCTTTGATCACCTGTTCGAAAGAGAAGATTTTTTGGGAAAAAGGAGACTTCTCCCAATGAGCCAAAGGCTAAGTTCAGCCCTCGGGTGTCGGACATGTATCGTCCTTTCATTTCTGCATACGCTGCCAATTTGAATCGGTTATCCGGAGTCAAATGAAACGCAGTCATGTATCGATTGATCAAACTCTCCAAGCTTGGAGAAGGATCTGAAGGGGGAGAAGTAGGCGAAAAAGGATTGGCGAAAACAAGAGGAGAAAGGAGGCATACGACCACGAAGGCCGTGATTCTCTTCAACATAAGTAAAGAATGATTAATTCTGACTAAAGCCTATCAATGTACGAGTTGAACAAAAAAAGAACTGAAGTGCTGAAATTTCAACGCGAAAGGTGGCAGGATGTTACATTTCGCTTATCCTCATATCCTTGCATCAATGGTATAATCCGGCAAAAAAGCGTCTTTAAGCCCAGATGATTTGACATTTCTGAGGAGAAAGATTTTGGATAAAAAGTCAAATTTTTGATCAACCACTACAGTTTTGAGAAAATTCTTACCCGGAGATACGAGAAAACCTACCCTCCAAAGACCAACATCCATTGAGCGAGACCTGCCAAAAACCCGAGAATCGCACCAACCAGTATCAGTTTCCACTCATCTTCCTGAAAGACGGGACGAAGAAAACTGACAAATTCTACAGGCCCCAGCCCTTGCATTTTTGTACGAAGGGTGTCTTCGATATCAAGGGCTTCTTCTGCATAGTCGAATACATGCCGAATGGAAAGAGGAAGTTCTTCTGTAAATCGACGAGCGACCATTTGTTTGATCTCTACATATTTATAGGTGCCCTGTGTCAGGAGAAACAAGGACTTGGAAGAGCCTGCAATGGCGTCCACAGCGCGTTTGATATGAGATTGAATCAATTTCATCAATCGATCAGAGGCCGGACCTGAGATGAGGCGTTCGAGAATATTGCGGGAACTCAGGATGTTGTGTGTTACAATTCTGGAATAGGCATCAGCCACTTGCATTTGTCGTTTGAGGAATAAGCCCTGGAAGGTCCACGGGCCAAATGTACGTTTGCGAAGCGGCTCGAAAATCATACGGAGGGCCAGAAAATTTGTTCCCCACCCAACCAACAAGCCTGCTAGGGGGAGAATCCATCCCGAAGGATACCCCAGATAGGCCGACAACAGAAAAAGTCCCATCTGAACCATCCCAAACAAAAAGCCGAAGTATAAACCGGATCGCTCAATGAAACGAAACTCTTTGTCTCCTACTTGTAAAAAAATCTGGTTCAGCAATTCGCGGTCATTTTCCAGCGCTTCCACCACCATCGATCGAAGATCAAACAGATCTGTGATATTGGTTTTGATATCCGACATCAGATCTTCAATGATTTCAGGAAGATCCTCCGATGCCCGTTGCAGAATCCGATCCTTGATCACCCCGGGCGCGGCTTCCCATAGCACAGGGACCTTCTGCTCCATGGTCTCTTCCATGACTTGTATCATGAGTCGGTTGAGCGCAGGTTCCATCTCTTCAGCGACGCGTCCTGGTTCTATCTGATCAAAACGATCCTCGATGGAAAGGAGATTCTTGGTCAGCAAATCTACCGCCTTACCAGCCATGACACCAGCACGAGATGGAATAATCCCTTGCCATCCCAGTTTCCAGATTCCAAAAAACTCCAAAGGATAGAAGGTCATTTTCAACGCAATGACATTCGTGGCCCATCCCACAATTGCACTGACAATTGGAATGGAAACATATTTCCAGAAGGTTAGATCGTTGATTATGACCAAAAAACTATCCCACATGCTTCAAATATACGATGGACTGGCGAAAGAGGGAAAAAAGAGAGGAGAAGTCAGGTGATCATGCCCGCACTGAGCAGGGCTGCGAGAAGAATTATGATGCCAGTTCAATGCGTTTTCCTGCCTCAGAACTTTGTTGGGCAGCTTCAATCACCTTCATGACATTCATGCCATCGATACCCGATACATGAAGCGGATGACCCAGCAGGATGGCATCCCGAATATTGTCGTAATAGGCTCTATAATTCCCCGCGATGGATTCTATCTTTCCGCGAACATGGAGCTTGCCTATGTTTGTGTTGAGCAGTCCCCAGCTTTCCGATTTTTCTTCTCCCCATCCAGGCGCATCTGGAGATTGACCTTCTTTGAGTGCTTGCTCCTGAGGATCTTCCCCATACTTGAGAAAACTGCCCTCAGTTCCGAGAAGCCGATACTTTGGCCCAGCTTCTCTTACCAAATACCCAGCCTTGAGCGTGGCTTTATGATTTGGGTAATACAGGATGAGCTCAAAATGATCAGCTACCTGCCCATCCGTTCGCTGGATTCGAATATCTGCAAATACTTGGTCTGGCATGCCAAACAAACAGAGAGCCTGATCAATCAGATGTGACCCAAGATTGTGGAGAATACCTGTACCCGCTGTTGGTTGTTCTTTCCAGGAATGAGGTCGGATATAGTTGCGAAAACGATCATAATAGGCTTCATATTCTACCAATCTTCCTAGGAATTGCTGCCTGATCACTTGTTGCACAGTGAGAAAATCGCTGTCCCAGCGGCGATTGTGGAAGACACTGATCATGCGCGTGTGCTGGTCTGCAAGCGCAAGCAAATTCCTGGCTTCTTCAAGTGTCGCTGTGAACGCTTTCTCGACCACCACATGTTTGCCTGCTTGCAGAGCCTTATTGGCAAAGGCATGATGTGTGGATTCCGGAGTATTGACGATAATCAAGTCGATCTCCTTATTGGAGAGGAGATCTTCCAGATTCCGAACCAGTGTGATCTCTGGATAACGAACCAGCGCATCTTGCTTGCTCCGTTGCCAGACATGCGTCAAGGCAAAGGCTGGATGTGCCTCAAGTAAGGGCGCGTGGAATACACGCCCTGACATTCCATAGGAACAGAGAGCTGTTCGGATCTTCGACATTCTAGACCACAATGTTGACGATGCGTCCTGGTACGACGATGACCTTGCGTGCTGGTTTGCCATCCATCCATTGTTGGACTGTCTCATTGGCCAGAGCGACTTCTTCTACTGCATCCTTGGCCGCATCAGCAGCAACTTCGATTTTGGTTCGCATCTTCCCATTGATCTGAACAGGATACTGAATGGTGGCCTCTGCAATGAATTCCTCCTTCCATTCAGGGAATGATGCGAGCAAGATGGTTTGCCCATGCCCCATTTTCTCCCACAATTCTTCACAAAAATGTGGGGCAAAGGAAGACAAGCTTACCAAAAAGGGTTCCAAAACAGCTCGTTTGTGGCAGTTCATTTTGCCCATCTCTCGCACAAAAACCATGAAGGCCGGCACACAGACATTGAAGGCCAATCGCTCGATTCCTTCTTCCACTTTCTTGATGGTTTTGTGAAGGATTTTCAATTCATCAGCAGTGGGAGCACCATCTGTGACGAGCCATTCTTCCTTGTCTCCAACGAACAAATTATAGGCACGCTTCAGGAAGGAATGGACGCCATTGATACCATCGATATTCCAGGGCTTGGCAACCTCAATCGGTCCGAGGAACATTTCATACAACCGCATGGTATCTGCTCCTACTTCCTCACACAAGACTTGCGGATCGATGGTGTTGTACAGGGATTTAGACATTTTTTCTACCTGTGAGAAGGTGCGAAATTCTCCTGCATCATTGAGTTGGAAGGTAGCCCACTCATCCTTGGTCCATGACTTATATCCCTCGACATCCATGACTCCAGCCTTGACAAGATTGACATCTGTGTGGATTTCTGAATATTGATCTTCTGTGCCTTTCTCAACCAAATCAGCCGAGACAAAGACATTGGTCTCCTTGTTTCTGTACATGAGTTGGGAGACTCCCTGGATCATTCCTTGATTGACCAATTTTTGGAAAGGTTCATCCACAGATGCCAATCCAATATCCTTGAGAAATTTTGTCCAGAACCGAGAGTACATCAAGTGTCCCACAGCATGTTCTGTTCCTCCGATATACAAATCAACAGGCATCCAGTAATCAATGACCTCCTTGGACGCAAACTCCTTGTCATTCTCTGCATCGGGATACCGAAGAAAATACCAACTGGAACCTGCTAATCCAGGCATGGTGTTGAGATCGCGGATATCTCCATCTGGATTGGTGCGCCAGGAGGTTGCGCGACTCAAGGGAGGCTCACCTGTAGGTGAAGGTTTGTATTCATCTATCTCTGGTAACACCAACGGCAAATCTGCCTCATCCATAGGGGTGGCAATCCCGTTTTTATAGACAATAGGCGTTGGTTCTCCCCAATATCTTTGTCTGGACCAGATCACATCCCTCTGCCGATAGGTAATCTCCTTTTTCCCAATTCCCATCTCAACCAATTTGCCAATCATCGCCCGAATGGCTTCGCGTGCACTCATGCCATTCAAGAAGTCAGAGTTGACCATTTTTCCATCCTTGGAGTCGTAAGCAGCTTCATCGATATTGCCTCCGGCGACTACTTCTATGATCTCCAAGTTGTATTTCTTGGCAAAATCCCAATCCCTTTGATCCCCGGACGGAACAGCCATAATGGCTCCTGTACCATAGGTGATCACTACATAATCTGCAATCCAGATTGGGAGTTTGTTCCCGGTCATGGGATGGATTGCGTAGCCTCCCGTAAATACTCCGGTTTTGGAGGTATCGGCGATTCTGTCTTTTTCAGAACGATTTTTGGCCCATGTGACATAGGTCTCCACTTCCTCTTTCTGATCCGCTGACATGATTTTTTCCACCAGAGGATGCTCAGGTGCCAACACCATGAAGGTATTGCCATACAAGGTGTCGGGTCTGGTCGTAAATACTTCTATGGTATCTTCCACACCTTCTACCTGATAGACAATGCTGGCACCTTCTGACCTCCCAATCCAATGGGTTTGCATGGCTTTCATTGAGTCGGACCAATCGATGGTATCCAAACCTGTAAGCAAGCGGTCTGCATAGGCCGTGATGCGCAACATCCATTGCTTCATCTGTCTTCGTTCCACAGGAAAGCCCCCGCGCTCGGATTTGCCATCCTTGATTTCCTCATTGGCCAATACAGTTCCCAATTCCTGACACCAATTCACTGTTGCATAATCGAGATAGGCCAGGCGATAGTTCATCAAGATATCTGCTTGTTCCTTCTCAGTCATGGCATTCCAGGCATCGGCCGAGAAGCTTGTTTTTTGTGAACTAGCTGCGATGACCTCCGCATTGCCATTTTTTGCAAATATATCAACCAACTGCTCAATGGGGTAAGCCTTCTCTTCTTGCTTATTGTACCAATGTGAAAACAACTTCAGGAAAATCCACTGTGTCCATTTATAATAGGCAGGTTCACTGGTGGTTACCGTGGCATCCGGATCATAGTGTAAGCCGATGGATTCCAATTGTTGCCAATAGTGTTTGATATTCGTTTTGGTTCTTTCCGCAGGATGGACACCGGTTTTGATGGCATATTGCTCTGCTGGTAACCCAAATGAATCGAATCCCATGGGATGAAGCACATTGAACCCCTTGTTGCGCTTGTAACGGGTGATGATATCGGTGGCAATAAAACCAAGTGGATGTCCTACATGAAGCCCGGCCCCGGATGGATAGGGAAACATGTCCAGGACATAGTATTTAGGCTTTGACGATTGCTTGTCAGCTACGAAGGTTCGATTTTCCTTCCAGTAGCGTTGCCATTTTTTCTCAATTGACCGATAATCATAGGTACCCATGTCGAATAGTTAAATGTTGAGAATGTCGAGTTAATTGGTATAAGGGGTTCTTTTATCGTAAGTATTTTAAAATCAGACTGCAAAATTAGGGCAAATTCTTACGTACTTCAATCCTGTTGACTTTTTTTTCAGCTCAAAAGTGAATTTCACCTAACAAATTTGACAACTTAGTCCCTGCTTTTGGTCAAAAAGTTTTACCTTGTCTCTTGGAATGAAAAAATTACTCCTCATAGTTGTCTTAGACTTTTTCCTTTTTTGTCCCTTTGCCGTTTCTGCTCTCCATACTGATGGAGCAGAATCATCCTCTATTTTGCTGGATTTTACCCGACAAGTTCCTGCGGAACAATTGATCAACCTCCTGTGGACCAATGATGGACTGACGCAATTGCACAAAAATCAGGAAGCCGTATTTGTCTCCCAGCCTCAAATCATTAACCTGAATCAAGCTGATCAATTTCAGACTTTTGCGACTCGGCTGAATTTGACTAATTATGATTCAACGCTCTTGAGTGTTTCTGTCCGTTTTTCTGCTGATGAAAATGGGTGGAAACAATGGCAATTACTGAAACCTTATCATGAGGGGATGTATTCTGATACGGCATGGACTAGCGAATTGTTATACCTTCCGCTGGAAATCCAATATTTTCAGCTCATGTTGGAGTTTCATTCTTCATTTTCGGGCTTGGTTTCTCCCAGAGTTAAGGATCTCCGGATTGATTTTTTCAGTCCGGGAAATATGGCACCCCTGAATCCAGAACAAGTCAAGAATCGCTTCTTGCCTGGTGCGAATGAAGATTGTGGATGTCCGCTCCCGCCGATTGCCAATAGGACGGATTGGAACTCGCCCGATGGACAGAACCCTTCTTGCTCTAGCCCGGCTTATGCGCCTGTTACGCATATGATTGTTCATCATTCCTATACGAATAATACCAGTTCAAACTGGGCCGCGACTGTTCTTGCCATCTGGGACTTCCATGTCAACACCAATGGATGGTGTGATATTGGCTACAATTGGTTGATCGATCCCAACGGGGTCATCTATGAGGGAAGGGGAGGAGGAAACAATGTCAGAGGCGCACATTTTTGTGCAAAAAATACAGCGACCATGGGAATCTGTATGTTGGGAACCTATATGGACACTGTGCCGACCGATGCTGCGATCAGTAGCCTTGAGCAACTGTTGACCTGGAAAAGTTGCGACTCAGGGATTGACCCAATGACAAGCTCTCTCCACGATCCATCAGAAAAGGTCTTGCCACATATTTCAGGTCATCGGGATGGGTGCAATACCCTTTGTCCCGGAGACAAACTGTTCAATATCCTACCTGCCATCAGAAGCAATGTTGTGGATAGCCTTGCGATGTGCGATAGCCTGCCAGCTACCAGTGTCCTGCCTACGATTGATCTGGATGTGACCATCTATCCTGTCCCCAATCAAGGGACATTTTTTGTGGACTGGAATGCCGAGCGGGCAGAGCGAGCGACTTTCTTCCTCCATAATTCATTGGGAAAGGTAATTTGGCAAGAAGAAAAACAAATCCTTCATGGGCTGAATACCATAGAATTGGTGCAACAACCGCTGGCAAGTGGAACCTATATCCTGCGTCTCCAATCTGCTGTGGGAATGATGAGTCGAAAAATCCTGATCCAACACTAGAGAGTTGTCCTAAGTCGCTGCTTTTAGGCTGATGTCCAGACTTCCGGCAGAGTGGGTCAATGCACCCATGGAGATATAATTCACACCCGTCTCCGCAATTGCGCGAACATTGTCAAGGGTGATCCCGCCTGATGCTTCTGTTTCGGCTCGATTGCCTATCAACTGAACAGCCTGACGCATCATGTCCAGACTCATGTTGTCCAGCATGATTCTGTGAACCCCTCCCTCTGATAAGACCTGTTGGACCTCGTCGAGATTTCGGGTTTCAACTTCAATTTTTAAGTCGAGTTGATGGTCTTTTACATACGCTTTGCAGGAACGAATGGCCTGTGGAATCCCTCCAGCATAATCTACATGATTGTCTTTGATCATGATCATGTCATACAATCCGAAGCGGTGATTTACGCCTCCGCCAATGGAAACGGCCCATTTCTCGATATGTCTAATCAGGGGAGTTGTCTTACGCGTGTCCAGGACTTGACAATTGGTTCCTTCCAATGCATCAACTACCCGACGGGTATAGGTGGCAATGCCACTCATGCGCTGCATGAGGTTTAAGACCAGCCGCTCTGCCTGAAGAATAGACCTGGGGTCTCCTTCAACATAAAATGCAATATCGCCATAAGAGATTTGACTCCCTTCCGCCAGGTGTTGGCTAAAAGTCAGAGAGGGATCTATGAGGTCGAAAATTCGATGGGCAAGTTGGACGCCAGCCAAAATTCCATTTTGCTTGATCAGGCATTTTGCCTTGGAAGTCTGACCGGCTGGCACAGTGGAGAGGGTAGTGAAATCCCCGGGCCCGATGTCTTCTTTCAGTGCTTCCCGAATGATTCTTTCCGTTTCGGGATGATTGAGATAATCCATGCGGAAATATAAGAAAAGTCTGGCTGAAGCGAGTACTTCTTTTCTCCAGGATTTGGGAGGAGAAGAATTTGGGCGAAGGATTGTCGACCGACCGCTTCAGCTCATGGTTTCTTTCCTTTCATCTCTTCCGTTGTCTCTTGACAAATTCGGAACACTACATTTTTTTTCTCAAAAAAAAGTAGCGAATCCAGAAGGATATCGCCACCGATACTAAACAATGCTTTTCTTTATGAATCAGGTTACTCTTGATCGAATCGTATTTCGATCACCTTATTGGTTTCACCTGATACCCGAACAAAGATATTGACTTCAAAGGAGCCATAATTACTTCTTAGAACGCCTGTTGCGTAAGCAGTCCCATCTGCTTCAGAGTTCCCCACCTGGACGAATCCAAAAGAACTGGGGGGATAATCCTCGAAGAATTGGGTCATAACATATTGTGCCTGAGCTTGGCTATACTCCTGTCGCCGCCCCAGAAGAGTGATTTCGATTCGGTCATCGAAGTGCTTGACCAGATTGTCCACAGACGCGCTTAGTAAGCTCTCCCCAACTTCATCGAAGAATCCTCTTGTCGACTGCGCCTGGACGGCGCTCCATCCCAGCAAGGAAAGGAAGACAAGCAAAGTTATGGAATAAGAAAATTTCATACTTTCGGAACCTTGATTTACATCACATTTTCAGCTACACCTAATCCTTACCATAACCGTGCCAATTCATTGAAAGTGCTTTCGCGGGAAAAGGGATCATGATTTTCTGTGTAAGAAATTGCTGGAATATTTTAAAATGAGCCCTACCTTTGCGGCATGAAAGCAGACAAAGTTGTTTTGATTATTATGGATGGTTGGGGATTGGCTGAAAACCCTGACCTGAGCGCCATTGCAAAGGCGGATACACCTTTTTTTGATTCTGCAATGGCGACCTGGCCAAATATGAGACTCCAGGCCTCGGGACTTCCGGTAGGATTGCCCGATGGTCAAATGGGAAACTCTGAAGTAGGACATATGAACATCGGTGCAGGTAGAATTGTCTACCAGGATTTGGTAAGAATCAACCGGGAAATAGAGAGTGGGGACTTTGCATCCAATCCAAATGTCCAGAATCTCACATCTTATTGCCGTACCAAAAAGAAGCCTGTGCACCTCCTGGGGCTGCTTTCTGATGGGGGTGTCCACAGCAGTATACATCATTTGAAAGGGATTGTCCAATTTTTGGCCCAGGATGGTGTGGAGGAGATTTATATTCATTGTTTCATGGACGGAAGAGATACCTCTCCCCATGGAGGGAAGTCCTATATTGCGGATCTCGAATCCTCATTGGCAGCAACTGGAACGGGCAAGATTGCTTCCATGATCGGCCGTTACTATGCGATGGACCGGGACAAAAGATGGGAACGGGTGAAATTGGCTTATGATCTGCTCGTTCATGGAAAGGGAAGTCCTTTTTCCTCTGCCGGAGAAGCGATTGCAGATGCTTATGCTGCAGATGAGACAGATGAATTTGTTCAGCCCAGAATCATCACGGAAAATGGTGCAGCGGTCGCCACTATTCAGCCGGAGGATGCAGTCCTGTTTTTCAACTTTCGGACAGACCGAGGCAGACAATTGACACATGTCTTGACACAGAAAGGAATTCCAGATCAGGAGATGGAAACACTGCCTTTGTATTATACCACCATGACAAGATATGATGACTCCTTCCAGGGAATCCATGTCCTCTATGAGAAGGATGAGATCAAGAATGGGCTGGGGGATTATCTGTCAAGTATTGGGAAAAAACAGATCAGAATTGCTGAAACTGAAAAATACCCGCATGTAACATTCTTCTTTAATGGAGGTCGTGAGAAGGAAGCGGAAGGAGAATCTTATTTGTTATGTCCTTCTCCCAAGGTTGCAACCTACGATTTGCAACCAGAGATGAGTGCACAAGAGATTCAGGACAGCATTATTCCAGAACTAGAAAAAGGAGAAGTAGATTTTGTGTGCCTCAACTTTGCCAATCCTGATATGGTCGGACACACAGGCGTGTTCGAGGCTGCAGTGAAAGCCTGTGAAGTGGTAGACCAGTGTACGAAAGCTGTCGTGGACGCAGCTGGCAAGCATGGATACATCTGTCTGATTACAGCAGATCATGGAAATGCCGATAGAATGAAAAATGATGATGGCTCGCCTCATACAGCTCATACTACTGTCCTGGTTCCTTTCATCCTTCGAGATCCCCAGGATCGCTATTCCTTGAAGGTGGAAATTGGAAAGCTGGGCGATATCGCCCCTACGATTTTGCAACTAATGGGCGTAGGAATTCCAGATGAAATGACGGGAGATGTATTGATTGAACCAATTCGGGCAAAAATCTAATCCCATATCTCTTATGCATTTTAGGCAAATACCTCACATCCGTTTGGTCCCAAGAAACAGATGTAAGTTTCAGTTGCTAGAGGGAACAAAATTTTGTGTCTTGATCCGAGGGGTGTTCCTGGGGCTTGCCTGTCTGCATCTTGCTTGTGGCACAGCATCCGACAAAGCTGTCAATGAGATTGCGCAACAACTCGTGGCCCAAATAGAGTCTAGTTGTTCCACTGCCACTGCCTATCAAAAGACAGTCTTTGACCTGGACGAATTCGCAGCACAGGGACAGGATTCTCTGTTCTCGCCGATTCCAGTGGTCGTCGTAGGAACAGGAGAGTCGGGCCAGGACTCGATGAATTTTCTGCCGTTGAAGGATTTGTCCTATGCCTTTGAAGCCTTCTATTCAGATGAGAGTTTTGAGGGACAGTTTGCCGTCGAACAAAGAGCAGATAGTCTGATCGCAGAGTTGAAGCCTGAATACTCCAGGAACGCTTTTTTGCAAAAACAAGTCATTGTATCTGCTCCTGAGTCCGACGTGATTCAGTATTTTGAAAACCAGCTAAACAGGGATACCTGGTTCTATGATATGCATGTATCTCTACAGATTTGGTTCGATCCTGATGGCAAATACCTGCGCCATTCTCTGGAACTTCACACGGCAGTTTCCCTGATCAGTTCATCGTTTCATGCCCGAATTGACGGTAAAAATTTATACCCTTAATGGAATGGCTTGCTGTATTTCTTGGAGGAGGAGTGGGAAGTCTTTTTCGCTATGCCATTTCGAGATGGGTACCTGCGAATGGACCTGGATTTCCAACGGCAACCTTTGTTGCAAATGTGTTGGCGTGTGTTGTGTTGGGGCTGGCATGGGGATATGTTAGTCGACATGTTTCCTTGTCCCCATCTGTCAAATTATTTGTGCTAGTTGGGTTTTGTGGGGGATTCTCTACCTTTTCCACCTTTAGCCTGGAGACACTGCGCTTGTTTCAGGAAGGAAAATCTATGATGGCGGTGGTGTATATTTTGTCTTCTATTCTGGTGTGTATCCTGGTTTTGTTCCTGACGCAAAAAGCGATGTAAGAAATTTGCCTTTTCGGGAAAAAACTTCCATTTGTAGTAGTATTTTCCATACATATCTGCCCGAAAAATAATCTGGCGAGATAAAATAACTTTTGCCTCCGGTCGTTTTCTGTGTATATTTACGTTGAAGGTCAAATGATGTAACATTCCATTTGATTATTCCTATTAACCTACCTAATACCCCAAACTCAATGTGCTCCGCCTTTCCCCAAGGCGGAGCTCCCACCTTCTAAGTTTGACTTTGTCCATTTTTAT
>JBCCGK010000063.1:0-68492 GCA_039029315.1 Bacteroidota bacterium | reverse complement strand
CGCAACTTTTTGCCGCCAAAAAGTTGCAAAGAAATCTAAGAACAAAGGAAAATAAAAAGAGTACAGTTGTGAATAAATTTTCAATGAGAATTAATCAACATCACCCAAAAACAGCGAAGTTCATTAATTAAAAAAGACGATTTCCAGAGCATATGGGAGGATTTTTCTCCTATAAAAAATGGCCAAAGTCAAACTTAGTCTGATAAGGGATTTTTCATATAATACAGCCTTCCATCCTCTGCCCCAATCAGTAGATCCGGGATGCCATTCTTGTCCCAATCAACTGTAGTCGGACTTGTGGTATGGCCTGCAAGGGTGTGTCCATGCACAGGTCCCATGTTCTGAAAAAGGATTTGGTCTGCTGAGGGAGGAGAGAGTTGTTTGAAAAAATCGACATTCACGCTATTGGTAAGTAGGTCAAGTTCACCATCCTGATCCCAGTCTGCCAAACAGAATTTTCTCCTACCACTTCCTCCGCCGATTCGATGATTGAGCTGGAGAAATTGCGCGGGTTCTCCATTCTGCGGTCTGTTTTTACTATCGTATACAGATTCATGTTTGCCAAGAAAAATTCTATTTGGGGGAAGAAGACGCAATTGATTCTGAATACGGATTCGTTCAAAGAAGGCCAGATAGCCTTCTTGATCAAGCATGATTAGATCATGCAGCCCATCCTGATTCCAATCCACTACATAAGGGCTTGTCCGCCATTGGGTTGCCAGTTCCCGGTCTTGCGGATGCCACCAATTCCAGGCAGGCTTGGGAGGAGTCGTTTCCCATTCGACTGTGAGGGGTCTAGGGGAAGTGAGCAGAGGATGATGAATGGTCCCGACATTTTGAAACCAGATGACCTTGCCCCAGATTGAATTCAGGATGATGTCTGGCAGATTGTCATGATTCCAGTCAGCAACACTGAGTGTACTATAGCCCCATTTGGCTTCACATGGCCCTTGAATCGAGCCATTGGGACCAGCACCCAAGCGAATGCGCTGTCCGTCCGCTTCAAGCAATTCAGGAGCTGCCCATCTGGGCGGATTGCCACCGTCGAGATTCTCAATCCACCCAACGTAGCCTGCCGTATTTCCACAAATCAAATCTTCATCTCCATCGGCATCCCAATCATAACTAAATGGGGTGACCAATGCCCCAAACTTTACTTCATCTGCTTCTTGCTGAAAATAGGAGGGCGGATAGAATTGTGGAATGCCGTTGGAGAGTTTGCCACTATGTTTGACCCATGCTACTCTGCCATCTTCATCGCCCACAATCAGATCCATATGTCCGTCCTTATTCCAGTCAATAGCTGTGGGGGTGATCATCTGGAGGTCCATGTGTATTGGGCGGTTCTGATAAGTCAATCGGTGCCCGGAACCATATATGGGGGAAGTTCTGCTGCCGATATTGGGGAAGTAGGTGAATCCGTCAAGAAATTCTCCACAGATAAGATCCAGATCTCCATCTCCGTCAAAGTCTGCAAAGCAGGGCGAGGGCATACCATATACATCAATTGGATTCTCACCAATGAGTAATTTTTGAGGAGCTTGATAATCAGGAAGATCTGTAGTGCCTTCATTGAGCGAAAGATATACATAGCCATGAAGTGGGCCATTGGTCCACATACCGAGAGAATCATAGGCATTGTCCCACCCATATGCTTCCCAGACCCCCAGACCTATGATCAGATCCAGATCACCATCTGCCTCATAGTCCAGATATGTCCATTGATTGGCACGTGTTCGCCCATGTAACTCCTCGAAATCGATGACTAAAGGAATGGCCTTGGGAGATTCCAGGGCATGCTTTCTGAAATCCAGATACTGTGTGCCTGGACTCAGTACCACTGGCTTATCACCCACATGGCTGATTTGGAGATATCTTTCGGAAGGACCAATCCGTTTCCCTGGTTTAAAAACAGGCATTTCAACATCTCCATCTGGATTTTCAAAAAAATATATTCCATCATAGGGAACATCTGGACATGAAATCACCAGGTCCCAATCTCCATCCTGATCGTAATCCATCGGCAGCGGCCAGGCCCACAGTCCTACTCCTAGATCTACTTCCAGGCCGGGATTGTTATAAGTAAGTGCGGGAAGCGTCTGAGCGGGAATTCTAGAATAAATCAGAACGAAATATAGAAGACAAATAGAGCAAAAAAGGCGATTCATTGCAGAAGAAATTTGATAGAAAGGTAAGAAATTTCTAAATCTTCTTACCTTTAGAGGAAGAGACATTCATTTTTCCCTACTTCTGGTTATGAAGCATTTGTGTACGATTACTCCTTGTTCTTCTTTTCGTACGTTCTTTACTTTCTCCCTGCTCTTATTTACTGTGTTGCCTGCCATGTCTGGAGACTCTGGTTCTGACCTTGCCAAAGAGGTTCAGATTCGGAGGACGAGTTATGGGGTTCCTCATATACTCGCTCCTAGCTTGAAGGGGGTGACCTTTGGGTTGGCGTATTGCGAATTACAAGATTATGGCGAACGTGTGATCCGACCTCTCATAGATGCGAGAGGCGACCTGGCAAAAATTGATGGGTATCAAGCCATCGATAGAGATTTTGCGAGACAGATGGCTTATCAACGGACTGTGGCTACCTATTCCTTGCTGGACCAGGCTACCAGAGATATGTTGGAAGGTTTTGCTGAAGGCGTCAACTATTATTTGTCTGTTCATCCAGAACGCTTCCCTGAATACAAGGGGTGGCACTTCACGGGCTATGATGTTGCCGCCCGCAACAACTTTGTGATCACGCCTCGAAGTGGAAGCGACTTCGTTCGCCGCTGGAAAGAAAGGCAAGCCATCCAGGACTCTCTATTGGCATTGGAAGAAGGATCGAATGCCTGGGCTTTCGCTCCTGAGAGAAGTCGCTCCGGCCATGCCATGCTGGTACGGAACCCCCATCTCTCCTGGAAAGCCGGATATTATGAAGCTCACTTGACTGTGCCAGGAAAGCTCAATTTTTATGGAGATTTCCGAATAGGGGGGCTGTTTGGGATCATCGGTGGATTCAATGACCGTCTGGGATGGGCCACTACCAACAATCATCCAGATCTGGATGAGGTCTATGCGTTCGAAGCTGATACCACTGCCGCTGACCATATGCTGGTGGATGGGGCCTCTGTCCCTCTCGAACGAAAACTCCTGCAAGCAGAATTTCGCAACGGACAAGCCATGGCTACCGAGACAAGAGAATTTTTGTTTTCTCCCTATGGGGCGGTGATCCATCGGGAAAACGGAAAAATCTTTGTTCTCAAACATGCTGGAGATGGAGAGTTTCGTCGTTGCCAGCAGTTTGCCCGGATGATGATGGCTCAGAATCTGGAAGAATGGAAAGCAGCTATGCGGATACAAGCCATTACTTCTTCCAATTATACCTATGCTGATGCAGATGGCAATATATTCTATGTTTGGAATGCTGCTGCGCCACAGATCTCACACATCTCTGGGGGAGATACTGCTGCGACAGATGTGAGCCGGTCAAGAGAGGTGTGGTCTCGCTATATTTCCTTTGATGAGTTGCCACAATTGCAGAACCCTTCATCGGGTTACCTGCACAATGAAAATGATCCCTTCCACTTCACCAATCTGGATCATTTGTTGATGCCTCAGAAATATCCTCCGCATTTTCCGGCTCCCAGACTTCGCCAAAGAAGTCAACATAGCTTGCAATTGATCAACAATCATGAATCTTTCAGTCTGGAAGAGGTGGTGGAGATGAAACACAGCATGCGGATGTTGTTGGCAGATCAGGTGAAAGAAGACTTGGTAGAAGCCTTGACCGCTACAAAACCCAAAAAAGAGATGCGCAAGGTGCTGGAGCATTTGAAAAACTGGGACAATCGTGTGGCTGCTGAGAGCAGGGGAGGGGTGTTGTTTCAGGAGTGGTTTGTGATCTATTCCCAAAAAATGACAGGCAAGCAACGGTATGACATTCCCTGGTCTTTTGATGATCCGATGACCACGCCTTCTGGACTCTCCAATGATTCTGTGGCCCTGGCAGCCTTGACCGAGGCCATCGATATCCTGAATGAACGGCATGGAACGTATGATGTAGCCTGGGGAGATGTTCATCGTCTCAGACGTGGCAAGCTTGATTTGCCTGTGGGTGGCGGGCCAGGAAGTTTGGGCTGTTTCAGAGTCCTGGCTTTTGAGACGGATGAGGATGGCAAACGGAAAATTCGTGGTGGAGATGGATGGCAATTGGCTGTGGAGTTCAGTACGCCGCCCAAAGCATATTCCATTCTCGCCTATGGGCAGAGTAATAATCCTGATTCGCCACATCATACCGATCAGGCTGAAATGTTTGCCAACAATCAGATGAAAGCTGTTGCCTTTAGTGAAGAGGACATTCAGGCGAATTTGCTAAAAAGTTATCGGCCGGGAGAAGAATAGGAAATCCTGAAGTGCTGGAAAGGCTTATCGATTGATTTCGATATCCAGGGAATCAAGGATTGCTTGCAAATTGTCGCGGACTTGTCGGGTTTGTCTGACTTGTTGGCGGCGATTGCGGATGATATCATTTTGGTCAGGATATAATTGAAGCCCGTCATTCAGCTTGGCAACACTTATATTATAGGTATTTTGTGCGCCTTTGAGCTGTTCTTGATAGAATCCTCTTAAGGCTTGTTGTGCCTTCCTTTTTTCTAATTCAGCTTCCTGTCGCGCTTGCTCAGCATTGATGCGTGCTGAATCAGCTTCATCTCTGGCAGAATCCGCCTGGGCTTCCCTTTTCTCAGCCAACTCTTTTTGTCCTTTGGCAACTTGCCATTGCGAGAAGGCAAAAATCAACATCACACTTAGCACAGCGATCACAGCGAGAGTGAGTTGGTTCCTCCGTTGTTTTTTGAGTCGAACCTCTCGTTGGCTCTCAAGAATAAATTCCCACTCTCCCGCACTGAGCTTTTGTTCCTCTCGCAGCTGATTCTCATAGGTCTCGATCAGTTGAAGTTCTTTGGCATCCAGATAGGTTTTGGTTCGACCAAAGGCACGGAAGCGATTGTGAACCACTTCTGCGACTTCCAAAAGGGCTTGCTCTGATCCACTACGCTGGCTGGCAATCTCTCCTGCAAGGGTATCATGAGCGAGTTCATATGTACCCTCTTCTTCTCGCAGAATTCTTGCTTGTTGCAGACGATCTAGGATGGCATCCACATGAGAATCTGGCAGAGGAGGAACCTGTAATTCGGCTCGAAGGCGTGGGATTTTGGTGCCCAATAAGGTGGCAAAAGCACTCAAGACCCGTCGTACAGCTCTTTCAGAAAAGTCTGGGAATTGTTCACTCAGATCCTTCTGAATCTGTTGGGTTTGTTCTTGAAGAAAGGCTTTGAGCACATCTCCAATTTCCCCAAACTCTTCTATCTCGGCCGTGGTGAATTCCAGGGAGGGCCAATCTGTTGAGGAAGAAGGATCTCCCGTCTCCTTTGTCTTGGGATAAGTCCGTGCAAAATCTTCCCGATACAAGCGATCCATATACACTTGTAAGTAAGGGAGAGGAACGCCAGAGCGACCTGCGGCAACTTTGCTGATGATCTGGGCAGGATTATTGTCAGGGTCTTGCAGGCGGATATTGAAGCGATTGCAGGACATTCTCACCACTTCTTCTGCTTGCTGTCCACTCATGGCTTCAACGCGGAGTCGTCGTTTGAAGAGAGTCGGAATCCGCTGTTCGAAGTCATACAAATGTGCCAGATATTCTTCCCGGAGAATGAACACAAGTCGGCAAGGAAGTTTCGCCTGGTATATGTTGGCCATTGTCTCAGTAAAGATTCGTTGCTCCTCCTCATCTCCCAGAATAAAAATTTCCTCCAGCTGATCAAAAATGAGATAAATGGGCCGAAGGTATTCTGCAAACAAATCTTCTATGATGGATGGAAGGGGATTCTCATCCAACAACCAGAAATTATCTGTCAATTCCTCATCCCAGTGCTCAAGCAGAATGCGTTGGAGAGAGGAGGGCAAATGTGCGCCTCTTCGCACAAACAAAGGCAGCCAATCTGTCGCTTCGAAGCGATTGCCAAGTCCACATTGGATCAGGGATGTTTTGCCAGTTCCTGATGGGCCATACAGCAGCACAAGTCGATTCTCATTGACCAATTCAAATAATTGTGCTGTTTCCTCCTCTCGCCCAAAAAACTGGTCGCGGTCTTCGCGGGTATATGCATCGAGGAATTTGAAGGGGGATGGCATCAGTTGTCAAGAGTTTTTCGTAAGCGGTAAACCAGATCAGTGAACGGTGAGCAGATAGAGTTCTTAAGAGAATCTCTTTTTCGGACGATAATCGAAGGAGATGGGACAGGCTTCATAAGGATGATTTCATTTTCCAATGCACATGAATTCTTTTATCCCTCAGCAAAATGTTTGATAAATGCTCTCATCTGTTCCTCTACCATGCCAAACTCCTTTCCGGGAACAAGCAAGTCCGGATCAGAAGGCTTGTGGACCCAGCGATACGCCCAGGAAGCTGGATGCGCCTGGTAGTGATGGTAAAAATAGATTTTGGAGACATCACTGTTATCTACAAAGGCATTCTTGTCAATGATGAAGGGTGACAAATTCAGAAAAGGCATGGTCTCTCCTTCTTCTTCCTCTTTGAGCAACAAGACCGACTGACTGTCCAGATAATCCAAGAAGATTTCTTTCTCTTCGTCCATTCCACCTAGCAGGTCCACCAATCTCACTACTATATGCTGAAAACGCGGCTGAACATGGTGTCGGAATTTCTGTACCACGATTTGCTTCACTGTAGCAAGGGTGTATCTCCCAAGGTAGCCCAACTCTTCGAACAAGGCTGCCAATTGTTGCTCTGATTCGACACACAATCGCCCCATTTCGGGCTGAAGTTGTGCATCTGTTTGTTGAGCCAGACGTTGTCTCAAAAAATCGAAATAGGAGCAAGCCCTGCGAAACGGACTATCTGCAGCCATCAATTCTGCCATATCTGCCAGTTCTTCCACAAAATAATTTACTTCATGTCCATCCAGCGTAAGGCGAAGCTGTCTGATAAAAGGAATAAAGGCGAAGGTTTCTCTCTGATCTACTGGCAAATTCAGAAAATCCCGAATATTGACTCGAAGTGCTTCTGAAATGGCGAAGTTGCTTTCCGCTGTTTCATTCTTTTTTACTTCGAACAACTGCTGTTCCCACAACTGAGCCAGCAAGGTAAAGGTCATCAATTCCATCAGGACCTGATATGTCCTGGCGAGTTGGCGGAGGCGATTGGGGCTGATTTTGTTGTAGCCCTCATCAGCATCTCCCAATGGCACAAACAATTTTCTCAAATGTTCCGCAACAGGGGCTGGGAGATTATTCAGAATGTCCATCCGTTTGCGGCTGAGTTTTACTGTTTTTCGGCCAGTGAACACGACACCTTCTTCGGCCAGGGCATTCCAGATGGCATCAATCAACAGATCATTGGGATCAACATCCTCTGCTACTGTTTCTTGCATGCCAGTTGGGAGGCGCTCTTGTAAGACATCTGCGCGATCTGGATGATAGAACAATCCCCAGATCGTATCTGTCGGCACTTCCTCCTTCTCATCAAAAATCAAGCTCCGTAGAATCGGGCCAGGTTGTCCCGCAGCTTCGACATACGCAGAGCCAGCATCAAAAGCTTCCTGAATGGTAGCACCCAAGGAAAGCGAGTGGTAGACATGCCAACTAAAAGTTCTTGCCAGGGTATCTTCTATTGGACAATGTGTCGCAATCACTGCAGGTACCCCCAATTCCAGCAGGCGGTGAACTTGTGCCTGGGTAGAGCAACCATTGAGAAAAACCAGCTTCAACATCTCTTGATCTGCCAGCATTCTTGCAATCCCCCCAGCATCTGCGTCTCCGGAAGGTAGAATAAGGGCATCACTCTCTGCATGACCCCCATAATGAAACAACCAGACCTGATTTCGATATTCTGTCAGGTAGCGGCGAAGACTGTCCAGATCTGCATGTGATT
This sequence comes from Bacteroidota bacterium, assembly GCA_039029315.1. Taxonomy (GTDB): domain Bacteria; phylum Bacteroidota; class Bacteroidia; order J057; family J057; genus JBCCCJ01. Next base: position 60,544 of record JBCCGK010000063.1, on the reverse strand, counting down.
CTCGATGAAGATGAAAATGCCCTTGTCTGACAGCACGATCATGTAACAAATCCCGCAACTGATTGTCCTCCTCAGTCAATTGCTCCAACGGTTGAGTGGAACTATTCGCAAAGGCCAAAAAGATGACAGCTTGAGAAGACATCATAGGTAAGTTCTTGTTCTGTAGGCAAGGAGAAGTCTTAAATAACGGATAATTGAGGACAGTTTCAAAATCTGGCAACTGCTTCTTTTTTCCCTATCTTTACCATGAATCTCCTGACCTATGGATGCAGGATCTCCTCCTGGCTATCGAATGCTTGAACCCTTATGCCCTTTTTGAGGTTTACGGATACAGATGGAAATCGCCTGAATTTGCGACTTACTGAAGCTCGTTTGCCATCGCAGATACGAGAGGCGTTAGCAGCTGGATATCCAACAAGATTTCTCCCTCACGGGATGCAGCTGGAGGCACATGATCTTCCTATACCTCCTGAGCAGGCTCCCTGTTTCTTTTCCTGGCAGCGGTGGGAACTCTTGTTTGAGTCTGCCATTCCAAGGAATCATATTCAGTTCTTCCTCAATGGTCTCCCCATTCTGACCTCATCAAGGCCCTCTTCGAATTTGTTCGGATCTTTTGTGTTGCAAGATGCTATTGGATATTCTGAGCTGGAATTGGTCGTAGACAATGGACAGCGTTTGTTTTCGCTAGAATTAGAAGTCTTTCCCCAAAAACTCAGATACAAGACTGACTTTCAGGAAATGTTGGGAGATTTGCAGCGCTATCTATGTGGGCTGGCCTTTGATGAAATGAAGCGAACGGCTAGCTTGTTGGAGACCGATGAGACACAGATGCCGACCCTCTCCAGCTGGATTGGACAATTGCGAGGACTCATGAAAGGACTTGAGCAAAGTTTGTTGCGGATTGTGCAACAACCCAATCGCACAAGAACTTCTGAGCGGCACATCTTGCCAATCCGCAAAGTACAGGAGTTGCCGAGAGATGTGGCATCCTGGCTAGCGAAGCATCCTCAATATGTGGAGCAGGAATCGGGTGCCGGATGGTTGACAGGGCAAGGATTTCGGGTGAATCATTTGCCAGTAAAGGACAAGACACTGAGTTATGACACTGCCGAAAATCGATTTGTTCTGTGGGCGATTAAACAGATTCTGGATCGACTTGACCATTGGGAGTCCCTGTTTGTGCGACATGCCTCCAACAGAGTTCAGCCTCTTTGGGCGATCGAATTAGGGCGATTCCGAAGGCGATTGATCCAGATGCAGGCACAGCCATTTTTTCGACATACAGGACACTTTTGGCCAGCGCATCAATTGTCGACCGTTTTGATGATGGGACCTGGTTATCGAGAATTTTACAAGCGGTTTTTGTTGTTGAAAAAAGGCTTGAGTCTTTCTGATGCAGGAATCTTCCAACTGGATCTGAAAAACACGAGTACCCTCTATGAATACTGGTGCTTGTTGACGCTTGTGCAAATGTTGAAGGAACTTCCTGGATATGAGTTGATTGGTCAAGATGTGGTTACCCAACAAGCTGATCAACTTGTGATCCGATTGCAGAAAGGAGAGCGTTCTCAATTGATATTTCGACATTCATTGAGTCAGACACATCTGAGATTGTGGTACAACCGTACCTTTGGGGAAGGGGATAGTTTTACTTTTCGCCAAATCCCGGATATAGTTCTGGAGGTAGAAAAACCTGGCTATACACAGGCCTTTCGCTACGTAATTGAGGTCAAGTATCAGTTTGACAGGGGGAATGGTGCCTATCCTCGAACAGCAGTTCCCCACGGACCCCCTCTGGAGGCTATTTCTCAACTTCATAGGTATCGAGATGCGATCATTTCGCAGGAGGAAGCCCATCTGACGCATCGATCCGCCTGGAAATTGATGGGCGGAATTGTCTTGTTTCCTTTTCCTGATACAGAGGACGAATTTGTGCCTCATCCGTTCTATCAGAGTTTGGCAAAGGTAGAGATAGGTGCTATTCCCCTTCATCCTGGACCCTATCATGCTCACACCCTTCTGCGAAACTGGCTGCATCGACTCATTGAATATTCGCCTGAAGCTTTGTATGAGCAAGTGGTTGACTACAATCGCACGGAACAACAAGCTCGGATCGACGAGATTGAGACACCTATGCTCATCCTTCCGCTGCCCCATGCCATGGAATTGGATACAGCAGAGCGAGAGAAGGTCAAGATGATGCGAGAACAGCTGAGGTGGTTCTTTCCAGAATCAGAGGAATTGGGCCACTACAGAGATGTCGGATTCTTCGCTCCTCATTTGAACAAAATTGTTGCGTTTGCCCGAGATATTCGAAGCCGAACTGTATCTGACAGCCGGCTTTCTGCCGAGGGAATTCCGGCCAGTCTTCTGGAAGAAGAAACAGATTACCGCTTGCTGGAATGGACGAATCTGGAAGGATGTGCCATTCCATTTCCTGATTTTCCAGCAATCGCTTTTTTCCCCACCAATCGATTTAGTTTTGAGTTGGCCCGGCTGAACCGTAGTGCTTCCCCTTTGAGGCTCAATTCCTATTTATGGATTCGAGCATGGCAAGAAATTCACAAACATTGTAAGAACATAAGCTGGCTCTCTTCTATTCCCGCTGAAGAGTTGCGGTTGACTTTCGTATGGAAAAGGGTTCGATTTGTCTGCGAACAGAGAGACAATCAAGAGCAATTGGTGTTGAGTCATCGGACGGGGCATCATTGTTTTTGGCGTCCTTCTGAGCCGCTTGTCGAAATCCTGTCAGCTTTCTACCGGAAAACCCGTAGAAAAAAAACCTGATTTATCTGTGTAGCATCAGGGTGATAAACGTCTCATCTTTGTGGAGGAACAACAAGATACACACAGACCTAGTAGGTCGGTTCTTGTAAATCAGAATGCCCTTTCTGATATCCCCTATCTAACGGTAGTCGTTCTTTTACACATGTTTCTTCATAACCAATCTGGAACGATGGGGAGGACTCGTTCTCCCCGTTTTTTTTCTGCTCCTGAGGCATCTTTTTATCCGATTGATTTATACTATTCTGTAGCGATTATGCGTAGGAAGTATACAGATCTCCTTGTTCTTTGACACACTTTGCTCTGAACTGTTTTGACAGTTTCTATAATCCAGTTTTTCGCACCAGCAATTCTTAGTGTCACTTACAACCACCCTTTTACCATGCCCAGTTATTCCCCCAGCCTTCATCTTAAGAGGAGAATCGATGGAAGTTATCAATTGTGCGTCTCATTCTTAATGCCTACAGGATTTGAGCTTGCAGCTTTTAAAGTCCAAATGCCAGAAACCGCTAATTATCTTCGTCCTGTTAGGGAACTGATTTTTGCACTGAGTCGGACCGAACACACCACACAACCCGCCCCTATTGACCTGCACATCCCGATTGAGAAGGACTGGCAAGACAGCCGAAATGAGGTGAAGGTATCAGTGATTGAACTCACCAGACCTGATGAACGACCTATCGTTGAATCCAGGGTATCTTTGGGTTCTTTGGAGGAGGTACGTGAAATAGATGAAAAAAGAAGAGCCAGTTGGTGGAGTCGGCGGTGGAGTCAACAAAACACGCGTTCCCTTACCGAAGAAAAGAAGAAAACACCGAAACCCCTCTTCATTGATGAGGACAATTGGCTATAATGCCTTCTTTTTGTTGCCAAAGCCCTTCCTTAACAGAGAAACGATGCGTCTGGAACGGAGAGATTCGAAATCGATTCATTGAAGTGTTTTGGATAGATCAATAGGAAGATTCTTATGAAGAGCAAAGATTATGACTTACAATCTTGTAAGTTTGTTGTTTGTGAACACAGAAACCAATACATGATAGATCCGCTTTTCGATTTCAGATAGATTGATTTCCATCTATGCCCTGCAACAGATTGTCCATATTACCATCTTGCATCCTTCCCTTGCTGAACGCCAGCTCAGTCTGGTTGGGATTGGTATTGGTGTGTAATATGGCATGGGCCTTGCCTGAATCCGATAGTCTGAGACAAGCGTTGCATGCCAGCCATGATCAGGCCGAAAAAGCAATCCTTTCCATGGAATTAAGCCGGGCATATCGTCTTCAGATACCCGACTCAGCGATTCATTATGCACAGGAAGTACTCAATCTGACCCAGTATACCCAGCAAAAAGCGCTGAGAATTCAGGCGTTGACCAATCTGGGAATTCTCTACAAAAGAAAAGGAGAATATAAGCAGGCCCTTGCGGTCTATAGGCAGGCATTATACCTTCACCTAGAAGTACAGGATGAAGTCGGTGTTGCCAATATCTATGACAAAATGGCCGTTGTTCTCCGATACACTGGAGAATATGAAGAAGCACTCTCTTATCATCACAAATCCATCGATCTTGCACTGAATTTTGACAGTCCTAAGCTATTGGGGCAATGTTATTCAGATTTGGCCAATCTCTATGCTGATCGAGCCAACTATGATCTGGCCGCCATCTATTATGCACATAGTTTGTCCATCCGCAATGAGCTGAATGACAGCATCGGGATCGCCCGAATCTGTAACAATTTGGCCAATACTTATTATCTGCAAGAATCCTATCGGGAGGCACAACAATATTATGCACGTAGTCTGGCGATGTTTCAGCTATTGGGATATCGAGGCGAACAAGCACGTATTTTGAGCAATTTGGGAAATCTTGCCTATCAGGACAATGCTTTGGATCAGGCGCTTGAATATTGGAATCAGGCGCTCAGTTTGGCTACAGAATTAGAAGATCTACAAACTCAAATGACCTTGCTACATCAGATAGGCTTGATTCATCTTGAGCGAAAGCGGTATGTCAAGGGAAATGATATCCTGAAATCAGCAGCGCGTATCGGAGAGGAGATGGGCCAATGGGAAATGTTGGCGGATTTGTATCCAAAACTGGCGGAATCCTATCAATACATAGGGAATGACAAGCAAGCATTCCTGTTACTCAATCGAAGCCTCGAACTAAAAGATAGTCTGAATACCGTACATGGTTCCGAAAGATTCAGTGAATTAACGGCCCTGTACGAAACAGAACGTACGGAAAGACAACTAGCTGAAACCAAGCACCAACTGGCAGAATCCCGAAAAACCCAAATTTTACTTGGGAGCGGGATTCTTGTCCTGTTGTTGTTGGCAGCGATTGCGGGTATTTTCTTATATCATCACCGAAAGGTTCAGCGATCCGAGCGGAAACTGATTCACCAGCGAGAAGAACTCAATCGGCAAATCATCATCGACTTGATGAAGGCACAGGAAGTGGAATCTCTGAACTCTATGCTGGAAGGGCAGGAACAAGAACGCCAGAGAATCGCCGCTGATCTGCATGACAGCCTGGGAGGAACCCTGGCTGCAGTGAAAGTCTCTCTGTTTACCTTGCAAAAAAAGCTGTCCGGCCAATCCGAAGATGCGAGCAAGGCTTATACACATACGCGCGAACTATTGGAAGAAGCCTACAAAGAAGTCCGGCGAATCTCTCACAACCTGACCGATAATGCCCTCGAACATGAAGGGTTGGGACGGGCCCTTGACAAATTGTGCAAGACCCTCAAAGATCATTCTGGCCTGCTAATCAACCTGGAGACATCGGGACTGGATACTGTTACCCTGGATGGAAAAACAGAAATCCAACTGTATCGAATTGTTCAGGAAATTTTTCAGAACATCATCAAACATGCCTGCGCTGATAAGGTCAGTTTGCAACTTTCCTTGCATAGAGATCGACTCAATTTGTTGATTGAGGATGATGGGGTCGGCTTCGAGTATGAACCCGAAAAAATCCATGAGGGGATTGGCCTCTTCAATATATCCAGAAGAGTAAAACAGATGAGGGGCACCCTGGAAATTGACTCTGCTCCTGGACAAGGGACCACTACGATTATCGATTTGCCTCTTTAACGCAGAATTGACTGATAGAAAGTCATTGTCTGCCAACTTTGAAGAGGTTTTTTCGTACGTTCAGAAAACAAACATCATCAGTATATTGCCTTTGGAAAATTTCTAGCCTACTGCCTATGATTCGGGTTATGATCGTCGATGATCATCAGTTGTTCACAGATGCCTTGAAACGAATGTTAGACGATGAACCCGATGTGGAAGTCGTCGCAACTGCCTCCGATGCAGAATCCGCAGTGGTACAGTTGAGGGAGATACGGCCTGACATAGTTTTGATGGATATTCGACTGAATTCCCCTGGTATGAATGGGCTAGAAGCGGCAGAATATATCGATCAGGAATTTCCTTTTTTGAAGGTGATTATTCTTACAAGCCTGAAGAACGGAAAGTCGATTTCACGGGCCTTGAAATATGGGATTGCGGGCTATATGCTCAAGGATGCGGCTGGAGGCGAACTCTTGAAGGCTTTGCAAGTGGTGCATCGGGGAGACAGCTACTTCGGGGTGGAAGTGATGCAGACACATATGGAGTATGTCCGGAAACAACACAAGGTAGGGATGGGCATCCGATTGACTCCCAGAGAAAAAGAAATTTTGCAATTACTCGTTGAAGAATATAGTACAGCTGAGATTGGGGACAAATTATGTATAGGCGAAGCAGGTGTTGAAACGCACCGCCGAAACCTTAGACGCAAACTGGGAGTCAAAAATACTGCTGGTTTGGTCAGAGAAGCCTTACTGAAAGAACTTGTAGACCTCGATACCTAGCCCAAACAATGATTCACTTGTTGATCGCCGATGATCATTTCCTTTTTCGAGAAACCTTGCGCAGAGATCTGACCTCAGAACCAGATATGCTTGTTGCAGGTGTAGCTGCCACTGGGCACGAAGTTCTCGAATCTCTCAATCATACACTCATTGACATCATTTTACTAGATGTTAAGCTTGAATCCAATCCGTTGGAAGGTCTTGAAATCTGTTCCATGATTCAAGACCAATTCCCAGCTACTGAAGTGATTTTGCTCACTGTCCATGTAGACAAGGATCTGGAATCACGCGCTCAGAAAGCAGGGGCTGCAGGGATTATCTCAAAAGCCACAGATCAGGAAACACTTTTGAACGCCATCCGGCGTGTCTATCGGGGAGCTAATTGGATCCCCCTTGATCAGACTTCCTACATCTTTGAGCCATCACAGGAACGGTCGGTTTTGCCTCCTTTGGCTTTCACCATGACAGAAAGAAAGGTCCTTCGTTTGCTCTCTCAGGGGTGCAGCATTTCTCAGATTGCCCAATCACTCAACCACCGATTGCACACAATCGAAGTCCATCGCCGCAATCTGTTGGCAAAATTTGGGGTGTTTAAGGATGCCGAATTACTTATTGCGGCTGCCAATGAGGGCTTGCTCGACGAATGGGTTGAAGATGAGTAGTCCTTCAAATACTCTATCTTCGTTCCAGGGCAGATAGTCGTTCTATGAGTGGAGGATGAGAATAATGAAAAAACACATACCAGGGATGGGGAGTGAGATTGCTGAGATTGTCTGCATGCAATTGGATCAACGCCTGTTGCAATGGCGCAGATTCATAGGTATTGGCAGCGTAGGCATCTGCTTCGAACTCATTCTTTCTGGAAAAGATATTCATCAAGATTCCCAATAGCATCGAGATCGGACTGTACAAAATACCAAAGGCCAATAGGTTTAAGCCAATACTGGAGGCTTGTCCCCCCAAGGCGAGAGAAAGTGCTGGACTTTGAATAAATCTGGAAAGAATGAACAACATCAGTCCGGTTTGTAATACCCCCAAAACCAGAGATTGGATGATATGTTTCTTTTTGTAATGTCCTACTTCATGGGCAAGCACTGCGACCAATTCTTCTTGTTTATGGTTCTCAATCAAGGTGTCGAAGAGAACTACTTTTTTTCTCTTGCCTAATCCAGAGAAAAATGCGTTGGACTTGCTTGACCGTTTGGAACCATCCATCACAAATATATTGTCCAGTGGAAAACTGACTGATTGGCTATAAGATTGGATCTTTTCCCGCAAGTCTCCAGTCTCCAATGGAGTTAATTTGTTGAAAATGGGCAACAAGAGCGTGGTATAGAAGACATTCATGAAAATGGAAAACAGACTGATGAAGATCCAGAACCATATCCAGAAGCCATTTCCAAGCGTGTCCACCAAGAGCAACAAAATTCCCATGACCAATCCTCCGATAATGATCGTCATGGCCCACCCTTTCAGTTTATCTATCCAGAAAGTTTTTTTGGTCATCTTGTTGAAGCCAAATCGCTCTTCGATGCCAAAAGTCTGATGCCATTGGAAAGGGATCGTCAGAATGTCTGAGGCAAAAAACAGAACACCAAAAAATACCAAGGGATGCCATACTGGATGAGTGGTGATTCCTTGTAACTGGGTGTCAAGCCATCCAAACCCACCAACAGCCAACAGGGTTCCAATGATCAGAAGACCCGGAACAGATTTGATGAGAGAAAAACGATAATTGACCCGATGGTAGTCATAGGCCTTTTCATATTTCTCTGCTTCAATGTGGGCCTGTAGTGATTCAGGGACGACTGTGGTATGATGCCTGAGATTCAGCCAGGAGAGAATCTGATCGAAGACCCAACTGAGGATGAAAATGATCAGGATGACAAGAAGGACATTCATTTATGCAAGCACTTCGGATTTGAGGGCATTGAGATTGCGCACAATGATTTTCTTACGATCGAAATCCAGCATGCGCGCCTCCCGAAATTGATTCAATACGGTTGTGACGGTTTGTCGGGAAGTTCCTGTGAAGTTAGCAATTTCCTGATGCGTAAGATAGTTTCTGAGAGATACAGCACCATCAGCCAATTTCTTTCCATTTTTGCCCACCTGCTCCAGCACATATTCTGCAATCCGGGTCTTGGCATCCTTGAACAGGAGCGACTCCAGCCGTTTTTGTGTATAAATCACTCGTTGACCGACAAGTGCGTTGAGAAAGTTTTGAAACTTCGAGACATCTCGCATCAGGTGGACAGCATCGTCCTGATTGAGGATGCACAATTCAGTATTTTCTATTGCCTGGGCATAATCCCTTCGTTTGTCTTCTCCAAACAGGGCCAATTCTCCAAATATCTCCCCTGAATGAAGGACAGCTTTGATCATTTCATTGCCATCTTCAGTATAGCCAGCAATTTTGACTGCTCCCTCGTGAATAAAAAACACCTTGTCGGCAGTATCATCACTGAAGTAGATAAATTCTCCCTTCTTAAAGGATCGCTTTGGTTGTTTTTCGTATCGTTCTTCTGCGTGTGTAATTGGGCAAAAGCATTCAAAAAGATTGACCTCTTCTAGGAACCATATAGATGCATTATCCGCCATGTTAGTTGCGATTTGTTAAGGTATCAGAAATGTAGGAATGGTTTCATGTTGTTTACATCAACGAAAACCAAATAAACATCGTTTTGGTTTATTTTCGGAACTAGCAAGTTTATTTACTAAACCCGGAAAAACAACTTCCCAATAGAAAAAAAATGAATTCCACCCATTTGGGACATTTCAATCGTGATATTTTTTTACACCAGCCTCAATTCGTATCGGCAAATGATTTTCTGAAGGAGGAATTGGACAAGACCAACCCTCTCCATAGGCACAATAAGGATTGTAGCACATATTGAAATCCAGAACAATTTCATTTCCTGTCTCTGGAATCTCCAGATCCAGATATCTCCCACCACCATAGGTATCTCGTCCACTACTTTCGTCAGTAAACAATAAGAACAGGTGATTTTTGTAGAGAGGAATTCCGGGCAACTCAAGGTTGCGATACACTGTCAGAGAGTAGGCTGCCCCGTTCAGGTCAAACTGCAGTTGGCCATAGGAAACAAACTGCTTCTGCCGATCGGGATTGCTGGTTTGAATATGAAATGGATCGGCTTCCGGTGTTCGCGAGATGGTGGCCGAGACACGATAAGCAGGATCTGGTGGAAAATAGGACAGACGCGTATAGCTGTGTGCCTGATCCTTGAAGGGAGAAGATTCGGGATCTTTGAAGGACTTATGGACTTGTTTTCGATGTTTTTTGACAGAACGAATGTAGGCTTTGTCTGTGGGCCCAAATCCGCTGAAGAGGAAGAGAGTCCAAAGAGCTAAGATCGCAAGAGGCAACAATCGTTTCATCATGTCCAGGATGTTATGGAGTCCAATTCAATACCTCATCTATGGTGTTGACGGCAATAGGATGATAACGCTCACGGGCTATTTGGTAGATCTCATGAGCTCTGGCTGCACCGGATTCTGTTTTCATCATTTCAGTGTACAAGGGTTTGAGAAATTTTCTCCTCCCAACTTTGAGCAAAAACGACCGGATAGCTGGATAGGCATATTCATATTCTGCCTGTATAGCTCTTTGATACCATTTGTTTTGTATTTCACTGTTGGTGCTTTGGGTAAATTGAAACGCAGAGTCGAGTTCTGCCAATTTATCTGCTCCGATAGAAGAAGGCAATACCCGGATGAAATGTAGCCATTCATGAGAGGACCAGTTGGCCGTTTCCAATTGAGAGGATTCTACCCCAGCGATCCAGGAACTGACAGCACTTTCGACAGCATCGAACCTCTCAGATCCAGGTTGAGGAAGATTCTCCGGAATGCCAGGCGTGTGTACCCATTCAGGGATGCTGATTGCTTCAGAAGCACCGGGGTGGTGGACCAGGAGTTCTTCCTGTAATTGCGTCAAAAATCCGTCTGTTGTCATGGATTTGAAGGCATTCTTTTCAAAATAAGCCTTCAAAAAGATATCAAAAGCCCCTCGCCCGACTGTTTCTTCAATCAATCTCAAAAAGTAATATCCTTTGTCGTAGGCAATAGAGGTCATGCCATCATCCGCATGTCGGCCTTCCAACTCAAGCTTCAGGCGGGTGTCGGGATTGTTAGAGCCCATTCCAGCTACTTCATCATTGAGATCTTCCAGACTGATATGAGCCAACATTTCAGAATAACTTCTTCCCTTCAAGGCCTCCATGATTCGCAACTCAAAATAGACAGTGAACCCTTCATTGAGCCAAAAGTCATTCCAGGTAGCATTGGTGACAAGATTCCCTGACCAGGAATGTGCCAACTCATGAGCAACAAGACTCACAAGAGAGCGGTCTCCAGCCAAAATAGTTGGCGTAGCAAAGGTCAATCGAGGATTCTCCATGCCTCCAAATGGGAAACTGGGAGGCAATACGATGATGTCATATCGTTCCCATCTGTAGGGACCGTAGAGAGACTCCGCGATTTTCATCATATCTTCTACTTCAGCGAATTCGTAGGCTGCTGCTTCTACCAAACCCGGTTCTGCATAGACGCCTGTTCGAGCTCCAATAGCCTGGAATTCGACTTCCCCAACTGCCAGTGCCAACAAATAAGCTGGAATAGGGATCATCATATTGAACTCATAGATTCCGGCAGGAGAAAGTTGGGTTGGATTCTCTGCACTCATCAATGCCATCAAGCCTTCTGGAACCTTCACTGTGGCATGATAGGTAAAGCGAATTCCGGGACTGTCCTGGATAGGAACCCATGTCCGGGCAAAGGTGCTTTGAGATTGCGTCAGCAAAAAGGGAGAATCCCCTGAAGTAAGTTCTGGTGACAGAAACTGAAGGGCTTCAGCGCCTGGTTTGGTAGAGTATACCACATGAACATATCGTGTATTGGACTTTAAATCCACGATCAGTGCTTGCCCAAGGACAGAATCTTCTTCTCCCAATGTATAGGTGGCAACAGTTTCATTTTGGCCATTGGAGGCGATCAATACCGCTTCTATGTTTAATCCATCAGTGTCGAGATACAACTTGTCTGCATCATCGATTCGCTCGATGGAGAGGATAGCCGTACCAGAGATGATCTCTTCTTCAAAGTCGACCACAAGGTCAAGATCGAGGTGGGTAACCTTGGCCTCCCAGGGTTTGGCATAGGAATGAGGATCTGGCTCAGCACTGGGAGGGGAAGGAATTGGGGTGCAAGACAATGCGGAGGTGATCCAGATAAGCACTGAAACCCAAATACATACACGGGGGGAGTTGATAAGCATTTTCTTCAATTGGCTTGTAAAATTAGCGGAAAAGGACGAAAAAAAAAGTATGAATTTTTGTGCCTTTCTCTACCTTTGACTTCTCATGGCAAAGAACCGCTATCTCACATGGATGATTTTTGGCTTGATTGGGCTGATATATTGGCTCACCAAAAATCCATTTCTCAGTTTTGGAGACTCGATTGGGGTGCTATATTATGCAAGTTTGGGCTTTGATTGGGCGACCAATGCTACCAGCCATTTCTTATATCTGAACCTTTGTCACATCCTGATCTTGCCGCAAATTGGGAATCCAGTGAGTCTATTGACGGGATTGTCCATTGTGTTTGCCATGGGATGTCTGTATCGGCTATATCTACTCATTGACCTAGCTAGCGGGAAACAGTCAATTGCCTTGATAACTAGCCTTATTTTTGCTGTGAGTTTTAGTTGGTGGAGACAGGCAGTTACGATTGAAGTCTACAGCATGAGTATGTGGATTGCGATGGAGATATTTTGGGCAATGGGACAAGATGTCTTGCAGGAAGAGAACAAACGATCCTGGCAAGTGGCCATATGGATGGCTGTCGCTATGCTGACCCATATCCAATTTCTCTTGCTATTGCCAGCAGTAGGCATGTACTGGATGCGTGGGGAGAAAAACTGGAAGCAACGTCTGGGACCGATTGGATTATTTGCACTCTTGGTCAGTCCATTATTTTTGTTGCCAATCTTGTTGCAGACACATCCCCTCTCCGCGATATTTTTTGACCATGCTTATCAGGGACAGGTGTTGCAAATGGATATCAAGAACTTGTTTTTTGGCGGGCTCAGGAGTATCGGCTATTTGATATACAACTTTCATGTATTCTTGCCACTATTGGTGTGGGGCATCTGGATAAACTGGAAGAAAAGAAGAGCATGGACACTCCTGCTTCTATTGGCGGCAGCACCGATCTGGGGATTTGCGATGCGCTACAATGTTACAGATAGTTATGTGTTTTTTCTTTTGCCATATCTTGTATTGTGCATTCTGGGAGCGGATGGAGTAGGGTGGTTGGAAGAAAAAATCAGACCCCTCTGGCTAAGAGTTGCTCTGACTATCTGTCTATCGCCCCTCATGTATCTCTGTGCCTGGCAAGTCGCTGAGCAAATCCCGAGGCTGCAAATCTTTGCCGAACCAAAAGCGTATAAAGGAGGACTTCGGTATTATTTCTGGCCGGGACAGTCCCAGAGCGCAGATCCAATTCAGCTCGCGCGGGAGATTCATGAAGAGAAACGGCCGACAATCCCGGACTTCGATCGCTATGAACTTGTTGTCAAATACTTAGATCTCTAACTATGATCGTCTTACAATATTCTACCCAAACGGAAGAAGTACAGGACATCCAAACGATGCTCAACGAATTGGTTCTTAGCCACAAAATTGAAGAAAAAGAAGGCTTGCCAGCGCCAGTTTTGATCTCAGACCAGGATCAGTATACTGGCAAAAAAGCCATCAAATCCTTTCTGCAAGAATTGGGAGGAGAACTGGATAGCTGGTACTATTGTGCGTGTAAATAATCGGGGATTGTTTGGTTCAGCTGACCTGATCCTGCAAGTTCTGAATTCGCCGGTTTTTTGATGATTTTTCCATCAGTGTCACCAGCCTATTCCTCCGATGTTTCTCCTCTTCACTGCACAATGATTTCATCTACAAACACCCACCCCTTGTCTCCTGCACCTTTATGCCAGGATGGCATCGGATTGACAGGCTTGGCTACCACTTTGAGGTAGCGATACTGTGCAGGCTCAAATGAAAGCTCGATGCCCAAAATTTCATTTGGGAGAGATTCCGTGGGTTGCTTTGGAATCTTTCGGACAAGCCTTTTGAGTTGGTCTTTCTCTGGTCCTCCCCAAACTTCGATGCTCTTGGGGGGCATGATGTACGAGCCTGTTTTCTGAAGATAACTAAAGGTCAAATGGCTAATTTCAGGTGCATCTTCTCCAAGATCCATGATGGCTGAAAAAGGATTGAAGCGATAGCCGATCCACAACGGGCCTTCCTGACTGGAAGGATCTCCTTTTTGTCCATCAAGGATGGTTTTTGCCCCCCGGCCCATGAAACGCTTATTCGGAATATGCTCCAATTCTGCGGATTGAATCTCAATTCCTTTTTTGAAAAATGTCTGGCTGATGGTTTGACTGCTGATCCATCCTTGGTGAAATGCCATAGCCTTGACCTGTGTATAACCGTCCAACTTGATTGGGCCTTCATACAGCTTGCCATTCAGACTATCTGGCTCACTGCCATCTGTGGTATAGTGGATGCTGACACCAGGAAAATTGTGTTTGAGCTCTACCTTGTCATCTGGTCCGAGGACGCGGATATCTGTAATGATTTGAGGAGGACTCATGTTGAGAATTTCCTCTGCATCGGGAATATACCCACGTTCAACTGTCATCTCAGGAAATCGACTGCTCAGGCTGTTGATCGCAACAGAATCCAATCGGGTATTCCAGACAAACACTTCTCGAAGTAGTGGCCACTGAGGCAGTAAATCTGCGATTTCTGCACCAATTTTGGTGCTGGAGACGGCCAAAGATTTGAGGTGTTGACAGGTTGTGAGATGTTGTAGTCCTTCATGCGTAACCTCTGTTCCATTGAGGATCACCCTTTCCAGTTTCTCAAATTCGCCTACCATCTTCAGATCCTCATCGGTCACTGGTAAATGACTGAGATTCAGGGAAACCAGTTGTTGTTTGACAGACCGTAGATCCGCGATGCTTTGGGGGGTATAGGCTTTTCGAACAAAGATCGTCGCTTCCAGGGCTGGAGATGTCGCACTAATGGGACTGACTCTGCGAAATGGGGTATTCAATTCCTGAATGTCTCGTGCCGAGGCGGCCGGGAAGGAATAGCGTGGACCATCCGCTGTGGCAATTCCCTGCCTACTAATCCATTGATTGACAGCAGCAAATAAGGAACTGCTGTCTGCCAGATCAGAGAGTTGTACTGTCTTGCTTGCGCCATTGTCAATCCAGACAGACAGGAGTCGAAGTTCGCTCTGGTCCAGTTGCGGTTTGCCTTCTGGCGGCATATGATCATCATCTGAGAGAGGAAGGTGCAAGCGTTGCATAAGCGCACTTTCTTTTGCATTTCCAGCTATAATGATGTCTCCGTGTTCTCCACCAGCAAAAAGTGCCTGGAGGCTGCTGAGATCCAATTCTCCTTTTTTCTTTCGGGAATTATGACAACTGGCGCATTTGCTATCCAGAATTCGTAAGACCATTTCCTGTGCAATGGGCTGAGAAGGATCGATGGTTTCTTGTGTGGTCGCTTGCTGCAAGGGCGCAAAAACAAAATTCTCTCCATGTGTCAATTCTGCTCCAAAATGGCTGGCAACGATCAACAGAAAAACCCCGCCACCTACTATGCTTTGTAAGAGTTGTGGTCGTTCACTCAATCGTGGATACCCAATGAGCAGACCGTAGCCCAGAAAACTCAACAGCAATCCGCCCCACTTGTGCCACTGCAAGGTGTTGCCTGCATATCCCCCTTCTTGTGCCAAAAAGAATCCCATCAAGGCAGTGAGAGAAGTCATCACTACAGCGAGATGGAGCAAGAGATGTTGGAGGGGGGGATAGGATTCGGAGACAAGATGCCGCTTCGCAAGGGGAAGAACCGCCAGCAAAATCCACAATACAATGGGGAAGTGGAGCAGCAGGGGATGCATCCGACCAATCGGTTGAAGCCAGGAAGGGATGCTCACAAAGGATTCGAGTATCCAGAGGAAAAGAAGAAGAACCTGTATGGCAAATGCTGCATTGGCGAGCAGGGATAGAAGTTTTTTCATGTAAACGCCTGAATTGAACACAGAAACTCAGAGAGGCAAAGATTTGTATCTAGGCAATGATGTCATGAATGACTTCGCCTGCCACATCAGTGAGGCGATAGCGCCGACCCAGATGTTTGTAAGTCAAGCGTTCATGATCCAGCCCCAACAAATGAAGAATTGTGGCATGAAAGTCATTGACATGTACAGGGTTCTCAACGATGTTGTAGCCAAATTCATCAGACTTGCCATAGCTCATGCCAGCTTTGATGCCACCGCCAGCCATGAAAATCGTGAAGCAACGCGGGTGATGATCCCGTCCATAGTTCTCTCTGGAAAGCTTGCCCTGACAGTAATTGGTTCTGCCAAATTCGGTTCCCCAAATGACGAGGGTCTCGTCCAGCAATCCTCGCTGCTTGAGATCTGTGATGAGGGCTGCGGTAGCCCGATCAGTATCTTCGGCCTGAAGGGGCATTTCTCCTGTCATGTTTCCATGCTGGTCCCATCCTTGATGATAGAGCTGGACAAATCTTACCCCTCCTTCTGAGAGTTTCCTGGCGAGGAGACAATTGGCAGCATATGTCCCAGGAACGAGACAGTCGGCTCCATACATCTTGATGATGTGGTCAGGCTCTCGGCTCAAATCTGTGATTTCCGGAACAGCTGTCTGCATCCGGTAGGCCATTTCATATTGCTGAATTTTGGACTGAATCTCGGGATCACCGAATTCTTCGTAGCCCATGCTGTTGAGGTCAGCCAGTTTGTCCAGCATCAGTCTGCGGTCTTCGCGATTTGTCCCCTTGGGATTGTTCAAATACAGCACAGGGTCTTCTCCACTACTGAACTGCACGCCTTGATGTGTGCTGTCCAAAAACCCATTTGTCCAGAGTTTGGAATACACCCCTTGTCCATTTCCCCTACCTCGCGACAGCAATACACTGAAAGCCGGCAGGTTGGCATTCTCACTTCCCAATCCATAGCTCATCCAGGCTCCCATGCTTGGTCGATTGCCTATCTGGGCACCTGTCTGCATAAAAGTGAGTGCAGGATCGTGATTGATCGCCTCTGTATGCATGGTTTTGATGAAACAGAGATCATCAGCTATGCGGGCAATGTTTGGGAAGATTTCGCTGATCCAGGCTCCTGATTGGCCATATTGCTTGAAATCAAAATAGGACCCCACCAATGGAAAGGATTTTTGACCAGAGGTCATGCCGGTCAACCGTTGGCCTTGTCGGATCGACTCTGGCAAATCCATGCCATGCATCTCTCTCAGTTTGGGCTTAAAGTCAAAACTTTCCAATTGAGAGGGAGCGCCATTTTGGAACAAATAGATGATCCGTTTGGCTTTGGGGGCAAAATGCGTAAATCCCAACGGAAAATCAGATACATCTCCGCCAGTAGATGAAAACAGGTCCGGTACCAATAAGGAGCCCAGAGCTGCACTACCAATTCCCAGGCTTAATTTGCCAAGGAAATGTCTGCGATTGATATTGAGTCGACGGTCGTTCATATCGAGTAGTTGTTGGTCGATCGTTCAGGGGCCACAAACAACCCATTGTCTGCCATCACCGAATGATCGTGGATGAACCATGGTAAATTCTAGCTTTTTGTGATGGTTTCTTCCATGTTGTAGATCAGGTGAATTGTCTGCATCAAGGCAGCAATCTCAGTGGAATCTCCTTCTGCATATCGGGGAGCTTCTCCTACAGAGAGCAGCTCTTCCGCTTTTTCAGGCTCTATTTTGAGTCGGCTGAGTTCCGATTGGTGAAATTCCTGCAGGGTTTGCAGCTCCTGCTTTCGAGGCTGTCGACAGACGATGCGACGAAAAGCTTCTTCCAATTTGGTCTCAACAGGTTTTTCTTTCTGGACCAGACGTTCAGCCAGGACCCTGGAAGCTTCCAGTACATGCGGATCATTCATCATCACAAGTGCCTGAAGAGGTGTACTGGTGTTGGGGCGACGGACTTCACATTGGTCTCGGTTGGAGGCATCAAACATCAACATGACCGGCGGTGGGACGGTGCGCTTGATGAAGACATACATGCCTCTACGGTAAAGTTCCGGTCCATGATCCTGCACATAATTCATGAGCAAGCCCCTGCCAGAAGTCGCGGATTCCCATAATCCTTTGGGTTGATAGGGTTTCACGCTGGGGCCACCGATCTCTGTATTGAGCAGGCCGCTACTGGCCAGAACATGATCTCGAATCAGCTCTGCTCCTAATCTGTTTCTTGGCGCACGAGCAAAGAAGAGGTTCTCAGGATCAGTATTCAGATGTTTTTCTTTCACTTCTGACGATTGGCGGTAGGTAGCAGACATCACCATTTGTTTGACCAATCGCTTGATGTCCCAGCCATTTTTTCGAAAATCTACTGCCAACCAATCCAGCAGTTCCAGGTGACTTGGCAAATCTCCTTGCATCCCAAAATCTCCCGATGTCTTCACAATTCCTTGACCAAAGATCTCTTGCCAAACCCGATTCACAAATACCCGTGCAGTCAGGGGATGCTCATCTGCCAACATCCATTTGCTTAGACCCAGCCGATTCCTTTCATATTTGCTGGTGTCAAAGGGAAGAATGGCATCAGGCGTGTCCATGGCTACTGCATCGGTAGGTGCATCATAAGCCCCTCGATTCAACACATGAGTAGTACGCATCCCAGCCGAATCTTGCATGATCATGACCTCGACAGGGGTGGTGTCTTTCTTGTTGATGAATCTCAGTGTTTCTGCCACATCCTCATCCGTAATCTTCATATTGGGCGGGTCAGCAAATGAGGCGTCTATGGTGCCGAAAATGCCCTTTTCCGGTACCTGATCAAAGAACGCAAAGGCTGAGTAATAGTCCTTTTGAGAGATGGGATCGTATTTGTGGTCATGACACTTGGCGCATCGAAAGGTCAAGCCCATGAAGGTTTTTCCGAAGGTGTTCGTTCTGTCCGTAACATATTCAATGCGATATTCTTCATCGATCACTCCGCCTTCCTGGGTGATTTTATGATTCCGGTTGAACCCTGTGGCCAGCAACATTTCCTTATTGGGGGCAGGCAATAAGTCTCCTGCCAACTGCCAGGTGACGAACTTGTCATAAGGATAATTTTGATTGAAGGCATGGATAACCCAGTCTCGCCAGGGCCACATGGTCCGCAATCCATCGTCCTGGTATCCATGAGAATCTGCATATCGTGCTACATCCAACCAGTGAATGGCCATTTTCTCTCCATAATGTTTGTTGGCAAGCAACTGATCAACAACCTTCTCATAGGCATCCGGGCCATTGTCCTGGAGGAACTGATCTTGAAGGTCTGGCTCAGGTGGAAGGCCTGTCAGATCCAGAGCTACACGTTTTAACAATCGCTCTTTGTCTGCATCCTCATTGGGGCGGAGGTCCATTTCTTCCAGTTTGGCAAGAATGAAATGATCGATCTCATTCTTTAGCCAATCCTTTTTCTTGACTTTTGGAAGTGCATGTTGTGTGGGGGGAATGAATGACCAGTGTTTTTTGTATTCTGCACCTTGAGCGACCCAGCGCTCTAGCAAGGCAATTTCGCGATCTGTCAGGGAAAGATTAGACTCTGGAGGAGGCATCAGTTCACTGGTATCGGTCTGAGAGACACGCAGGAAGAGTTCTGATTGTTCGGGATGGCCAGGAACCAATGCAAAGCGACCTGGTGTGTCTTTGAGTCCAGCATAGGCACCTTCTTCCGTGTCCAGACGTAGATCTGCTTTCCGTTGATTGGCGTCTGGCCCGTGACAAGCATAGCAATTGTCAGCCAGGATTGGCCGAATATGGAAGTTGTAATCCACTTCTTTGGGAAGGGGAGGCTTCCCATTGTTTTGGCAAGATTGAATCATGCCGAAGGAAAGAAGAACAACAGCCAGGATAAAGGGGTCGCTCTTCCTGAGATAAGTGAAAAGCCAGTAGTTACGCATAGATAGGAGCTCTTTTTGTCTCTAAGTTCCAAAGGTTGAACAAAAATCGCAAGCTTGCTGTCTGCTGAATCCCTTCAACCAGATGAATGATTTGGTATCCCGCATGAAGACAGGGTTCACATGATTGGCAGGATGTCTTTTCTGACTCATTCGATTGCATCCCATAAGCCCTTTTCTATTTGGCTGACAGGAGGCGACTCGCCTCAATGCTTATGATCCTGATAGTGTTTTTTCAGCAGATCACCACCAAAATCGTGTTGAAGATCTCGCCAAACAGTGTGAATGTGATTGTTCCCATTCTGAACATTGTCGTACTCTACCAGAATGCTTGGTCCATGGATTCGATAATAATGCCCTTCTCCTGCTTCTATGCCACCAGCCCAGGCAAAATACAGATTGTCGAATCCTTTGTCTTCAATTCTACTCCATTGATCTTCGGCAATTTCTGCATCCATATTATTCGTATAGACAGATAACAATTGGCGCAATGCCGTTTTTTGATCATCGTTCATCTCTGAAGCTGCTAAACCAATAAATTCATCCAGTTTTACCACACGATCAACAAAAGTAAATATATCTTCAGGTGCCGTTGGATCGATGAGGGCTTTGGCAAACTGCTCTTCAGACATGGCTTTGACGAATGCGCGTGCCAACTCCTGTTCCTGCTTCAATACTTCAGTTCCTGTTTTCGATCCTGTCCGAACAATGGCAGGATTGGTTCCCATGAATGAAGGGGTAACAGCTACAATTTCGCCTTTGGTCGCAGAAAAATTCAATGACAAATGGTGACCTTCCATTCTCCAGCCCCAATCCTGGGTCAAAGAAGGCGTTCCAAAAATCGAGAAGTAATACTTTTCAGGATTGCGATACCAATCATCATCGGGGCGATTCTCTACTTCACGGAGGATGCTTTCCAATGCCCGAATCGATTCTGCTTTTTCAAATCCCTGATCACTGAGGACACTTTTCATCAAAGCGACTACCTTGTCACGTTGGGCACTGTTCATATCTCTAAGCAAGGTGCCTTTTCGATCATCCTGCGGAACAAAATGCCAATCGTAGCGCTCGTCTTCCTTGGCTTCGAATACGGCTTCTTGTTTTTGCCCCTCACTCAGTGCATTCAGAAAATGATTGGCAGCCTCAACCATATTGGCCGATACCTGAATATGATGGGTTTGCGCCTGTCTTTCATCCAGATCCTTGGAGGTAGCTGTCGCAGTATCCTTGCAAGCCCAATTAGATAACAACAACAGGCCGACCCATAAAGGGAGAAAGGCAATTTTTTTCATAGGATGTAGTATTTGGTAGTATAGGATGGTAAGGTAGTGGGTAAATGGCAGAATCCCAATGAGCTAGACCAAAATCCTCTCCTGCGGCAGCCTTTTCACAGGACTTGATGAACATCGCCAGAGGCAGCGCCTCCATCCATTATATGGAATCTTTCATGGCCCTCTTCAATATAGCTGCGCCTGAAGATCTCCTGCCTGAATCGCGTGAATGCCATCCGCAATTCGCCTGCCAAGTCCAGGAATCCTGCTGAGATCCTGATCCCAGAATCCCTGTTGTCCCAGGATGCGATCTACCATCTCTCGAAGCGAGAGCAATCCTTCTTCATGAGATTTCCAGCAGGCGTGAAAGAAAGTTTTGACGGATTCTGCATCCTTGATAGGCATCTCTCTCCCTTCAAATTCTCCACGATAAAAAACAATCAAAGCGGACAGTCCCAGGCACAGTCTTCTTGGCAATTCTCCAGTCTGTTGATGATAGCGTAGCAAACTGGGGAGGTCTCTGGTCTTGTATTTCGAAATGGAATTCAAAGCAATGCTGGCCAGCAAGTGGCGGACATAAGGATTGCGGAATCGATCAATGACTTCCATAGCGAAAGATGTCAATTCCTCCTTGGGCAAATCCAGTGTTGGAATAATTTCCTCAAATATAACCTTCCGCAAAAAGGGACCAACTACTGAGTCTTCTATGGTTTCTCTGACCGTCTCCAGGCCATAAAGAATACCTATAGGAACATTGAGCGTATGGGCTCCATTGAGGATACGGACTTTGCGGGTGCGGTAGCGAGACAGTTGATCGGCAGTGAAGATAACATTCAAGCCAGCTTCTTGGGCGGGAAACTCCTGTCTAACGGATTCTGGTCCCTCAATGACCCATAAATGAAATGGCTCCCCAACCACAACCGAATGATCCTGATATCCAATGGAGGCCTGAATGTGCTCGATTTCTGCATGGGGAAATCCCGGAACAATCCGATCGACGAGTGTATTACAAAACACACAATGACGTGTCAGCCACTCAACAAATCCAATGCCCAATTGCCATTCTTCGGCGATTTGAAACAGAATTGCCCGGAGCTTGTCTCCATTGCGATCAATCAATTCACATGGAAGAAAGATCAGGCCAGACTCAGCACTTCCGGCAAAGGTCTGGTACCTGTGGTGCAAGAAGGCTGCAAGTTTGCCCGGAAAGCTTGACTGAGGTTGATCGTTGAGATGTTCACCCGGAGAATAGACAATGCCTGATTCTGTCGTATTGGACAGGACAAATCTCAACTCAGGATTCTCCGCCTCCTTCAGATAGCGAGCACAGTCTGTATAGGGGTTGATGGCTGCTTGCAGGACATCCACCAAATAAGGCAGTTCTTGCGGCTGTCCATCCTTGATGCCTCTCAGATAGACATGATATAGTCCGTCTTGTTCATTCAATGCTTCAATTCTGCCTTGAGGAATTGGCTGAATCACAACAATATCACTATTGAAGGAGGTCTGCTCATTCATTAGCTGTATCATCCAGTCTGCAAATGCCCGAAGGAAATTGCCCTCTCCAAACTGAATAATCCGAACGGGGCGGGGAGATGCGGTGGATCTGCGAAGGGAAGGAAGGCTCATGTAGGCACGAAATAAGTTAGTAGACTCAACATTCACAGATCAATTACGCTTGAATGAAATCAATCAACAAATATGAGATGGGGGAAATGCTTTTCGATATCGCTACGATTTTTTTCGTATAGATTTTGGAGATACGAAAAAAATCGTATACCTTGCTTCTACGATAAAAATCGTAGTATATGGCAAAACGAAAAAAAAAGCCTACGAAAGGACAGATGGCCATTTTGGAGGTGTTGTGGAACAAGGGACCAGCGACTGTACGAGAGGTGCATGAAGTCCTGAACGCGAAAAACGCAGAAAAAGAGGTGAAATACACCACCACCTTGAAGTTTATGCAGGTCATGTATGCCGAAGGTTTGCTCAGTCGAAATGAAGAAGGAGTTCGACACATATATGCCCCATTGATCAGTGAGCAGGAAAATGTGAAGGAACAGTTGAACAAGATTGTGACAAACACTTTCAAGGGATCTGCTACCAATCTTGTGATGCAACTATTGGGCAATTATGAATCTACGACAGAAGAATTGCAACAGATCCGCAATTTTCTGGATGAATTGGAAGAAGAAGAAGACCACAACGAAGAATAATTAACAGATGAATTTTACCGCTATTTTTTCCTCGTTTGCTGAGGCATTAGGATGGACGTTGCTTCATTCATTGTGGCAAGGGCTGATTGTCCTGCTTGCTTTGCTCCTCGGGTTGGCACTCTCTCAGAAAAAATCTTCTCATACCCGATATACCCTCTCTTGTTTGGCCATGCTGACATTGGTGGGGTGGATGGCAGTGACCTTTGGATCCTATATTCAGTGGACTTCTTATGATGAGGCGCGCACATTCGTTACGGTGGAATCTATTTCAGACGGAGCTGAGGGGGCGATTTTTCCGGTGATTCACAGAAGCTTTGAAGACTCGATGCGGACCTTTGTGGCTCATTATGCCTCGGAATTGGTCAGTGTTTGGTTTTTGGGAGTCATATTATTTTCTATCAGATGGGGAGGGAGTCTGTATTATACCCACCAACTCCGGAGGCAGGCTGTCCTGGAGGTTCCTGAATATTGGCAACATCAAGTGCAACTGATCGCTGAGAAGTTGGGCATTTTCAAATCCATCCAATTGTTGGAGTCTGCAAGAGCTGAAGTTCCTATGGTCATTGGGCACCTAAAACCTGTGATTTTGTTACCAATAGGAACGCTGGCGGGCATGACACCTCAACAGCTGGATTCAGTGCTTGCCCATGAGTTGGCACATATCCGCCGATATGATTTTCTCATCAATCTCTTGCTCTCTTTGGTGGAAGTTGCGCTGTTCTATCATCCGGTTTATTGGTGGATCTCACAACGAATCAAGCAGGAAAGAGAAAACTGCTGTGATGATATGGCTGTCTCTATCTGCGGCAATCCCAAAGTCTATGCAACGGCTTTGTTAAGTATGGAAGAAACTCGTCAACATAATTCTTTAGCTATGGCATTACAAGGAAACAAACACCAGTTATTAGATCGAATTAAAAGAATTTGTCTCAATCCTCCCGCTTCTTATCGGGGAGAGTCCGGCAAAGCAGGCATGGCATTGGCCTTGCTCCTGTTTCTGGCAGTTGTCGTTTGGGCCAGAATCCCTCAAGCAGATCTAGGTTCTCTAGACATAGAAGATCTTCCACCACAAGCAGAATCCCTTGTGGTTGAAGAATCGCTGGAAGAACCCCGTCCTCTCATTGAGGAAATTGGAGTTCCAGAGGCGGTAGAAGCAGAGGAGCCTAGGCGTATCTCCCCCGAAGAACCAAGAGCTGTGCCTGATGTACCATCAGCTTTAGAAGAACTAAACGGATTGGCGATTGTGAGACAGAGGTCATCCAACCCCATTGCTGAGGCAAAAATTGATCCGCCTCTTCCATCATTCCCGCCAGTGATTAGACCCCGTTTTCCTGCCTACCCGAAGTTCCCAAGGTCTATGAACACGATCTCCGAAAAACTGGAACGAGATCCAGCCTATATAGAGACTCTTCGGAGCCTTATGAAAACGTACAAAGAGGATGTCCGAAGATGGAAAGAGGAATATAAGAATGTATATGACGATGCCTGGAAAACCCGACAGGATCAGATCCAAGCTCTCTATGAAGGATGGAAGAGAAAAGTTGAGCAAAAGTATGGAGGAGAAAGTATGGAATATGCCAGAACGCTCAACCAGCATGTTTCTGCATTCGAGAAGGCGCTTCAGGAACAAGAAGAAGTGATGAATGAATCTGAAGATGAGATTCACGATCATATGGAAGATAGCATTCATGAGTTGGAAGATGTCATTCATGCCTATGAAGAGAACCAGAAGGATCATACCTACCGGATGTCGATTCATTCGGACCGGATGGCCATGCATGGATTGCGCATGGAAGTTCATGGAGCGAGGATGGCCATGCATGGCACCAGAATGAATGTACATGGCCAGCGGATGAATATGCATGGCGAACGGATGAAAGCGCACGGAAAAATCATCGAAGCAGTCAAGTCTGAGTTGATGTCAGAATTGATTCGAGATGGCCTGCACAAAGGAGGGGAAGATCTGGACTTCCAATTAGAAACAGATCAACTCATTGTCAACGGTACCAAACTGACGGGGAGGGCGTACGACAAATATCTACACCTGATTCACAGGTATTTTCCGGATGCTGGATCAGGCTGGGGAATGAAGCTGGGCAAAAACCACACACGAATCGGTACAACGCGTATTCGCGTAACCGAATATTGATTGTAAGGTAAACATCAAGCCACAGCCACGGACCTACAGAGATTCCTCCAGAAGGGGCTGTATGTCCGTGGCGCTCTTTTTGACCTCAGCTATCTTTTTCTATTTCCTTCCTACATTCCACTGGACCCCGAGATAAACATTCCTCCCGGTCAATGGTGCATAAGTATAGACTGTATCAAAAAAATCACTGAAACCAGGGGAGGCTGACGGATCATTGATCCCTACTAAAGGAGAGATGGGTTGTCGATAATCAAATAGATTTTCTACCCCGCCATACAGGCTAATACCCAGATCCGAAAAATCCCTGCTAAGTTGAAGATTATGACGCATCCAGCTTTCAGATCTTGTGGGCCTGGGATGATCCATCATTTGTCCAGTGGCATCCAAATCATAGACCTTAGGTAACTCCATGGGGCCTGTCAGGGTAAATGACCATGCAAGGTTTAGTTTTGCCCTTTTCCATTCATAATTCAAGGTGCCAGTGCTGCTGAAGTCAGGGGCAAACTGGATGGGATGTGTGGAGGATTGGCCATCTTCCAGAAGTTCGGTTTCAGTAACACGTTGAATGGTTCCTCCAAGGGTCACGCTAAGCGGAAAAGAGAAACTGTGTGCAATGCTTACGCTAATTCCTCGGCTGATGGCATGCCCATCGGTATTGGCATAGATGATTTTGCCTGGGGTATCATAATCAGGAATGATTTTATTGAGAAAATGGGTATAGAAGGCATCAATATCGACCATCCCTTGTCCATCACCCAGGGTATATACGTGATTGAGGTTAAGGGCAGCATTATAAGATCGTTCTGGGGCGAGGTCTTCCAAAATTTCGATGTTTCGCTGGCCAGAGACAAAGGCGTGATCCTCCGTGAATAAATTGACTACTCTGAATCCGGTTCCAAGATTTGCGCGTAGTGTGGTCCAGTCGCTGGGCTTGTATTTGAGATTCAGCCGTGGCGCATAGATTAAGCCATGCGCCGAATAATAATCCAGCCTGGAGCCGGCAAGCAAGCTAAGAGAAGGGCCTATACGCCATTCATCCTGCACAAACAGGCCGGGGATAAATTGATTGTTTGGGGTATTTTGGATGGCGGACCCATCGTATTTTTCTGTAGCAACTGTATTGTCATCATAGGTTTGGTATCGGATTGTCCCTCCCATGATCAGTTGATGCTTTTGAATTGTCTTGTCCCAGATCAGATTTGTGTAGCCAATCTGTTGTTGGGCCTCATAAAAGTCTGAGCCATAAAAGCTGTTTTGGTCGTGTTTGCTGAAGGAAAAATCCAGTTTCAGCAATTCCCGGGTCTGAAATTCATGTGTGCCAAACACTTCCACCCGTCTTGTATGAATGCTCTCTCCATAGATCTGATCATCTCCTCGCAGGTGTCGATAGGCCTGGTCCTTCAAAAATTCTTCAACGCCATTTCTTCGGTCTTCATAGTAATATTTTCCCGCAATAAATGAGCGCTTGCCATGGGGGCGTTTTTTGGACCATTTTGTGAATACTGACAGACGATCCAGGTTCACCAAGTCTCCAAAACCATCCTCAATCTCGTCGATGAATCTATTTGCTCTGCCGCCGTCCACGCCAATGAATCCATTCCATTGACCGATTTGTGGTGCAAAACCGATATTGCCATACATCTCTCCCAGACTGCTGCCTTTGATGTCCATGGAGACGATGGGCTGATGTTCAGGACTCTGTGTTATGATGTTGATCACGCCAGCCACCGCTTCGGAACCATATAGCGTAGAATTGGGCCCCTTGATGACTTCAATCCGATCAATCATAGATGTTGGAATTCCATTCAATCCGTAGACAGAAGCCAAATTCCCGAACATGGGGGTGCCATCTATCAAGACCGCTGTATATGGTCCTTCCAGCCCATTGATTCTAAGGCTATTGGTCCCACATACGCCACATTCGACCACTTCTTCTATGCCATTGATCAGACTGATGCCTTCTACGAGATTGATGGGGGAGGTGTTTTGTTGAAGGAATCGATTGGAGATCACATTGACCTTAATGGGGGATTGGGAGACTGATGTTTCCCGCATTGTACCTGTTATGACAACATCTTCCAAGCCGAATACATCTTCGCGAAGTGCGATTGACCCCAGGTTAATTGGTTGACTGTTAGTTATTAATATTCGCTGAGTATGTTCCAGGTAGCCGATCGAAGAAATCGTTAGCTCATACTCCCCTAATGGGATTTCACGTAGTTGAAACTGTCCGTTTTCGTCAGTATTCCCTCCCTTTTTGATCTCTTTGAGTACAACATTGGCATAGGGTACAGGCTGATCATGGGAGAGAATTTTGCCAGAAATAACTCCTGATTGTCCATAAAGAGAACTTGTTAACAAAAGAAAAATAAGGGTGATATATGTGATGGCGTTCATATTGGGCAATTCTAATTTAATGCGAATCTAAAAAAAAATTTAGACAAACCTAAAAATATTTTTTTTCAGACCATTCTCCTAAACCTTTCAATGTAAGAACTTAACCATTCCTGCAATAAAACTGACCATTGAAGCCAGATCTCTAACAAAGGCGAAAATGAAGTATGATCTTACATGAAAATAATTTTCAGCTTCTGATATACTTGTATCAAAAAAGGTTTCCGAAAGGGAAATTTTTGGTGCAGGAATTCTTTTATCCAGCGGTTCACTTATGATATTTATTCATGGATTATGAAACTCTCTAGCTACATTTTTTTTGTTTTCATCTCCGCGTTCTTTCTTTTGATCAGCAGTTGCACCAACGTAGATCAACCTTTCCTGGACACACTTACAACCTCCCAAGCTGAATCCTTGTCCCCTCCCAGGACGACAGTGGAACTTGTGCCCAATCAGTATATTGTCATTCTGAAAGAGGAACCATCTCCCTCTCTCGGATCTGGCAATGGGGCAGAACGTTCCCAGATTCAGGCAGATGGCTCACTCGGATCCCGAGATCCCAAAAGTCAAATGGCAACTTCTTTGTATCAATACAAGGTACAGGCAGTCAAGAAGAAGTGTGTAGCCCTGCTTACTGCCAACAGAATTCCACCAGCAGCTATCAAGAAAACTATTGCTGGCATCAAGAATGGGATGGTCGTTAGTTTGAATCCCGCTGAGAAAAAACAACTGGAAAAAGATCCTGCAATTGATATGATTGAGCAGGACCAGTTCATATCCTTAAGTCAGTTCGACCCACAGATCAGGACCCCCTTTAATCCAGCGGGTTCTGAGGTAGGATCAGAAAGTGCCGGGCAGATCATTCCTGCAGGAATTACCAGGGTCGGTGGGAGTTTTGATTTTGAAACCAATCCACAATACAGTTATCGCTGGGTATGGATCATGGATACCGGAATCAATGATCATGACGAACTGGAGGTATTGAATGGATATAGTGTCAACTTTTCTGGCGCTTCTGATTTGGATGATGATTTTGGACATGGAACCCATGTGGCTGGCATCATTGGTGCGAAAAACGATAATGAAGGAGTCGTCGGAGTAGCTGCAGGAGTGTATATGGTCAATATCAAAGTGCTGGATGACAACGGGCTGGGCTATGCTTCAGATATTGTGGCAGCATTGGGGTATATCTCCTATTATGTCTGGCCTGAAGATGTGATCAATATGAGTATTGGTGGCGGTGCTTCCAATATTGTGGACAATACTGTGCTGTCCTTTGCAAATGTCGGCGTCAAGGTTGTGGTGGCAGCTGGAAATGGACATCAAAATGTTTCTACCCTCTCACCAGCGAGAGTGAGTCATCCGAATATCTTCGTCGTTACATCGATCGACAGTCAGGATAGCTTTTCTTATTTCTCCAACTATGGCAACTCCGTAGACTATGCGGCGCCAGGAGAGTATATCCTCTCAACCTTCGATGACGATGAATACGCCTATTGTACCGGGACTTCGATGGCAGCTCCACATGTCAGTGGTGTTTTGCTAGTTGCTCCTTCCAGCTATACCACTGATGGTACTTCTAGTGCTGCTCCTGACGGGACGACATTCCCGGTCATAGTTAGATAAATCATACTGCCCTGATGAATACACCATTTTAGGAAATTGGATTAATTCATAATTGACACACATTATGAAGGGCTCAAAAACTGACGATAAGCTAATTTTATTCCTCATTCTTTTATTTTTCTTAGCTGCTATTCGCCCCGTAGTAGCGTCCTCTCCAATATTGGATAGTCTGGAAGTAAGTCTTCAGCTAGCCAAGTCGGACACACAAAAAGTCATTCTGTATAATCAATTGGCGTGGGAATATAAGGACCAGGATCTTGAGAAGGCCGACGAATTTGTCAAGAAGGCGATTCAGTTGGCAGACCGGAAAGCCTTTCGCAAAGGGCTTGCGATGGGATACAAGAACAAAGGTGTCATTTCTCTTTACCAAGGAGAGATGGAAGAAGCAAAACAGTATCTCAATGACGCAATTCTTCAATTTGAAATCCTGCATGACAAGGGCCAAAAGGCCAACACCCTGAACAATTTGGGCATGTATTGGCAGATGATCGGGAACAACCGTGAAGCCCTGGCGCATTTTGAAGCCTCTGCTGCTATCAGAGAGGTGTTGGGAAATGAGAAATGGATTGGAAATTCATGCAATAATCTTGGTGTTATGCACTACTTTATGGGCAACTATGAAGAAGCGCTTCAATCTCATTTGCGGGCCTTGAAGATTTGGAAGAGAATTGGGGATCAGAAAGAGATCACCTCTTCTTTCCTGAATTTGGGTGCTGTGTATATGGTCATGGAAGACTATGATCAGGCATTGGCCTACTTTATGGATGGACTGCGATCTGCCGAGCATCTGGAAAATCTGAGAGGAATGGCAGATGCTTATGCCAACATTGGAGATGTGCATTTGAAGAGAAAGGACTTTCCTGAAGCATTGAGATACTACCAACAAGCCCTGCACTATCGCGAAATTCTGACTGACAAAACCGGTATCAGAGAAGCTTTGGGGCTGATTGGAGAGGTTTATTCCGCACAGTCAAACCATCATGAAGCAGTCAATTACTATCTGCGTTCTCTTCATATTTCCCAGGCCATTGGAGACAAAACAGGCTCTGTCAGCCAATACAATCATCTGGGACAGGCATTGATTGAGCAAGGAAAATCTGATGAAGCTTTGTCCTATTTATTTGATGGGGAAAAGGCGGCTATGGAGTTGCAACTGAAACCTGAGCTTGCGCGCGCCTATCGCTTGATCTCAAAAGCCTATGTGGTCAAGAAAGACTATCCTTTGGCTTTTCAGTATCAGCAAAAATACATGGAAACCAAGGACCAGATCTTCTCGGAAGAGAGCACCCAGAAAATGATGGAAATGAAGATTCAGTATGAATCAGAAGTGCAAAAAAATGAAATCGACTTATTGAAGAAGGACAAGGCTATCTTCGAGCTGCAGCGAGATCGCTGGGTATTCATCTCTCTGATGTTGCTGCTCTTTGGTGTATCGGCCTTTATCTTCTACCGCTATATTGTTCAGACGCGCACATCGATGACTTTGGCAAATCAAAAACGAGAGATTGCCATCAAAAATCAGGAGCTGCAAATCTCAAATAGGGATTTGGAACAATTTGCCCATGTCGTCTCTCATGACCTCAAGCAACCCATGCGAACCATTGCTTCTTTCATTGGCTTGATTGAGCGGAGATATCGACCCATGTTAGATAGGGAGGGAGAGGTATTCATAGACTATGTACTGGGAGGGGTGGAGCGAATGAATTCAGTGCTGTCTGATTTGTTGACCTATTCACAAATTGGAACAAAAGACAATCAAGAGGCTGTCGATTTGAACCAACTCGGCAAGTTGGCGATTCAGAATCTCGCGCATATGGTAGAAGAGCA
The DNA here is from genome assembly GCA_039029315.1 of Bacteroidota bacterium. GTDB lineage: Bacteria > Bacteroidota > Bacteroidia > J057 > J057 > JBCCCJ01. Next base: position 29,391 of record JBCCGK010000063.1, on the reverse strand, counting down.
TGACGCCAAGATAACCTTGGGACCGCTTCCCACGATATTTGGAGATAGGTCGGGCTTGCTTCGCCTGTTTCAGAATTTGATCGGAAATGGGATAAAATTCCATCGGGAAGCACCTCCTGAGATCATACTTCGTGCTGAAGAATATTCAGATCATTATTTGTTGATTGTGGAAGACAATGGGATTGGCATCAAAAAGGAATACCAACACAAGATCTTTGATGTCTTTCATCGGCTTCATTCACCTGAGGAGTATCCCGGAACGGGTATAGGATTGTCCATTTGTCAGAAGGTGGTGAAGCAACACAAGGGGGAGTTGTGGGTGAAATCTATCCCGGGAAAGGGAAGCAAGTTCTTTTTCACTCTTCCCAAAGAATCTGTGAATCAGAGATATAACATGTGAGAATCAAGCGCAAGATCAGGAGCTATCTATTGTGTTGCCATCCATCGCCACGCGGGAAAAGGTGCTTTGGTTTGGCCTGGAAAAAGGGTTTCAAACAATTGCAAGCCTGGAGTCAGATGAGTTGACAGGAAGGATGGAAGCGATCCGAAACGCAACAAAAAAAGTCGGTAGAAGAATTTCTTCTACCGACCTATTTATTGTAGGTAATGCTAATAATCTTTACGATCAGGAAGAGGTCCCGACTTTGCCTGATACGAGCAATTTCCCTTTGCCATGAAGATCTGATGCTGACCGCACGAGCAGATCTACTCTTTTGGGAAGGGTCAAAACGCTTCTGTAGTCAAAAAACTTGATTCTGACAACTTTAAGAAGGTTTTGAAGTGCAGGTTCTTCAATGATTTCCTGGTACAACTGCGTCTTTTGCATGTAGAATTCCAGGAAAGCAACTTTCTTTTGGTAGTTTCCAATCAGTTGTCCTCGGGGGAGACTGAAATCAAACATTTCTCCCAAGTGCGCACTATAGATCCCATATTTGTCATCCAGAAGATGTGTCAAATAGGTCAATGTAGTGAAGTGCTTCGCCTGATATGACTTTCTGTTTTCAGAAGCCAGAAATTTTTCTGCAACATTATTCAGATCCATTGTTTCCTCCTGCTTGAATTTCTCTAGCATGGAGTAAAAGTGCGTTCGCGTCTTGATATCAATGCGATGCTTGGTAAACTGATACAGCTGACTAATTCTTGACTGAAGATCCTCATCCTCGCTCACATCTGTTGTAGACAGATGTTCTCTGATATATGTATAATCTTCAATTTCTGATTGAGAAATATTGTCTATAATATGTCCTCCATTTTTTTCGAGAAGGAATAACAATCTGGATTTAAGTATCATGTAAGTAATGGATTGGGATCAGGTTGCAAGAATAATAATCGAGAAATACTAAAGATGGTTGATTTGATCCATTACTTTTTGACGGTATCTGGCCTTTGACATCAGCATTTTCTTCCTCTCAGATGGTTTCCGATAGGCTTGGTTTGCTCTGACTCCTTGAAGAAGCTTGGTTTGCTTAATCTTCTTCTTGTATCGTTTCAACGCACGGTCAATACTCTCATTTTCTTTAACTTTGATAATTAGCATATGATTTTTTAAGGATTTAGAATGAATAACCAATATAAATCGGCAAAAAACTTGAATGAAGTAAGAATAGGAAATGATATCCCTACAGCTACTTCTATGCAAAGGTAATAAAAAGGTGGGACTCTTACAGATTGTTCTGAGAAAACCAATGTAAGAATGTTATTTTTCCACAACATTTCTCAATTTCAGGAACAATGAACCTACATATTCTCCTCCTTTGGACCTCAATTTTTTTATTTGGGCTGACTGGAATTACTCCTGCACAATCCCCCCGAATGCTTGGCTTTGCAAGCAGCAGGCTTGCGCAGCCCAACTTTGTCTACATCATTGCTGATGATGTCAGTTGGAATGACCTGGGATGCTATGGCCATCCATCCGTCAAGACACCGAATATTGATCAATTGGCTGCAAAAGGTATGCGCTTCACCAATGCCTATCTGACTTCCAGTTCATGCAGCCCGAGTCGTTGCAGCATTATCAGTGGTCGATATCCTCACAACAATGGCGCTGCTGAATTGCATACTCCCCTTCCCGAATCCCAAATTCCCTTTCCCCTCCTTCTGAAAGATGCAGGCTATTATACCGTACAATCCGGCAAAAGCCACTTTGGTCAGCCAGCTTTGCGGGCGTTTGATCATGCGTATGAGCGTAAAGGTGCTGGGAGTGGAGGGGAAGAGCGATGGGTGCAATGTATAGAGGAACGGCCGAAAGACAAACCATTTTTTGCCTGGTTTGCGGCTTTTGACGCACATCGAGCCTGGCAGGCAGATGATTTTGGGACGCCTCATGATCCGGCAAGTGTAATTGTTCCGCCATATTTGGTCGATGCGGAGCCCACCCGACAGGATTTGGCCTCCTATTACAATGAGATCGGGAGGCTGGATTTCTATGTGGGCAAAGTGGTTGAAGAGCTCAAGCGCCAAAACATCCTTGACAATACCGTTATTTTTGTCATGGCGGACAATGGGCGCCCCTTTCCTCGATGTAAGACGAGGGTGTATGACAGTGGGATGAAGACACCTCTTGTCATTCATTGGCCAGAGGGGATCAAGGAAGCTGGGGCAGTCTGCAATAGTTTGCTGAGTGTGGTCGATCTGGCGCCAACTATCCTGGATCTGGCAGGGGCGAAGGAGCATGAGATGTTTCAGGGAAGAAGTTTCGCAACTTTGTTTGGCAATCCCAGACTAGACTTTCGACGCTATGTCTTTTCTGAGCACAACTGGCATGATTTCGAAGCCCATGAGCGAATGGTGCGATCCAAGGATTTTCTCTATGTACTGAATGAACGAACACAATTTCCAAATGGGGGACCAGCTGATTCCAAGAGAAGTCTCTCACAGGAAGACTTGAATCGAGCACGAGAAGCTGGTCAATTGACAGCCGCACAGGCTGACAATTTTCTGAGTCCGCGACCCAGAGAGGAGTTGTTCTATGTGCATAATGATCCAGAACAATTGCTGAATCTTGCCTCCGTCCCTTCCTATCAACAAGTGATGGAAGATTTTCGCTTTGTGATGCATCAATGGAGAGACCTTACCAAGGATAATACGCCAGAAACACTGACTGGAGATGGATTTGATCGACAAAGCGGGAAATTGCTGCCTTCAGTTTCTGCCTTCAACAAAGTTCCACGAGGGGAAATGCCCGGCCTCAAGTCCGGAGCATTGAGTGTGAAGGGGCAACCTGGCTTTTGAGCATTGAATTAGAAGAAAATATAATCTGCAAAAGAATGAATCTAGAAGGTAAAGGGACATACGCTGTAATCAAGGTGATTGGCGAATTGCCCCCCCTCTTCTACCCAATTGCCTCTTCAAGAGGGCAGTATAGCAGGGTGTTCATTCCGTAGTGGGAAATGTCTGATTTCTTCCTTGCCATTTCACATCACAGATGTTGCTTGTTACATTTTTCTCCATACTTATCTTCTGTTACCTAACAAAACCTATGCATGAATCTTAGCAGTATGCGAAATTTCCTCCTTCTCCTCTCTATTTGTTTGTTATTCGCCTGCCAGCCAGATCCGGTTGAGGAACAGGCCTCTCGTCCCAATATCCTCTTCGCCATCGCAGATGATGCCTCTTTTCCGCATATGGGTGCTTATGGCTGTAGCTGGGTAAAAACCCCTGCATTTGACCGGGTTGCGCGAGAAGGGATCTTGTTCACCAGGGCCTATACGCCCAATGCCAAATGTTCTCCTTCTCGTGCGTGCATCCTGACAGGCCGCAATTCCTGGCAACTGGAGCGAGCCATGAACCATGTACCCTTTTTTCCACCCAAATTCAAAACCTATCCGGAAGCCTTGACAGGGCATGACTATTATGTGGGCTATACCGCCAAAGGGTGGGCGCCAGGAGTTGCCAATGACGAATCTGGCAATCCTCGTCAGCTCACAGGCATTCCTTTCAATCGCCAAAAACTGACGCCTCCTGCCAACTTTATCTCTAGCTCGGATTATGCAGCAAACTTTGGTGAATTTTTGGACTCTGTACCAGATGGACAAGCCTTCTGCTACTGGTATGGTTCGACAGAACCACATAGGGCCTATGAATATGGTGCAGGAATCAATAAGGGAGGAAAAAAATTAACTGACATCGACAAGGTCTTTGACTTCTGGCCAGACAATGATACAGTCCGCACGGACATGCTCGACTATGCCTATGAGATCGAATATTTTGACCTGCATCTCCAAAAAATGCTGGCAGAACTCGAAGCCAGAGGTTTGCTGGAAAATACCTTGGTAGTAGTAACCGCAGACAATGGCATGCCATTCCCCCGGATCAAGGGGCAGAAATATGAACTCTCCAACCATCTTCCACTTGCGATGATGTGGCCCAAAGGCATCAAGAATCCCGGTCGGACAGTCGATGAATTTGTGAATTTCATTGATTTTGCGCCTACCTTTCTGGAGCTTGCTGGACTAGGACAGACTGAAAGTGGCATGCAGCCGATTACAGGAAGCAGCCTGACTGACATCCTCTATGCTGCGCAAGGAGAAACACCAGCACCCATCAGAGATCATGTACTCATTGGCAAGGAAAGACATGACATCGGTCGCCCAAATGATTGGGGATATCCTGTGAGAGGCATTGTTACGGATGAATATCTATACCTCAAAAACTTTGAACCCAATCGCTGGCCAGTCGGGAATCCCGAAACAGGCTATCTGAATACCGATGGCAGTCCCACCAAAACGCAGGCTCTCCTGGCCCGCCACACTCCTGAGACCCGAAAATATTGGGAGTGGAATATGGGCAAACGGCCGGCCGAAGAATTGTATCACATTGCTTCTGATCCCGAGTGTATGAACAATCTGGCTGGATCGAAGGAGCATCAGACGATCAAAACGCAATTGGCAGATCGCATGCGTCAGGGATTGACAGCAGAGAAAGACCCTCGAATGCTGGGCAATGGCCATATCTTTGATGAATATCCCTATGCACATGAGGAGACCAAAGGTTTCTATGAGCGCTTTATGTCTGGCGAAAAAATGAAAACGGGTTGGGTCAATCCCAGTGATTTTGAGAAGGAGAAACTGGATTGAAAAAGGGGGGCAACAATTCTAAAATTGACCACAGAACAGCAAAATCGCAGAGATCATCATCTGATTTGCCGTCTCTCGGTGGCCCTGTATTCTGAGCTCGACTCATGCTCGGGACAAGCGGTCAGGTTTTCAACCGCTTCAAAATCCTCTTCCCGCGCGATCGAAAGCCCGCACTGCCAAAAGGCATTTGCTCCTCTATTACCATGCACACCTCATCTCTCAGTTCGGGATAAGGCCATGCGATGGAGGCACAAATCTCCATGCACCAGACCTTGATTGCGACAGGCTGATTGCCTGACATCAGCCAAGCGAGACTGAGGTCGTATAATTCTCCCTGTCTGTCTTCTGGCAAAGGGGTGCGAGAAAGAATTTTGACTAAGTTCCGGCGGACCCCATCGTGGAAGTCTCCAGGCAGGAAGTCGATAATGTCTTGCAAATGTGCTGTCACTTGAAATGGATGTTGAGCCGTAACCTCCTCCATGATCCAGGCAGCCAATCGAGGCACCGGAGGAGAATCTGTTTTGATCAGTTGCCAGAGGCGGGTGAACTTCTCTTGATCATCACCAATATAGGCGGCAATTTCTGTTTTTCTTGCTTTGGTTGGTTCGTCGAGAATCATGTCGCGAAGAGTCATAGGAAAATATTCTGTTGGGTCAACAAAAATGGCAGCAGGATGCAAAGAGAATTGTATACATTTGGTGAGCCAAGCAAATTGCATAGAACTCATTTGGAATCAAACAATGAAGATCAGAAAACCATTCAAAATAATTGCCTTTGATGCAGATGATACCCTTTGGATCAATGAGCCTCACTATGGAGAGGTCGAACATCAGGTAGAGAATCTCCTGAAACAATATCTGGATGCTCCCGATCTGAAAGAACAACTCTATGCACGGGAGAAAGTCAATCTGAAACTGTTTGGCTATGGCGCAAAAGGATTTGTTCTCTCACTTATTGAAACGGCCATAGAACTGACGGATAGCAAGATCTCGGCAGCAGACATTCATCAGATCATCAGTTGGGGCAAGGATATGTTGACTCGTCCGATCGAAGTATTGGAGGGAGTAGAGAATGTGCTTCACGAGTTGGAAGAGGATTATGCGCTCATGTTGCTGACCAAAGGTGATTTGTTTGACCAGGAAAGCAAATTGGCCCGATCCAATCTCGCTCGCTATTTTACCCATGTAGAGATTGTCAGTGAAAAAAATGAACAAGTATATCAGGGAATCCTGGATAGGTATGGCATCGCAGCCTCAGACCTACTCATGGTGGGCAACTCTCTGCGGTCTGATATTTTGCCGATGGTAGAAATCGGGGTTACGGCCATTCATATTCCTTATCACACGACATGGGTGCATGAGTTGGTCAACAGCAAGGAAGCCGAAAAGACCTCATACCTCGAATTTGAACAAATCAGCAAGGTTCTGGATTGGGTAAGATCCTGAAAGAATTTTTATGAAACCTGAACACGACATTCTCATCATTGGAGCTGGTGCGGCTGGCCTGTATGCTGGACATGTGCTGCAAAAAAGGGGAATTTCCTTTCGGATTCTGGAAGCCGCAGACAGAATCGGAGGGAGACTTGGGAAGCTGACAGGCTTTGCTGACTATCCGCTGGATCTGGGAGCAGAGTGGCTCCATGGAAAAAAGTCCCTCATCGGGAAGCTGATTAAAAAGACTGGAACCTCTATCAAGAAGGACAAATCAACGGAAGTTTACTGGTTTCAGGGAAAATTGATAGAAGAGCCTCCACGAGATGTGTGGGCAATTTTTGACAAAAAACGGAAGCCGGATATCTCATATTTTGATTACGCCACTGAGCAGGGATTTGGGGAAGATTATCGCTACATCATAGAGGCCATCGCAGGGGATCAGGGAGCAGATTCGACACGGCTATCTGCCTATTGGAACGCCAAAGAGGAAGAAGAATGGAGTTCAGGAGAAAAGGACTACAAATTCCAGGATACCTATTTTGACCTGATCAATAAACATATAGCCACACCTTTATTAGACAAGATTTCCCTGCATACCATTATCAAACGCATTGACTATCGCGAGCAGGAGATCTTTGTGAAAGATTCCAAGGACCAGATCTGGCGTGCGAGTCATGTGATTCTTACAGTTCCAATTCCTGTTCTGAAAGATGGTGCCATCGAGTTTGTCCCCCCTTTACCTTCAAAAAAGACAGAAGCCTTTCAACAGATTGGCATGGATGCTGGCATGAAAGTTTTCCTAAAATTCTCGGAGAAGTTCTATCACCAAAATATCATCGGTGGCAGAAACTGCGCCGCCTATGCAGATGAAATCATCGGCAAAGAAGGTCAGGATCATGTCCTGATGGCCTTTGTCATGGGGAAGCAAGCTGAATACCTCAGCAGTCTGGAGGAGGAGGCAGCCATTGTCCATCTTCTCCTGACAGAATTGGATGAGATGTATGCTGGGCAAGCCTCGGCAAGCTTTGTGGATGCTTATGTGATGGATTGGAGCAAACAGCCATTTATTCGAGGGGCCTACTCCTACAGCACCATCGGAATCGGGAATGCGAGAGCTATCGCTGCCCAATCCATCGATGACAAGCTATTCTTTGCCGGAGAAGCCATGAACCTCAATGGACATCACCAAACGGTTCATGGGGCGGCAGAGACGGGGATTCGTGAAGCAAAGCGCGTGCTGAAGCTGAAAGAGCTAGACAAGAGTTAAAGATGTCTGTTTCTTTCTTACCAAATCGCTGCTCCTACACCGATCCCGCCCAGGACGCCCAATACACCTGATCCGATGATCTTCCAGCGATTCTTCTTGTACTCTTTCAATACCGTTTTTGTGTTTTGATTTGCTACATCTACGAGTGTATCCAATTGTTGGGCTTTGATCATGAGAGAATCAAACTGACCACTATAGGCTTTGATGGCCTCTTCCTGGACAGAGATCATGTCTTCCATATTTTGCGAAATCTCTTTTGAAGTGCTCAACTGAGTATTTAGCAGATTGACCTGATCATTCAAACTACTGACCAATTCAGCAGAAAGATTGTACTTCTGTGCAATTTGATCGTAATAGCCTGGATTGATCACGATAAAAGAATCACAAGGAATATCTGTTATCATATCTTCTCCTTTGACAAAAAGATTCAACAAAGAATCACAGGAAACCTCCTGGGCCTGTGTAGGAATAAGTTGCAGGCTACATAAGAGATACAGTCCGATGCGTGGATAGAGTTTCATAATAATAAGCGCTTTATGGATTCACTTGATCAATATCTTGCACACGAGGCAGGGCTTTTGGGCCAGGCGCCTGAGAGAATTCCTCGACCTGTTTGTCGATGAGTCTCTGGAGGTCTCTGGATTGCCGGTTGAGATTCCCCAGGCGATAAGAGAGTTGATTGATATTCCCCTGAAACCTGCCCATCTCTTCTTCCAATACACTGTCCATTTCACTCTTTTGAAGTTGAATTCGTCCGATTTCGTCTCGGATTTCAACATTCTTTTGATTGATAGAGTCAATTTTTGCTTCAATTTGAGAAACAAAATCTTCTGATCCTCCATTGCCACGCATGAGCAGGAATCCTACCATAGCGAGGAGGATAAGGACAAGAAAATTGTCCTTGAGGTAAGCCATGATCTTGGCTGCCATAGTCATATAGGATATTGTGACATCCAATTGGGGATGTCTATGTTGTCAATAACAAAAAAGGTAGGAAAAGTTGTTATTTGATTAGACGATAGCTATTGAAAAACATCAATGCGGCCAATCATATGGCCAAAATATATGAATCTTAGAGACTGTTTTGGAATCTGTGCTGAGAATTTTTAGGGTGAATTTTTTTCTCAGACAAGGCTCTTTTTTGTTCTCATAGTAGTGCTATGGGAACAAAAAAAGCCGCCGGATGAGGAAAAAAGACGCATACAAAAAATAAGTGATAGATTTTAAAACAGTCTCTTCTCCGAATGTGACAACAGGAGCTTAGCTTCCTGTCTCCAGATATTCTATCGCTCGCTGCAATACCTCATCCCGACCATCCCTTATTCCTTGAATCGTCGGACGGACCTCAATCTTGGGAACCAGACCAGTTTTCTGCAATTGTCGTCCATCAGGAAAACGGACATCATGACCACTGAAATACAAGCGCATCTCTCCCGGAATGTTAAAATTGGTTACATCCCCATTGGCTCCAGCAGTCTGACTGCCGATGAATTCTGTGCCATTGGCAGCTTCGAAAAAAAGACCGGTATGCTCTGCCTGACTCATGGTTCGTTCATCGATTAACATCACAGTTTTGCCTGTGTATGTCCAGGATTGTGGTCGGGGGATGGACTGATAAAATTGATATCTGATGGCTGTCCCCAATTGATCATCTGCGGTCAGGTTAGGGCTAAGGGCCATATATCGCTGAAAATAGGCAGCAGGAACATCCGGTTTATCTGTCAGGCGTGGTGCAATGGTCCAGGCGGTACCATTGGGATAGCCTCGCATGTCAAAGATGATGGCCTCGGTGTCTTTGAAGCGCTCGAACATACTGTTCACCTCAGATTGTTCCAGTACCTCAAGATCTGCATAGCCGATTTTGTCCGTCAGCAGGCGAATGTGCTCGCCAGATCGTTCACTCATGTGGGAAGATAAAGCAGATCGGTATGCCTGGTCTCGTGGAACGTCCACGATTTTTTGTTCATTGTTTTTCCCTAGCCAGCTTGTACTGATTGTGCTTTTATGAGGCCCCAGCAATAAATAGTTGTTCACTCTGTATCTGCGCCAGCCCTCATTTGATCCACTGATGTATTGGCCGATTCTAGTGAATTCATCTTCAACGGTTTTTCCATCAATATGTGTCAGCACATCTCCAACTTCCAGGCCGAGTTGTTGACAAACAGAATCTACCCCCAAAGCTGTAATGGTCGGCTGGCCTTCGATGGGACGGGTAACAAATGGTGGCCATGCTTGTCCCAAAAAGGCCCGCATGGTAGCCGAATTGTAAAATCCATGCCCATCCTGTAGATGCCGATACATCTTGAGGATCGCCAATGTATACGCCAGGGAATCTTCAGCTGAAACAATTGCGGCTAAGCTTTCTTTGAGGACTTGTGTCCAGTCCGCTTCCATCAGCTCTTTATAAGCGAAAAAATACGTAACAACTGCCCACGTCTTGGCAGCACCAAGAACGCGATATCCCAAATCAGGGTAGGGGCCCGAGGGGTATTGCCTGGCTGAGGAAGCCGCAACCATAGGGGGCGCTGATGTAGAATTCTGGAGGGAGAAGTCCTGCTTCTGAAGAAAGTTCAGGGCTGTTTCCATCACTGTACCTTTATCAGAATCGGCTGGAAGGTGCTGATTACATCGGAGCCCTGCCATGCCTTTGGCCGAAAGAACTTCGCTGGTCCGAAAGGATACAAAGATGCCTTCTCCCATATCCATACTGGTAGTGGTAATCAAAGAAGCATCTGAGCTTTCTCCAACGGCAATGATGCCACCCAATCGAGCTTCCTGAAGCCCGACTGCGACTGGAGGGAGATAGCTGTCCTGATTGATCAAAAAGACAATGGGCACAGATTCAGCTATCCGCCTTCCCTGAATCAACTTCCCATCCTGAACCCGGAAGGATGATCGGTACCCGCCAGAAGACGTCCCCACTTCCGGAGCGAATCCATTGTGCATTCTTGTCCGCTGACCAGGGGTGATGAGTGTCTGATCCGTCAACAAATATAACAGACCCGAACGCTCCATCCCATAATCGAAAGCCCAGGAAGTCGTACGGGCATACGCATCTTTTGCACGCAAATCAAAGAGAATCCCCTTGGCATGAGAGACCATTGGGACAATCTCGTTGAATTTGGCTATGCTTTCCTGCCAGGCATTGAGATCTTCGTAATGGTTGACACGGATGATAAGGATACTATCTTTATTGAACGAGGCATGGGGATGCTTCTCTCTGTCTGAAGGCTCACTGGACACAGCCTCTTGAGGCAATTCTGCATAGGAAGCAGGATCGTCAAGGGAACCCATAAGTTCTTGAAGTACCCCTACATATTCTATAGCGTCTTCTGCTGCGATGGCCTTTGGGATGATGGCGGCAAACGCACTGTCCCACGGCACCTCTTTATATGCCAGATAAGGATGAAAGAAATGCACATGTCCCCAGAGCTGACTCAATTTTGTGAGTCTGTCTGTTTGTAGCGGGGTAAGAGGAGAGGATTGTGCCTGTGTCTGAATGGAGAGAGTAGCAAAAAGAAAGCCTGTCAGAAAAAATAGCAATTGGGATGTGTGGCGAATCATGAGAGCAGAGGGTCGAAGGTGTAAATGATCAGTTTGTATAGGTCAATTTACAAGAAAAATCCTTCACTTATTTTATCTTAACTCCACCCAGTCGATTTCAAGATGAAATGATTCTGCACGTTTGTTTGCAATCAAAAAAGCAAGTTCGGAGAGTTGTTTTGCCGGATAAGATGGCATGTTCAGGCGTCTGCCTCGGAAGGTGGGATACATCTCCTTCAGGGAAATCTCTATTTCTTGCCACTCCCCATTTGTTTGAAAATACTGGATGTAGGTATGTCGATCATATGGGGAGGATTTTACCCGAAATTGATAACGTTTGCCATCCCCTTTGAGGCGAATTACACATTGTCGAAATTCTCCGATCAATTTGGGAGAGGTGCGATATCGAATAGAGGAGAAGCCACCATTGTTTGCCAGAGATACCTTTCCCTCAAACATGCCATGTCCGGTTTCATTGACATAAAACATTCCTGCAGATCGGCCACCCATTACCCCATCATCTACCACTTGCCAGCCTGAGAGAGAGGCATTGACTGCAAAATCAATCAGACGAATGGGAGATGCAAGGAACATGAGTGTCAAAATTGGGAGAAGTGATACCATAGAACATTAACCCATCCCAGGCCGAAAAGTTTGTCTTAGAGACTGTTTGAGTTTTGTATATGGAATTTGTTATAGGTCATTTTTTTGACCTTCAAGGCGGAAAACCCGGAATGTAGCAGAGCTACATGAGGATTTTTTCAACGCAGAAGGGCGAAAAAAGAGGCATAACAAAACCATAGGATAATATTCAAACAGTCTCTTACTCTTCTTCAATCAGGATGCCCATTTTTCCCATCTGATAGTCGCGCATGGCTTCCAGAATTTCCGTTTGATTGTTCATCACATAAGGTCCATATCTGCTAACCTCTTCTTCAATGGCTTTGCCACATAAGAGAAGAAACTGTGCTTCTGAATGAAATTCCATCTCAATCTGATCCCCTTCCATGCCAAATACCATCAGATGTTCTGGATCGACGAGGCCATATGTCACCAGGCGCATATTGCCCTTGATGAGGTAGAGCATGCTGTTGAAATCCTGAGGAATTGTCAGGCTGGCATGACCGCCTGTTTCAGCCTGTCCCCACATCACAAGCAAAGGACTCTTGGGAGGAATTTTGCCCATTTGTCCTGCATACTCCCCGGCGATAAGTTTGGTCTGTACTTTCTGATCTTCGGAGAGAATGACAGGCATGTCTTCCCTTGACAAATACCAATATTCTGGCTTCTCCATTTTGTGAGCCGCGGGACTGTTGATCCATAATTGCACGATCTCCTGCCTCCCACGCGATTGGGCAAGTTCTTCGGATGGGCGCTCACTGTGAACGATGCCCATTCCGGCATGCATCCACTGTACCTCGCCAGTTCCAGCTATCTGACTGTTGCCTCTACTATCCCGATGGTGAACCTGTCCCTCTACCACAAAAGTAACGGGCGAAAATCCCCGATGCGGATGTGGTCCTACACCCTGCGATTTGGCAGGGCGATGGCTGCTGAACTTGGCACTGGCATGGTGCAGCAGCAAAAATGGATCAATCTGCTGGATATTCTGCGTAGGGAATGCTTGCTTGACAGGAAAGCCTCCCATGTCAATGGATTGGGCTTCCAGGAGGTATGTGACAGATTTGATTGGCATCTTGGGTGTATTATCTATTCTTTTTTCGGATGGGCAAATAGCGATTTTTGACCGAAGTCGGCAACTTTCCTGTTATAGAAAGCCCATGAGCTTTGTAAAGTCAATAGGGAATAATCCACTGTAAAAGGATTTATTGAAGCGACACTTTTTCATTTAAGTATTTGAGCAAAATGAATAGGTATTTTTGTCCTGAATCAATTCGCTGACAACCAATGCCTTATTCCCCCTATACCCCTATACCCCATACCTTCACCATTCTGCTTGACTACTTAAGATCTATCATTTGAGAATTCGATAGGTTGGTTCCTTACCCGCAACATGACTTAAAAGGGAATCTGCATAAGATCTGATTTCCTGGCCTACCTCATCAATGCGAATTGAGTTGATCGAGTTCTGGGGCCTGAATCTCCACTGTCGTAAATCCATTGGTAATCCAGACTTCCTGCAGACCATATTCGTCCCGCATCCATCTGAGCACCTGCACATCAGACATGCTGGGTGCCATGATGCCCAAATAGAGGTTGGAGTCTGGCTCAAAATGATTGTGCAAGTGGGCGTGTAATCGCCATCCTTCTTCTAGGGCTTGCTCCATATGATCCATGACTTCTGGTGCTTTGGGAGGCCAGGGGGTGTCACTGGCTGCAAAGTAGATCCTGAGTTGTTGGAGGGAGTCATGTCGCAGGACCATGCTGGACAATTCTGTCGGATGACTGAATAGGGGATAGCGAGACAGTTGGTAGTTGAGCAATTGAGCTTCCAGATAATTGATGTCCCTGATCTTGCCTACTCTGCCATTGTGTGTTTGCTCGTGGTTGAAATTCTCCTCCGGCCAGGGGGTCAATTGCATGCTATCCCGCTTCACAATGGCTTGAAGGCGATGCAGTCCGATGGCTGCTGTCAGACTATCCCGAAAGGCCTGGAGCGCAGAGAATTCTTCCACTTGCTTCGTCCACAGGGATGGGCTGTCAGGGCCTTCCCAATACTGCATCAGGACTGTGCCCTCCTGTTTGAGCAGACTAGGGGAATGCCAGGGAAAAGGAGAGGGAGGCTGCTCTTTGGATTGGCAACTGATTAAGAGCAGCAAGAGAATGAAAAGTAGATGTTTATGCATGTTGGAAAGGTGGTTTTGTCTATGTGTTTCGGCCGATTGAATGTATTCGCAGCTATCTCGCAAGCCGGAAATATCAGGCTTAACATGGAGCGGATGTCGATATTGAAATCAATGTGAGTTCAATAAGTTCAATTCTTCCCCTGACAGCAGAAGCGTACAAAATCCATTTGTGATTCTGGCTTCTTCAACCTCAAAGCGCGCATGCAATACCTTGAAATAGTGGGCATCTGCCAAGCTAGGAGCCATAATGCCCAGATAATTATTCTCGGCAGACTCATAATGATTGTGCAGGTGATGACTCAGTCTCCATCCTTCATCGATGATGCCTTCCATATGTTCGACCAATGGTGTTGCTTTGGGCGGCCATCCCTGATCACTGGCACCAAAGTAGATCCTGATCCTTCCCAGTGAATCGTTTTGCAGGATAAACCCATGAAATTCTGTTGGATGGCTGAACAAGGGAAATCTGCTTAGCTGATAGTTCAGAATTTCTGCCTCCAAATAGGTGATAGCTTGAATCTTGCCCACATGTCCTTCATGAATAAGATGATAGTTGTCCAGGCTGTCAGGAGAACTGCTTGGAGGAGCAGCCTGATGAAGTTCCCGCTGAAGGAGCTGCCGCAACAATGAATCGCCCAAAGCCATGATAAGACTGTCTTTGTAGGCTTCCAAGGCAGGAAAATTCCCCAATTCTGCCTCCCATAGTCTCCGGTCCTGCGCCAACTCCCAATACTGGAACAGGGCAGGTCCATCTTCTTTTATAATAATGGGGGAAGTCTCAAGAAGTGAAGCAAGAGATGTTTGTTGCGATTCCTCACAAGAAAAGAGAAATACAGCCAGCAACACGAATAGGCATTTCATATTTGCCAATACGAAGCATAAGCGTTTGGGATATTCTGGCAAATGGCTGAGGGGTCATTTTATTGAATTTTTTTGATGGTTTCTGGAATCCCTCTCGCCTTCCTGTCCATCTAAGATGCCTCCAACAAGACACGATAGGCCTTCCTTCCCTTCACTGTCAAATAAGGAAAAAACAAGTCCAGCAACAATTTGGCATGCTGATCGATGACGGTTTGCGGGTCTTCAGAGGAATAAATCGCCGCAGATGAAATCCAAAAATCACTGAATATGCGAATATGTGTGATGAGTTGCTGATATTCATCTGGATAATACACATCCCGCATTAACCCTTGCTGAATGGCTTTGTTGATCATATCTTGATACATCTCTGACCGAATCTGCTCAATCTCCAAAAACCGATGATGTAGCTGTTTGTTTTCCTTCATGATGTAGACCAGATCAATCATAAAGAAGCGGTAGTCATACAAAATTCGAAACCCCCCCTTGGTCGCTTCCCATAATCCTTCCAACATATTGGGGCCCATCCTTACTTCCTGATTCAATTTGATAGCAGCTTCCAATATCTGCTGATGGAGCGCCTCGATCAATTCCTGCTTGGTCTTAAAGTGATAGATCAGATTGGTGTGGCTGATCTCGAGGGTAGCTGCAATTTTTCGAATGGAGACTGCTGCAACTCCCTGTTCATTGAAGAGCCGATGGGCAGTCAGGAGAATTTTTTCTTTGGTTTTTTTCATTTTTAGTACAAGTGGTCTAAAAATTTAGTACATTTGGTCTAAAATAGCAAAACAAACTCAAATATTAGAATTATGAAACGAAAACAAGTGCCCCAATTGATCAATCAAGGCTGGTTCCCAAAACATCTAAAACAACTCATGTTTGAATTTATGAGCTGGTTTGTCTCTAAAGTTCATGCAGCCAAGCCCTTTATGCCTGTGATCGAACAAGGATTACAGCATACCTCCAATCATCATTTGATCAACATTGATCGGAAGATGGGAGCAGGAATTGAAACCCTGATCCCACATCTTCCAGAATCAGTTACAGTAGAAAACATTCCCTTGTCTGAGATGCAGACGGAGGAGGAAGGTCTGTACACCATGATCAATTCCTTTCATCAATTTGCCCCAGCAGAAGCCCGTACCTTTTTGTCTCAAATTGCCCGAAAGAAACATCCACTTGCCATACTTGAAGGAAATAATGACAGTTTGTGGCAGTTGGTTGGGATGACGATCATTTTGCCGATGACCATTTTGTTGACGGCCCCTATTGTCCGGCCATTTCGACCAAGCAGACTGCTTTTTACCTATCTGATTCCAATTTTGCCGATTGCGAGCTTATTGGATGGATTTTTGGCATTATTCAAATTGTATGCACCCAAAGATCTGGACCAATTGGTCTCGACCATTCAGGTTCCAGGCTATATGTGGGAAAGTGGAAAGCGCGACAATGGTCGAGGCGGAAAAATCATGTATTTGTTGGGCTATCCAGTGAGTTGAGCTTTGCTGTCAATTCCGGTAGCTGTTATGAACACATGACCGATACTGGCTGAAGAGGAAAGAGTGAATGCATGCTACAGAGATTGAGGAACAGGAATTGTTTTTGATGCCTTGTTCCTCGATCAGTTTTCTGTATCTTGATTCAAGCAAATCCTCAGCCTTATGAAGTATTTTCTCCTTTTTCTGTGTTCTACATGCCTGAGCCTGCCTGCTCAACATGTATTCGAGAGCCGTTTGTCTCATACCTACAGCCTCGGTATTCAGGATATAGAATTGTTGCAGGATGGTATGATGCTCATGGCAGCCAATGCTCAGCCGCCATTCTTGCATGATTCTTCCATTGCAATGCTCCTGAAAGTGGATTCTTCGCATCAGGTTCTTTGGTCCAGGCGATTCAAGGCATTTGCGAGAGATGATTTCTCCTGCATCACTCAACTCTCTGATGGCAACTTCCTGATCGGGGGAAGCATGCGTCAGGATTTTATCAATCAAAGTGGTGCCGGGATTTACAAAGTGGATTCAGCAGGCACAGTTCTTTGGCACAAAGTCTATTCAGACAGTTTCGATGATCGGGTGCTAGAGATCTTTGAGATGGCTGACAGCAGTTTGATGATCTTCATTCGGCATGGCGTTACCAATCGACCGACCAAAATTGTGCATGCCTCCGTGACCGGAGACATACTAAGCCAGCAAATCTATTATTTTTCCTCCTCGGTGGGTGTCTTTGCAGAAAAAGTGATTCGAGGAACGAATGGAACCTTTTATCTGACAGGAGATGTCCGCAACAATGAGCCTCGTTTTGTGTCGTTCGTCTGTGCTCTGGAGGCAGGATCGATGATGATGAATTGGTGTAAATTCTATGATTTGGGGGCAGATGTCAGTAGTCATCATCTGGCTGAGTTGAGTGATGGGAGTCTCATCGTCGGTGGGAACATCATTGAGTCTGTGGTTACAAATGCCAACAATACCTGGCTGATGAAACTGGATGATGCAGGAACTGTCAGCTGGGCCCATTCCTATGCACAACCCGAGTTTGGCAATGAATTTATGACAGGTCTGGCAATCGTCGAACAGGATGAGATTCTCACCTTTGGCAAAGCTTTTGGCTCCCCGAGTTCAGATGGTTTTGGGATGCGACTGGATGCTTCCGGGAGTACAGTACACTGGGTGAAGCGGTACAATCAGTTTGAGGATCAGTCGGTCAGTGGCCCTCTCTTTTTGCCAGATGGTCGGATGTTGTTGACTGGTTTTAGCAGCGGGTCAAGTTTGCTTCTCACCACTTCTGCTTCTGGAGAAAGCTTTTGTAGCCATATAGATAGTAGTTTTGTCGTATCAGTGCTGACAGTGGAAGATTCTACTGTCAGCCCGACGAGCGATTTGCCTACCATCGAAACCAATGTGCCCACAATTAGCGTGGCGGATGACTCCATTGCTGTCGAATCTATCTGTGGAGGAAATGTGAGGATAGAGGAAGATTTGGAGCAATGGCTGAATGTCTATCCCGTGCCGGTAGCTGATTGGTTGACGATTGAGTTGACACAGGTAGATATGAATTCTTTGACTGTAAAGATTCTGGATATGACAGGTCGACTGTTCATAGAAGAATCACTGACAGGAAAGGAGATAAGTCAGCTTGATGTTTCTTCTTTGGTGGGTGGGGTGTATCTGCTCACGATTCAAGGAAATAGGGGAAGGGCTGTTCGAAAATTTGTCAAGGAGTAGGGCTGAGGCAATTTTTCAATTTTGTTCACTCACATCAGATTGGGATAGGGTTGGATTCCTCCTTTCCCTAACCCTCAGCAATTCGTTCTCTCAAACTGGCAATGTGACCCCTCGCCACAGGAATTGGATTTGGAACCTCAATCAGATACACTTGATATTTCTGTTGATGGGTTTTGACATAGCTGATTTTGTTGACATTGATCAGATAGGCACGATGACACCGGAACAGGTCAGGGAATTCCTGTAAGCTATTTTCCATTGCAGAAAGCGTATTGCGCAACAGACTCCGGATCAGTTTTTCTCCATTCCAGAAATATACCTCTACATAATTTCCAGCAGCACAGATGTAGTATAACTGATCAGACTTCAGGCTGAGTTGTTGTTTTTGGTTGGAGGAATACAGCGTCAGTCGGTCAAGAGTTGGCTGATCCGTACCCATCGCTAGCTGTTCTGACTTTGATGTCGACCGATTCGACAAGGCTGCCTGCTTGTAGTGCTGGGCTTGCTTGTACAAGATGACTCCAACAGCGGGAATGATGGCAACTGCAAGGGTGATCAACAGCAAGCGCACAAAGGTGATGTAGGGAGCCGGGATATCAAAAAACAGATGAGTCAGCAGGAAATTCATTGTTGCGATGCATACCACCAAATAGAGCACCCACAAGATTTCGTGATAGATTTTCCAGTTCTTCCCATTGAGATAGTTGGGAAGCAAACGTGGCAGGAAGACCATATTCAATACCGAAATCATAAAGGTCGCCATCCCAAACCCAATGGCAAGTCCTAATTGGACAAGTGGTTCGACTAGCATCATGCCGAATGGCCGAAAGACGAGGCAGAAGACGCAAATGAATAAAGCAATCCAACCGCCGAGCTTCCATCCTTGCCGTGCATTGGCATAAAATGGATAGGGCTTTTGAAGCCAATGAAAGGCTAATTGAAAGATGGAAATTTTCATGGATTGAATGAACAATCTGACAGATGAAATTACAGGAAAGTTCGGTCCCGAAAAAATCTTGCTCTCTCCAATCGTGACTTCCATGTCATTGATCCCTCACAGCCTGCTTTTCATCCCAAATCCTCCCTGAAAGGCTGAGAAAGTGGATCTCTTCCGTAATATTAGGCCAGTAATTTTACAACATTCCATCTCCAGTACCTATGTTTCAAGTCCAGTATGCACCATGCCGGCAGGGCTTCCTGTTGTTTCTGTTTCTTATGTATTCTTGTGGGACGGTCCTTGCACAGACGCGCCTCTCTCACTGGTGGATCACCGACGGGGCTGTCAGCGCCATTGCCAGCACTGCCAGCCATACCTATATCGCCGGTTCTTTTGGGTACGTAGGACCCAATAACGGATTGGCCACCACCATCGATCTTGGTTCAGCAACTCCTGCAACTGACTTTCCCCTTGCCAATGGAGCGATCAGGGCTGCTATCTCTGATGGAAGTGGAGGATGGTATTTGGGGGGAGAATTCACAAAGATTGG
Source organism: Bacteroidota bacterium (assembly GCA_039029315.1). GTDB lineage: Bacteria > Bacteroidota > Bacteroidia > J057 > J057 > JBCCCJ01. The sequence goes on along the minus strand of JBCCGK010000063.1, from coordinate 9,700 downwards.
TGGAGAAAACAGGGAATATCTGGCACATATTCTCGCAGACAAAAGTGTAGACCCAGCCTGGAATCCCGGAGCCAATCATCAGGTGAACAGTCTCCTGATTATTGGTGCGGATCTCTTTGCCGGAGGAGATTTTTCCAGCATAGGTGGGCTGAGTCGAAACCGCTTGGCGAAACTCACCCTCAGCAATGGAGTCGTTGATCCCTTCTGGAATCCCAATGTCGGTGGAACCGTCAATGCGCTCATTTCATTGGGGGATAGCCTGATCGTGGGAGGCAACTTCAATACCATCAACGGGCAGCCCATTCAAAGGCTTTCCAAAATTAGTATCCTCACTGGTCAGGCGGATGCTGCTTTTGTTCCCAATCCCAATCTGAGCGTCTACTCACTGGCCTATAATGGCAGCCAGATCTATGTCGGTGGATCATTTACCAGCATTGATGGCCAAGCCATCAATCATCTCGCCAAAATCGATCCTGGGACAGGATTGGTGGATGCTTTCTGGACTCCTAATCCCAGTGGGACGATTTGGGCACTGGCCTTGTCAGGGACAGATCTATATGTCGGGGGATGGTTCAACAGCATTGGCGGTCTCAGTCATTCCAATCTTGCCCGTATTCACACAACGACAGCTGCCATAGATATGACCTGGCTCCCCAACCCCAACCACGCAGTATATGCGATTGTGATTGAGCCGACTGAGGTCGTGGTGGGTGGACAATTTGGGACAATCGGTGGAATCACCTCCAAGCGACTGGCGAAACTGAATCTAATAGATGGTACCGCAGATCCGAATTGGGTACCCCTTCCCAACGATATTGTAACGACATTGGCAGTATCCGGGACCACATTGTTGGTTGGGGGAGAATTTATTTCCGTAGGTGGGCAGGAAATCACACAACTTGCCAAGCTTGACAATGCAAGTGGACAGCTTGTATCCAGTTTTAGTCTGGCCGTCAACGCGACAATCAGCTGTTTGCTCCTCGACGGATCAGACTTGTATGTAGGCGGAAGCTTTACGTCCATAGGAGGAGCTGCCCGAAATCGACTCGCACGCTTGAGCACGCACGATGGAAGCATAGATCCCTCCTGGAATCCCAATAGCAACAGTACAGTCAGGTCGATGGTGCTGGAAAATGGGAATCTCTATGTGGGCGGGAGTTTTAGCTTTATTGGTGGGCAAAACAGGCAACGTCTTGCCCGAATCGATGCTGTGACAGGAGTCGTAGATCCTACCTGGAATCCGAATGTCAGTTCTACCATTTACAGCCTGATGACTGTCAACAATCATCTATACCTTGGGGGGAGTTTTGCAAGCATAGGAGGGCAAGGATTTAGCCGCATTGCCCGAATGGATCTGGCAAGCGGTACGCCTGATCCGAGCTGGAGGCCCGAAGCGAATCATACTGTTCATACTTTACTCTACGATGGGACCGATATCTATGCCGGAGGACAATTCACACACATCGGAGGAGGGAATCGAAACAGATTGGCTCGCCTCCATCTGAGTTCGGGAACTGTTGTGTCTAGCTGGGATGCGAATGTCAACAATACTGTATACACCATACAAGCGCATGACAATTATCTCTATCTGGGAGGATTGTTTTCCTCAGTCGGAGGCCAAAGCCGGAACAAGATCGCCCGAGTAGCGCTGACAGATGGAAGTCTGGATGCTTCCTGGAATCCAGACATCAGTCAGACGGTGAATGTTGTCCATGCTGACAACAATCACCTGCTTATAGGAGGAAGTTTTCAAGAAGTAGGCGGGATTCCGCAACCAACGCTTCTGGTTTATTCCATTGGCAGTAGTCTGCCTGTGGATTTGCTTTCATTTACTGCAGAATTGATGAACCAGACACAGGTACTGGTTTCCTGGACCACGAGCTTAGAGGTGGCGATCGATCACTTTCTGATCGAACGCTCTTCGGACGGCCTCCTCTATTCTCCTTTGAAGGATATCCCTCCAAAAGGTTCAGGGACCGGTATTTTTTCTTACGAATGGATCGACAGCTCCCCTCCTCCCGGCCTGAATTATTATCGGTTGAGAATCATGGAAGTGGATGGTAGCCATTCCTTCGCCTCTCAACAAGCGCTTTTCGTAAACCAGCTGACGCTCCTTGACTTTCGACTTTCCCCTAATCCCTCTTCTGAAGTTCTCGAGATTCGAAGGGATGCAGCGGCCGATTCCCCTTTTTCTCTCATCCTCATGAATCAAAAGGGGCAGGTCCTGCTACAAGATCACTTTCAAGGCAAGGAAGCAAGACTCGATATCGCCTCCCTTCCCAGAGGATTATATTTCTTGCATCTGACAGCTTTTGGTGCTGGCTCTCAGGTAAAACGTTTTTGGAAGAAGTAGACCAGCGTTTCCTATTTCCTGCCTACATTTTTCAACCTACTGCCAGCCATTTTCGTAAGCAATATCACTACCTTTCTCTCACGTTTGATTGCATTCTTGTTCTATCACAACCCAATCTATCTACATGAGAAATATTGTTTACTATGTCGCCAGTTCACTGGATGGCTGTATTGCTGGTCCCAATGGAGACATCTCCTTGTTTGAGCACCATGAACCTCTGGTAACGCACTATATGGCAGAACTCGAAGCCTTTGATACAGTCATTATGGGCCGAAGTACCTATGAGTTTGGCTATCAATATGGCCTCAAGCCGGGACAACCTGCCTATGCTCATATGCAGCATTATATTTATTCGAATACGCTCAGTTTTGAAGAGCCTCATGAACAGGTTCATGCCCTCGCTCCTGATCTGGATCATATTCGTCAGCTAAAGGAGGAGGAAGGCACTGATATTTATCTGTGCGGTGGAGGAATGTTTGCAGGTTGGTTACTCGATCATGGTCTGATCGATGTTCTCAAAGTCAAGCTGAATCCGATTTTGTTGGGAAATGGCATTCCTTTATTTGGCCAATCTCAAACAGCTCTTCCTCTGACTTGGCGTGAGAAAACAGATTTTGGAAAGGGCTTCTTTTTGCTGACTTATCTGTTGAAAACTCCCCGGAATCGCTAGGCGGCTTCCTGGAATTTGGGATCGGAGGCATCTCGCCATAATTCGGCCAGCATATTGAATGAGAGGACTGTCAGGAAAATCATCAAACCGGGAAAGACTCCTATCCACCAATGCTTGAGATGCTCAATGGTATGTGCATCACTGATCAAGCCGCCCCAACTAGGTGCCTTTTCTACCAGTCGAAGAAACGAGAGTGAAGATTCGGCCATAATGGCACTGCCGACTACTGCGGAGAAAATGACGAAGATGGAAGGCAAAGCATTCGGGAGGGCATGGCGGAAGAGAATGTGACCATTGCGAAGTCCCAGCGCACGGGCTGCCTCAATATAGTTGCGTGGTAAAATACTCATCATTTGACCCCGAACCAGGATCGCAATTCCCGGCCAGGCTGTGAGTCCTATGATGGTCATGACCAGCCAGATGCTCCTGTCCTTGAAGATGGCCGCAATGGCCACAACAAGTAAGAGGACAGGAACAGATTGAATCCACTCTATCAACCGACTAATGATTGCATCTATCGGAATAGGCATCCGATGCGCCCACCATCCTGTTCGACTCAGGCGATTCCCCAACAAATAAAAAATCCACATACATGCCAGGAAGATCAGGCAACTGAGTGTCAGCGAAGGAATAAACCTCCACCAGGATATGGCTGCAGCATCTGCCAGAACAAATCTGCGAAGATGAAATCCGTAAAACCAACCACAAAAAAGACCAATCCCTCCAACCAGCAATGTTCCTCTTTTGAGACTGAGTCGGTGATTGCCCCAATAGGCTGCAGAAGCGCCTATCAGAAGCCCAATCAGCCCTGCTAATCCTGCGGCAAGTACGCCAACCAATAAAGAGATTCTTGTTCCATAAATGAGACCTGCGAGCATGTCGACATTGTAGGCACTGGTTCCGAGAAGGTGTCGGAATCTCCGATCTACCTTGACCATCCTGCCGTCCGCGGCTCGATACTGTCGCCGTGCTCCTGGGGGCAAGGCTTCTGCTCCTTCGATAAATTCTGCCCCATGTGGAATCGGCGCCCACACCACCGCATCAAATTCCTGTACGTGCCAATCCACGTCTCGAAAAAACATCTGTCGCATGCTTGTATCGACTGGATCGTAAAATTCTCGACGCTCATTTGGAGAAAAGATGGGAAACAATCGTTCCCCCTGATATACACAGGTTAAGGGGGCTCGATTCGCCAGAATATTCGCACACACACTCACAAATAACAAGAGACCCAAATATCCAGCTATCCATGTGAAACGATTGTTGGCTTTCAACCGTTCCCACGAATGAAAAATTGCTTTCCTTGGATATGTCTGTTTGGTTCGTGCCACCTTTGTTGATATACCTTTATCCGTCTGTTTGTTTTTTGCCTAACCGAATACGGGGATCTACCCAGGCATTGAGCAAGTCTGCGACCAGGTATCCCAGCGCCGTCAGAAAGCCTGACAGGGTAAAAATCGTAACAACCATAGGCATATCATTCTCCCGCGTCGCTTCCAGAATTTCATAGCCCATTCCCGGAATTCCAAAAACTGCTTCGATGATTACGGATCCCCCAATCATTGCCGGGAAGATGCCAACGAACATGATGATCAATGGGGTCAGCGCATTCTGGATAGCATGTTTTTTGACGGCAGCCCATTGGGACAAGCCTTTTGCACGGGCCGTTCGCATATAATCCTGCCGAATAACCTCCAGAATTCCGGAGCGCATCGTACGACTCAAAACAGCAAGTGAACCATATGTATAGCCCAAGAGCGGGAGGAGAAGTTGATGTAGATATTTGCCCCAGTCAGTAATGGAGGCGTCAAAGACCACTGGCACCCAGCCGAGATAATAACCCAACCAGACCAACAACATCGTCATCACCCAAAAGGTCGGCAGTGCATCCAGCAGCCACATCAATCCTCCAGACAGTTTGTCCCACCAGCCATTGGCATTCATCGCTGCGTATATCCCGAGAGGAAGGGCAATGAGATAAGCCAAAAAAATGGATAAAACTGGCAGGGAAAAACTAATCCAGAAAGCGCGACTGATTTTGTCGGATACACGGTCTTCATTCCTGAAAGAACGGCCGAAGTCCCCATCCAGAAGAATCTTGCTGATCCAGCGGTGATATTGATTCTTCCATCCGTGAATGATCAGTTTTGGAATCAGTCGTTTCCAGCTTTGCGGATGGGCCTGTAAAGATTGCCATTGGGCATGAACCTTCTGGACAGTTGGTCTGACAGAATGCAGGAAAGGGGCCTCCAGACTCATTGAGTCAACTCTGTTGAGGTATAGCACAACGAAGTCTTCTTGATGCAGGCTCAGTAGATTTTTACACAGAAGTTGCAGGTCTTGTAATCGGATCTTGGCATCGAAGGCTGACCAGGAACCAAGATTAGCAGAATCCAGTTCCAGCAAGACCAATTGATCGCTCAATTGTTTGAGGGACAGATGATACGCATTGACTGCGTCCCAGTTTCCTGTACGATGACTGATCCTCTCCATCGCGTTTCGGGTACTTTTGGGATAGATCTTGTAAAGCGTATCTGGAGAGGTAAGACTTCCAAATTCTATATAAAACAAGGGCAGATGTAGCCCAAACTTCTCTCTTTCTCGTGTGATACAGCGTTGAATATTCTCTGGTGTGGCGCCAGGATCGCTCAAGTTGGGGCAAGAACCATCGACCGGATCTTCTGGGGACCAGGAACTGATCATGAATGCCAACAGTGAGACAGCAAACATGGTAGGGAAAAACCAAAGTACCCGCTTCAACACATACTTTCGCATGCCTAAAGGTACGGAATAGTCTGGAAAGCCTTCCTTTTGCTCAGCGTCAGTCTGGCTTTGCTAGGAGAGAATGGACGTCAGTCATGTTGCAGACTGAGATTGACGGGAAAATGGGAATCACCTCCCAACAATCCGTTGGTGCCAGATAGGGAATAGATACTCTTGCAAGCGTCTCGTTCGCACGCCTGGATTTATTCCAACAGCAATATGTAACATCAGCCTGACTCCTTATCTAAGATTCCTGAGCTGTACGATCGGATCACCATTATGGATGTGCTGTATTCTGGCGACTGCTACTCCGAGCGCGTTGGCAACAATGATTGGCCGAGCGTTGTTGTCTGGAGGTCGGTGTGCCACTGTGATGGTGATGCTCGCTGGATCTGCAACGAGACGGACCAGCCGCAGCTGCTCCACGATACTGTTGTAGTTATTTGACATATGAAAGATCAAATAGAACACCTGCCGAGAACCGCGATCAATCCACCGTACAGTATAGAATTCACAACCCGAAAGCAGGCCAGGATTCAATGCTGTTTGCTGTGTAAGTGTGGGGGCGGAAGGATGTCCAACTTCATCCAGACTGAAGAGTACATATTGATCGTGACCGACCAATGGTAAGAAGGTAGCATTCGTTTTCATTACAATTGTTGATGTAATGGTGGAATTTTGACTAAAATGGCCAAGGTGAAAGCACATGTTTGGATGGAACCCTAGGGTCTGTCCAAGATGTATATTGTATCCAAGAATGACTGTATGACAAAATAACAGATAATCTACAGACATCCAAGTGTAGATGTCAGCAGGGGTTGCCTTTTGAGAACATGTTGACAGATTGTGAAGGGGGGCAGGTCTTTTGCCCGGAAGACTGGAATCCTTTGAGCCATGAGATGAGAAAAAATATATCAGGGACTGCCGAACCAGGCCCTGTCGATCGTAAGATCATAAAACTTTGGTATATGGGGAATTGGTATCCACTCCCTGATGAATGAGACGAAGCGTATGTAAGAAGCAGTGAAAACCAACCCGAAAGAACATCCGAACCTATTTTGGCGTATCAAAATTTGTGCTGACTGAAAGCGCGATCGATCGTAAGCAAAGTATGGAGAGCATCTACTGTAGGATTGACATAAGATGGAAACGGCAACAGTATTATTTCCTCTGGTTAGGATCAGAAGAAGTTCGGCTTATCCAGGACGAAGAAGGGAGACTGATTCTATTTGAATCAATACACTGTCTTGAGCAGTATGTGGGGCAAAGGGGATTTCTGCTTGATAGAGAAGGAGTCTATGACTACAATTTTGATGAAATCAAGAACTGGGCGCATCAACTGACTGACGAAATAGACCTTGGGAAGGTATTAAATACCTGGAATATGCTTGATGATGTGTTGAGTGCTTTGCGCATTCCGTTTGAGGGAAATAAGCAAGATGCTTTAAGCAAGCAGATTTACGATAAATTATTCGCTGGCAATAATTTGCCTTCAATTAAGCCAGCAGATGAAGCAGACTATATCCCGATTTGGACAGGTGTGGAAAAAAGCAGAATCAACAAGATTTTTTCGAGTGGATTTCGCCTGTTTGACATCCATTCGTCTGTAGAAAAATGTATCTGACATGGGCTCCCTCTGAGTCAGGATGACTTCAGTTCTGGCCAAAATTGGGGATCGTGGCCGCAGGCAAATCCACCCCAAAACTCTCTGGACCAGGCCGATCCATCTTTTTCAAATGCAAAAAAAATCAAACCTGACTTGGTCTGACCACAATTCTTGCCCAACTTGTTCGGACAAACCCAAAGCAGGCCCATGAAAACCTTCATGATTATTGAAAAGTATAAGCCAGGCAAAAGCAGAGAAATCTATGCACGATTTGCGGCTAACGGGCGAATGCTGCCCGGGGGAGTTGAATTTGTAGATAGTTGGATAGAAGAAAACCTTCAAACATGTTACCAAATCATGAAAAGCGAAAGTGAAGCAAAAATTGAAGAATGGATTTCTCATTGGAAAGACCTGGTAGATTTTGAGGTGATTCCAGTCATCAGTTCTGAAGAAGCTGCTCAACGGTCATTGGCATAATCAGCAGGCTAGTGGTTCAAGCCATAAGTCCTTGACAATCCAAGTCTGGTCCTTTTGCACTCCACCTGCCTTATTTTTTCGTCAGATAGCACGCTATCTTCCTCAAAAATGCATTGGAGGAGCACAAAAATCCTACGACTTAATGATCAGAAACTTAAGTCTTGAACCACTAGTAGCATATGAATACTCCCCTCATCGACTATCCTGATAAATGGATCCTTAGATTGTTCAAACTCCATGAACATGAAGCAGGCGGGCAGGATGCTGTCTACTATCCTGATGGCATCAGAATAGCTCCCCTACAGCTAGAGCCAAACGAATGGGTCTATGGACATTTCGATTCAAACAAACGGAAATACTATTTTACGCAAATTGCCATTATCGTGCTTGGGCAGCAGCAGGAAAAAAAAATAAAGTTTGCTGATGTAATTCGAACAAATGGCGCATTACGGTCCGGCCACAAGCGCATTTATGTAGAGACAATTGATGGCGAGAAACATAAGATCTATATAGAAGAGTTTCCGTATCGGATACAACAACTTTTTTATCAACTAATTGCCAGACATGGCTCCTTACTCAAGGATCCGTTATTTGATGGACCATTGAAGCTGAAGCAGATTGCGACAGACCTCTCCTCAACAGATGTGAAACAATTTGGATTTACCCCAACTCCCCAAATTGTTTGTAAACAAATTAAGCTATCCCAATACGGATATCATATCGACTATCATGGAACAAATGAGGGAGGCCAAATTTGGTCCGATCCGCAAGGGATTCTGATTCTGAGAATCAGGAATGATGTGCATGAATGGGAGATTTTCAACTCAACGACAGATGGATATCGCGGAGTTGCAGATACGATTCATGGAATTGAAAAACCATTCAAAAAGGACTTCAAATCTTTTCAGAATGAGTACCACAACCTGATTTTGGTATTCGGCTATTCGATGCCTGTGGATGAATGGGAGGACATTGTGGAAGATTTCGGTTTTCATTCGACAGAAGAGTTGAATAATTTGTTTGTGCACATAAGCATATATGGAGGGAAGAATGGCCACCTACAGGTACTGATGCAGAAGAAAACATAAGGACCGACTGATGTGTTTGTCTTTCGGTATTCAGGGATGTTTGTTTCATGAAGTATTTTGAGAAAAAAGGAGCAATCATGATCCGAACAACTGCCTGTTTTTAGAAAAAATATATACGAACGGAATCTCAAAACAGCACATTAACCATTAATTTTTCGAGATGAATATCATTGACCTAAAACACAAAGCGACCAGAGATTTGTATGGCGCGATCACAGAGGTGAAAGCCAATTTAAATCCTCATAGTGATCTTTACGATACACTCATGCAAATTCTGGGCAATTTGGAAGACATCAACAATACCGATACATTGATTGCCATGTTGACCGCTTCCTATAAGCAGCAGGGGAAAGACGTTGGGCGAGTGGAAGAAAACGTATTGTCATTTTATTCGATTCAAAAAAACAGGATACGAGGGGCCTTTCTGTCCTTCCTGAACCATCTCGAACCCGAAGATTGGAACGGATCCAGTACATAAGAAAAGGATAACGGTCGGTAAGTAGGGAGACAATTTTGAATGAAGAATTATGAATATTGAATGGGCTGTTAGACAGCGAGTTATCAGATTTTTTTTATGTTTAGTACAGTGGAACATAAGTTTATTTTGCTTCCTCTTGAACCCCCTTTCCGCTCCCGATATATCGGGATTCCCCCTTAAAAAAGGGGAACTGGCAAAGATAATCCTGATTTTCAACAGAAAAGGCTTTGCGGGAAATCCCCTTGGGAGGGGATGGGCCAGTGTG